>JBILXZ010000034.1:0-39341 GCA_044378015.1 Tagaea sp.
GCGTGCAGCTTCAGGATCTCGATGATCTTCTCTTCCGTAAACCGGCTCTTCTTCATCGTCCGCTCCTCTCTTCGGGCGGACTCTACACTTCTCAGTGGGCGGGTTTCACGGGCTCAGGCCAACGATTGCGAGGTACGCTCGAATGTCCCCGTCTAAAATCGAAAAACAATCGAAGCCGCAAGCCTTCAAGCCCGGCAATCCGGGCGGCCCAGGTCGCGCGGCAGGCAGTCGCAATGCCGCGACGCTGATCCTAGACGCGATGGCGGACGGGGAAGCGGAAGCCGTGCTCGCCAACGTGCTGACGGCAGCGAAGGGCGGCGATCTGAAGGCGGCGGAAATCATCTTGTCGCGCATATGGCCCGCCAAGAAAGGGCGCCCCGTGCGGCTCGACCTTCCCGTAATCAAGACGGCACCCGACATCCTGGCTGCGCTTGCGGCAGTCGTTGACGCGACCGGCAAGGGCGAAATCACGACCGACGAAGCGGCAGCGGTTGCGGGCGTGCTCGAAATGAAACGCCGCGCGATTGAGACAGTCGAACTAGAGGCGCGATTGGCGCGGCTCGAAAGCACACAAGGGACCAAGCAATGAGCGGACTTGCAAAGCGTCTGGAAAAGGTCGAGCGGGTCTCGATTCCACCGGAGGCGCCGAAGATCGAAATCAGAATTTGCATGGTCAAGGGCGGAAACGGCCAGCCCGCTTTTCGAACCAAGCCTTACACGTTGGCGGAACTCGACGGCGTGCCGGATGACCACGACTACGAATGGTTTCCAGATAACGGAGGGCTAGTGGCATGAAACGCGACATCGACAAGCGACTCTCGACACTCGAACAGGCGGCAGGATCGGCGCGGCAAGTGCTGGTCGCAGGCGCAACGCAACCCGAATGCGCGAAACGTTGGGCGGCATGGTGCGCGGCGCATCCTGGCGAAATGGCAGCGGCGCTATTCGTCGTTACCGGCGTGCCGCGTGCTGCACTCGGGGTGCTGCAATGAGCGGCGGCATAGATCGGCGGCTTGCGACGCTCGAAACCCGCAAAGCCAAGCGGCGGCGCTACGTCTTCTACGACGACGAAACGATCCCGCCCGACCACCGGGGGGCCTATGCGCGAATGCCACGTCCCTGCGCTACGGTCGAGGAATGGCTTGCACGGTGTCACGCGGAAGGCAGGGGGATCGAATGAAACGAGACATCAATCGACGGCTTGACCAGCTTGAGGCGGCGACGGACGGGGCTTCGTTTGTCGTCGTCTTCGCGGGCGAACCGATCCCAGCGCACGCGCGCAAGCTGGTTATCGTTGTGCCAAGACGCGGCGACCGCAGCGGCAAAAGCGGCCCGGCGCATGGGGAGTATGTTCGCTAAGCCCAACGCCCCGCGAACATTTACGGATATTGCGGATCGAAGCGGCGGCGCCAAAGCGTGATGATCGAACACCCCAAAAAAGACTCTGCATGTTTTGCAACGTGCGTAAATCCAACAGCCCTACCAAGAGACGGGCTTGGTTATCGTACCGTGATTATCTTTCATTTGGTTTGGTAGCTGGCAAAGCCCTAGGTGCGCAGCTCGAATAGGCTTAACGAAGGTAACGGTTGGGGGCTGAAGAACCGCACTCAATCTTTCACGTGGGCTCAATAACCCAACCTTTTTGTGCAACTGGTTCTTGACCATTCGGATCGGCGTTGCGAGGTCGCTATCATTTGTAACGACTACAGCCTCAAAATCTGGAACGTTGAAAGCGTCCCATAGAAGCCAAGACGCCAAGTTAACGTCTGAGCCTTTCTCCTCAGTTTTTATAACCCTTACCATTGCCGGGCGATTCGGCGGTGGCGGCAGCGGTGCTGACGGCATCGCTACTTCGTGGGACAGAAAATGGCCGAGATGAACTTCAATATTGGAAAATGTCGATAAGGCCCGAAGGTACGTTTGTTGCCTCACGGGTTGCTGCGGATCGTGCGGTCTCGCAACAACATTTGCGGTAAAATATCTGATTTTCGCGACACGATGCTGCGGCAACAAGAGACGACACAGGGCGTCGATATCAAGCCACTTAAATGGCGTGCCTCTTAGAGCGCCAAAATAAAGGTTAAACCCGTCGATATAGATAAAGGTTTGAGGCATTCACAAAAAGCAACGGCCCCCTTTCGGGGGCCGCGCGCCCGTCGCCGAAGCGACCGGGGTTGTATGGCATGTTGATATACGATGGGTCGGTCGAATGTCAACAGCTGTTGGGGGCACCGAAATCCCTCCGCATGGGTGCACCGTGGGTGCACAAACGAAATTGACCCTCTAACGCGACGCTCGAAAAACCCACCTAAGTTATTGAAATTAAATGGCGTCCCCGAGAGGAATCGAACCTCCGACCCGCAGTTTAGGAAACTGCTGCTCTATCCTGCTGAGCTACGGGGACATGCGCGGCGATGCAGGATAGCGCGCGCGCGCGAAAGAATCCACGACGCGGATCGCCAGGATCGTCGCCGCGAAGGCGAGCGCGATGCCGTAGAGCGTGCCCTCCGGCCAGCCATGGTCGAGGAACCAGCCGAGCAGCAAGGGGGCCAGCATCGAGCCGATGTCGAAGCCCGAATAGACGAGCCCGAAGGTGCGGCCCGTGGCACCCGGCGGGGCGAGTTTCTTGACCAGGATATCGCGCGCCGCCGAGGTGACGCCGACCGCCATGCCGGTCGCCGCGAAGAGGGCGAGGACGACCGCAAAAGGCGGGGCGAGGGCGACCGAACTTGCAAGCAGCAAGGCCGCCGCGATCAAGCCTGCGGCGGCGACTTGGTCGTGCCGGTCGGTGGCATCGGCCACGAACCCGCCCGCGAGGATCCCGGCCGCATTGCCCACCAGATAAAGCGTGACCGCGAGCGTGGCCGCGCGGAACTCGATGCCGTGGATGGCGGCGAGGCTCGCAGCCGCGAAAGTCTGCACGCCGGCACCCGACATCGCCGTCATCGTCAGATAGACGAACGCCGCAAGCATCGACGGCATCACCAACAGCTTGCCGAACGCGGCGGCGGCTTCGCGAATGCCCTCTTTGGCGGCCGCCCCCGCTGCAGGCGCCGCCTCGCCCAGCAGATCGCGCGCCAAATACACGAACGCTGCCTGAACGAGCCCGTAGAGGCCGCCCACGGCAAGGGCCGTGCGCCAGCCGAGCCAGAAGCCCAAAGCCGCCAGCAGCAGCGGCGACACGACGTAGCCGAGCGTGCCGCCGAACGCATGGATCGAAAAGGCGCGGCCCGTGCGGCTCGGATGCACGCGCGACGCGAGGATCGCGAAATCGGCCGGATGGAACACCGAGTTGCCGAGCCCGGCCGCGACCGCAAGCGGCAGGAACATCCAGAAGGCCGGTGCGAACGCCATCGCGAGGATGGCGCCCGCCAGCAGCGCCATGCCGGCCGCCAAGACGCGCCGCCCGCCCCAACGATCGACGAAGATGCCGACGAAGGCCTGGCCCAACCCCGACGCGAGATAGAACGCCGCCACGACGCTGCCCAGAGCGGCGAAGCCCATGCCGAATTCTTCCTGCAGCAGCGGAAACATCGGCGGCAGGCAGAACTGGAAAACATGGCTCGTCGAATGGACGAGCCCGACCGCGCCGATCACGGCGTAGTCGCGCTGGCGCCGCGCTGGCGAATCCGCCTCGGTCACGGGAAGTCCTTTTCTAGAGCCTTTTTGCCCGCTCCATCGCCGCAACGAGATGGCTGCGGATGCCCGGCTCCATGGCCGAATGCCCGGCGTCGGGCACGACATGATAGCGCGCCTGGGGCCAGCGCGCCGCCAATTCGTCGGCCGTGACGATGGGGCAGACCATGTCGTAGCGACCCTGCACGATCGTCGCGGGAATGTCGCGGATGCGCTCGACGCCGTCGAGCAGTTCGGTTTCGCCCAAAAACAGGCGATGGCGGAAATAGTGCGCCTCGATGCGCGCGAGACCCAGCGCCATGCGGTCTTCGGAGAAGGCCAGCACCGTGTCCGGGCTCGGCATCAGCGTCGAACACGAACCCTCGTAGGCGCTCCACGCGCGTGCCGCGGGCAAATGCACGGCCGGGTCCGGATCGGCGAGCCGCGTCCAGTAGTTCGCCAGCAGATCGCCGCGCTCGGTTTCCGGCAGGAAGCCCGCGAATTTCCGCCACGCCTCGGGGAACACGTGCCGCATGCCCGACAGAAACCAGTCGATCTCGAGCTTGCGGCCGAGAAAAATGCCGCGCAAGGCGAGCGAGCGCACGCGTGCGGGATGCGTCTGCGCGTAGGCCAAAGCGAGCGTGGAACCCCACGAGCCGCCGAACACATGCCACGATTCGACGCCGATATGGACGCGCAGACGTTCCATGTCGGCGACCAGCAGCGGCGTGGTGTTGTCGGTCGTTTCGCCATGCGGGCGCGAGCGGCCGGACCCGCGCTGGTCGAACACGACGATGCGATAATGCAGCGGATCGAAAAACCGCCGATGGGCGGGCGTGGCCCCCGCTCCCGGCCCGCCATGCAGGAACACGACGGCCGGCCCCGCCGGATTGCCCGACTGCTCCCAATACATCCGGTGGCGCGCGTCGAGTTCCAGCATGCCCGAATCGTAGGGTTCGAGCGGCGGATAGAGATCGGTGCGCAAGGCGGAATCGGCAGGCATGAAACCGAGCTTCGCGTGCGGATACCGCTTCGTCAAGACGGGCTTGACCGGGGGGACCCGCGCGCGACAGATTCGGCACCATGCGCAGAATTCTTTCGCTTCTTGCGGCTTGTGCCTTGGCGTCGGCGTTGGGGGCTTGCGCGCAGAACCAGGCGAGCGGCCGCAGCCAGTTCACCGCCTTCGTGAGCCCGGCCGAGGAGGCGCGCATCGGCCGCGAAGAGCACCCCAAAGTGCTCGAACAGTACGGCGGCGAATACGCCAATCCGCGCGTGAAGGCCTATGTGCAGCGCATCGGCGAAAGGCTCGCCGCGCGCAGCGAGCTTGCGGGCAGGCCCTTCACTTTCACCGTGCTCAACAGCGACGTCTCGAACGCCTTCGCGCTGCCCGGCGGCTACGTCTACATCTCGCGCGGCCTGCTTGCGTTGATGGGCAGCGAGGCGGAACTTGCGTCCGTGCTCGGCCACGAGATCGGCCACGTGACGGCGCGCCACACGGCCGAGCGCTTGAGCCGCGGCCAGGCGGCCGATCTGTTCACGAACATCCTCGGCATCGGCGTCGCCGTGCTGACGGGCTCGGGCGATGCGGGAAATCTCGCGGCGCAGGCGACCGGCACCGGGGCAAGCGTGTGGCTGGCCGGCTTTTCGCGCGAGCAGGAATTCGAGGCCGACAAGCTCGGCGTGCGCTACATGGCGAGCGAAGGCTACGATCCGGCCGAGGCCGCCGAAATGCTGGCCAAGCTCGGCGCCGAGACGCGGCTCACCGCCAAGATGCTGGGCCGCGATCCGGAAGCGGCCGACGCGTTCAGCATCATGCAGACCCATCCGCGCACGGCCGAACGCGTGACGGCGGCGACCGAAGCCGCGCGCGCCCAAGGCATGGTCGTGGCGGCCAATCCGCGCGTAGGCGTGGCCGAGTATTTCGAGGCGATCGACGGGCTCTCGGTGCTGGGCGACCGGGAATCGGGTTTCGTGCGCGGCAACGCGTTCGTGCACCCCGCCTTGCGCATCCGATTCGAAGCACCCAAAGGTTTCCGCATCGCCAACGCGGCCGATGCGGTGACGGCGATCGGCCCCGGCGGGGCGAGCATACGCGTCGATGCGGTGCGCACACGGGCGGCCGCGAACCCGCGCGATTTCCTGACGGGCGTGTGGGCGCGCGGCCGCACGCTGCAGAACGTCGAGACGATAACGGTGAACGGTCTGCCGGCCGCAACGGCCCCCGCCACTTTGCGCACGCAAGACGGCGCGGTCGCAGCGCGCCTCGTCGCGATCCAGCATCCGGACGGCTCTTTCTACCGCCTGCTGTTTGCGGCACCCGCGCAGGCCGCCGACCGTTTCACCGACGATTTCCGGCGCACGACCTATTCGTTCCGAGCACTCGGCGAAGCCGAAGCGCGCGACGCCCAGCCCTTGCGGGTGCGCATTGCAGCCGTGGGCCCAGGCGACACCCAGGAAACGCTCGCCCGCCGCATGGCGACCGACGACGGCTTCGAGCTGGAACGCTTCCAGCTCATCAACGGCCTCAAACCCGGCGACGCGCTGCGGCCGGGGAGCCGCGTCAAAATCATCGCCGACCGCTAGATGCCGAAAAGAATCGGTTACCAAACGCGACGAAACGCGACGGTAGCTCATTTATCCTATTGATTTCTCACCGATGTAACCACGGCGAAGATTTTGGGTTACATACTGGAAATGCCATTTTTTTAAGGCATTCCGGTACATCTTATCTTCACTTGTCAAACAGCGCACGCCGCCTGCGGCGATACCAGAAATAGAGCATATTCCTATCAAAAAATCAAGCTCGTGCCGCGCGCCGAACGCTGGCTGCAACGGCGCCAAGCCCGCATCGATTCCGCAGCAAAACCGCGAAAACGCCCCGCGTTTTGGATTGGTGAATTCGCGTCGGATATGCGATATCAGCGTCGGGAAATACAAAAACGGTATTGTAGTTCGTGTCGGGGGGAAGAGCCGCAAAAATGCTGTTTTTGCTGCGAATCAGCCAAGGGATCGATTGGCTCAACGCCAAGTTCGGCGTTTTGGCCAACAGCATGATCGTCTTGTCCTGCGTGGTGAGCGCGGGCAACGCCATGTCGCGCTACGCCTTCGATCTCAGCTCCAACGCGTGGCTCGAAGTGCAGTGGTACATGTTCGCGGTCGCCGTGATGCTGGGGGCGTCCTACACGCTGCAGCGCAACGAGCATGTGCGCGTCGACATTTTCTACATGCAGCTTTCCGAACGCGCCCAGCTGTGGGTCGACATTCTCGGCGGCTTCGTGTTTCTGCTGCCGGCCTGCCTTCTGTTCATGTGGCTGGCCTGGCCGATCTTCTGGCAGTCGTTCCTCATCAACGAAGCCTCGAACAACGCGGGCGGCCTGCTGCGCTGGCCGGTCAAAGCGCTGCTGCCGCTGGGCTTCGCGCTGCTGTCCTTGCAGGGCATTTCCGAAATCATCAAACGCTTCGGGGCGTTGCAGGGCTACACCGTGATCGACGCCAAGTACGAAAGGCCGCAGCAGTGACCATTCCGCTGGAGTTCATGCCGCCGCTGATGTTCGGCGGCCTCGTCGTTTTCATGCTCTTCGGCTACCCGGTCGCGTTCTCGCTGATGGCGGTCGGGCTGTTTTTCGGCCTCATTTCGATCGAGCTCGGCTTCTTCACGGTCAGCTTCCTGCAGGCCATCCCGCTGCGCATGTTCGGCAGCATCCTCGCCAACGACCTCTTGCTGGCGATTCCGTTTTTCACCTTCATGGGCTCGATCCTCGAGCGCTGCGGCCTTGCCGAAGACATGCTCGATTCGATGGGCCAGCTCTTCGGCACGCTCAAAGGCGGGCTCGGCTATTCGGTCATCATCGTGGGCTTCGTGCTGGGCGCCATTACCGGCACCGTGGCGGCGCAGGTCATCGCGATGGCGCTCATCTCGCTGCCCGTGATGATGCGCTACAAATACGACGTGCGCTACGCGACCGGCGTGCTCGCGGCCTCGGGCACCATCACGCAGCTGGTGCCGCCGTCGCTGGTGCTTATCGTGCTGGCCGACCAGCTCGGCAAGTCGGTCGGCGACATGTATCTGGGCGCCTGGGGTCCGTCTTTGATGCAGATCGCTTTGTTCGCGGGCTACACGTTCGCGCTGACGCTGGTAAAGCCCGACGCGCTGCCCGCCATCCCGAAGACCGATCTCACGCTCGTCGGCTGGGCCTTGTGGCGCAAATGCCTGATCGGCATCGTGCCGTCGGCCGTGCTGATTTTCCTCGTTCTCGGCACGATGATGCTGGGCCTTGCAACGCCCACGGAAGCCGGCGCCATGGGGGCCGTGGGTGCGGTCATCCTCGCAGTACTCCACCACAAGGACATCGGCACCACGGGCCGCTTTGCCTTCGTGCTGATGGTCGTTGCGGCCGGCGTCGCAACGGCGATCGGCATTTTCGCGTTCAAATCGACGCCGTTCCGCTTCGCGCTTGCCGCGCTCTATGTGGGCGTGGTGTGGCTGTGCATCCGCGCCGTGCTGATCCCGGATCTGCGCGGCCTCATCCGCCAGGCCTACCAGACCACGATGCGCATCACCGCGATGGTGGTGTTCATCCTGATCGGCTCGACCTGCTTCTCGATCGTGTTCCAGGGCGTGGACGGCAATCTGTGGGTCGAACACCTGCTGAGCGGCTTGCCCGGCGGCGCTTGGGGCTTCCTCGCCTTCATCAACGTGTTCGTCTTCTTCCTGGCGTTCTTCCTCGATTTCTTCGAGATCGCCTTCATCATCGTGCCGATGCTGGCGCCCGTCGCGCAGAAGCTGCTGGCCCCGCTTGTGGGCGCCGACGCGGCGTTGATCTGGTTCGGCGTCATTCTGTGCGTGAACATGCAGACGAGCTTCATGCATCCGCCGTTCGGCTTCGCGCTGTTCTATCTGCGCTCGGTGGCGCCGAAGGAAATCAAGACCAAAGACATCTACATGGGCGCGATTCCGTTCGTGCTGCTGCAGGTCGTGATGGTGGCGCTGGTGATCTCGTGGCCCGGTCTCGTGACCTGGGCGCTCGATGCCCCGCTCGGCGCCGACGCCGACAAGACCGAGATCATCCTGCAGGACGAACCGCCTTCGACGCTCGACATGGATCTCGACGAAGATCCCGAGGAAGAGGAAGCCAAATAGAAAAACCGCCCGCCGAGGGAAGCCCCGGCGGGCGGTTTCGTTTCGCGAACCCGAAACGCTGGAAACGCGTCAGGTGCGGCGGCGCGCGACCGTCGCGTTCTGGTTCATGAAGATGTCGAAATGGTATTCGGCGACCTTGAACCAGTCGATCTGGTTGTTGCGGAAGCCGCGCCAGGATTCGAAGACCTTCTTGAACAGGGGATTCTTGGCCGACGTCTCTTCGTAGAGTTCGTTGGCCGCGTTGAGGCACGCGCGCATGACGTCGGGGCTGAAGGCGCGCAGCTTGGTGCCGCCCGCGATCAGACGGCGCAGGGCCGCCGGGTTCTGGGCGTCGTAGCGCGCCTGCATGACAGCATGCGCTTCCCAGCTTGCGGAAACGAACAGCGACTTGTTCTCCGACGACAGGCTGTCCCACGCCTTGTCGTTGACGATCGCCGACAATTGCGGACCGCCTTCCCACCAGCCCGGATAGTAGTAGAAGGGCGCGACCTTGTTGAAGCCGAGCTTTTCGTCGTCGTACGGGCCGACCCATTCGGCGGCGTCGATCGTGCCTTTTTCGAGGGCCGGGTAGATGTCGCCCGCCGCCAGCTGCTGCGGCACCAGGCCGAGCTTGGTCAGCACCTGGCCCGCAAAGCCGCCGATGCGCATCTTGACGCCCTGCAGATCGCCGACTCCCTTGATTTCCTTGCGGAACCAGCCGCCCATCTGGCAGCCCGTGTTGCCGGCCGGATGCGCCACGACATTGTAGGCCTTGAACAGCTCGGACATCAGCTGCTGGCCGCCGCCCGCGATCATCCACGCCGTCTGCTGGCGCGAGTTGAGGCCGAACGGCACGGCCGTGTCGAACGCGAAGGTCGGGTCCTTGCCGACATAGTAGTAGTTGGCCGTGTGGCCGCACTCGACCGTGCCGGCCTGGACCGCGTCCAGAACCTGAAGGCCTGGCACGATTTCGCCCGCCGCGAACACGCGGATTTCGAACTTGCCGCCCGAGGATTCCGTCACGCGCTTGGCGAGCACTTCGCCCGCACCGTAGATCGTGTCGAGCGACTTCGGGAAGCTCGAGGCCAGACGCCACCGGATCACGCCCTGGGCGACGGCCGGGGCTGCCAACGGTGCGGCCGCCATGCCGACACCGGCGCCCATGATAAATTTACGACGTTTCATGCGTTTTTCTCCCTGAGGTCCGGTTTTGGACGCGAAAAGAACCCTCGTCCGACTGCCGGTCTTTACAGCCGGTCGATGGGCGCGAAATTACCACGCAGAATTCGCGAAAGTCATTGCCAAAATCCAGCATGCCTATGTATTGAGCAGCGTCCGGAAAGGATCGTTTCGACCATGGCGATGAAGCCGACTTTCAGCCTGCGACCGACCTTCCTGGGCGTCGCCAATGCGAGTCCTTCGGCGCGCTTTTGCGTCGCCGGCCTGCCGCTCGATCTCGGCACCTCGAATCGCTCGGGTGCCCGCGAAGGCCCGGCCGCGATCCGGGCGGCAAGCCGCATGCTGTGCGACGGCGACCACCCGACGCACTGGATCGAGCCCGCAGCGCTCGACCTTGCCGATATCGGCGATTTCGACATTGCCCTTGGCGACATCGCGGCAAGCTTCGACAAAATCGAAGCGCAGGCGGCAGACATCGCGCATCTCGTGGCGCTGGGCGGCGACCACGGAACGACCTTGCCGCTGTTGCGCGCGCTTGCGAAACGTCTTGGTGCGCCGATCGGCCTCGTGCATTTCGATGCGCATGTCGATACGTGGCCCACCACCTTCGGCAACGCGCTCGGCCACGGCTCCGTCTTCTATCGCGCCATCGAAGAAAAGCTCGTCGATCCCAAACGCATGGTGCAGATCGGCATCCGCAGCCCCGTGGCGCGCGACGTGTGGGACTGGACGCTCGCGCAAGGTGTGACGATTCTCGACGCGCAAAGCGTGCACGCCAACGGTCCCGCTTTCGTCGCCGACACGATCAAACGCGTCGTCGGCACGGACCCTGCCTATCTGTCGTTCGACATCGACGCGCTCGACCCTGCTTTCGCGCCCGGCACGGGTACCCCCGAAATCGGCGGGCTTGCGACGTGGCAGGCGCAGGCGATCTTGCGCAGGCTCGGCGGCGTTTCGTTCGTCGGCATGGATGCGATGGAAGTCGCCCCCGCCTACGACCATGGCGAGATCACGGCCCTCGCGGCCGCCACGCTTGCGTGGGAGTATCTTGCCTTGGTCGGCGCAAAAAAATAGCGCCTGGCCCGAATTGTCGCTTGCATTGCCGGGGATTTGGATTATTTATCCGCCTAGACGCAAATCGCACGTGCCCCAGGCCCGCGAGGCAACGCGCTAAGGCAGCACTTCGTTTCCAACCGAAGAAGCTTCCGATCCCAGCGCTCGAGGTCAAGCAACGACGTCACGCGTCCTTTCCGATGAGCCGACCGTAAGGGTCGGTGCGGTCGCGAAGGGAACCGGGATTTCGAAAGACGCTTGCCTCGGGGCATTTCCCCCGAACCAGCAACGCATTCGCAGTTCCGTCGTCTTTTCGCGGTCGCTTTTGTCGCCGAGGATGACCGATGGCACAAACGCTGCTGCGCAAATCCGTTGCCGCCCTGGCCCGGACTCGCGAAATTCCAACGCCCGAACTGCGCCCGCTCGATGCGGTGATGGCCGAATTGCAGCCGCACGAGCCCGTGCATGCGCTTCGCCCGGCAACGCTCGCCCGCACGGCAGCGCACTTCGTTGCGGGCTTCCCCGGCGAAACGCTCTACGCCGTGAAATGCAATGCCGACCCGCGCACCTTGCGCGCATTGTGGGACGGCGGCGTGCGCGGCTTCGACTGCGCTTCGCCCGCCGAAATAGCGCTCGTGCGCTCGATGTTCGGGCGCGCGGCGACGATCGCCTACATGCATCCGGTGCGCGCGCGTGCGGCCATCCGCGAGGCCTACGGGCGCCACGCGGTGCGCCGTTTCGTGCTCGATTCCGCCGCCGAGTTCGAAAAGATTTGCGAAGAAACGGCCGCCAAGCCCGGCACGCTCGACCTCATCGTTCGCATCGCGCCGCCCGCCGCCCCGGAAGCGGCGAAGGCCTTGCACGATCTTTCGGGCAAATTCGGCGCGTCTGCCGCCGACGCGGTCGAGCTGCTGCGCCTTGTGCGCCCCTACGCGCGGCAGGTCGGCATCTCGTTCCATGTCGGCTCGCAGAATGCCGATCCGCAGGCCTTTGCCCGCGCCATCGCGCATGCCGATGCGTTGGCGCGCGCGGCGGGTGTTGCGGTCGACGTGCTCGACGTGGGCGGCGGCTTCCCCGTGGCATATCCGGGCCAAGAAGTGCCGCCCATCGACGCGTTTTTCGCGGCGATCAAAGAAGCTCACGCCGCGTGCCACACGCTGGCGAACGCGGCTCTGTGGGCGGAACCTGGCCGAGCGCTGGTTGCGGCCGGCGGTTCGGTCGTGGTGCAGGTGCAGGCCCGGCGCGGCAACACGCTCTACATCAACGACGGCGTCTACGGCGCGCTTGCGGATGCGGGCGTGCCTGGCTTGCGCTATCCCGCGCGTCTGCTGCGCGAGAGCGCAGCCGAAACCGTTGCCTACGATTTCTACGGTCCGACCTGCGATTCGGCGGACCATATGAACGGCCCGTTCGTGCTGCCCGGCGACGTGTCCGAGGGCGACTGGATCGAACTGGGCCAGTTGGGCGCCTATGGCGCTGTCTTGCGCACCGGCTTCAACGGCTTCGAGCGCGCGCACTTGGTCGAAGTCGAAGGCTGACGCAAGCCGGGCTGCTGGACGCGGCGGCGGCGTTCGTGCATCGTTGGCGACATGGCCCGTAACGCCGGACGCCGCGCTGTGTTGGCTGGGATCGGGGCGAGTGCCGCTGTGGCGGCCTTGCCGCAACGCCGTGCTGCCGCCGCCGGGACCGCCGCCGATCTGCAGCTCGTACTCGCCGCCGACGTTTCGCGCAGCATCGACGAGCATCGCTTCCGTCTGCAGCGTGAAGGCTATGCCGCCGCCATCGCCGATCCGCGCGTCGTGCGCGCGATGACCGGGGGCAGGCTCAAGCAGCTGGCGCTCGCGTATTGCGAATGGTCGAGCCCGAGCCAGCAGGTCACGCTCGTCGACTGGACTTTGATCGACGGCCAGGAAAGTGCGGAAGGCTTCGCCGCCCAGTTGCTTCTGCCGCCGCGCCCCTTTGCGGCCTCGACCGCGATCGGCGAGGCGATCGGCTATGCGGCGCGCGAATTCGAGCGCTGCCCCTACCCCGCCGAGCGGCGCACCATCGACATTTCTGGCGACGGCACGAATACGAATGGCCTGCCCGCCGAGATCGGCCGCGACCGTGCGGTGGCGGCAGGCATCACGATCAACGGGCTCGCGATCCTGTCGGATACGCCCAGCCCCTGGAACCCCAACCACACCCATCCGCCCGGCGGGCTCGACGGCTGGTACCGCGAAAACGTGATCGGCGGAACCGGCGCCTTTCTGCTGTCCGTGATGGGCTTCGAAACGTTTGCGTTCGCCCTGGTCAACAAACTCACGCGCGAATCGACCTGAAACACAAAGCCCCCCAGCCTGGAGCCTCCCCGATGACCCCACGTTCGATCTCGCGCCGCTTTGCCGTCGGCGGCGGCTTGGCGCTGTTCGCCGGCCCCGCGCTCGCCCAGCATGCCGGGCACGGTCCCGTCTACGAGCGCCTGAACCAGCCCGGCCGCATCGACGTGCCCGCGATCGCGAACGAACAGCGCGTGTTCGATTCGATCGCGCCCAAAGCGCCGCAGCAGGGCCGCTGGATCGAGCGCGCCCCGCTGCCTTTGCCGCGCACCGAAATGGCGTGGGCGGCCGAGCGCAACGGAAAGCTGCATCTCGTGGGCGGCTACGCCGAGCAGCGCGTCGACAAGCCCTACCACCACATCTACGACGCAGGCTCCGACAGCTGGCTGCAGGCGCAGGATCTGCCGCTGGGGGCCAACCATGTCGGCGTGGCCGTGCTCGACGGGCGGCTCTACGCGATGGGCGGCTTCATCGACCAGAATCGCCGCCCGCATGCCGAATGCTTCGTCTACGGTGCCGAGGGCGAACGCTGGTCGAAGATTTCGCCTCTTCCCGCGCCGATGGGGGCCATGGGCTGCATCGCCTACGAAGGCCGCATCCATGCCGTGGGCGGTGCCGACGGCGACACGGCCGAATCGCGCCTGTCGCGCAGCCAGCACATCGTCTACGACCCCAAGACCGACAAATGGCGCAATGCAGCCCCGTTGCCGACGGCGCGCGACCATATCGGCATCGTGGCGAACGCAGGCCTCATCCATGTGATCGGCGGGCGCGTGAACAGTTTCTACACAAACTCGCATCTGCACCACACCTACGACGCCAAGGAGGACGCGTGGCGCATGCGCAATCCTTTGCCGACCGCGCGCTCGGGCCACGGGGCAACGATCTATCGCGGCCGGATTTTCTGCATGGGCGGCGAGGGCTCGAACCGCGTGTTCGGCCAGAACGAAGCCTACGATCC
Source organism: Tagaea sp. (assembly GCA_044378015.1). Taxonomy (GTDB): domain Bacteria; phylum Pseudomonadota; class Alphaproteobacteria; order CACIAM-22H2; family CACIAM-22H2; genus Tagaea. Next base: position 14,246 of record JBILXZ010000034.1, read on the forward strand.
CACGACCGACAAATGGCTCGCCTATGCACCTATGGCCACCCCGCGCCACGGCATGGGCGCCGTCGCGATCGGTGACGCGATTTACGTCGCGGGCGGCGGCCCGGTCATGGGGGGCGGCGTGAAGAGTGCGGTGCACGAGGCATTTACGCTCGCGTGATCGGCCGATCCGCGATCGGCCTCGCAGCCTACAACCTTGGGACTTGCTTTTCGACAGCGCTTTGCTTGATATTGCGCCTGACGAAGTGCAGTCTTCGGTTCGCCAGGAGCTTGGCATGCAATTGCAGAAATTTCGTTCGGTCGCAGCTGGCATCGTGCTCTTGGCGGTGGCCGGTTGCCAGACCACCGACAAACCCGCGCCGCAGACAAACGAAAACCCGGCGCCGCGCCCTGCGGACAATGCGGCAGCACAGCCCGGCGCTGCGGCAGCTCTTGCGGCGGCCCGGCCCCCAGCCCAAACCGCCGCCGCACGGCCTTTGCCGATCCGGGCGACGGCAGGCGACATCGCACGACCCGGCAAGCCCCGCGCGCTTGCCGAGATCGAAGCGGCGGCACGTGCACTGCCGACGACGCGCGACGGCGTCTATGCCGCACTCGACGAGGCGCGCGCGCAACGCGGCGACGGCGACGCCGGTCTTGTAGCGATGCGATACACGCTGCTCGGCCGGTCCGGCGACGCCTTGAACTGGATGCGCGACGCGGTGCTGCGCGACGGCAGCAGCGATCTTGTTTTTCTGTACGCGGAGACGATGTGGTCGATCTCCAATTCGCTTCGCAATACGCCCGGCGGCGCGGCCACCGCCGAGACCCTCGCCGAATCGTCCGTAACGATGACGCTGCTCGGCTACGTGCTGCTTCTCGTCGACGGCGCGCGCTGCGTCGATACGACGGGGGCGGGCGGGCGGCTCGACAAGATGCTGCCCCGCGCCGCGCGCTTCAAGGCGTTCGCGGACCTTCCCGCCGAACGGCGCAACTTGATTCGCACGACCGCGCTCGACGTCGAGCGGCGCACGGCGGCCACACGGCGCGACGATCCGAGCATCTGCATGGACGGCATTCGCGAAATGGGCCGAATGATGCAATCGAGGGGCAGCACGCAAACCCAACGCCCCGGTGCGCCGACTGGCCATTACGGCACGGTCGTCGAAATCGGTGCAGGCCCCGACTATATCCCGCAATATCTGCCGCCAGCCCAGCAAGCCGAGGCAATGGCCAAGGCGCGCCCGATCGCCGCCAAATTCGTCGCCGAACTCTTGCCTTAGGTGGCGCTCGCGTCTTTGCGCGCATAGACGTGCAGCCACGGTGTGGGCTCTAAATCGTAGCCGGTGCCCATCGTCTGCTCGATTTCGGGCGTCGGGAAACCGGCGTTGGCGAACGCGGCGGCGAGCCAATCCGGCGACGGATAATTGTAGAGGCGCCCGAGACGGTCGCGGCCCTCTTGTGTCCCTTCTTTGAAGCTCGAATAGAAAACGCCGCCCGCACGCAGGGCACGATGGATCGCAACCAAGATGGCGGGCAGTTCGGCGCGCGGCACGTGCAAGAGGCACGCGTTCGCATAGACGCCGTCGAACGCCGCATCCGCCGCAAGATCGGCAAAGCGCAGAACCTGCACCTTGCGACCCAAGCGAAGCTGCGCTTCGGCCGCCAATTCGGGCGAACCGTCGCTGGGCGTGAGGTCGAGGCCTTTGGCGATGAGGGCGGCACTGTCGCGCCCGCCGCCGCAGCCGAGTTCGAGAACGGCCGCGTTTGGTACGAGAAAAGACGAAAAACGTTCGATATGGCGCGTATTCGGCGGCGTGCCGCGGGCGGCGTAGCGCGCGGCCTCGGCCGCGTAAAATGCCGTCGTTTGCGGGGCGCCTGCCATCGATTGGTCTTTCTGTTGCATTGATCTAGGGCCGGGCGTTTAACTTGACGCTCCGAAATCTAGCACGAGGATTGGTCCTGGCATGACTTGGTCCGTGGTGGCGCACGACCGCGCAAGCGGCGAATTCGGCATTGCGGTGGCGACGCGGTTTTTCGCCGTCGGCGCCTTGTGCATGTATGTGAAGCCGGGGGCGGGTGCGGTCGCCACGCAGGCCCTGATAAATCCCTACCATGGGATCGACGGCATCGATCTGCTCGAGCGCGGCATCCCGGCCAAGGAAGCGCTGGCGGCTTTGCTCGCGCGCGATGCCGGGCGCGACGTGCGCCAAGTGCATCTGATGGACACGATCGGCGATTTTGCGGCCCACACCGGCACGGGCTGCATCGACGTTGCGGGCCATCTGATTTTCGAGGATTTTTCGGTGGCCGGGAACATGCTCGCAGGCAAACAGGTGATCGAGGCGACGGCCGAGGCGTTTGCGCTCAATGCGGGCATGCCGCTCGCCGAACGTTTCATCGCCGCCCTCGATGCGGGCGAGGCGGTGGGCGGCGACAAGCGCGGGCGCCAATCGGCCGCTTTGCGAATCCACAAAAACGACGAGTATCCCGTGCTCGACATCCGCGTGGACGACCACGAATATCCGCTCGTCGAGCTGCGCCGCCTCTACGAAAAAAGCAAAGAGCGTTTTTCGACGTTCCGCAAGTTCCTTGCTTCGCGCGACAACATCGCGGGCACCTACGACCGCAGCAAAATCGACGCGGCCCTCGCGGCGGCCGGCATCGAATGACGGATCTGCTCGAGGTAGACGACCTGCACACGTCTTTCGACACCGAAGCGGGCGAATTCCGCGCGGTGGACGGCGTGTCGTTTGCCGTCGCACCCGGGCGCACGCTCGGCATCGTGGGCGAAAGCGGATGCGGCAAGTCGGTCACGTCGCTGTCGATCATGCGGCTGCTCGCCAAACCGGCGGGCCGCATCGCCAGCGGCGCCATCCGATTCCGCGGCCGGGATTTGGCGACGCTGCCCGAGCCCGAAATGCGCAAACTGCGCGGCTCGGAAATCGCGATGATCTTCCAGGAGCCGATGACGAGCCTCAACCCGGCTTTCACGATCGGCAACCAGCTCGTCGAAGGCATCCTGCGCCATCGCGAAATTTCGGCCGATGCCGCCAAGGCGCACGCCATCGAGATGCTGCGCCGCGTGCGCATCCCGGCACCGGAGGCGCGCTTCGACGAATATCCGCACAAGCTTTCGGGCGGCATGCGCCAGCGCGTAATGATCGCGATGGCGCTCGCCTGCGATCCCAAATTGCTGATCGCCGACGAGCCCACGACGGCGCTGGACGTGACGATCCAGGCCCAGATCCTGGACCTTTTGCGCCGCCTGCGCGACGAGACGGGGACGGCGATCGTGCTGATCACGCACGATCTGGGCGTGATCGCGGAACTCGCGCACGACGTGGTCGTGATGTATGCGGGCAAGATCGTGGAGAAAGCACCGGTCGAGCGGCTTTTCGCGTGGCCACAGCACCCCTACACGGTCGGCCTGTTGGGCGCGATCCCGCAGCTGCATCGCACGCGCGCGCGCCTCGCCACGATCGACGGCACGGTGCCGAACCTCGCCAAACTTTCGCCCGGCTGCCGCTTCGCCGCGCGCTGCCCGTTTGCGCAAGACCAATGCCGGCGCGAAGAGCCGCCGATGCGCGAACTCGGGCACGGCCAGGCGGCCGCATGCTGGCGCGCCCCGCTCGAAGAGGCGGCCGCATGACCGCACCGCTCCTCGTCGCGCACAATTTGGTGAAGCATTTTCCCGTGCGAAAAGGCCTGTTCGGCCGCACGACCGGCTACGTTAAGGCCGTGGACGGCGTGTCGCTCGCGGTGGCGCAAGGCGAAACGCTGGGCCTCGTGGGCGAAAGCGGCTGCGGCAAATCGACCGTCGGGCGCATGCTGCTGCGCCTGATCGAGCCCACGTCGGGCGAAATCGAATTCGACGGCGCGGACCTCACGCGGCTCGCCGAGCCCGAAATGCGCAAGGCGCGCCGCCATCTGCAGATCGTGTTCCAGGACCCCTACGCCTCGCTCAATCCGCGCATGACGGTGGGCGAGATCGTGGGCGAGCCATTGATGCTGCACGGGCTTGCGCACGGCGCCGCGCGCGCCGAAAAAGTGCGCGAATTGCTGGCCGTGGTGGGCTTGCGGCCCGAGCACGACCGGCGCTATCCGCACGAGTTTTCGGGCGGCCAGCGCCAGCGCATCGGCATTGCGCGCGCCCTTGCCGCCGGGCCCAAACTCGTCGTCGGCGACGAGCCCGTTTCGGCCCTCGACGTGTCGGTGCAGGCCCAGGTGCTCAATCTTCTGAAAGATCTGCAGGCGCGCTTCGGGCTAGCCCTCGTGCTGATCGCGCACGATCTGGCCGTCGTCAAACATGCGGCCGACAGGGTTGCGGTCATGTATCTGGGCCGCATCGTCGAGCTTGCCGATACGGCCACGCTCTATTCGGCACCCCGCCATCCCTACACGCAGGCCCTGCTCGCCGCGATCCCGGCCCCCGATCCGAGCTTGGCGCGCGCCAAAACCTTGCTCGAAGGCGACGTGCCGAGCCCGATCGATCCGCCGTCGGGGTGCCATTTCCACACGCGCTGCCGCTTCGTGCAGGCGCGCTGCCGCACGCATGCGCCCGCGCTCGAAGAGGCGGGCAAGGGCCAGACCGTCGCGTGCCATTTCTGGCGCGACATTCCCGCTTTTTCGCCCGCGACCGCACCGCCCGACAATGCCGCGTCGCTGCGGCTCGAAAAACTGCAAAGCCGTTTTGTCTGATCCACGACCAAGGAGACCCGAAATGTTCAAAATCCGCACTTTGATGGCCGCCATGGCCGCACTCGGCCTGATGGCCGGGGCGGCGTCGGCGCAGACGACGATGCGCATCGGCCTTGCCGAAGATCCCGACGCGCTCGATCCCACATTCGCGCGCACTTTCGTGGGCCGCATCGTGTTCGCAGGGCTGTGCGACAAACTGTTCGACATCGACAACGATCTCAAGATCGTGCCGCAGCTTGCGACCGGCTTCGAATGGAGCGATGCGGGCAAGACGCTGACGATAAAGCTGCGCGACGGCGTCACGTTCCACGACGGCGAAAAGATGGATGCCGAAGCGGTGCGCTTCAGCCTCGACCGGCACTTGAACGCGCCGCGTTCCGGACGGCGCGCCGAGATCTCGGTCGTGCAGACGATTTCGGCCGTCGATCCCTTGACCGTGCGCCTGACGCTGTCGACCGCGTTTGCGCCGCTCGTGGCCCAGTTCACCGACCGGGCCGGCATGATCTTGAGCCCCAAGGCCGTCGCCGCCGCGGGCGACCAGTTCGCGGCCAAGCCCGTGTGTGCCGGCCCCTTCCGCTTCGTCGAGCGCATCGCGCAGGACCGCATCGTGCTCGAGAAATTTCCGCAATACTGGAACGTCGCCAACGTGCATGTGGACCGCGTGGTCTACCAGCCGATCCCGGACGGCTCGGTGCGCTTCGCCAATCTGCAGGCGGGCGCTCTCGACATGATCGAACGCCTGCAGCCGACCGACCTGCCGGCCGCGCGACGCAACGCGCGCCTGCGAGTGGTGCCGATTTCCGAACTCGGCTACCAGGGCATCACGATCAACACCGGCAACGGCGAGCGCGCCAAATCGCCGCTGGGGTCGGATGCGCGCGTGCGCGAGGCCTTCGACCTCGCCATCGACCGCGCCGTGATCAACCAGGTCGTCTACAACGGCGAGTTCACGCCGACCGCGCAGGCCGTGCCGCCCTCGAGCCCCTACCACAACAAGAACCTCAAGGCGCCCGCGCGCAATCTCGACCGCGCCAAGGCGCTGATGGCGCAGACGGGCTTGCGTCTGCCGGTCGTGGTCAACCTCACCACGCCGCCCAACCCCGACCTGCGCCAGATGGCCGAAATCGTGCAGGCCATGACGAAGGAAGCGGGCTTCGACGTGCGCATCAACGTGATGGAGTTCGCAAGCTCGCTGAACGCCGCCGAGCGCGGCGAGTTCGAGGCCTATATCCTGGCCTGGAGCGGCCGGCCCGATCCCGACGGCAATCTCTACGTCTTCATCACCAAGGACGGGCCGCAGAACTACGGCAAGTATCTGAACCCGGAAGTGGACCGGCTGATGGACGAGCAGCGCACCATCGCCGATCCCGCCCGGCGCATGGCCGTGCTCGAGAAGATTTCGGCGATCACGGCTGCCGACCGGCCGATCCTCTACATGTGGCATCGCACCAACTTCCTGGCACACGGGCAGCGTCTCTCCGGCTTCGTGCCGGTGACCGACGGGCTCATCCGCCTGCAGGGCGTGCGGATCGCCGCGAACTAGAAACCGCGCATGTTCGCTTTTCTCGCCCGCCGTCTCGCCAGCATCGTGCCGACCTTGATCGTCGTCTCGATGCTGGTGTTCGGGCTGCAATTGCTGCTGCCCGGCGATCCGGCGTCGATGCTGGCGGGCGAGGATCGCGACGAACAATCCCTGGCCGAAATCCGCGCCTATTACGGGCTCGACCGGCCGATCCACGAGCAGTATCTGCGCTGGATCGGCGGCGTGCTGCAGGGCGATTTCGGCACGTCGCTGCGCATCGGCCAGCCGGTGCTGGAACTGGTGCTCGCGAAACTGCCCGTCACGCTGCAGTTGGGCGGCATGGCGTTTGCGATCGCGTGCCTCATCGGCATTCCGATGGGCGTGCTGTCGGCGGTGCGCAAGGATTCGGCCTGGGACTACGCCGCCAACGCGATCGCGCTCTGGGGGCTGTCGACGCCGAATTTCTGGCTCGGCATCATGCTGATTCTGCTGGTATCGGTCGAGCTCGGCTGGCTGCCGCCCTCGGGCTACGTGAGCCCGTTCGAAGACTGGAAGCAGAGCCTCGCCACCACGATCATGCCGGCCTTCGTGCTCGGCAATTCGATCGCGGCCGTCTTCATGCGCCACACGCGCGCGGCCATGCTGCAGGCCTTGAACCAGGACTATGTGCGCACCGCGCGCGCCAAGGGCCTCGGCGAAAAAGCCGTCGTCGGCAAGCATGCGCTGCGCAACGCGCTCGTCCCCGTGGTGACGCTGGGGGCCCTCGAACTCGGCGCCTTGTTCTCGGGCGCCGTTCTGACCGAACAGGTTTTCACGATCCCGGGCTTCGGCAAGCTCGTGGTCGATGCGGTCTTCAACCGCGACTATCTGGTCGTTCAGGGCGTCGTGCTCGTCACGGCCACGGCCTATGTGGGCTTCAATCTTCTGGCCGACATCGCCTATTTCCTCGTCAATCCGCGGCTGCGCCAGCAATGACGGGTGCCGTCCAGACGATCGAAAGCCCCGGCCGGCGCGCGCTGCGCCGCCTGCTTCGGCGCCCTGCCGCCGTCTTCGGGCTTGCGGTCGTGGCGCTCTTTGTCGCGGCCGCCCTTCTCGCCCCGTTTGTGGCGCCGGCCGATCCGATCGCGACGAACTGGGGCGCCATCCGCAAGGCGCCCAGTTCGCTCCACTGGTTCGGCACCGACGAGAACGGCCGCGACCTGCTGTCGCGCGTGATCTACGGCGCGCGCGCCTCGCTGCAGGCCGGCGTGATCTCGGTCGCGATTTCGATCGCGGTCGGCCTGCCGCTCGGGCTCTTGGCCGGATATGTCGGGGGCTGGATCGACGCGGTCATCAGCCGCGTGACCGACGCGATGCTGGCCTGCCCGTTCCTGATCCTCGCCATCGCCCTTGCGGCATTCCTGGGGCCAAGCCTTACGAACGCGATGGTCGCCATCGGCATTTCGGCCACACCGGCCTTCATCCGGCTCACGCGCGGGGCCACGCTCAATGCCAAAGTGGACGACTATATCGAGGCGGCCCGCGCGGTCGGCAACCCGCATTGGCGCATTGCCGCCGTGCATCTGCTGCCCAACATTCTTCCGGCCTTGATGGTGCAGGCGACCTTGGCGCTCGCGGCGGCGATCATCGCCGAGGCTAGTCTGTCCTTCCTGGGATTGGGCCAGCAGCCGCCAGCCCCCAGCTGGGGCTCGATGCTGAACAATGCCCAGCGTTTCATCACCCAAGCACCCTGGATGGCGCTCTTTCCGGGTGCGGCCATTTTCCTGGTCGTGCTCGCCTTCAATCTGCTCGGCGACGGCCTGCGCGACGCGCTCGACCCCCGGCATCGGTAATTGCGGCACTATTCTTGCTGAGCTTTTCCCCTCGCAAATCTGGAGGGGTTCCATGAAGTTACTCTCTTTGGCAATTGCCGCGGCCGGTTTGGCGCTGGCAGCGCCTGTTGCCCACGCGCAAGGCACCTTGCGCATCGGCATGACCGCGTCGGACGTGCCGCTCACCACCGGCCAGACCGACCAGGGCGGGGAAGGCATGCGCTTTCTCGGCTACACGGTCTACGACGCGCTGATCAATTGGGACCTCTCGAAAGCGGACAAGCCGTCGGGTCTCGTCCCCGGCCTCGCCACGAGCTGGTCGGTCGATGCGACCGACAAGAACAAATGGACCTTCCGCATCCGCCCCGGCGTCAAATTCCACGACGGCTCGGATTTCGACGCGGAAGCCGCCGTGTGGAACTTCGAGAAACTGCTGAACCAGCAGGCGCCGCAATTCGATCCGCGCCAGTCGGCGCAAGGGCGCAGCCGCATCCCGGCCGTCGCCGCCACCAAAGCCGTCGACAAGCTGACGCTCGAAATCACGACGCGCAGCCCCGACGCCACGCTGCCCTACCAGATCGCCTGGATCATGTTCTCGAGCCCGGCGCAGTGGGAGAAGGTCGGCAAAAGCTGGGAGAATTTCGCGCGCACGCCGTCGGGTACGGGTCCGTGGAAGCTCGCCAATTTCGTGCCGCGCGAGCGCGCCGAACTGGTGCCCAACGCCGAATACTGGGACAAGGCGCGCGTGCCGAAACTCGATCGGCTCGTGCTGATTCCGCTGCCCGAGGCAAGTGCCCGCACGGCGGCCTTGCGGTCGGGCCAGGTCGATTGGATCGAAGCGCCCTCGCCCGACGCGCTCGCTTCGCTGCGCCAGGCCGGCATGAAGATCGTCACCAACGCCTATCCGCATAACTGGACTTGGCACCTTAGCCGCGTGGAAGGCAGCCCGTGGAACGACATCCGCGTTCGCCAAGCCGCCAACCTCGCCATCGACCGCGAAGGCATCAAGGAACTGCTGGGCGGCATGGCCATCCCGGCGCAGGGGTTCTTCCCGCCGGGCCACCAATGGTTCGGTTCGCCCAAATTCAAGCTGCGTCGCGACCTGACGGAAGCGCGCAAGCTGATGGCGGAAGCGGGCTACGGGCCCGGCCGCAAGCTCGCGACCAAGATCCTGATCGCCCCCTCGGGCTCGGGCCAGATGCAGCCGCTGCCGATGAACGAGTACGTGCAGCAGAACCTCGCCGATATCGGCATCGACGTTACGCTCGAGGTCGTGGACTGGAACACGCTCATCAATATCTGGCGGGCGGGCGCGAAGCACGAAACGTCGCGCGGTGCCACGGGCATGAACTACACCTACTTCATCCAGGACCCGTTCACCGGCTTCATCCGCCATCTGCAAAGCACGCTGCATCCGCCGGCCGGCACCAATTGGGGCCTCTACGCCGATCCGGCGATGGACGCTTTGTTCGAAAAGGTGCGCAATACCTTCGATCCCGCCGAGCAGACCAAAGTGCTGCAGGAAATCCACGAAAAGTACGTGGACGAAGCTCTGTTCCTGATGGTCACGCACGACGTGAACCCGCGCGCGATGACCGCCCGCGTGCAAGGCTTCGTGCAAGCGCAGAACTGGTTCCAGGATTTCTCGCCGATCACCATGGCGCGCTGAAATCCGGGTGCTAAGATAACCCCCGTCCGCCAGGCAAGGCGGACGGGGGTTTTTCTTTGGCGCGCGCAGCCCGGCTTCTCGACCTTGTCCAAGCCTTGCGACGGCGCCGCCGGCCGGCGACGGCGGCGGCCCTTGCCGCCGAACTCGGCGTGAGCGCCCGCACGCTCTACCGCGACATCGCGACCTTGGTCGCGCAGGGCGCCCCCATCGCGGGCGAAGCGGGCGTGGGCTACGTTCTGCGGCCCGGCTTCACGCTGCCGCCGCTGATGTTCGCCGACGCCGAAATCGAAGCGCTCGTGCTGGGCTTGCGCTTCGTCGCCGCGCGCGGCGATGCGACCCTCGCGCGCGGGGCCGACGACGCGCTCGCCAAAATCGCCGATGTGCTCCCCGCCGAACTGCGCGAACGCGCGTTCGGCGTGGGCCTGCTCGTGGGCCCCGCGACGCCGGGCCCTGCCCCGTCGATCGACGTCGCCGCGGTGCGCGCCGCGATCGCGGCCGAGCGCAAAATCGAAATCGCCTATCGCGATGCGGCCGGCACGCCGAGCCGACGCGTCGTGTGGCCGATAGCGCTGGCCTTTTTCGACGGCGCGCAGGTGCTGGCGGCGTGGTGCGAAACGCGCAACGGCTTTCGCCATTTCCGCATCGACCGCATCGAGGCGCTCGCGGCGACCAAAACGCGCTATCCGGGCCCGCGCAGCAAATTGTCGGCCGCCTGGCGTCGCGAAACGGGCATCGAAGGCTCCTGACGGAATCTGACACGGGCGCGGCGCAGGGTCTCGGCCATCGACCAACCCCAAGCGCCGGAGCATGCCCATGTCAGACCCCGATTTCGCGATTCTCTACGTTGCCGACGTTGCCGCCAGTGCGGCTTTCTACGAACGCGTGCTGGGCCGCAAACCGCTCGAAGCCTCGCCGGGCTTTGCGATGTTCGGGCTTTCGAACGGTCTCAAGCTCGGCTTGTGGAAGCGCAGCCCCGCCGCGGCACACGGCAACCATGCCGGCGAGTTCGGCTTCGTGCGGGCGACCCGCGCAGCAGTCGATGCCCAAGCCGCAGCTTGGGCCGCCCAGGGTTTCGAGATCGCCCAAGCGCCGCAAGCGCTCGATTTCGGCTATGCATGCCTCGCGCGCGATCCCGACGGTTTCGGTCTTCGGGCTTTCATGCCGAATCCCGATTGATCTCTCCCTATCTATCCACATGGAATCGGCGTAGGTTTGTGTCGAAAGGCGCAAATCGCGCCGTCTGCGGACGGGAGAATCAAATGAAGACGATCGTGCGCGCCGCTTTGGCGCTGGGGCTGATTTCGCTTTCGGCCTGCACTCCCGACGGCAAGCCCGCCGTGTCGTTGCAGCAGGCGCGCGCGATCGCGGCCGAGTTCCAGGGCCAGAGCTTCCAGCCGCCGCCGCGTACGATTTCCGACATCGCCGCCATTCTCGACCAGCAGCGGCCGGACCCCGCCAAAGTTGCCGCCGCCGTCGCCAAGGCCGATGCCCAGCCCGCACCCGCCCTGCAGGATGCCGCACTGGCGGCGTTCTACTACGAGCGCGGGTTGGCGGCGGCCGAGTTGGGGCGCATCCAGCAGCGCCTCGCCGATCTGCGCAAGGCCAACGAACTGGTGCGCAGCGCCAATTTCGGAAGCCAACTTCAGCAGCGCTATCTGCAGCAGCTGGCCCAGGCCGAGGGGGCGTCCGGCAATGTTTCGACGGCCATAAAGATGTACGAAACGCGTTTGGCCGAAGCGAGCAATCCCGTGCAACGCCTCTACGCCACCAGCGGCCTCGTCGGCTGGAGCGTCAATCGCGGCGATCTGGCGCGGGCAGCGGCCGAGCTCAAGAAAATGGAGGACGGGTTCATCGAGATCCGCCAGAACATGCGCATGCCGCAGCCGACGCTCTGGGACGTTCAAGGCACCGTCTATCGCGCGCGCGGCCTCGTGGCGATGGAAAGCGGGCGCTACGCCGAGGCCGAGTCGCATTTGCGGGCCGCCTTGGCCGAAAACGCGCGGCTGGTCGCCAACGAGCGGAGCCTGACGGAGCAATGGAACTCGCCGCCCGGCGCGTTCACCGAACGCGGCCTGTTTTTCCAGCAGAATCTCGCAGGCGCCATCATGCGCCAGGGGCGCTACGTGGAGGCGGAAGTCGAAATCCGCCGCGTATTGCTGGCGCGCCTGCAGCGCCAGGGCCGCTATTCCGTCGAAACGCTGCAGACCGTGCAAATGCTGGCCGACAATCTTATGGAACAAGGCCGGATCGCGGAGGCCGAACGCCTGGCGCGGGCAACCTACGATTCCTTCGAAACCATGAAGCTCGATTCGAATTTCGGCGGCTATGTGCGCGCGATGGGCTTGGTGGCGCGTGCGCAGATGCTGCACGGCGACGCAGCCGCGGCGTTGCGCACCTTTGCCGATCTGCGCGCGCGTCTCGGCAATAATCGCCAGGCTATCGCGCGCGTTTTCGACGCGAATCTGACCTGGGGCATGGCGTCGCTGGCCGGCGGCAATGCGGCCGAAGCCGAGCGCGTATTCGCCAATGTCGCAACGCGGCGTCTGGCTGCGCTCGGCGAGCGCAATTGGGACACCGCCATGGCGCGTGCGCTGCTGGGTGCGGCGAAGAACGCCAAAGGCGACGTAGCGGGGGCACTCGTCGAATTCGACGCGGCAGCCCCCCTCCTGCTGCAGAGTTCGCGCCAGTCGGACGACGAAGAGCAAGGCTCGGCCGGACGCGACGCGCAATTGCGCATGGCCTTCGAAGGGATGATGTCGGCCTTGGCCGCCTCGAACCGGCCCAACGCGGCCGAGGAGGCGTTCCGCATCGCAGACGCCGTGCGCGGCCAAGGCGTGCAGCGGGCCCTTGCGCAATCCTCGGCGCGCGCGGCCGCCAGCGATCCGGCTTTGACCGAGTTCGTGCGCCAGGAGCAGGACACGCAAAAGCAGGTCGGCGCCCTGCAGGGTCTGTTGACGAACATCCTGTCGGCACCCGAGCGCGACGAAGCGGCCGTGCGCGCGCTCCGCGCGCAGATCGACAGCCTGCGCGCGGCGCGCGCGGCGATCCGCCAGGAGATCGAGCGCCGCTTTCCGGACTACGCGAACCTCATCGATCCGCGCCCCGCCACGGTCGAGCAGACGCGCCGCAGCTTGCGCGGCGGCGAAGCGCTGGTCGCCACCTATGTGGGGCAGACGCAGAGCTTCGTGTGGGCCGTGCCGCAGACGGGGCCGGTTGCGTTTGCGGGCGTCAAGCTCGGCCGCCGCGAGATCGGCGAGGCGGTCGCCGATTTGCGCAAAGCGCTCGATCCCAACGCCGCCTCGCTCGGCGACATTCCGGCGTTCGACGTCGCTCTTGCAGCCAAGCTCTACGACGCCCTGCTGAAGCCGGTCGAAGCGGGCTTTGCCAATGCAGCCTCGCTGCTCGTGGTGCCGCACGACGCGCTCGGCCAATTGCCGTTCGGCGTGCTCGTTACCGCACCCGCGCAGCTGGCCGCCGAACGCGACGGCGAGGCTCTGTTCTCGTCCTACAAGCCCGTGCCGTTCCTGATCCGCAAGGCGGCGATCACGCAGCTGCCGTCGGTCGCCTCGCTTGCCACGCTGCGCAGCTTGCCGCCCGCCCCGGCCGGTCGGCGCGCCTTCATCGGGTTCGGCGATCCTTGGTTCAGCGCCGAGCAGATGGTGGAAGCCAAAACCGAAGCGGCGGCGGCTACGCAAACCGCGAACCTTGCGACGCGCGGAGCCGCAAACCGGCTGCAAACGCGCGGCCTGCCGCTGCTGCGCCGCTCGGCCCCCGCCACCACCGGCATCGACAGCGCCGAGCTTGCCAATCTGCCGCGCCTGCCCGACACGGCGGAAGAGGTGCGCGGCATCGCACTTGCTCTCAATGCGGCCCCGTCGGACCTTTATCTGGGGGTTGCCGCCAACGAGAAGAACGTCAAGTCCGTCGATCTTTCGAACCGCCGCGTGGTGATGTTCGCCACGCACGGGCTGATCCCCGGCGATCTCAACGGCCTCTTGCAGCCCGCTTTGGCGCTGTCCGCGCCCAACGTCGCCGATATCGACGGCGACGGGCTGCTGACGCTCGACGAGGTGCTGAGCCTCAAGCTCAATGCCGATTGGGTGGTGCTCTCGGCCTGCAACACGGCGACCGGCGACGGGGCCGGGGCCGAAGCGGTCTCGGGCCTCGGCCGCGCGTTTTTCTATGCAGGCACACGAGCGCTTCTCGTGTCGAACTGGCCGGTCGAGACCACGAGTGCGCGCACGCTCACGACCGATCTTTTCACCCGCCAAGCGCGCGACGCGAACCTTGCGCGCGCGACGGCCTTGCAGCAGGCGATGCTGGGGCTGCTCGACGGCCCCGGCTTCGTCGATCCCGCAAGCCGCCAGACCGTGTACGCCTACAGCCACCCGATCTTCTGGGCGCCGTTCAGCCTCGTCGGCGACGGCGGCGGCAACGCGCGCAGTGTTGCCGAGCGGCAGTGACGGGCGTCACAACGCTTGGGCGCGCGCGCATGCTAGGATAGCGTTGTCCGTATAGAAGAGGAGCCGCCCCGATGGTCGCGCGTTTTGCCTTCGCGTTTTTTGCCTTGGCCGCTTCGTCGGCTTTGGCGGCCGATCCGGCGGCCATCGTCGAGGATGCCAAGGGCCGCAATCTCGGCGTCGATTTCATGGACTATCTCGAGGCCGGGCGTGTGGTGAAGCTTGGCGCCGGCGACGAGCTTGTGGTCGGCTATCTCGCCTCGTGCTGGCGCGAAACGATCAAGGGCGGCACCGTCACGATCGGCACCGCACAATCCACCGTCGCGGGCGGCTCGGTGCGGCGCGAAAAGGTCGCGTGTTCGGGCAGCAAGATGCAGCTCACGAGCGACCAGGCCGCAAAATCCGGCGTGATGGTGTTCCGCGCGCCGCCGCGCCCGACGGCCACGACCGCAAGTGCCGCACAGCCCACGCAGACGATCTACGGCCTGTCGCCGGTGCTCGACGTCAAAGGCGGGGGCCGGATCACGATCGCGCGCCTCGACCAAACGGAAGCGCCGGTCACGCTGGACATCCCGGCGCAGCAATTGATGCGCGGCAGCTTCTTCGACATGGCCAAGGCCGACCGCGCGCTCGTTGCGGGCGGCATCTATCGGATTTCAGCGGGCGATGCCGCCGACGCGCGGCAGATCGTCTTTAAGGTCGATGCCGAGGCCAAACCCGGGGCCGCCCCGATGCTGAGCCGCCTGCTGCGGCTTTAAGTGAAAACATCGAAGCGCGATCTGTTGGCGGGCCTGCTGGCCGCTTTGCTGGGGGCGGCGGCGGTCGCAGCGCCTGCAGCCGACGGATTGCGCGGCCTGTCGGTCGATCTGGCGTTTGCACTGCGCCACGCCGCGTTCGGGGCGCGCCACACGGCCGCGCAGTCGCCGAGCGTTGTGCTGGCGATCGACGAGGAAACCTACCGCACGCCGCCCTTCGCCGGTACGCCGCAAGTGCTGTGGACGCGCGAGCTGGCACCCGTGCTTGCCGCCGTGCTCGACGGCGGGGCCCGCGTCGTTGCGTTCGACGTGATTTTTCCGACTTCGGTCGAGCGCTACTTGCCGGGCTTCGACCGCGATTTCCTGCGCAGCCTGCGCGCGGGCGCGCGCGACGGGCGCGTGATCCTGGGCAAGGTGCAGCACGGGGCGGCTCCCATCGTGCCGTTCCAGGGCCAGAGTTTTGCGGTCGGCCACGAGGCCAATATCCGGGCGACGAACCTGTTTCGCGACGCCGACGAAACGATTCGCCGGGCCCCGTTGTTTTTCGACATTGCCGACGGCGACACAGTGCGGCTCGAAACGTCGCTCGGCCTCGAAGCGGCGGCGCGCGCCTTGAGCCAGATGCCCGAAAAGCGCGGCGACGGCGTGTGGCTTGCGGGAAAACGCATCCCCGGCTCGGCGTCGAACGCGATGCCGATCGATTTCGAAGGCGGCGGGGCCGACATTCCGGCCTTTTCGCTGTCCGATCTGCGCGCCTGCGTCGAAAAAGGCGACGACGCGTTTTTCAAGACGCATTTCGAAAACAAGATCGTGTTCGTCGGCACCGTGCTCGACGTCGAAGACCGCAAGCTCACCTCGCGCCGCTTCATGGCCGGGCCCGAAGGGGCGGCTGCCGCCCCGCGCTGCGCGCTCGCACCCCGCGCCGACATCGTGCGCGACGATGTGGTGCGCGACGCGATCCCCGGCGTGTTCGTGCATGCGAGCTTCGCCAACAATCTGATGCGCGGCGGCGGCCTTTACGAGCTTGGACGCTGGGGCGAAACGGCGGCGAGCGCGCTGCTGCTTGGCGCCACGGCAGCGTTGGCGCTGAGCCTGCCGGCCGCAAGTGCGGCGGCGGCATTCGCGGGTCTTGCGCTCGTCTGGACAGCACTCGGCGTCGGCGCCTTGCAGGCCGGACTCGTGTGGCCGTTCTTGACGGCGCTGCTGGCGGCGGCGGCGGCCGGCGCGGGGCTGATGGGCTATCGCTTTGCGGTCGCCGACAAAGACAAGCGCCTGTTGCGCAAAAGCTTCGGGCTCTATCTGGCGCCCGCCATGGTCGACCGGCTCGTGAATGCGCAGACGCCGCCGCAACTGGGCGGCGAGGAGCGCGACGTCACCGTGATGTTTTCGGACGTCGCGGGCTTCACCGCACTGTCCGAAGGGCTCGGTCCGCCGCAGCTTGTGCAGGTGATGAACGCGTATCTTTCGGCGATGACCGACATCGTCGAGGCCCACGGCGGCTTCGTCGACAAATACATCGGCGACGCGATCGTCGCCGTGTTCGGCGCGCCGCTCGACGACGCGGCGCACGCGCGCAACGCCGTCGCAGCCGCTCTTGCCTGTGCGGCAAAACTCGACGCGATGAACAAGGAGGCGGCGCGGCCGTTTCTGGGCCACCGGCTCGAAGCGCGCATCGGCCTCAATTCGGGACTCGCCCTCGTCGGCAATATCGGCTCGGCGCGGCGATTCAACTACACGGTCATGGGCGATACGGTGAACCTCGCCTCGCGCCTGGAAGGGGCCAACAAATTCTACGGCTCGACGATCATGTGCGCCGAGGCGGTGCGCGCCGCGATCGCCGACGATCCCTTCGCGTGGCGCGAGCTCGACCGCGTCCAGGTCAAAGGCCGCGCGCAGCCCGTCCCGATTCTGGAACCGCTGGGCATGGGTGCGACGCTCGCGGCGGATGCGCGGATGCGCGCGGCGGAATTCGCGCGCGCGCTTGCGGCCTATCGCGCGCGCGATTTCCGAACGGCACTGCAGATCGCGCGCGGAGTGTCGCTCGCAAACGATCCCGTCGCGCGGCGCTTTGCCGAACGCGTCGCGGCGCTGGACGCGACGGCGCTGCCCGAAGACTGGGCCGCCGTCACGGCGTTGGACGCGAAATAACGGCCGCCAGTTCGGGCGCCAAGCCGATACTCGGCACCGACGGGCCCGGTGCGAATTCCGGCCGCACCTGCCGCACCATGCGCTCGAGCCTTTCGACGCTGGCCTCGAGCGAACCCAGCAGACGCACTTTCGTCAAAGCTTGCACGCGCGGCACGAGACCGGCGAGGCCGGCCCCGCCCAGAATCACGATATCGGCCCCGTCTTCTTCGGCGCAGGCCGTGGCGGCCGCCGCCAATTCGCCCAAAGCGCGGTCCGGCTCGGCGGCGATCTCGGCTCCCGTCGCGGCGACGGCGCGCACGCCGGCGAGCTGCGCCGACAAGCCGAGCGTGCCCACAAACTCGGTCAGCATCGGGACCCAGCGCGCCCCACCGGTGAGGATGCCGACGCGCGATCCCATCTCGACCGCCTCGCGCATCGCGGCTTCCGCCATGCCGATCGCCGGCACAGGTGCGATTTCGCGCAAAGCTTCGATGCCCGGATCGCCGAAACAGGCCAGCAGCACGCCCGCATGCTGCGGGCGCCAGAACGCGGCGAACGCATCGAGTGCGGCATGGCCCGCGATCGCGGCAGCCGCGCGCGTGCCAATATAGCGTGCGCCGAACCGTGCCGTGACCGGATCGAATAGCGTGCCGGCGGAAGCGCATTTTTGGGCATTCGCCGCGACCAGATCGGTGATATCGGGCGAGGTGTTCGGATTAATCAGCAAGAGTCGCATTTAATTGCCTATTTTTTGGGCGACAACGGCGCGGTTTCTTGTTTATCGTCCAAATCGCGCCGATTCGCCAGCCGAACGCACCTTGGCACCTTGGTTGCAAACCCCTTGCCGGTTAACGTCTTTTTGGAGCATCCCCGCATGAAAATCCGCACTTTGATCGGTGCAGCGATCGGCCTTGGTTTGCTGGCCGGTACTGCCCAAGCGCAGACAACCCTGCGCATCGCGATGACGGCCGCCGACATCCCGCGCACGTTGGGCCAGCCCGACCAGGGCTTCGAAGGCAACCGCTTCACGGGCCTCACCATGTACGACGCGCTGACGGCGTGGGACCTCAGCAGTGCGGACAAGCCCTCGGTGCTGATCCCGGGTCTCGCGACCGAATGGGCGGTCGACGCCGCCGACAGGACCAAATGGATCTTCAAGCTGCGCAGCGGCGTGAAGTTCCACGACGGCAGCGCCTTCGACGCCGACGCCGTGGTGTGGAACGTGCGCAAAGTGCTGGACCGCGAAGCGCCGCATTTCGACGCGAGCCAAGTGGGCGTGACGGCAAGCCGCATGCCGACCTTGCGCAGCGCGCGCAAGATCGACGCGACGACGGTCGAACTCACCACGAGCGAGCCCGACTCGTTCCTGCCGATCAATCTGACCAACCTCTTCATGGCGAGCCCCGCGCATTGGGCGGCCAAGCTCGCTGCCGTTCCGGCCACGGTCACCGAGGCGCCGGCCCGCTCGGCCGCCGCCTGGACCGCCTTTGCCGCCGACGCCTCGGGCACGGGCCCATGGAAGATGGTGCGCTTCGTGCCGCGCGAGCGGCTCGAGCTTGCCAAGAACGACGCCTACTGGAACGCCGCGCGCGTGCCGAAGACCGACCGCATGGTGCTGCTGCCGATCCCGGACGCCAATGCGCGCACGGCGGCGTTGCTGTCCAACCAGGTGGACTGGGCCGAAGCGCCGGCACCCGACGCCGTGCCGCAGATCCGCAGCCGCGGCTTCCAGCTCTTCGCCAACCAGCAGCCGCACGTGTGGCCCTGGCAGTTCTCGTTCGTCGAAGGCTCGCCGTGGCTCGACAAGCGCGTGCGCCAGGCCGCCAATCTGTGCGTGAACCGCACCGACATGAAGCAGCTGCTGAACGGCCTGATGGCCGAAGCGGTGGGCTCGGTGCCGCCGGGCCATCCGTGGTGGGGCAATCCCGATTTCAAGATCGGCTACCGCCCCGACGAAGCCCGCCGCCTGATGACGGCCGCCGGCCATTCGGCGCAGCGTCCGCTCAAGGTGAAGGTGCAGGTCTCGGCTTCGGGTTCGGGCCAGATGCTGCCGCTGCCGATGAACGAATATCTGCAGCAGGCCCTGCGCGACTGCTTCTTCGACGTCGAACTCGACGTGATCGAGTGGAACACGCTGTTCACGAACTGGCGCATCGGCGCCAAGGACCCGACCGCGCGCGGCGCGCACGCGGTCAACATCACCTTCGCGGCGATGGATCCGTTCTTCGCGTTCGTGCGCTTCGTCGACAGCAAGATGGCGCCGCCGACGTCGAACAATTGGGGCTTCGTCAACGATCCGGAGTTCGACCGGCTCGTGGCCGCCGCCCGCACCACGTTCGACGCGGCCGCGCGCGACACCGCCCTTGCAGCCCTCCACAAGCGCATCGTCGACGAGACGGTGTTCTTGTGGGTGGCGCACGACGTGGGCCCGCGCGCGATGAGCCCGCGCGTCCGCGGCTTCGTGCCGCCGCAGAGCTGGTTCGTCGATTTCTCGCCGATCACGATGAACTGAAGGGTCTGGCGATGCGGGCCCCGGCAAGGGTCCGCATCGCCGCCTCCCCGACATGCTCGAATATCTCCTCAAACGCATTCTCTACGCCGTTCCCATCGCGCTGGGCGTGAGCCTCGTGTGTTTTCTGCTCGTGCACATCGCGCCGGGCGATCCGCTTGTTTCGGTTCTGCCGGCCGACGCCTCGCAGGAAATGCAGGAGCAGCTGCGCTCCGCCTACGGCTTCGACAAGCCGCTGCCCGTTCAGTTCGGCCTGTGGATCTGGCGCGCGCTTGGCGGCGATTTGGGATTTTCGATCGCCACCGGCAGGCCCGTGGCCGCCGAAGTGTGGCGCGCGATCGGCAATACCTTCATGCTGGCCGTGTTCGCCGCCGCTTTCGGCTTTCTGCTCGGCGCGTTCCTGGGTTTCGTTGCGGGCTACTATCGCGGCACCTGGATCGACCGCGCTTCGAGCGCGCTTGCGGTCGCGGGCATTTCGCTGCCGCACTATTGGCTCGGCATGGTGCTCGTCATCATTTTCTCGGTGCAGCTCAACTGGCTGCCCGCAACGGGTGCAGGTCCCGGCGGTTCGGCCGATTGGGAATGGGATTGGACGCATATGCGCCATCTCATTCTGCCGGCCTTGACCATGTCGGTCATTCCGCTCGGCATCGTGGCGCGCTCTGTGCGCGCCCTCGTGTCGGACATCCTGTCGCAGGAATTCGTCGACGCGCTGCGCGCCAAAGGCCTCTCCGAGCGCGGCATCTTCCTGCACATCCTCAAGAACGCCGCGCCGACGGGCCTCGCCGTGATGGGGCTGCAGCTCGGCTACCTGCTCGGCGGCTCGATCCTGATCGAGACCGTGTTCGCGTGGCCGGGCTCGGGCTTCCTGCTCGGCAACGCGATCCTGCAGCGCGATCTGCCGCTGCTGCAGGGCAACATCCTGGTGCTGGCGATGTTCTTCGTGACCCTCAACCTGCTAGTCGATCTGGTGCAAACCTGGCTCGATCCGCGCATCAAGCGAGGCTGAGATGAACGCTGCTTCCGCCGCCTTGGCATCGGACGCGGGGCAGACGCCCGTCGCCTCGCGCGGCTATTGGGCCAACGTGCTGCGGCGCCTGTCGCGCGACAAGGTCGCGATGGCGTGCTTGGCGGTGCTCGTGCTGATCGTGCTCGCCGCTATCTTCGCGCCCCTCATAGCGCCGGGCGATCCCTATCGCGGTTCGATCGTCCGCCGCCTGCGGCCCATCGGCACCGAGGGCTATCCGCTCGGCACCGACGAACTCGGGCGCGACATGCTCACGCGCCTCATCTACGGCGGGCGGCTGTCGCTGTTCATGGGCATCGTGCCGGTGCTGAACGCGTTTTTGATCGGCACGTTTCTGGGCGTGGTCGCGGGCTATGTCGGCGGCAAGACCAACATGGCGATCATGCGCACGATCGACGTGTTCTACGCCTTCCCCTCGGTGCTGCTCGCGATCGCGATTTCGGGCGCATTGGGGGCGGGCATCTTCAATTCGATCGTTTCGCTGACTGTCGTGTTCATCCCGCCCATCGCGCGCGTGGCCGAAAGCGTGACAACGCAAGTGCGCAATCTCGATTTCGTCGACGCCGCGCGCGCGAGCGGGGCGGGGGCGCTCACCATCATCCGCGTGCATATCCTCGGCAACGTGCTGGGGCCGGTTTTCGTCTACGCGACGGGCCTCGTTTCGGTGTCGATGATCCTCGCCTCGGGCCTGTCGTTCCTCGGGCTCGGCACCAAGCCGCCCGAAGCCGAATGGGGCCTGATGCTGAACACGCTGCGCACCGCGATCTACGTGCAGCCGGCCGTGGCCGCTTTGCCGGGCGCGATGATCTTCGCGACCTCGATCTGCTTCAATCTGTTCTCGGACGGCTTGCGCTCCGCCATGGACGTGAAGCTGTGAACGCGTCGGTTCCCCACGAAGATATCGGCGGCCCCGCCCAGCCGCTCCTGTCGATCCGAGGCCTCGTCAAGCATTTCCCGATCAAGGGCGGCGTTTTGAACCGCACGGTCGCGGTCGTGCAGGCCGTTGACGGCATCGATTTCGACGTCGCCAAGGGCGAGACGCTCGGCATCGTCGGCGAATCGGGCTGCGGCAAATCGACGACCGCGCGCCTGCTCGTGCGCCTGATCGATCCGGACGCGGGCGAAGTGCTGTACGACGGCCTCAAGATCGGGTCGCAGGACGGGCTCGATCTGCGCGAGATGCGCCGCCACGTGCAGATGGTGTTCCAGGACAGTTTCGCCTCGCTCAATCCGCGCCTGACGATCGAGGATTCGATTTCGTTCGCGCCCAAAGTGCACGGGCTCGGCGCAGCGCAAGCCAAAGCGCGCGCGCGCGAATTGCTGCAGCAGGTCGGCCTCGATCCCAATCTCTTCGTGCGCCGCTATCCGCACGAATTGTCGGGCGGCCAGCGCCAGCGCGTGAACATCGCGCGGGCGCTCGCCCTTCGCCCGCGCCTCGTGATCCTCGACGAGGCGGTCTCGGCACTCGACAAATCGGTCGAAGCGCAGGTGCTCAACCTGCTGCAGGATCTGAAGGCCGTACTCGGGCTCACCTACGTTTTCATCAGCCACGATCTCAACGTCGTGCGCTACATGTCGGACCGCGTGATGGTCATGTATCTGGGCCGCGTGGCCGAAATCGGCCCGGTCGACGCGATCTACGGCAATCCGCGCCACCCCTACACGAAGGCGCTTTTGTCGGCGATGCCGTCGATGGACCCCGACGCGCGCACGCAGGAAGCCCCCATCGCGGGCGATCCGCCGAACCCGATCAACCCGCCGGCCGGCTGCCGGTTCCATACGCGCTGCCCGTTCTCCGAACCCGTCTGCGCCTCCAGGGTGCCCGATCTTGCGGCGGTCGCCGGCGACGCCAAACACGCGGTCGCCGGCGACGCCAAACACGCGGTCGCCTGCCATATGAACATGCCCGCGTCGGGCCACAGCCGTGCGGAAGGTGCGCGATGACGGCGCCTTTGGTCAGCGTCGAAAATCTGCGCGTGCTGTTCAAATCGGCCGACCGCACCGTGCACGCGGTCAACGGCGTCGATTTCGCGCTGCAGCCGGGCGAAGTGCTGGGGCTGCTGGGCGAGTCGGGCTCCGGCAAATCGGTCACGCTCAAGGCGCTGCTGCGCCTGCTGCCCGCCTCGCGCACGACGCTGTCGGGCAAGGTGACGGTGGCGGGCCACGACGTTCTGGCGATGGACGAAAAAGCGCTGCGCAAATACCGCGGCGGCGTGGTGTCGATGGTGTTCCAGGAGCCGATGCTCGCTTTCGATCCCGTCTTCACCGTCGGCGACCAGATCGCCGAAGCGGTGATGCGCCACGAAGAGGTCGGCAAAGACGCCGCGCGCGCGCGGGCACTCGAAATGCTCGAGCGCGTGCGCATCCCGTCGCCCAAGCGGCGGCTCGACGCCTACCCGCACGAAATGTCCGGCGGCATGCGCCAGCGCGCGATGATCGCGCTTGCGCTTGCCTGCAAGCCGCAATTGCTGCTGGCCGACGAGCCGACGACCGCACTCGACGCCACGGTGCAGATCCAGATCCTGCTGCTGCTGCGCGAACTCCAGAAAGAGTTCGGCATGGCGGTGATTTTCGTGACGCACGACGTGGGCGTGGCGGTCGAGGTTTCCGACCGCATGGCGGTGATGTACGGGGGGCGCATCGTCGAGCGCGGTTCGGCCGCCGACGTGATCAGGCGCACGGCCCACCCCTATCCGCAGGGGCTGCTCGCCTCGACCGTGCATGGGGCGATGCGGGGTACGCGGCTCGAAGCGATTCCGGGCGCACCGCCCGATCTGTCGCGGATGCCGACGGGCTGCGCCTTCGCGCCGCGCTGCCGCTTGGCCGACGACACGTGCCGCAGCGCGGCCCCGCCGGTCGCCGCACTGGCACCCGGCCACGAAGCCGAGTGCCACCGGCCGCGCACGCCGTTCGCCTGAATCAGCCGCCGCTCAAGGAAGCCGCGTCAACGGGCCGCTGAACGCCGAGCGCGGGTTGCTGCTCGGCGGCGGCAACACGCCGCCATTCACCGGCAACGCCGTTGCGCCGCCGACATTGACGACGACCGTCGCGGGCGGCGGCGGTGCGGCCGTGGGCACCAGCGGCGGCGCGCCCGGCCCGACCGGCGGCGGGCCGCTCGAAAGAACGATCGCAGGCGGCGGTGCGGGCGGAGCGACCACGACGCCGACCGGAGAGACGGCAGGCCCGACCTCGCCGCTTTCGGCCGGGCTGCTCGGCCCGGCCGCGACGACAGGAGCCCCCGCAAGCGTCGGGGCCGGACCAGCGGCCAACTGCGCGATCACATCGGCAACGACCGAAACGGCCGTCGGCGTTGGCGCCGACGTCAGGTTGGCTGCCGCCTGGATCTGGGAAACGGGCGCTGCGTCGCTGAGCGCCTTCGAAATCGAGGTGCCGCCGGTGCCCGAAGTCGGCGGATCGTTCGTCGTGGACGGCAGCACGACACCGTAGGTCTGGCCGTTGACGACGAACGTACCCGCCGCGACCGACACGGTGCCCGCGATCGTGCCGACGACGGTGCCCGTGCTTCCGGAAAGTGCCAGATTGCCGCCGAAATTGTTGCCCGTGTTGGCCAGCGTCATCGCATGGCTGCCTGCCAGCGCGAAGGTCGCATTGCCGGTCGTGGTGATCGTGCTGCCGCTCACCTGCGAAAGCGTGCCGCCGGTGACCGAAATATTGAGAACGCCGTTCGATGCGATGCCGGCCAGCACCGTATTGCCCTTGTTGGCGATCGATATGCCGCCGGACGCATTCGTCATCGCGATGGCGCCGCCAAATTCGTTGGCTGCATTCGTCAGCACGACGTCTCCGCCCGATGTCACGGTGCCGAGCCACAAGCTTTGCGAGCGCAGCGAAATGCCGCCGCCCTTGCTCCATGCCGAGACCTGGCCGCCGAACGAATTGTTCGCGACGGCGAGGTCGATCGCGCCGTTTTGCGCGATCAGGGTCGTCGAACCAAGCACCGAGATGTCGCCGGCGGACGTCTGCGTGAGGCCGTTGGCGGCGTTCCAGCCCAAGCCGCCTTGGGTCGCAATGCCATTGGCCATGCCGAATATGTCGGAAAGCGCGTTGGCGCTCGATATGCCGCCCGCGCCGGTCGCAAGCGTGATGGCGCCGGATCCGGTACCCGACGTCACGTCGGCGGCGACGTTCGTGATGTTGTTGTAGCCGGCGCCGCCACGATCGAGGGCGAAATTGCCGCCGCCGCGCAAGATGAGATTCGTCGCCGTTACGGTGCTGCCGCTCGTTTGCGAAACGCCCGAGCCTTCGGCATAGAGGGTCAGCGTCCGGTCCGCCGCCAGCGTCACGTTGCCGTTCAACGCGATCGAATCGCCCCACAGGACGAGATCGCTCCCGTTGGCGTTGCTGTAGCCGCCCGTACCGACCGCGATCGCGCCCGTTTCCACGTCGCCGACCACCAGCAAGGCGGCATCGACGAAGCTCATGTCGCCGGAAAGCTGCAGCGTGCCCGCACCGCCGCCGATGCCGACCGTGGCGCCCGAGGTGAAGGGCCGCAGCACCACAATGCCGCTGCTTTGGACG
>JBILXZ010000124.1:0-2665 GCA_044378015.1 Tagaea sp.
GGCGTTGGGATCGGGGGCGTTCATTCGTCGTCGCCGTCGCGCGACCATTCGAGCCAGCGGGCCAGATGGTCGTAGTCGCCCGCATGTTTGACGAATTGCGGACGCGGGCGCGAAAGATAGGGCTGTGAGGGATCGCCGTAGCGCTGCAGAAGCTTCCGCAGGCGCGAAAGCGCCTCGTCGGCAAACGCGTCCGCGTCGTCGATTTCCTTGCCGGGCGCCAGCGTCTGCCAATCGCCCCCTTGTTTGGCGTCGCCGAGTTTGGCGTAGACGAGCGCCGCGATCGCCGCTGCCGGAATGCCCGCGAAGGCGCCGGCCTTTGCGACGGCCGCCGTCAGCGGCAATTGCGGCGCCATGCCCGACAGCGCCTGTCTGGCCGTGCGCGTCGTCCCGGTTTTGTAATCGATCACCACAAGACGGCCGTCGGGGTCGGCGTCGATGCGGTCGGCGCGGGCGCTGAGGGTGAAGCCGCCGAGATCGAGTTCGCCCGCGCATTCCACCCCTGCGATGCGGAAACCGTCGGCTTGCCGCTCGGTCTGGAAGGCGGCGAACCATTCGGCGATGCGCACGAAGCGCGGCCACCAGAAGGCGGCCACGGCCGGGCGATCCATGTGCTTGGCGAAGATCTGCCGGCCGATCTCGACGAGTTCGGCCTTGGGCAGCGGCGGCAGATCGCCCGGGAAACGCCTGGCGAAAGCTTCGAGCGCGGCATGGACCATGTTGCCGCGGTCGCGCGCGTCGACGTCGGCGTCGATGGGGTCGAGCGGGCGCAAGCGCAGCACGTGGCGCGCGTAGATCGCGTAGGGATCGCGCACCAGCGTCTCGATGCCGGTCACGGCGAGTTTCGTCGGCCGCACGGCGACCGGCGGGGTCGGGCGGGGCTTGGCCAGCGTGCTGCCTTTTTCGTCCGCGCCCGCCAGCCGCCGCGCCCAGCCGAGCGGCGGCTGCCACAGCATGCCCTGCCACTGCGGATCGTCTTTGCCGACGAGCGCTTCGAAGCGCAGCAGCCAGCGTGCGGGCAAAGTCGGCGTGCCTTCGGTTTTGCGCGCGCGCGACAGCACCACGTCGGCGCCCGCCAGCGCTTGCGCGAAATCGTGCGCGGCCAGCCCGATCTGGCGCTCGGGCGGCGGCAGGCCGGCGGCTTTGCGCATCGGGCGCGACAGCCAGGGATCTTCGCGCGCTTCGCCCGGCCACACGCCCTCGTTGAGTCCGCCCAGCACCACGCGGTCGGCCGCCACGAGGCGGGCTTCGAGCGTGCCGCGAATGGCAAGGCGCGGATGGCCGCCGTAGGGCGGGCGATAGGCCTCGGTCGCGAGCACCGTGTCGAGAAAATCCGCGAAATGGCGGCGCGCGAGCGGGCCGAAAGCGGCCGAAGAGTCCGCAAGCCGCGCGGCGAAGACGGCCACGGCCTCGCCCGCATCGCCGTCCCAAAGTCGCGTCTGGCCCGTTTCGTCCTGCGCCAACGCTTCGGCCGCGGCCAGGAACGCGGGCAGCAATTCGGCCAGCGTTTCGCCCGCGCGTGCGGCGGCGGCAAACGCGGCTGCCAAGGATGCGGGCAGCGGATTGCCGGCATCGAGCGCCTGCAACGCCGCAAGCCCAGGTGCCGGGCGCGGTCCGCGCAGGAATTCGCGCTCGAAGCCGCGCGTGCGGGCAAGATGCGCCGCGCGCGTCTGGCCGAGCCGCACGAGCGGATGCTTGAGCAAGGCCAGCAGCGGCACGGGCGCGAAATCCTCGTTGGCGGCGTGGGCGGCCAGGCGCAGCAGCGTCGCCGGCGCGGTGCGCGCCAGCGGCATGCCGGCCGTGTCGTCGACCGCGACGTTCCAGCGCTCGAGTTCGGCCGCCACGCGGCGCGCAAGATTGCGGTCGGCCGTGACGAGCGCTGCCGTGCGGCCGGGCGTTTCGAGCGTTTCGCGCAGCAGGAGCGCGATCGCGCCCGCTTCGCTGCCGGCGTCGGGCGCTTCGAGGCGTTTGAGGCCTGCGAACGCCGCGGGCGGAAACGCTTGCATGTCGCGCCAACTCTCGGTGGCAGGGGCGGGCAGCAGAACGGCCGCCACCAGGCTCGCGCGCGGCCCCGGCGACGTGCCCGGCCAGTCGCGCACGTCGGCGCGCGTCGCCTCCATGCGGCGCAGCAGAAGATTGAGCCCGTATTGCGGATGGCTGGGGTCTTCGCCGATCGCTTCCCAGGTTCGCGCGTCGGCCGCGCGGTCGAGCCCCGGCAGCACGACGGCGCCGCGATCGAGCCGCGCGACCGTGGCGAGCAGATGGGCGGTCGCGGGTACCGAGCCGGTCGAGCCCGCCGCCCAAATCGGGCCTGCGGGCGGCGTGCGCGCCCAATGCGCGGCCAAAGCGCGGATCAGTTTGGCGCGCCGCGCCTGCCCGTCCATCTCGCCGCGCGACGCCAGAATCTTGGGCCACGCCTCGCGCAGGATCTCGAGGAAGGCCAAGGTTTCGCCCCAGTGCGCGGCATAGTCCGCCGGCACCAGGTCGGCGAAGCGCTCGAAGCCGACTTCTTCGATCTGCATTTCGTCGAGCAGCGCGGCGAGCGCTTCGGCGAGCTTGAAGGCGGCGGCAGGCGAGGGCACGAGATCGCCGCGCGCGGCCACGAGCCGGGCGAGCAGCAGATGGCGCGCGAGCGCGTCGATCGCGGGCGGCAATTCGGCGGCAAGCG
>JBILXZ010000035.1:0-39271 GCA_044378015.1 Tagaea sp.
CCTCGGCGCTTTTTCTGGCCGGCGGATTCTACATTCTCGGCGAGCGACGCATGCTGGTGCTGGCGCCGATCGCGGCGGCGACCGCGCTCGGTTTCTGGGTCATGTTCACGCTCCTCGACGTCCAGCTGGACTGGGGTATTTTCGGGCGGATGTTCTGATGGTCGAAGGCTTGCTGATCGGGTTTTGGACGCTGATGTCGCCGACGAATATCGGCATCCTCGTGCTCGGCTGCGTGATGGGCACGTTCATCGGCATGATGCCGGGCCTCGGGCCGGTCACGGCCGTTTCGCTGCTGGTGCCGGTCGTTCTCACCATGCAGCCTGCGACCGCGATGGTGCTGCTGGCGGCGATCTACTACGGCGCCATGTTCGGCGGTTCGACCGCATCGGTTCTGATCAACGCGCCGGGCGAGTCGAGTTCGGTTCCGACCACCTTCGACGGCTACCCCATGGCGCGAAAAGGGCAGGCCGGCAAGGCGCTGGCGCTGTGCGCGTGGGGCTCGTTCGTCGGCGGCACGATCGCCACGCTGCTGCTGATGCTGGCGGCACCCACGCTGGCCAGCTGGGCGCTGGCTTTCCAAGCGCCGGAGTATTTCGCGCTGATGGTGCTGGGCTTGACCGCCGTCGCGGCTTTCACCGAGAGCGGCGGCGTGCTCAAGGCGCTGCTGATGACCGTGGTCGGGCTGATGCTGGCCACCGTCGGCACCGACGTCGCCGACGGGGTCGAGCGCTACACGTTGGGCATTGCGGACATTTCCGACGGGCTGTCCTTCGTGCTGCTGGCGATGGCGGCGTTCGCGCTGGCCGAAGCGCTGACGGCGGCTTTGCGCGACGAAAAAGTGTCGGAGGAGGCCAAGAAAGCGGCGCGCGGCGATGTGGGCTCGCTGAAGCTGACGGGCGACGACGTGCGCGAAGTCGCGCCCACCATGGCGCGCTCGTCGGTGCTCGGTTTCGTCGTCGGAGTCTTGCCCGGCGCGGGCGCCACCATTGCCGCTTTCATGTCCTATGCCGTCGAACGCAACATTGCGACCGGCGCGCGGCGCGACGAATTCGGCAAAGGTTCGCGTCGCGGCGTGACCGCGCCCGAAACCGCCAACAACGCCGCCGCCGGCGGCGCCTATGTGCCGCTGCTCACGCTCGGCATTCCGGGCTCGGGCACGACCGCCGTCATTCTCGGCGCACTCGTGGCGCTCGGCGTGCAGCCGGGTCCGCGCCTCTATGTCGAGCAGTCGGAGATGTTCTGGACCGTCGTCGTCTCGATGTATCTCGGCAATCTGGTGCTGCTGGTCATCAACCTGCCGCTTATCCCCTACATCGCTCGCACGCTGGCGATCCCCGAACAGATGCTGGTGCCGCTGATTCTGTTTTTCTGTCTGGTCGGCGTCTATCTGGTTTCGTTCAATACGTTCGATCTGTGGATGCTGATCGGGCTTTCGGCGATCTGCGTGGGCCTGCGGCTGGTCGACTATCCGATGGCGCCGCTGCTGTTGGGCTTCGTGCTGGGCAAATTGATGGAAGAAAATCTGCGCCGCGCGCTGCTGGTCAACGACGGCTCCTTTGCCTTCCTCTGGGAGCGCCCGGTCACGGCCCTGCTGCTGGCGATTTCCATCGCCTGCGTGCTGGTGCCGGTGGTCGGCAAACTGAAGGCCCTGCGCGCCGCGCGCGGCTGAAGCTGCGTGCCGCGCCGCGGCGAACGGGCTCCGCAAGATCGCTTGACAAAGCGAATGAATGTTCATTTTATAAGGGCGCGATGCCCAGGCTTGCCGAACAGACCCGCGCCGAACGGCGCAACCGAATCCTCGACGCCGCGAAAATCTGTTTCGTGCGGCACGGGTTCCACAACGCTTCGATGCAGCAAATCTGCGCCGAAGCGCGGATGAGTGCCGGCAATTTCTACCGCTATTTCCCGTCGAAGGACGCGCTCATCGAGGGCCTTTGCGAACGCGACATGGCGGATGTCGCCGCGGGTTTCGCCCAGGTGCGCCAGACCAAGGACGTGCTGGGCGCGCTGCAGGCGCTGATGACGCACCATTTGTGCGAACGCCCGGCGACGGACTACGCGTTCTGGACCGAAACGACGGCCGAGTCGACGCGCAACGCGACGGTCGCCGGTCTTTGCCTGCGCGTCCACGAGTTCGTTCGCGCGCGCCTGCGCGAAACCGTCGCCGAGGGCGTCGCCGAAGGGAGCCTGCGCGCGGACTGCGACCCGGAACGCGTCGCGATCTTCCTGACCGCGATGTTCGACGGGTTGGTCGTGCACATCCAGCGCATCCCCGGCTACGATCCGCGCCCCGACATCGCCAACACCATGCGTCTGCTGCGCGCCGACCTGCTGCAAGCCGCAGCCAGACGCCCCGATCCCAATCGGCGCCGCGCCCGAAAGCCGCCGCCTCGTGTCGGAGTTTCCCGCAGATGAACCGTGCCGCTCTTTTCGTCGTCGCCCTTGCTGCGGCCTTGCCGTTCGGCGTCCGCGCCGCCGATCCGCCGGCGGCCCCGTCCCCGACCGTCACGGTCGTCGCGGCCGCCAACCGCGAACTCGTGGACCGGCTGCGCGTGACCGGCACGCTCGTACCCCGCGAAGACGTGCTCGTCTTCGCCGAGAACGACGGGGTTCGCATCGTCGACGTGCTCGCCGACGAAGGCAGCGTGGTCGTGCAAGGCCAGGTGCTCGCGCGCCTGTCGCGCGATCTGCTCGACGCGCAGCTGGCCCAGAACGCGGCCCAGTTGCAGCGCGCGACGGCCGCGATTTCGCAGGCGCGCGCCCAGATCGTGCAGGCCGAAGCCGCGCTGGGCGAAGCGCAGCCCGCCCTCGAGCGCGCGCGCGCGCTGCGCGCCAACGGCAATGCGACCGAGGCGACCGTCGAGCAGCGTCTTTCCGCGTTCCGCGCGGCCGAAGGGCGGCTCGCGGGTGCCCGCGACGGCCTTACTTTCGCGACCGCCGAACGCGCGCAGATCGAAGCCCAGCGCCGCGAGCTTTCCGTGCGCGCCGAGCGCAGCGAAGTGAAAGCGCCGCGCGGCGGCCTCGTGTCGCGCCGCTCGGCGCGCATCGGCCAGATGACAGGCGGCACCGAGCCGCTGTTCCGCATCCTTGCCGACAGCGAAATCGAACTCGAAGCCGAACTGCTCGAAACGCGCCTCGCCGGCATGCGCGAGGGCATGAAAGCCACGATCCATGCCGCCAACGACGCCGACGTGCCGGGCAGGGTGCGGCTCGTGCCCGCCGAAGTCGATCGCACGACGCGCCTTGGCAAGCTGCGCATCGCGCTTGCCGCCGCCCCGCAGGCGGCCGAGGCGGGTCTGCGCATCGGCACGTTCGCGCGCGGCACGGTCGAAATCGCGCGCAAGACGGCATTGGCCGTGCCCGCAGGCTCGGTCGTCTACGGCGAGGGCCAACCGACCCTGCAGATCGTCGTCGACGGCAAAATCGTCGTGCGCAGAGTCGCCCTGGGCCTCGTCGCCGAAGGATGGGCCGAAATCCGGAGCGGCATCGCGGCGGGCGACCTCGTGGTGGCGCGCGCGGCACCCTTCCTGCGCGAAGGCGACCGCGTGCGCACGCAAGCGGCGGCGGAGTAGGGCGCCATGGCATTCCCCGTTTCTGCCTGGGCCATCAAGAAGCCGCTGCCCTCGATCGTATTGTTTCTGGTGCTGACGGTGCTCGGCCTCTACGGCTTCGCCAAGCTCCCGATCACGCGCTTCCCGAACATCGACGCGCCGTTCGTTTCGGTGACCGTCACGCAGGCGGGTGCCGCCCCCGCCGAACTCGAAACGCAGGTGACCAAGAAGGTCGAGGACGCGGTTGCGGGCCTGCTCGGCGTCAAGCACATCACGTCCAGCGTCGCCGAGGGCGTGAGCACGTCGACGATCGAGTTTCGCCTAGAAGTTTCGGCCGACCGCGCGCTCAACGACGTCAAAGACGCGATCGCGCGCATCCGTTCGGATCTGCCGCGCACGATCGACGAGCCGGTGACGCAGCGCGTGGACATCGCGGGCCTGCCGATCGTGACCTACGCGGCGCGCGCCCCGCAGATGTCGGTCGAGGAACTGTCGTGGTTCGTGGACGACGTGATCGCGCGCGACCTTCAGGGGATACGCGGCGTCTCCAAGATCGAGCGCGTGGGCGGCGTGGAACGCGAAATCCGCGTGACGCTCGATCCCGACCGTCTTGCCGCATTCGGCGCGACGGCGGCGGAGGTCAACCGCCAATTGCGCGCCACGCACGTGGACCTCGCGGGCGGGCGCGGCGAAATCGCGGGGCGCGAACAGTCGATCCGCACGCTTGCGGGCACCGACACGCTCGCCGAACTGGCCGGGACGGCGATCGCGCTGTCGGGCGGGCGCAAGGTGCGGCTCGACGAGCTCGGCGCCGTGTCCGACGGTCCGGCCGAGCGGCGCACCTTCGCGCGCATCAACGGCGAACCCGTGGTGGCGTTCGCGGTGAGCCGTTCGAAAGGGGCCAGCGACGCGACGCTGGAAAAACTCGTGCGCGCGCGCATCGCGGCCCTGCAGGCGCGCCATCCGGACGTCGCGATCCAGCAGATCGACACCTACGTCGCCTACACGCTCGGCAACTACCATTCGGCGATGGCGAGCCTCGTCGAGGGCGCGTTGCTGGCCGTGGTCGTGGTGCTGGTTTTCCTGCGCAACTGGCGCGCCACGCTGATCACGGCCTGCGCGCTGCCGCTCGCCATCGTGCCGACCTTCTTCGCGATGGATCTCATGGGGTTCTCGCTCAATCTCGTGTCGCTGCTCGCGATCACGCTCGTGACCGGCATTCTCGTCGACGACGCGATCGTCGAAATCGAGAACATCGTGCGCCACATGCAGATGGGCAAGTCGCCGTGGCAGGCGGCGCTGGAAGCCGCCGACGAGATCGGCCTTGCCGTGGTCGCGATCACGCTCACGATCATCGCGGTGTTCGCGCCGGTGAGTTTCATGGGCGGGATCGTCGGCCAGTATTTCAAGCAGTTCGGCCTCACGGTCGCGGCGGCGGTGTTTTTCTCGCTGCTGGTGGCCCGCCTCATCACGCCGATGATGGCGGCCTATTTCATGCGGCCCGTGCCGCATCGCGAAGGCCCGCCCGGACGCACGATGGCGCTCTACTTGCGCGCCATCGGCTGGTCGGCGCGCCATCGTTTCGCGACCGTCGGGCTCGGGCTTGCGATTTTCGCGGGCTCGGTCCTGTCGACGCAGGCGCTGCCCGCGGGCTTCCTGCCGGGCGAGGACGCCGCGCGCAGCCTGCTCGTCGTCGAACTGCCGCCGGGCGCGCGGCTTGCCGACACGGAAGCCGCGACGAGCGCCATCGCCGAGCGCCTGCGCGCCCGGCCCGAAGTGCTGAGCGTGTTCGTGGACGGCGGCCGCACGCCCAACGGCGGGCGCGAAGTGCGCAGGGCCACGCTGACGGTCGCGTTCGTGCACAAAAGCGAGCGCGCCAAAAAGCAGAAGGCGCTCGAGGCCGAAATCCTGCGCGAGCTTGCCGACGTGCCCGACATCCGCTTCTGGCGCTTGGCCGACAACGGCCAGCGCGGCCTGTCGCTGCTGGTGGCGGGCGACGATCCGGCCGTGACGGCCGACGTTTCTTCGC
Source organism: Tagaea sp. (assembly GCA_044378015.1). Taxonomy (GTDB): domain Bacteria; phylum Pseudomonadota; class Alphaproteobacteria; order CACIAM-22H2; family CACIAM-22H2; genus Tagaea. The sequence goes on from JBILXZ010000035.1 coordinate 5,581, forward strand.
GCCTTGCCGCCGAGATGCGCACGCTGCCGATGCTGCAGGGCGTGATCTCGACGGCCGCGCTCGACCGCGCCGAAATCCGCGTGCGCCCGAAGCCGGAGCGGGCGGCCGAACTCGGCGTTTCGACCGACACGATCGCCGAGACCCTGCGCGTGGCCACGATCGGCGACATCGGCGCCAATCTCGCCAAGTTCGACGTCGGCACGCGCCAGGTGCCGATCCGCGTGCAGCTCGAACGCGCCGCGCGCAGCGAACGCGAAACGCTCGAGACGCTCAAGGTGCCCACGCAGCGCAGCGGACCCGTGCCGCTCGCGGCCGTTGCCGACATCGAATTCGGCCAGAGCCCGACCGCGATCGACCGCTACGACCGGCGCCGGCGCATCGCGGTCGAGGCCGACCTGCTCGGCACCGACGCTTTGGGCGGCGCCATCGACGCGATCATGGACCTTCCGACCGCGCGCAGCCTGCCGCCGGGGGTGGAAATCCGCACGACCGGCGACGCGGAGATCATGGGCGAAGTGTTCGAAGGCTTCGCGCTCGCGATGGGGGCGGGCATCCTGATGGTGTTCGGCGTGCTGGTGCTGCTGTTCGGCTCGTTCCTGCAGCCGGTCACGATTCTGTTTTCGCTGCCGCTGTCCTTCGGCGGCGTGGCGCTGGCACTCGTGATCACGCAAAAGCCGATGTCGATGCCGGTCGTGATCGGCATCCTGATGCTGATGGGCATCGTCACCAAGAACGCGATCATGCTCGTCGATTTCGCGGTCGAGGAAATCGCGCGCGGCGTCGACCGCGTGGCCGCGATCGTGGATGCGGGCGCCAAGCGCGCCCGGCCCATCGTGATGACCACGCTCGCGATGGCGGCGGGCATGCTGCCGTCCGCCTACGGCGTCGGCGACGGCGGGGAATTCCGTTCGCCGATGGCGGTCGCGGTGATCGGCGGTCTCATCGTGTCGACGGGCCTGTCGCTGATCTTCGTGCCGGCGTTTTTCCTCGTGATGGACGACGTGTCGCGCCTGTGCGCGCGCGTTTTCGGGCGCGTGCGGAACCCCGGCGACGCCGCGCCTGCGCCGGCGGAAGTCACGCCGCGCTGAAGGTGCTCACCATCGTCTTGAGGCGTTTGGGATCGCGCAGGACGAGCTCCTGCCGTTCGCGCGCGACGACGCCTTTTTTGGCGAGATCGGAAAGGGCGCGCGCCACCGTCTCGCGCGTCGCCGAAACGCGCGCCGCGATGTCGCCGTGCGCGGGGATCGGGCGGATGACGGTGCGCCCGCCTGCGGCCGGACGCGCCAGGCGCAGCAGCTCGGCATAGACGCGGTTGTGCGCCCCCAGCGTCGAGAGTTCGAAAATGCGGGCCGTGGCCTGGCGCAAGGCGGCGGCAAGGCGGTTCAGCAGCGCCAAGGCGGCTTTGGGTTCTGCCGCCAGCGTTTCGAGAAAGGCCGCGCGCGGCAGGATCGCAACCAGGCTCGGCGCCAAAGCCACCACGCCGGCCGAACGCGTGCCGCCGTCGATGGCCGCAAGTTCCCCCACGCACGCGCCCGGCCCGATCTCGTCGAAACTCACCTCGCGCCCGGCCGCCGAATAGAGAACGACGCGCGCGAGGCCTGCCACGACGAAATAAACGTCGTTGCCGCCCTCGTCCCGCAGGATGATCGTCTGGCCGGCGGCGTAGGTGCGCCAACGGCAGGCTTTTTCGATCTGGCGGCGCGCGGCCTCCGGCAGGTCGGCGAAGAGCGCCACGTCGGCCAGGCTGCGGGCTGCCGACGGGACGGCGATCTTGGGTGCAGGCGGCATGCGCAGGCCCTCCTTTTGCGACATACGTTGCCCGGCTTGCCGCCGCTCGTCTATAGTCCGGCAGGGGGCATGCTGCGGCGCAACAGGCGCGGTGTGCCGCAAGGCCACGAGGGGATTCGGATGAACCAATTCCAGGAGTTGCACGGTCTCTATTTCGAGGATCTGGCGGTCGGGCAGACCGCCATCTTCGCCAAGACCGTGACCGAAACCGACATCGTGCTGTTTGCGGGCCTCACGGGCGACAACAATCCCGTGCACATCAACGAGGTGTTCGCGGCCGCCACGCCGTTTTCGGGGCGCATCGCGCACGGCATGCTGACGGCGAGTTTCGTGTCGACCGTGCTCGGCACCAAGCTGCCGGGGCCGGGGGCGATCTATCTGAGCCAGACGCTGCGCTTCAAAGCCCCGGTGCGCGCGGGCGACACGGTCGTGGCGCGCGCCACGGTCAAGGAACTGCTGGCCGAAAAGCGCCGCTGCACGCTGACCACGACCGTCTCGGTCGACGACAAGATCGTGCTCGAAGGCGAGGCCGTGGTGCTGGTCGCGGCCCGCCCGGTCGCCGCCGCCGCCGCGCGCGTCGCAGCCGAGGTCGGCGAATAGCGCTGCCTGCGGCCCCGCCCCGATCTTCGCCATGAATCCGGCCTTGCGCCTCCATCGCGATCTCGATAGCCTGCCGCCCGCCGCGCGCGGGACGGTCGCCGCGATCGGCAATTTCGACGGCGTGCATCCGGGCCATCGCGCCGTGATCGCGGCCGCAGCCGACATCGCCGCGCGCAACGGCGCGCCTCTTTCCGTCGTCACGTTCGAGCCGCATCCGCGCCGCTTCTTCAAGCCCGACGCGCCGCCTTTCCGGCTCGCAAGCGTGCGCCGCAAGCTCGAGCTGCTCGCCGAATGCGGCGTGGCGCATGTTTTCGCGCTGCGCTTCGGCGCCGCGCTTGCCGCGCACGCGGCCGACGCGTTCGTCGACGAAATCCTGCTGGCAAAGCTCGATCTGGCGGCGGTCGTGGCGGGTTGGGACTTCGCGTTCGGGCGCGGGCGCGCGGGCACGCCCGCCACGCTCGCCGAGCGCATGGGCCAAGCCGGGCGCAGCGCCCACATCGTCGCCGCCGCCGCGGCCGACGACGCGGCAATCTATTCTTCGACCGCCGTGCGCGCGGCACTTGCGGCAGGCGACCCGCAGCGTGCCGCCCGCCTGCTCGGCCGGCCCTACGCCATCGACGGGCATGTGCGCGAAGGCGCCAAGCGCGGCCGCACGATCGGCTTTCCGACCGCCAATCTGGGCTTGGGCGCCCATGTGCCGCCGGCCTTCGGCGTCTATGCCGTGCGCGTCGAGGGCGCTGTTCCGGGGCGAAGCGTGGCGGGGGTCGCCAATCTCGGCGTGCGCCCCACGGTCGGGGGCGGCCTGGCGCCGCAACTCGAAGCGCATCTGTTCGATTTTGCGGGCGATCTCTACGGGCGTCGCCTCAGCGTCGCCTTCGCGGCGTTTTTGCGGCCCGAGCGCAAATTCGCCGATTTCGCGGCCCTCAAAAGCCAGATCGTGATCGACGCCGCCGCCGCCCGCCAGATCCTGGCTTGAGCGGCCAACCGCCTATCTTTTGGTGTCCTCGTTGCCGCAGGCGGTAACCTGATGCGTGGTGCGCACTTGCGTGCCGCCCCGCTCGAGTTCGAATTCCTTGCCGATGCGGCAGCGATAGGTCTGCGGTTCGCTCGACGTCTTCGGACGCTCGCCCGCCGACAAGCCGCCGGTCAGGCGCGTGGCGCCGTCGGCAATGCCCGGCACCGTCGTCGCCAGATAGCCGAGCCCGACCATGATCGCCGCGAAAACGGCGGCGACGACGAGCAGTTTTTTGACGATACCTGTTTCGACGATCATGAACCGCAATCCTCGGTTTTCGTATAAAGCCAAACGGCGCTTCCGGCAACTCCAGTCGCGCGTTTTCGCGAGAATTTCGCTTGTGCGGCGGCGGCAAGCTCCCCACATTCGCTGCCATGTTTCGCCGGTTTCCATTCGCGTCCGCGCTGCTGTTTGCGGCCGCGATCGCCTGTCCTGCGGCGGCCGCGCCCTTGCAAAGCGTGCCGCCCGAAGGGGCGATGGTTTTCTCGGTGCGCAAATCGGGCGCGGAAGTCGGCACGCACCGCATATCGTTCGCCGCGCGCGACGACGGCGCCTTGGTCGTCGACACGCAAGCGCAGCTGCAGCTGCGCCTCGCTTTCGTGACCGTCTATCGCTACGTCCAGCGCACGCGCGAAATCTGGCGCGACGGCGTGCTGGTCGGCATCGAAAGCGACATCGACGACAACGGCACGCCCTTCCGCCTGCGCGGGACGGCGAAGGACGGCGTGCTGCGCCTCGACGGCCACCAGGAGCTGCACGAAGTGCCGGTCGGCATCAAGCCGCTCAGCTACTGGAACATTGCGGTGATGCACGCGCCGCGCGGGTTCGACGTGCAGTGGGGCTCGCTCGCCGATCTGGCGGTCGAGGCGCGCGGGGCCGAAACCCGCCAGGTCGCGGGCAGGCCCGTGGAGGCGCGGCGCTTCGCCGTGCGCGGCTACGAGATCCGCAAAGGCCAACGCCAGAGACAGCCCTGGCTCAATCTGGACGCCTGGTACGACCGCGAGGACCGGCTGGTCGGGCTTGCCTTCCACTATCGCGGCTTCGATTTCGACTATATCCGCCAGCAATAGGGATCGCGGCGCGACTGTGCTAGCGTTCCGTCCGTCCGCCGATGCGCGCTATTCTGCCGCATACGCGCTGCGGGCGAGCGGGGAAAGCGGTGCCATGCGTGTCCGCGACGACTACCGCTCCCTCTCGGGCCAGGACAAAGCCGCGATTCTGCTGCTGACGCTCGGCGAAGACGTCGCGGGCAAGCTGTTCGCGCTGATGGCCGACGACGAGATCAAGACGATCTCGCAGTCGATGGCGAGCCTCGGCACGGTCAATTCGGCGATCATCGAGCGTCTGATCGTCGAGTTCGCCGACCAGATGTCGTCGACCGGCTCGCTGGTCGGCTCGTTCGATTCGACCGAACGCCTGCTCGGCAAGATCCTCGACAAGAACCGCCTCGCGGGCATCATGGACGACATCCGCGGCCCCGCCGGCCGCACGATGTGGGACAAGCTCGGCAACGTCAACGAGGCCGTGCTCTCCAACTATCTCAAGAACGAGTATCCGCAGACCGTGGCCGTGGTGCTGACGAAAATCCGCTCCGACCATTCGGCGCGCGTGCTGGGCATGCTGCCCGAGGCCTTCGCGATGGAAGTCATCATGCGCATGCTGCGCATGGAAACCGTGCAGAAGGAGGTGCTCGACGATGTCGAGCGCGTGCTGCGCAACGAATTCATGTCGAACCTCGCCAAGACCAGCCGCAAGGACACGCACGAGCTGATGGCCGAGATCTTCAATTCGCTCGAGCGCCAGACGGAAGCGCGCTTCACGGGCGCGCTCGAAGAGCGCAACCGCGACAGCGCGGAAAAGATCAAGGCGCTGATGTTCAAGTTCGAGGATCTCGGTCGCCTCGATCCGGGCGGCGTGCAGACGCTGCTGCGCGCGGCCGACAAATCGAAACTCGCCGTCGCGATGAAGGGGGCGAGCGAACAGATACGCGACCTCTTCTTCTCGAACATGTCCGAGCGGGCGGGCAAGATGCTGAAAGAGGAAATCGAGGCGCTGGGCCCCGTGCGCGGCAAGGATGTGGCCGAAGCGCAGACCGCGATGGTCAACGTCGCCAAAGAACTCGCCGCGAAGGACGAGATCGTGCTGTCGAAGGGCGGGGCGGGCGGCGAAGACGATCTGATCTATTGAGATTTATGGACTTTGGTTGTGCGCCGATGGTTTGCGGCTGAAATCGAAGTTGGAAAAGAGGGCCTTCATGTTCGGATTTTCGACGGGGACTGCGGCGCGCGCCACAAGTTCCGCCTCGGCCGAACTTTTGGACGTGGCCGGAAACGTCGCCAAGCAGGTCGAAACGCTCGCGCAGAAGTCCGACGCGTTCGTGGCGACCGTCGCCGCGATGCAGCGGCCGCGCTATTTCGCGTAGGCGTAGCCCGGCAGCGCTTTCAGCGAATCTTTGGTGCCGCCGTGCAGCACGATGCGCGCGCTCTCGACTTCGAGCGAGCTCATCGCGACGACGACATAGTGCCTGTCGATGCCGAGAAAGCCGCCGACCGACAGGATCGCGTACGGCACGCTTTCCTTCGTCGTGACGATGAGGTCGTCGATGCTGCCGATCTGTTCGTTGGCGTCGTTGTAGACGGCGCTGCCGACGAGTTTCGTGCTGCGGTAGCCGCTTGCGAGCGTCGCGGGATCGATCTGGGCCAAGCCCACGGTTTGCTTGGCGCCCTGCGCCTGGGCGGGGGCCGCGTTTGCGGCGACGATCGCGACGGCCGCGATCGCGACCAATTCGGCGAGGCGATTCATGGGAATTCCTTTCATGCGCCGAAAAGCGGCGGCGTGCGGAGACGGAGCTGGCGGACTCTAGCCGCCTGCGCCGCCGCCGCGAGCGTCGGAAAATACCCACGATGCCGCGCGCGGCCTCATTTCGGCTTGGCCGAATCCTCGAAACCGCAGCGCGTGGTCTGCAGCGTGGTTGCGACGCGCGTGGTGTTGGGTTCGAACACGTATTCTTTCGTGACGCGGCAGCGATAGGTTTGGGGCCCGCCCGAATTGAATTCGTCCGGCACGCTGACGGCCACCCCATCGACCACGGCAAGATTGTCGTCGCTCAGCAATTCGGGATAGCGCGTGACGACATAGCCGATGGCGCCCATCACGCACACGAACGCGAGCGTGGAAGCCACGAGGCGCAGAATGAGGCTTTTGTCGCCCAAGGCTTTTTCCCTTCGGCAGCGGAAACTCGCGCAATGGTAGTCGAGGATCGCGCACTCGTCGAGGCCTCGCTAACTTAAAGCATTGGAAAGAAACAATAAAGATTTTCTCCGATAACTGTCTTGGGGCGACGAATGAGGAGGTCAAACCGTTTTGCACAATCGGACCATTAAACGTCTATTTAAGACTTTACAGTGTCGTAAACATACAGTACATTGGCCAAATAAGACATGTTCTTGGTCAAAGGAGAGATAGCTCATGGATACGAAATACGCTTTTTGGAACAACAAAGGTGGTACCGGAAAAACTAGTCTCGCCTTTCAATCAATCGTTGGATATGCCGAGAAATATCCCAAAAAGCGTATACTTGCGGTTGATATGTGTCCTCAAGCCAATTTGTCCGAGCTGATGCTGGGCGGGCTCAATAACAAGGGGAGTGATAAACTCCTTGCGTGTCAAGGTTTGACCCCAAGGTGCAGCATCGGAGGGTACTTTCAAATTCGGTTGCCGTCGCCTTACGCGCCGCCTGCATTCGATGCGCACGACTTTGTTACAAAGCCTAGTAAGTGTAATGCATTTCTTCCGGCAAACATTGATCTTGTTTGTGGTGATCCATTGCTTGAGCTTCAGGCGAATGCAGTTAACACACTCGCAAACAATCAAATTCCTGGAACAAATCCCTGGATTGCAGTAGTTGACTGGCTTAAGGACTTCTTGGATCAGCTTGAATCTGAGTATGACACTACATTTATAGATTGCAATCCTAGCTTCTCCCTTTATACACAAATTGCCCTAGCTTCTTGCAACCGCATCGTGTTGCCAGTTATGGCGGATGATTCGTCTCGACGGGCGATTCAGAATGCTTTTTCTCTTGTATATGGACTTAAGCTCCCTTCAGAAATCTACGCCGCGTATGCATTTGCGACAAAGCTTAGAGACGCAAAACGTGTATTGCCAAAGGTACATCTCATTGTAAAAAACCGCTTGACTCAGTACATGGGGGCAGCTTCAGCTTATGCTGCAGTTCTTGCAGCAATTGAAAATGATGTATCAGCATTGTTAAAGACAAATCCGGATATTTTTGACTTTAAAAAGATAGGCTCCGGTTTCGTTGAGGTGCGTGACTTTCAGACAACTGGCGTGGTCGCCTTCGCCAAGGGATTACCATTTTCGAAGTTGACCGTCGGCAAGCAGTCAATTAACGGACACCGCGTACAAGTTAAGGCGGATTATTTGAAGAACGCAAAAGAGGCCATGGAGGGATTAGTATCAAAGCTCTAGGGGTGACGTTACGGCGTTCTTTCTTAATGGCATCAACCTCTGGAATTGAGCTTCACGTTGAAGCGAAAAAATGCGGAATGACGTCGGAAAGATAAACTGACTCAATCTGCAGGACTCTAATCGGGAATGATGACTGCGAGTGCGTGCACGGGTTTTGCCAGTAAAGCGAAACCGCGAGGTAGTACAGAGTATTTGCCGATAGCTCGCACACCTAACGAAAAACCCCCGGCGCCGCTTAAGGGCCGGGGGTTCTGTCGTCGTGGTGGAGCCAAGCGGGATCGAACCGCTGACCTCCGCAATGCCATTGCGGCGCTCTCCCAGCTGAGCTATGGCCCCGAAATTCGTGGCCGACGGGATGGGACCGATCGGCGCGCAAGGCGATTTTTTATGCCGAACCGATGCGGCGGTCAACGTTCCTCGTCTTCGACGTTTTCGATCACTTCGGCGACGTCTTCTTCGTCCTCGCCAAGTTCAGAGGTGTCTTCGATGACCGCATCCTCTTCTTCGGCCTCGTCGCCCACCACGGGTTCGATCGCGTCGACGTCGTCGGCGACGGGGACCGGCACGGGCTTCGGCGCCGCCGCCGGCGCTTTGCCGCGACGCGACTTCAGAAGCACTTCAGGATCGTATTCGGCACCGCATTTCGGGCACTCGATCGGGTTTTTCGTCAGGTCGTAGAAACGCGCGCCGCACGATTGGCACGTCCGCTTCAAACCCCATTCGGCTTTCGACATACCTGGAAGCTCCCCGAGAAAACGCCCGTTTTGGAACGGGCGCGGGACATGCCACGTCCGGCCCGCCCTGTCAACCGGGGTGCGGCAGGCCCGGCAAGCGGCACCTTGTCGGCGTTGCGGGTTGCCGTCGCGGTTGCCGTTGGGGGGCTTGGTTGCTAAAACCCGACGCCCGCCCGGAAATTCGAGGTTTTGCCCATGTCCGCAGCATCCAAGCCAACCCCTGCCGTCGCGCGGCGCGGCGCTTCTTTGTCGGGTGCTGTCGCGGTTCCGGGCGACAAATCGATCTCGCACCGCGCTTTGATGCTGGGCGGGCTTGCGGTCGGCGAAACCGTGGTGCACGGGCTGCTCGAGGGCGAAGACGTGCTGCGCACCGCCGCCGCCATGCGCCAGATGGGCGCCGAGATTTCCAAAGACGCCGCGACCGGCATTTGGCGCGCGCGCGGCCGGGGCATCGGCGGCCTGCTGGAGCCTGCCGACGTGCTCGATCTCGGCAATGCGGGCACGGGTGCCCGCCTGCTGATGGGCCTCGTGGCGGGGCACAATCTTGTTGCGGTGTTCACGGGCGACGCCTCGCTGCGCCGCCGCCCGATGGGCCGCATCACGGCACCTTTGGCGCAGATGGGTGCCCGGTTCGTGGCGCGCGGCGCCGCCGACGGCAAAGTGCTGCTGCCGCTGACCGCGATCGGGGCGGCCTCGCCCATCCCCATCGAATACGCGCTGCCCGTGCCGTCCGCGCAGGTCAAAAGTGCCGTGCTGCTCGCGGGGCTGTCGGCGCCGGGCCAGACGGTCGTGATCGAGAAGGAACCCACGCGCGACCACAGCGAGCGCATGCTGCGCCATTTCGGCGCCACGCTGGAGGTGCGCGAGGAAAACGGCGTGTCGCGCATCGCGCTCGCAGGCCAGCCCGAACTTGCCGGCTGCACGATCCATGTGCCGGGCGACCCGTCGTCGGCCGCGTTTCCGGTCGTGGCGGGCCTGATCGTGCCGGGCTCGGAAGTGACGGTGCGCAATGTCGGCCTCAATGCGCGGCGCACGGGCCTCTACCAAACCTTGCGCGAAATGGGGGCCGTCCTCGACATCGGCGACCGGCGCGAGGCGGCGGGCGAAGAAGTCGGCGACATCCATGTGCGGGCGTCGGCGCTCGTCGGCGTCGACGTGCCGGCCGCACGCGCGCCCTCGATGATCGACGAATATCCGGTCCTGGCGGTCGCGGCGGCCTTCGCGCGCGGGCGCACGACGATGCGGGGCTTGGGCGAATTGCGCGTCAAGGAAAGCGACCGGCTTTCGGCCGTGGCGCGCGGGCTTGCGGCGTGCGGCGTGGATGTGCGCATCGACGGCGACGACCTCATCGTCGAAGGCTGCGACGGCACGCCGCCCGGCATGGCGCCCGGCACGCCCGCGATCGCCACGCATCTCGACCATCGCATCGCGATGAGCTTCCTCGTGATGGGGCTCGCCAGCCGCAATCCCGTGTCGATCGACGATATCGGCGCCATCGCCACGAGCTTTCCGAATTTTCTCGCCCTGGTGGCCGAACTCGGCGGCGACATCGCGGCGGGCGGCGCTTGATCGTCGCGCTCGACGGCCCGGCGGCAGCTGGGAAAGGCACGCTTGCCAAAGCGCTTGCCGCCCATTTCGGCGTGCCGCATCTCGATACGGGTGCTCTCTATCGCGCCGTCGCGTCGAAGGCGCTGCGCGAAAATCTCGCACCCGAGATCGCGGCAGCCCGGTTCGCGCCCGAAGATCTGGCGGCCGCCGATTTGCGCAGCGAAGCGGTCGGGGCGCATGCCTCGGTCGTCTCCGCGATCCCGCAGGTGCGTGCCAGCCTGCTGGAATTCCAGCGCAATTTCGCGCGCCGACCGGGCGGTGCCGTGCTCGACGGGCGCGATGTGGGCACGGTCGTGTGCCCGTGGCCGGACGTCGTGAAGATATTCGTCACCGCAAGCGCGCAAGCGCGCGCCCGGCGCCGATTCAAAGAGTTGCTTGCGCGCGGCGAAACCCCTATATACGAGCGCGTTTTCGCCGATTTGACCGAGCGGGATCGACGCGACAGCGAACGCGCTGCCGCACCGATGAAACCCGCGAACGATGCCGAGTTGCTCGATACCTCGGATATGGACGCCGCCGCTGCCTTCCAAGCAGCGCTGGCGATCGTCGCGGCGAAAACACGCGGCTAGGGATGGTCCCTGGCGCGCGAACCCCGACCCCGGCGTCGGCCGAAAGCATCGCGCTTTACGGACGACCGGCGCTGAAAGACCCAAAGGAACCGATCCTAAAATGGCGAAAGCATCCAAATTGACCGGCCACGAAATGGCCGCATCGGGCGGCGTCGGCGCAGGCGCCGACAGCTTCGCGGCCCTTCTGCAGGAATCGCTGGGCGAAAACGGCTCGTTCGACGGCCGCGTCGTCAAGGGCCGCATCGTTTCGATCGAAGGCGATTTCGCCGTCATCGACGTGGGCCTCAAGGCCGAAGGCCGCGTGGCGCTCAAGGAATTCGGCACCGCCGGCGCGCCCGCCGAGCTCAAGGCCGGCGACACGGTCGACGTGTTCGTCGAGCGCATGGAAGACAAGCACGGCGAAGCCGCCCTCTCCCGCGACAAGGCCAAGCGCGAAGAAGCGTGGGGCGCTCTCGACAAGAACTTCAAGGACAACGCCCGCGTCAACGGCATCATCTTCGGCCGCGTCAAGGGCGGCTTCACGGTCGATCTCGGCGGCGCCGTCGCCTTCCTGCCCGGCAGCCAGGTCGACATCCGCCCCGTGCGCGACATCACCCCGCTGATGGGCACGCCGCAGCCCTTCCAGATCCTCAAGATGGACCGCAGCCGCGGCAACATCGTCGTCTCGCGCCGCGCTGTTCTCGAAGAGACGCGCGCCGAGCAGCGTTCGGAACTGGTCGCTTCGCTGAAGGAAGGCCAGATCCTCGAGGGCGTGGTCAAGAACATCACTGACTACGGCGCGTTCGTCGATCTGGGCGGCGTGGACGGCCTGCTGCACGTGACCGACATCGCCTGGAAGCGCATCAACCACCCGTCGGAAGCGCTCGCGATCGGCCAGCACGTCAAGGTGCAGGTCATCCGCTTCAACGCGGAAACCCAGCGCATCTCGCTCGGCATGAAGCAGCTCGAAGCCGATCCGTGGGAAGGCGTCGCCGCCAAGTATCCGGCCAACGCGCGCTTCAGCGGCCGCGTGACGAACATCACCGACTACGGCGCGTTCGTGGAACTGGAAGCGGGCATCGAAGGCCTCGTGCACGTCTCGGAAATGAGCTGGACCAAGAAGAACGTCCATCCGGGCAAGATCGTTTCGACCTCGCAGGAAGTCGAAGTGATGGTGCTCGACGTCGACAGCGCCAAGCGCCGCATCTCGCTCGGCCTCAAGCAGTGCATGGACAATCCCTGGGACGTGTTCAAGACGAAGTTCACGGCCGGCAGCGAGATGGAAGGCGAGATCAAGAACATCACCGAGTTCGGCCTGTTCGTGGGTCTGGTCGGCGAAATCGACGGCATGGTCCATCTCTCGGACATCGACTGGGAGAAGTCCGGCGAAGAAGCCATCAAGGACTACAAGAAGGGCGACACGGTGAAGGTGAAGGTGCTCGACGTCGACGTCGAAAAAGAGCGCATCTCGCTCGGCATCAAGCAGCTCACCTCCGATCCGTTCGAGTCGGCGGCCCAAGGCTTCAAGAAGGGCGACATCGTCACCGGCACGGTTTCGGCCGTGCAGGACAACGGCGTGGAACTCACGCTGGCCGACGGCGTCACGGGCTTCATCCGCAAGTCGGACCTGTCCCGCGACCGCGCCGAACAGCGCCCCGAGCGCTACGCGATCGGCGAAAAGGTCGACGCGAAGATCACCCAGCTCGACCGCGCCAGCCGCAAGATCCAGCTCTCGATCAAGGCGCGCGAAATCGAGGACGACAAGGAAGCGATGGAGAAATTCGGCTCGTCCGACTCCGGCGCGTCGCTCGGCGACATCCTGGGTGCGGCCCTCAAGCGCAAGGCCGAGAAGGACAGCGACTAGCTTTTCTTCTCGCCCGAAGCAGGACGAAAACGCGAAGGGCGGAACCCGCAAGGTTCCGCCCTTTTCGCGTTAAAGGGGCCCGGGGCTCGGCGTGAATCAGCAGCTTGCCGCCATGATAGCGACGCGGTTTTCGTTGAAGCGATAGACGATCCTGGCGAGCGGCGTCGGCTGTTTTCCGGTATCAACTCTGTCCGACGAAATCATGATGTAGAGCCCGCCCATATCCTCGGAAAAACGCCGTCCCGCCAAAGGGTCGCGACTGACGCGCGCTTCGATTGCGTCGAACGCGGCGGCGAGGTTTGGATCGCGCTCGGCGCACAAGGCTTTGCCTTTCGAGGCGGTCGGGCTCCACGATACCCAGCGACCCGTCAAAGCTAGCTGTCCTTCCGCAATTCTTGTTCCGACCAAGCCAGAAGTTCGGGCGTAACGGACTTTCTTGCCCATTTTAGATCGTCGATGTTCGGCTCTGCCAGTTGTGCTGCGAAAACACCGCTCAAGGGCAGGTCCTCGCCGAGTTCTGCGAGTTCCCATATTCGGTCGTGCGAGGCTTCGCTGATCGACGCAGCCGAATGGTTATTCACGATTTGCTCGATTGTGGCGTCAAGTTGAGCGATTTGGTCGCCGTCGAATTGCGCGACATCGGCCCGCTCGGTTGCGAAGAACTGGCGTTGGCCACCGAACTTTTTCTCGGCCAGACGGTTGCTCTTTAGCAGGCGCTGGATGGACTTTTCGATTTGTGGCGAATACGGCCCGTAAGGCGCCTTGACATACGTTACGCCCGTCAGCGGCTTTTTGCGCCGCACGAACAAGGCGCAGTCCGAAAACCAGAACACCTTTTGAAGTTTGACTGCGCCCAGGTCGGCCGGCCGCTCGACGCGGCTGCAAACATAAAGCACAAGCTCGTCCAAGCGGCTGCGAGCTAGTTTACGCGCCGCTTCTTCACCGTGCAATTCGCTACCTGATCGCATGTCGCTATTCTAGTGACATGCGCTTACCCCCGCAACCGATACAGAATTTCCTTTACGTTCGGGGGCTTGTTCGCGGTCCGGCGACGCCCTAGATTGCGGCCCATGGACGAGGGCGAACTTATCGCGGAACGGCGGCGTTTGAAGCGCTCGCGCTCTTTGTGGCGCGGGGCGGCGATCCTCGTGGCTGCCGCCACGATCGCGGTTGCGGCCGGCGGCAGCGATTTGGCGCGCAGCTACCAGCCCTACATCGCCGAGCTGCGCCTGTCGGGCGTGATCGTCGACGATTCCGAACTGGTCGAAGCGCTCGCAGACGCGATGGCCTCCCACAACGCCAAAGCGCTGGTGCTGCGCATCGACAGTCCCGGCGGCACGGTGGTGGGCGGGGAAAGTTTTTTCCGCGCGGTGCGCGCCGTCGCCGCGGACAAGCCGGTCGTGGCCGTGCTGGGCGAGGTTGCGGCCTCGGGCGGCTACATGGTCGCGATCGCGGCCGACCATATCGTGGCGCGCGAGGGCACGATCACGGGCTCGATCGGCGTTCTGATGCAGACGGCCGACGTGACCGGCCTTTTGGGCAAACTCGGCGTGGTGCCCGAGACGATCAAATCCGCGCCTTTGAAGGCCGTGCCCTCGCCGTTCGAGGCGCTGACCGAAGAGGGGCGCGCCGCCACGCGCCTGCTGGTGGACGACATGTACGACATGTTCGTGGGCATGGTTGCCGATCGGCGCAATTTCGACCGCCAGACGGCGCTCAAGCTCGCCGACGGGCGCGTCTATACCGGCCGTCAAGCCAAAGCCAACGGTCTCGTCGACGCGCTCGGCGGGATCGGCGAGGCGCGCGACTGGCTGGCGACAAAGGGCGTGGACGGCGATTTGCCGATGCGTGAAATCCGGGTTTGGCGCGACGAGCCGCTGCTGGGCGGCATCGCGCGCAGCGCGGTTTCGGCCATGTTCGGAAAAACCTATCTGCCCGAACGGCTTAGGCTTGACGGGCTGGTGGCGGTCTGGCACCCTGACTTGCGTTTGCGTTGAAATTCAAAGCGCTGGGGAGTGTTGGGGCAATGACCAAGTCGGAACTGATCTTGCGGCTGGCCGAGCTCAATCCGCATCTTTACCAGCGCGACGTCGAGCGCATCGTCACCACCGTCTTCGACGAAATCACGGCGGCACTCGCGCGCGGGCACCGCGTGGAGCTGCGCGGCTTCGGCGCGTTTTCGGTCAAGCGGCGGGGTGCGCGCACCGGCCGCAATCCGCGCACCGGCACGTCGGTCGATGTCACCGAAAAATTCATTCCGTTTTTCAAGACCGGCAAGGAACTGCGCGAGAAGCTCAATACCGACGGCCAGTCCGGCTGAGGCCGACGGCCATGCGGCTGTTTTACTGGCTTTTTGCAGGTGTCCTGGCCGCCGCAGCCGGGCTGTTCGCGCTCGGCAATCGCAGCGAAGTGACGGTCGATTTCTGGCCCCTCGGGCCTGCGCTTCAAATGCCGCTGTTCGTGGCTTTGGTGGGTGCTCTCTATATCGGCTTCGCGCTCGGGGCTGCGATCGCTTGGTTCGGCGGCGGCCGTGCCCGCGCGCGCGCGCGGGCGGCTGCCCGCCGTGCCGAGGCTCTTTCCCGCGAGGTGGCCGAACTCAAGGCCAAGGCTGCAAGCGGCGTATCGGCAGAGACCCCGCCGACTCCGTCGGCGTCGCTTCCCATTCCCACGCCGCCGGTCTAGGGCCCGCGCGAGCGATGCGCAGTTCTCCGCCCGGTTCGATGCGTGTTTTCGGCGCGAGCGAGGTCGAAAACATCCTCGAAATCGGACCGCTGATCGAGGTGTTGCGCGGGGCCTTTCGCACCGGCGCGCAAGTGCCGGTTCGCCACCACCACACGCTGCCCGTGCCCGGTTCGGCCGACGCGACGCTGCTGCTGATGCCGGCCTGGCAGCCAGGGCGCTATTGCGGCATCAAGATCGTGACCGTCTTTCCCGCCAACGGCGCTGCGGGGCTGCCGTCCGTCATGGGCAATTACCTGCTGCTGTCGGCGCGCACCGGCGCGCCTTTGGCCTTGATCGACGGGCGCATGCTGACCTTGAAGCGCACGGCTGCGGCCTCGGCCTTGGCGGCCAAATATCTGTCGCGCCAGGATTCCGAGAAGCTGCTGATGGTCGGAACAGGCGCATTGGCGCCGCATTTGATCCTCGCGCACGCCTCGGTGCGGCCGATTCGCGAACTGGTCGTGTGGGGCCGCGATTTCAAAAAGGCGCAGAATTTGGCCGCGAATTTCGACGGCCGTCGCCTTCGTGCGCGCCCTGCCGCCGATCTCGCCGAGGCGGTCGCCTGGGCCGACACGATCAGCTGCGCCACCTTGAGCCAAGCGCCGCTGATCGAGGGGGCGTGGCTGCGGCCGGGCCAGCATGTCGATCTGGTTGGCGGCTTCACGCCCGCCATGCGCGAGGCCGACGATGCGGCGATCGAGCGGGCGCGCGTCTATGTCGATACCTATGGCGGGGCGCTCAAAGAGGCGGGCGACATCGTGCAGCCGCTTGTCAACGGCACGCTGCTGGAGAGCCAGATCGCCGGCGACCTCGGCGAATTGGCGCAAGGGCGCGCGGCCGGGCGTTCGTTCTACAATCAGATCACGTTGTTCAAATCCGTCGGCACCGCGCTCGAGGATCTCGCGGCCGCCGAACTGGTCTACGAGACCGCGCGCCAATAGGGGCGGTCCATTCCGCGCTTTGCGCGTCGAAGCGCGCTGCGGTATGATTATGGCAGTCTTGTGTTGCCAAACGCCGAAAGCGGTCGCAATGCAAGGCATCCGCAACCCAATTCGGATCGAACCGACGTCGATGCGACGCGAAGGACGAGGACAGGACGATGCCTGCCGGTGACGGGATGATGCGCGCCACAGTGAAGTGGTTCAATTCGGCCAAAGGATTCGGGTTTGTCACGCCCGCAGACGGATCGGCCGAAGCTTTCTTGCATTTGTCGGCCTTGAAACAAGCCGGCTACGAATCGATCGGCGAAGGTGCGAGCGTGACGGTCGAAGTCGGCTCGGGCGCCAAGGGCCGCCAGGTGCTGCGCGTGCTCGAGGTCGACCAGTCGACCGCCCAGCCTTCGGCGCCGCGCGCGCGCCCGGCCTATGCCGAGCGCGGCAATTCGGCGACCGGCTGGGGCGGCGGCGGCTACGAGCGCGAACGCGGCGGCGAGCGCAGCGGCGGCGGCTGGGGCGATCGCGCCAGCAGCGAGCGCGCGAGCTACCAAGCCCCGGTCGATCTCTCGAACGCCGAGTCCCTCGACGGCGTGGTCAAATGGTTTTCCGGCCTCAAAGGCTACGGCTTCGTGCAGCCCAACGGCGGCGGCAAGGACGTGTTCGTTCACATCACGGTGCTGCGCAATGCGGGCTTGCAGAGCCTGTCGCCGGGCCAGCCGGTGCGCATGAAGGTCGTGACCGCGCGCAAGGGGCCCGAAGCGGTCGCGGTCGAACTCAACGGTCCGATCGGCGCGCCGCCGACTTGAGGCGCGTCGCAGCGCAAAGCAGGCCTATTCGCCGACCAGCGTTTCGATGCGGATGCCGCCCGAAATTTCGAGGGCGGTCCCGCACCATTCCCACGCCGCGCGCAGGTTCTCGTCAAACTGCCACGGCGCGTTGACGAGCAGCAGGCCGCTGCCGTTCAGGCGCTTGGGATCGTCGGGCGGGTGGCGCATGAATTCCGCCACGCCCACGCGCCGGATGCGGCCGTCGCCCATCGCCGACAGAAAAGCGTCGACCGGCGCGCGGCCTTTGATCGGATACCAGGCCGCAAGCGCGCCTGTCGCAAAGCGGCGATGGGCGCCGCGCAGCGCTTCTTCGAGGGCGGCGAATTCGTCGGCGCGTTCGAACGGCGGATCGACGAGCGCAAGGCCGCGGCGCTCGCGCGGCGGCCACAGGCTTGCGAGCGCTTGGTAGCCGTCCTGCGCGCGGATTTCCACGCCGCGCTCGCGCGCGAAGGTGCGCTGCAGGGTCGCCGCGTCTTGCGCATGCAGCTCGCACGCGATCAGGCGGTCCTGCGGCCGCAGCAGCGATTCGATCAGACGCGGGCTGCCCGGATACCAGCGCAGAACGCCGTCCGGGTTCAGAGCCTTCACGGCGTCGAGATAGGGGGCGAGGGCGGCGGGCGCTTCGCGCGTCCCGAATACGCGGCCGATGCCGCCGCGCCATTCGCCGGTGCGCGCGGCCGCATCGGCGAGAAGATCGTATTCGCCGAGGCCTGCATGCGTGTCGAGCACGCAAAAGCCCTTCGGCTTTTCGGCGAGATGCCGCACCAGCAGGCCGAGAGCGGCATGCTTGGCAAGATCGGCGAAGTTTCCGGCGTGGAAGGCGTGGCGGTAGTTCATCGCTGGCGCTAAGACTACTGCTGCGCCCCCGGTCAGCGCCAGCCCGCGCGGTCGGCGAGTCGGAGGGCGGCTTCGTTGTTGCGCGCGAAGACGGCGGCGTCGATCGCGTCTTCGCGGAACGCGCCGAAGCGGCTCAAAACCGGCGACAGGCGTGCCGTCCGCACGACCGGATACTCGTTGTTGCCTTCGGCGAAGATGCTCTGGGCTTCGGCACTCGCGAGATATTCGAGGAAACGCACCGCATTCGCGCGGTTCGGCGAATGGCGCGCCAGGCCCGCTCCGGCGATGTTCGCGTGCACGCCGCGCATGTTGGCCCCTTGCTCGGGGAACGCGAGGCCGACCTTGGCGATCGTGGCCATGTCGTCGGGTTTCGTCGATGCCGCCATGTTGGCGTAGTAGTAGTGGTTCACGACCGCGATCTCGCCTTCGCCGGCGGCGATCCCGCGGATCTGGTCGGCATCGCCGCCGCGCGGGGGCCGGGCGAAATTCGCGACCATGCCCTTGACCCAGGCCTCGGTCGCCGCTTCGCCGTCGTGCGCGATCATCGCCCCGACGAGCGACTGGTTGTAGACGGAAGTCGACGAGCGCATCAGCAGCTTGCCCTTCCATTTGGGATCGGCAAGCGACGCGTAAGTCGCGATTTCGGCGGGTGCCACGCGCACCTTGTCGTAGGCGATCGCGCGCACGCGCTTGGAGAGGCCGAACCAATGGCCCCCCGGTTCGCGCAGATTGGCGGGGATGGCTGCCTCGAGGATGGCCGAGCGCAGCGGCTGCAACAGGCCCGCCTCGTGTGCGCGCCAGATGCGTCCGGCATCGACCGCGATGAAGATATCGGCCGGGCTGTTGGCGCCTTCGGCGCGCATGCGCTCCATCAGCTTGTCGGCGTCCGCTTCGATGCGGTTGACTCGAATGCCCGTGGCGCGCGTGAAATTCGCGTAGATCGCTTCGTCCGTATCGTAATGGCGGGCGGTGTAGAGGTTGACGGTTCCGACCGCCTGCGCTTGGGCCGTGCCGATCGACGGCCAGCTGCCGCTTGCTGCCGCAAGGCTGCCGAGCCCAACTCCGCCCAGAAAGACGCGACGTGAAACCTTTTTCATCCGATCCCCCAATTATTGCGAATGAGTTGCAATAGCATACTTATAGAGACCGGCATCACGTTATGCAAGTGAGAATTATTCGCAGATGCGAATTGCGAGGACCGCTTGGGCGCTATCGCTTGCCGCAGACTCGCCGCGTCGCATAACGTGAAGCGCAATGGCCCAAAGCATCCAAAAAAAGATCGAGGCGTTGCTGCAAGTGGCGCAGGCCGACCGAGGACAGGCGCGCGGCGTTGCGCGTGCCCAGATCGGCAACCAGCTCGGCGAGATTCTGGCCGATGCGCCGACTGCGTTCGATCCAAGCGCCTTCGATATCGCCGCCGACATCGTGCGCCGTCTCATTCGCGAGACGGAAGCCGAGATCCGGCAGCGCTTGGCCGAATCCCTTGCCGCCAATCCGGACGCGCCGCGCGAGCTGGTCTTCGCCCTTGCCAACGACGAAATCCAAATCGCGCGCCCGCTTCTGACCATGAGCGCCGCCCTCAACGACGCCGATCTCGTCGAGATCATCCGCCAGCGCGGCAGCGCCCACAGCCTCGCCATCGCGACGCGCGAGGATATCGGCGCGGGCGTTTCGGCCGCGCTTGTCGCGACCGGCGACGCCGACGTGATGGCCGAATTGCTGGAAAACCGCTCGGCGGAGATCGCAGCGGCGACCTACGCCTATCTCGCCGATTTCGCGCGCGAGAACGAGCGCCTGCAAAGCGGTCTGGTCACGCGCGAAGACTTGCCGGCCGATCTTGCGGCCAAGCTCTATGGCTGGGTTGCGGCCGATCTCAAGCGCCAAATCCGCGAGCGCTACGCGTTCCAACCCGACTCCTCCCAATCCGAACGGGCCGGCCTGTCGGCGAACTGGTCGTCCGAAGTCGAATGGGCGATCGACGAGGCGGCGGGGAACGCTGCCGCCGACCATGGCGAGGCGATGGCGTGGGGCTCGAGTGCCGACCGGCTTGCCGACACGATCAAGGCCGAGCGGCTCAACGATCCTGCCATTCTCGTGCGCACGCTGCGCCAGGGGCACGTGTCGCTTTTCGAGGCTTTGTTCGCGCGCTTTGCCGAATTGCCGATGCGCCTCACCCGCCGCGTGGTGTACCAGGCCGACGGACGGGCATTGGCGGTCGCGGCCCGCGCGCTCGGCATGGAGCGCGCCCAGTATCTCGTTCTGGCCCGCCTCGTGCGCCGGACCTCGACCAGCGAGGGGCGCGTACAGCCCGAATCGGGCGACGCCAGATTCGACCCGCCGTCCGAGGCAGTCGCGATTTTCGAACGGCTGGGACTGCCCGAAGCCGTGGAAATCATGAAGCGCTGGCGCAGCCGCCAGGCGCAGCCCATCCCGGCGCGTGGCCTGCCCTGGGCGCGGCGAGTTGAACAAAACGGTCCAATGGGCTAGAATTAGTCCCTGTTATGGATCAGAAAGCCTCCGATACGACCGACGAAGAAGGCCTGTTGGCCGAACTCGTCCGCATCAAGCGGTCCGAGGATATCGAGTTTCGCTACGGTGTCGTCGTCGCGATGAACAATTCGGCGTGGTTCGGGCGCCGACGCGAGAATTTCCAGCAGATCATCGAGGCCCTGCGCACGCTGCTCGGACAAGCCTACTGCAGCGTGTTCGCCATGCACAATTTCAACATCGTGCTGCTGTTCCGGCGCGACCATCGCTACCATCTCGAAAATTTCGACAGCGATCTCAAGGCCGTTCTGCGCCAGCACGCGTCGGCGGCCGGCATCGAAGAGGGCCAGGCGCAGAAAGCCTACGAGCTATTCGCCCTCAAGGGCGGTTTGGCCGATTTCGAAGCGGTCGTCGGCAGGATCGTGGAAGACTACCGAGCCTTCAACGAGCGCCGCACGCGCCTGCTCAACAAGGCAGGCTCCGCGCTCCAGGGCCAGCCGCTGACCCCGACCTCGCTCTCCAAGCTCGAAGATCTGCTGCGCAAGGCCGACATCACCGGTTTTCTCAAGAGCCAGATTTGTTGCGCGGTCGCCCCCGGCGAAACGATGCGCAGCTTCTTTCGCGAGGTGTTCGTCGGGGTCAACGATCTTCGCCAGATGGTTGCCCCGCGCAACGACCTGCAGCTCGTGAAGCCCTTGTTCCAGCAGCTCACGCGCACGATGGACCAGCGCGTGCTGCGCGCCATGTTCGACGGCTTCGTCACGCGCCAGTCCGGCAACGTGTCGATCAATCTCAACATCCAGACCGTGATGAGCACGGCGTTCCGCGAGTTCGACACGCGCATCGCCAACTTCATTCCCAAGAGCCAGATCATCATCGAGATTCCGCGCTTCGACGTGTTCTGGGATTTCGCCGAATACCTGACCGCATGCGAATTCCTGCGCAATGCCGGATACCGCGTGCTGCTCGACGGCGTGACGCTCGACGTGCTGGCGATGTTTTCGCGCCCCGAAATGGGGGCCGACTTCATCAAGATCATGTTCCGCGCCGACCGCGCCAACGAATGGCGCGATCCGGGCGTGCCCGAACGCATCGCGGCGGCTTCCGCCGGGCGCCTCGTGATGGCGCGCTGCGAGACGGCCGAAGCTCTCGAACTGGGCCAGGCCGTCGGCATCCGCCTGTTCCAGGGTTTCCTTATCGACGGCATGCTGCGCGATCCCAACCGGCGCGCGGCCTAGCCGGAGGCCGGTTCCGTCCAGCGCGCCAGCCGGCACGTCACGACCGTGCCGACGCCGGGCTCCGATTTCAGATCGATGCTGCCGCCGTGCAGTTCGACGATGCGCTTGACCAGCGACAGGCCGAGACCCGCCCCCATGCGCCGCGTTTCGGCGTCGTTGCCGCGTTCGAATTCCTTGAACACGCGCGCAAGGTCGGCCTTGGCGATGCCGATGCCGTTGTCCGCGACGCGGAGCAGCACGCTGTCGCCCTCGCGGACCGCCGAAAGTTCGACGCGCCCGCCCGGCGGCGTGAATTTGAGCGCGTTGGACACGAGATTGCACATCGCCTGTTTGAGGCGGCGCTCGTCGCCGCGCAAGGGCGCGTCCGCGCACGCCTCCACGACGACCGCGATTTCGCGCTCGCGCGCAAGATCGCCCATGATCTGCGCCGTGTCGGCGAGGAGGCTCGCCGGATCGACCGCGTCGAGTTCGAGCGTCATGCGCCCGGCGTCGATCGAGGCGAGATCGAGTATGTCGTTGACGATCGCCAGCAGCCGCTCGGACGCCGTCAGGATGTCGGCGCAGTACTCGCTTTGGCGCGCGTTGAGGGTGCCGAAATACTGCTTCGCCAGCAGTTCTGTGAAGCCGATGATCGTGTTGAGCGGCGTGCGCAGCTCGTAGGAAACGGTCGAGATGAATTCGGATTTGAGCCGGTCGGCGGCTTCGAGCGCTTCGGCGCGCTCGCGCAGCGCCTGCTCCACGCGCAGCCGGTCCGTGACGTCGACGAAGGAAAGCTGCGTGGCCCCGTCGGGCAGCGGGACCACCGCGTAGTCGAGCACGCGCGCGTCGCTGCGCGCGATGCGCGCGCGCGTGCCGTCGCGCGCGGTCAGGCTTTCGACGATGCGCTCCTTGAGGGTCGGCCAGTCGGCCTGCGGCTCGTAGAAGGGACGCATGCGCTCGACGACGTCGCCGATATGCGGTTCGGCGACGAGGGCCGCGTCGGGAATGTCCCAGATGCGCGCGAAGGCCGGGTTGTGCAGCTTGAGCCGTCCGTCCGACCCGAAAACGGCCACGCCCTCGTAGAGATTGTCGAGCGTGGCGCGCTGCACGGCGATCAGCGTGTTGTAGGAGCGTTCGAGCACCAGCCGGTCGGTCACGTCCTCGAACGCGAACAGGAGGCCGCCGAGCGGATGCGGCATGCAGCGCTCGCGTAAGGTGGTGCCGTCGGGCAGATAAATGAGCTCGTCGAAGGATTCGAACAGCGTGTCGAAAAGGCCCAGGCGCTGGCGCTTGAACAGGCGGAAATCGGCGAATTCCGGCAGCCGCCGCCGCTCGCGCAGGGCTTCCAGGATCTCGCCGTATTCGGGCTCTCCCGCAAGCCACGCCTCGTCGGCCCGCCACAGACGCGCGTAGGCGCTGTTGAAGTATCTGAGGCGCCGGTCGGCGCCGAAAATGCCGATCGCGACCGGCATCGTCTCGAGCACCGCGCCTTGCGCCGCGATGTGGCGGGCAAGCTCGATCGCCGCGTCGTCGCGTTCCGTCTGGTCGACCGCGATGCCGATAGTGCCGCCGTCGGGCAGCGGCACTTCCGTGAAATCGAACAGCCGCCGCACGCCCGCCACCACGATATGGTCGCTTTCGCTCTGCGGCGTGCGCGCGGCAAGCGCGAGGCGCGCAAGACGCTTCAGGCGGCTCGCGAGCGCCGCGCCGCCGAGGCCGATGCGGCCCGCCGGAATCTCGCCGCGCGGCATGTCGGCGGCCGCGGCATAGGTGCGATTGCACCAGACGAGCTGCTGTTCGCCGTCGCGCCGCCACAGCGGCAAGGGCAGCGCGTCCAACGCCGCTTCGAGGCGGCGCACCGCCTCGTCGGCGGCTTCGCGTTCGCCGCGCTCCAGATTGGTGCGCAGCGACAGTTCGCCGCGCGCGAGTTCGGCTGCGGCCGCCCTTGCCTCGGCCGCCTTAAGCCGCCGCCACAGGGCGAGGCAAAGAAGACCCGTCGCCGCTCCGCCCGCCGCCAGTCCTGACAGAAACTCGATCACGGCGCCCATCCTAGACGAAGCGGACGCTTCCAAGCGACCGAAACGAAAACGGCCGGACGCTGTCGCCGGCGTCCGGCCGTCCCGCTTGTCGGCAGGCGGCGATCAGTAGCGGTACGTGTCCGCCTTGAACGGACCCTGTTCGGTCACGTTGATGTACTTGGCCTGCGCGGGCGTGAGCTTGGAGAGCTTCACGCCGATCTTCTCGAGATGCAGGGCCGCGACTTTCTCGTCGAGCTGCTTGGGCAGCGTGTAGACCTTGCGCGCGTACTTGCCGTTGTCGCGGTTGATCCACAGTTCGATCTGCGCCAGCGTCTGGTTCGAGAACGAGGACGACATAACGAAGCTCGGGTGGCCCGTGGCGCAGCCGAGATTGACCAGGCGCCCCTCGGCAAGCAGCAGGATGCGCTTGCCGCTCGCCAGCTCGATTTCGTCGACCTGGGGCTTGATGTTGTTCCACTTGTAGTTTTTCAGCGCCGCAACCTGGATCTCGCTGTCGAAATGCCCGATGTTGCACACGATCGCGCGGTCCTTCATGGCGCGCATGTGCTCGATCGTGATGACGTCGACGTTGCCCGTGGCGGTCACGAAAATGTCCGAGCGCGGGGCGGCGTCTTCCATCGTCACCACCTCGTAGCCTTCCATCGCCGCCTGCAGCGCGCAGATCGGATCGACTTCGGTCACCAGCACGCGGGCGCCGGCTTGGCGCAGCGAGGCGGCCGACCCCTTGCCGACGTCGCCGAAGCCGGCCACGACCGCGACTTTGCCGGCCATCATCACGTCGGTGGCGCGCCGGATCGCGTCGACCAGCGATTCGCGGCAGCCGTAGAGATTGTCGAATTTCGACTTCGTGACCGAGTCGTTGACATTGATGGCCGGGAACAGCAGCGAGCCGTCCTTTTCCATCAGATAGAGGCGATGCACGCCGGTCGTGGTTTCTTCCGTGACGCCGCGGATTGCCTTGCCGACCTTGGTGTACCAGCCCGGCTGCGCGGCCACGCGCTTCTTGATCGCGGCGTAGAGGACTTCTTCTTCCTCGTTGGTCGGGTTGGCGACGACCGACAGGTCCTTTTCGGCCTTCATGCCGAGATGGATCAGCAGCGTGGCGTCGCCGCCGTCGTCGAGGATCATGTTCGGCACGCCGCCGTCCGCCCACTCGAAAATCTTGTGCGTGTAGTCCCAGTACTCGACCAGCGTTTCGCCCTTGTAGGCGAAGACGGGCGTGCCCGCGACCGCGATCGCGGCGGCGGCGTGGTCTTGCGTCGAGAAGATGTTGCACGAGGCCCAGCGCACGTCGGCCCCAAGCGCCTTCAGCGTCTCGATGAGAACGCCCGTTTGGATCGTCATGTGCAGCGAGCCCGCGACGCGCGCGCCCTTCAGCGGCTGTGCTGGACCGTATTCGCTGCGGATCGACATGAGGCCCGGCATTTCGGACTCGGCGATCGAAAGTTCCTTGCGGCCCCATTCGGCCAGCGACACGTCCTTGACGATATAATCGGGCATCTGCAAACAAGCTCCAGTTTGGGACAAAGGGGGGGCCGACTCCGCCTTTGCGGGAGCCGCGAAGCGCCGCTTATAGCCGCCCTGCCGCAGCCGCTCAAAGGGTTTTCCCGCTCTTGCACCAAGCGGCTGATAAAGCTTCTATTCTTTGCTCTTGAGGAGACCGTCGTTGTAGGCGTCGACGAGGTCGGCAATGGTCTTCATGTCCCATTGTTCCATGACCATGCGCGCGCGTGCCGCGGCGCTTTGGACGTCTAGCGTGCGCACGCGGTTTTTGACGCGCGGAATCTTGATCGGCGCCATCGACAATTCGCGGATGCCGAGCCCGGCGAGCAGCGCGGTGTAGCGCGGATCGCCCGCGATCTCGCCGCAGATCGACACGGGAATGCGGTTGCGCAAGGCGGCTTCCGCCGTGAACTGGATCAAGCGCAGCACCGCCGGATGCAGCGGGTTGTAGAGATGCGCCACCTGCTCGTCGCCTCGGTCGATGGCAAGCGCGTACATGGTGAGATCGTTGGTGCCAAGCGCGAAAAAGTCGCACGCGCGCGCGAGCGCGTCGGCCGCAAGGGCCGCCGCCGGGATCTCGATCATGGCGCCCAAGGGCGGCAGCGGATCGGCGATGGGCGTTCCTTTCCGGATCAGGCGGCGGGCGTTGCGCAGCAGCGCCTCGCGCACCTGCTTCATTTCGTCGACCGTCGCGACCATCGGCACGAGGATGCGCACCGGCCCGTGCGCGCCCGCGCGCAGGATCGCCGATATCTGCGCGTCGAGCAGCTCGGGCCGCGCCAGCGACAGGCGGATCGCGCGCAGCCCCAAGGCCGGGTTCGGTCCCGGCGACAGGTCGCCCAAGGCCGAGGCGAGTTTTTCGCCGCCCACGTCGAGCGTGCGGATCGTGACCGTGCGCCCGCCCATGCCCTTGACGATTTCGGAAAGGAACTTGCACTGCTCGTCCTCGCCCGGCACGTCCGAGCGGTTCATGAACATGAATTCGCTGCGCAGCAGGCCGATCGACGACGCGCCGACGGCCAGCGCCTGTTCGACCTCGCGCGGTAGTTCGAGATTGGCGCCCAGCGACAGCTCGACCCCGTCCTTGCTGACGGCAGGCAGCTTGGCCAGGCGCGAGAATTGGCGTTCTTCTTTTTCGTAGTCGAGGCGGCGCTTTTCGTAGCGCTCGAGCGTGGCGGCCGTCGGGCGCACGACGACGCGGCCCTCGGTGCCGTCGACGATCACCGTGTCGCCCGAGCGCACCGCCCCCACGAGATCGGCGATGCCGAGCACCGCCGGCAGGCCCAGCGCGCGCGCCATGATCGCCGTGTGGCCTTCGGCCCCGCCCGTCACGGTCGCGAATCCGCCCACGATGTCGGGGTCCATCGTCGCGGTGTCGGCGGGCGTTATCTCTTCGGCAACGACGATGGCGCCCGCCGGCAGGTTCTTGAAGGCACCCCACGGCGTTTGCGTCAGGTTGCGCACGAGGCGGGCGGCCACTTCGCGCACGTCCTGCACGCGCTGGGCAAGATAGCTGTCGTCCATCGCCTCGAAGGCTTCGGCGATCGCCTCGGACTCGGCGCGCACGGCCGTTTCGGCCATCGCGAGATTCTCGGCGATGCGCCGCTCCACGCCGCGCACGAGGCGCGACTGCGAAAGCATCTGGATGTGCGCGTCGAGCAGGAAGCTCAGCTCCTCGGCGGCCGCCGGGGGCAGATTGCCGGTCTTCTGCTTGAGCTTGGCGAGCTGCTTCTTGCTGGTCTCGACGGCTGCGGCAAAACGCGCTTTTTCGAGGTCGATCTGGTCCGGTGCGATCGTGCAGTCGGAAAAAGCGGGCACTTCGCCGCCCTGCACGTGCGCGGGACCGATCGCGATGCCGGGCGCGACGCCGAGCCCATGGTAGCTCGCCTGGCCCTTGCCGCGGGCGGCCGATTTGGATGCGGGCGTGCGCGCCATCGGCCTCAATCTTCGTCGAACTTGGCGGCGATGAGGGCGGCGATCGCGTCGACTGCCGCTTGCGCATCCTCGCCGTCGGCGGCGATCGCCACGCTGCAGCCGGGGGCTGCCGCCAGCATCATGAGCCCCATGATCGACAGGCCCGAAACGGTCGTGGCCCCCTTGGTCACGCGGATTTCGGCGCCGAACTGGCCCGCCAGCTTCACGAATTTTGCGGCGGCGCGCGCATGCAGGCCGCGCTTGTTGCGGATTTCGCAGGTCGCCGCTGCCGTCTGGCTCATCGCGCGGCGGCGACCGGCTTGATGTCGCCCGCGAGCAGCTGGGAGGCGACGTTGATGTATTTGCGGCCCGCTTCGCGCGCGGCCTGCACGGCCGCGACCAGCGGTTCGCTTGCCCGCACGCTCGCGAGCTTGATGAGCATCGGCAGATTTACGCCCGCGATCACTTCGATGCGCGCGCGGTCCATGATCGAGATGGCGAGGTTCGACGGCGTGCCTCCGAACATGTCGGTGAGCACCACCACGCCCGTGCCGGTGTCGCAGCGCGCCACCGCCTCGAGGATTTCGTTGCGGCGCATTTCCATGTCGTCGTCCGGGCCGATGCACACGGCGGCGACGTTGCGCTGGGGCCCCACCACATGCTCGAGGGCGGCCACGAACTCGGCGGCAAGCCGGCCGTGCGTCACGAGCACGAGGCCGATCAGCGCGTCGCTTTTCTCGGACGCGTCCTTGGCGATCGGCTCGACGTTGTTGGGGCGTTGCGCGGGGCGAGGTGTCGTGCTCATGCAAAACTCCGGTCGAGGTCGCGATGGACGAGTGCCACACGCCGCCCGCCTTGGGCGAGACGCGCGGACAGCCGTTCGGCCACGAAAACCGAGCGGTGACGCCCGCCCGTGCAGCCGATCGCGACGGTGAGGTAGGATTTGCCTTCCGCTTCGAAGCGCGGCAGCAGCGCCGCGATCATGTCCGAAAGGCCGTCGAAAAACGCCTGGAAGCCCGGATCGCGGGCCACGAACTGCGCCACGTCGGCGTCCTTGCCGGTCAGCGGCTTGAGATCGGGCCGGTAATGCGGGTTGGCGAGGAACCGCACGTCGAACACGAGATCGGCCTCGCGCGGCAGGCCGTTGCGGTAGGCGAAACTGACGACGGACAAAGCGAGCCCCGCAGGCGCGTCGAGCGCGAAATCGTCCTGCACGAAGCGCTTGAGCTGGTGCGGGGCAAGGCCGGTCGTGTCGATCACGCGGTCGGCGCGCGCGCGCAGCGGCTCGAGCAGCCGCCGCTCGGCCTTGATGCCGTCCAGCAGCGGCCGGTCGGCGGCCAGCGGATGCCGGCGGCGCGTTTCGGTGAAACGGCGGGCGAGCTGGTCGTCGTCGCAGTCGAGATAGAGAAGGCGCACGTCGAGCGCGGGTTCGGCCACCAACCGGTCGATCGCCGAGGTCAGCGTATCGACGCCGAAATCGCGCGTGCGCGTGTCCACGCCGATCGCGACCGGGCGCGGATCGGCCCCGGGTTCGGACAGAACGAGGCTCGCAAGCAACGTCAGCGGCAGATTGTCGACCGCTTCGTAGCCGGCGTCTTCAAGCGCGCGCATCGCCGACGAACGGCCAGCACCCGACAGGCCGGTGACAAGCACCACGCGGCGCGCGGGCGCATGCGGGGCCGGAACCGGGGCTGCTTGCAAAGGAACTGTCATCGGGCGCGCGCGCAGGGCGAATTCGAGGATGTCATCGGGATCGCCGCCTCGCGCGCTTCAATGCGCAAAAAGCGCTTGGCGGCGCGCGAGCTTCGCGGCCAGGAAGAGCTTTGCCACGGCCGACGCCGCGAACGGGTCGAGGTCGAGCAGCGGCAATGCCTGGCCGAGCAGCATGCGCGTGCGTTCGTGCGGCAGGCGCTCGATGTCGGCTTTGTCGACCAAATCGATCACCAGCCCGACACGGGCACGTTTTGAGGCAGGCTCGCGCACGATACCGATCCCTCTAACCTCCAGATAACCGGCCAAGGCCGCGGGCGCTTGCGCCCACACGATCGGCTGCGACCGTTTCGACCCGTCCGTTTTCGGTCCGTCGCACAAGAGATCCACCCTGTCGTCGGCCACCAGCCGCGCACCGGCGGCGATGGCGCGCAATGCAAGGTCGGACTTGCCGCTTCCCGATGTGCCGCACAACAAAACGCCAAGCTTGGCGATCTCGATGCAGGTCGCGTGGACCTGAATTGCTGTTCGTTGCATCACGCCGCGAAGAGCCTGCGACTCAACGCCGCTGATGTCAATCGCGAGTCGCTGCTCTGCACACAAAATAGGCAAAATACAAGGAAACCAGAAATACCCGAATACCGCCTAAAAACTAGGCGGCCGGTAGCTGGATCGTGAAGCGCGCGCCGTCGATGCCGCCGGCCTCATTTTGGCGATTTTCTGCGGTTATTGTGCCGCCATGCGCTTCGACGATCTGGCGCGAAATCGACAGGCCAAGGCCCGAATGGGTGCCGAATTTCTCGCTTGCCGGGCGCTCGGAATAGAATCGCTCGAAAATCGCGTCGAATTTCTCGGCTGGGATGCCCGGCCCGTTGTCGTCGACTGTGACCGCGATCTTGTTGCCGACCCGGGCGAGGGCGATGCGCACCGAGGCGTCCGGCGGGCTGAACGATTGGGCGTTGGCCACGACGTTGCGGAAAACCTGGCCGAGCCGGTCGGCAATCCCCATCACGGCAAACGGCCCGGCATTGGCGGCGCCGAAGACGGGTTTGGCTTGGCCGGGCTTGGCGACGGCTGCAAGCGCTTCTGCCAAGCCCTGGAGCAGCTGGGCCAGATCGACGGGTTCGGCCTGGGTGCGGCTCAGCTCCGCGTCGAGGCGCGAGGCGCCCGCAATGTCGGTGATGAGTCGGTCGAGGCGCGCCACGTCTTCGAGCACGATCCCCATCAGCTTCTGCTGCACGCCGGGATCGGAGACACGCGCCACGGTCTCGACCGCGCTTTTGAGCGACGTCAGCGGATTTTTGAGTTCGTGCGCGACGTCGGCGGCGAAACGGTCGATGGCGTCGAGGCGGCGGGCGAGCGCCTCGGTCATGTCGCGCAAAGCGGCCGACAGGTCGCCGATCTCGTCGCCGCGCGCGGTAAGGTCGGGGATCGCGCGCGACAACGCGGCACCCGCCCCGAGCGTGCCGCCCACGCCCGACCGCGTGCGCGCGACCGTGACGCGGTCGGCGGCGCGCGCCAGGCGCCGCACCGGGCGCGCAATGGTGCCCGCAAGATAGAGCGACAGCAGAACCGTCAGCGCGAGCGTCGCCGCCGCGAGGCGCAGAATGTCGCGCCGCACCGTGCGCAAGGCGTTTTCGATGTTTTGCCCGTCGGTCGACAGCATCAAGGCGCCCAGCACCTGCTTGAAGCGCTGTACGGGCTCTGCGGCCGTCAGCACGAGCCCGCCGCCCGCCGCGCGGCGCACGGCGCGCGCGCCTTCGCCAAGGAAGGCCAGCCGCGCTTCCTCGTAGTCGGCCGCATTCGTCTCGCGCAATTCGCGATAGGGCGGCAGCGCCAGATCCTGCGTCATCGCCCCGCCCAGCAGATCGACCAGCATGTCGCCCGCCCGCGGCCTTTCGCTCGGCGCGTCGTGCGGGGGCAGCGGGGCCACTTCGACCGCCAGAAATCCCTGGCCGAGCATGCGGCTGTCGGCGAGCAAG
Source organism: Tagaea sp. (assembly GCA_044378015.1). Classification (GTDB taxonomy): domain Bacteria; phylum Pseudomonadota; class Alphaproteobacteria; order CACIAM-22H2; family CACIAM-22H2; genus Tagaea. The sequence goes on from JBILXZ010000035.1 coordinate 36,401, forward strand.
GCGCCCGTGTCGTCGAACAGGCGCGCGCGCACGCGCGTCGGCTCGACCAAGCGGCGCAGAATCTGGCGCGCCAGTTCAGGCGCCAGGCGGTCGTCGCGCTCGTCGTCGTCGGGATCGGCAACCGACACGGCCGCTTCGCCGAGTGCTGCCGCGATGATCTGGCTTTGCGTGGTAAGCGCCTGCAGTTCCCCTTCGATGAGGCCGCGGCGGAAATCGTCGAGATACAGCACGCCCACCGCCAGCAGCAGCAGCGGCAGCATGTTCACGAACAGAATGCGGCGCGTGAGCGGCGAAAAGCGCCGCCGCGACAGGGATTTCAGTTCCATGGGCGGTCCATGGCCCGCACTTTAGAGCACCGAGCGGCGCTGGCTATTTTTCTTTGAAACGATAGCCGAGGCCGTAGAGCGTTTCGATCTGGCCGAACTCCGGATCGACCGCTTTGAACTTCTTGCGCAGGCGCTTCACGTGGCTGTCGATCGTGCGGTCGTCGACATAGATCGACTCGCCGTAGGCAAGGTCCATAAGCTGGTCGCGGCTTTTGACGAGGCCCGGGCGCTGGGCCAGCGCCTTCAGCAGCATGAATTCGGTCACGGTTAACACGACCGGCATGCCCTTCCAGGTGCAAAGATGGCGCTCGGGATCGACCGACAGATCGCCGCGCACCAGGGTCGGCTCGGTGCCGACGGCCGGGCTTTGGCCCGCAGCCGCGGCCCTGTTCGCTTCCTGGCGGCGCAGCAGCGCGCGAATGCGCTCGATCAGCAGGCGCTGGGAAAAGGGCTTGGTGATGTAGTCGTCCGCGCCCAGACGCAGGCCCATCACTTCGTCCACCTCGTCGTCTTTGGAGGTGAGGAAGATGACCGGCATGGCCGAGCTGGCGCGCAGACGCTCGAGCACCTGCATGCCGTCCATGCGCGGCATCTTGATGTCGAGGATCGCAAGATCGGCGGGTTCGTCCGCAAGGGCGCGCAAGGCTTCCGCGCCGTCGGTGAAACTGCGCACCTTGAAGCCTTCGGCTTCGAGCGCCAAAGACACCGAGGCGAGGATGTTGCGGTCGTCGTCGACCAGGACAATCGAGCGTTGGGAGGTCGGCATCGGTATCGTTCGCACAAGAGGGACGGAAGCGCTGAGAGCCATGGCAGGATCGGGTCCGGGAATGAGGGGCATGCGGAAGGATCTTGAGAATGGCAGGCGATTGCGGCTCAATTGGGGCGAGCCGGTGCGGATTCTACGCCAAACCGCGCCGCACTGCCTGCAGGAATAAACATGACCGCGATGTCGCCGCCGACCGATCCGCTCGCCCTTGCCCGCCATGTCGCGCGCGGCTGCCGCAAGGCGACCCTTGCCGTGACCGCCCGCCCGGACACGCCGGAGGCAGGCGCCGCCTATGCGAGCCTCGTCGAGGTCGCGTTCGGGCACGATTGCGCGCCGGTGCTGCTGATCTCCACGCTTGCCGAGCATACCAAGAACCTGCTCGCGGCACCGCGTTGCTCGCTGCTGTTCGACGGCACGGGCGGGCACGGCGAAACGCTGACCGGTCCGCGCGTGAGCGTGCAGGGCAACGCCGCTCGCCTCGATCCGGGCAAGCCCGCCGATGCGGCCCTCGTCGCGCGGTATCTCGCGCGTTTTCCGCAGGCCGAGATGTATGCGGGCTTCGCCGATTTTTCGTTCTGGCGCGTGGCCCCGCAGCGCGCGCATTTGGTGGCCGGGTTCGGGCGCATCGCGTGGTTCGAAAAATTCGCGCAGGATATCGGCGGCTGCGAAGCCCTGGCGGCGGGTGAAGCGGATGTGGTCGCGCACATGAATGCCGACCACGGCGACGCGATCGAACTCTACGCGACCGTGCTGGCCGGGCGCGCGCCCGGCGGCTGGCGCATGACGGGCGTCGATCCCGAGGGTTTCGACCTGCGGCAGGCGGCGACGGGCGAAACCGTGCGGCTTGCGTTCGGCGAACGGGCGGGCGACCCGGAGGCGGCGCGCGCCGAGCTTGTGCGGCTGGTCAAACGCGCGCGCGCGACGCAGGCCGATACCGCCGAGTGAGCGCTTCGCGGCTTTGTATCTACCTTGATACCGCTTTGCCGAGATCCCGCGATTCTTTTTTCCGGAATCTCTTGCAGGACGCTTGCGAAGCCCCACTTGGAAGCGCAAGGGTCGGCGGACGAGGCGCGATACTGTCTCGGCGAAAGACCCAAAGAACGAATTCGCCGAAGGCGAAATTCCAGGGAGCGCCCATGCTGAGCCTTCACGCAACGCTTCACGACGACAGGCCGCCGGTGCGGCTTGCGACGATCGTCGAAATCTGCGGCGCGGCGCGCCGCGATCTGCCGCCCGGCGCCACCTACGCCGAAACCACGCGCGCGATGATCGAAGCGGTGCGCGCGAGTTTCGCCCAGTTGACCGACGACGACGCGCTCTATCTGATCCGCATGGTGCGCTAGGCTCGGCCTCGCGTGCGAATGTCGGCCATCTGCGTCAACCCCAGCGCCACGGACAGCAGATCCGAACTGCCGGCGAGCTTTGCCGCAGGGGCCGCGCGCGCGATCGCCGCACGCACGGCCGGCACGCGGCTCGAGCCGCCGGTCAGCAAGATCGTTTCGACCGCTTCGGGCTTGAGGCCCGCAGCAGCGATGCAAGCACCGGCCGCGGACTGCAGGCGGTCGATCTGGGCTGCGACGGCCGCTTCGAGATCCGCGCGCGCAGCCTCGAGCGCCAAGCCGGGCTCGAGGAAATCCAGCGGCAGCGTGGCGCGGTCGGCGGCACTCAATTCCATCTTTGCGGTTTCGACCGCAAAGGCGAGACGGTGGCCGAGCCGGTGGCGCACGACGTTCGAAAGCCGCTCGACCTTCGCAGGCTCGGCGGCGATCGCGGCGAGTT
>JBILXZ010000072.1:0-10490 GCA_044378015.1 Tagaea sp.
TATTAACGTACCCGGCAAAGCGACACGAAAGAAAAAATTTGTCCTATTTGCGTTGCTTTTCAAGTTGCCCAAGGCATTTGCTGGGCTGCCGGGCGACGAAGCGCCGCGAGCAAAGCGGCCAACGCATCGGCGTCGATGGGTTTGGGCAAATATCCGGCCATGCCGACCGCCATATTGCCGCCCTGCGGCAGCGTCTGCGCGAAGCCGGGTGCGGCAAAGCCCAGCGCCAGCGGCCAGCCGAAGCGTCGCGCCGTTACGCGTTTTTTAGGCCGCTGGATCATTCAACGACCGTAACGAATCGATTGTAGCGCCGCTAGATGGTTTCAACCGCTTTTCGCAAAACCGGAATTGGGCGAGGGATTTCTGCGCATCGCGGATCGAATTCTAGCGAAGCAGGTATTCTTGCGTTCCGTCGCAGCATGCAAAAACAAGTCTTGCGTGTTGCACGACAGCGCTGCTCGGCGAATCATAGATTCTTATTTGTGGCGACGGCGGAATCACCCATAATCGAATTCGAGTTCGGCTGTCGATATTCGCACTAAAAATCCGCAGATGCATTGCCTATAGGAGACGCGCGTTTTGTCCGATGCATCTTCGCCTTTCAAGTTTTCCAAAAAGACCGTGTGGCGGGGGCGCGACGCCTCGGGAAACGTGCGCGACATCAATGTCGTGCAAGGGCGCGCGCAGCAACGCTGGAGCTTCGAGGCGCAAAAGGCGATTTTTTTCGAAGGCCAAGAAGGCAATGCGGCCTATCTGATCGAAGACGGCGAAGTTGCCATCGTCAAGAATGCGCCGGAGGGCAGTCCGAACAAGCACATTCCGATCGCGCGCCTCAAGTCCGGCGACTTGTTCGGCGAGATCGCGCTGATCGACGGCCGCAAGCGTTCGGCCACTGCGATCGCGATCAGCAAAGTTTCGGTTCTGGTCCTTGAAGCTTCGGACTTCGACCGCGAACTCGAAGACATCGATCCGGTGATCTCCGACACGATGCGGATCATGCTGGATTTCGTGCGCGCGGTGCCGCCGCGCGACACGTGGCCCGACGGCAAAATGCCGCAGCTTTCGGCCGACATCAGCCACGAGAAAGTCTCGCGCGTGCTGCTCGCCGCTTCGGGCAAGATCGCGAACATCGAAAACGTGTTTCTGGCCGCGATCTACCGCCAGCTTTCCGAATACGTGTTCCAGCGCATGCCCAAGCAGGGCGCGTGACTCCGCCTCAGCGGTAGACGACGAGAAGGCCGAGGGCGAGCGTGCCGAGCGCGATGCGGTACCACGCGAACGGCGCGAAGCCGTGGCGGGCGACGAAGCCCACGACCGTTCGCACGACCAGCAGCGCGGACAAGAACGCGGCGACGAAACCGACCGCGATCACGTTGAAATCCTCGGCGCCCAGCAAGGCGCGGTTCTTGTAGAGGTCGTAGACCGTCGCGCCCAGCATCGTCGGGATCGCGAGGAAGAAGGAAAACTCGGTCGCCGTCTTGCGGTCGACGCCGAGCAGCAGCGCCCCCATGATGGTGGCGCCCGAGCGCGACACGCCCGGGATCATCGCCACCGCCTGGCACGCGCCGATCTTCAGCGCCGTCAGCGGCCCGATCCGGTCGATCTCGTGCACGCGCGGCTGCGGCAGGTTGCGCTCGATCCACAGAATCGCCACGCCGCCCGCGATCAGCGCCACCGAAACCACCCACGGATTGAACAGCACGCCTTTGATGAAGCCGTGCAGCGTGAAGCCCAGCACGAGGGCCGGCAGAAACGCCAACACGACGTTGCGCGCGAAGCGCCGCGCGGCGGGATCGCCTGCAAGGCCCGCCGCGACGCCGAAAAGCTTGGCGCGGTAGACCCACAGGATCGCCAGAACGGCGCCGAGCTGGACGGCGATTTCGAAGGTGTGGCCGGGCGGGCCTTCGAAGCCCAGCAGCGCGTTGCCGAGCAGCAAATGGCCCGTCGACGAGACGGGCACGAACTCGGTCAGACCCTCGACCAGCCCCAGAAGAATCGCATCCCCGTAAACGCCCCACCCCATCGCACCCTCGATCCCGTCGCTAGTTTCCGAGCACCGCACTGCCCGCGCTGAACATGCCGAACACCAACGTCCCCACCACCGCACACGCGAGCAGCCCCGCACTGTAGCCCATGACAACGAGCCGCCCGTCGCGCTCGAGGAGGCCCACGGCCAGCAAGGCGAGTGCTATGGCGGGCGGCGGGTTGCCGAACGGGATGGGGGCGGCGAGCAGGATCGCGACCGGGATGCCGAACAGCCCGATGAGTCGCTTGCCGCCGCTCGAGGTGAGCAGCGGCAAACGCGGTTTCACGAACGATTCGAGCTTTTGCAGATAGGGGAGAAAACGCCGCACGACATTCGCATATGTCGCGCGATCGACCGTGCGGTCGAGGAGCTTGGCCGGCAGCCAGGGTTTTTCCACGCCGAGCAGCAGCAGCAGGCACAAAAACGCGATCGGCAGACCGGTGAGCGCCGAAAAGCCGGGGATCGAGAAAGGCAGGAAATTCGGCACGCACAGCAGCACGATCAAGGCGCCGAAGCCGCGCTCGCCGAGTTCGCCCAGCATCTCGCGCAAGCTGATCGAGGCCCCGCGCGCGGGATCGAGAAGGCGCAAAAAAACCGCCGACAAAGGGTCGGCGTCGGAACCATGGGGGGCGGCCATCGAATCCTCGTGGGGGGCGGCGGAATGAACGCGTCCCGCTTCTAGGCGGGCGCGCGCTGCAACGTCAAGCCTTGCCGGTCGGGCGCCCGTTCAAGCGCCGGGCCCGAACACGACCCACATTTGCGTATCGGGCGTGTGGTCTTCGAAACGGTGCGCCTCGCCGGCCGCCGCAAACAGCATGTCGCCCGCCGCAAACGGCACGCGCGCGTCGCCCCTGCGGAAGAAACCGCTACCGACCGCGACCAGATAGATTTCGTCGCGGTCGTGCGGCGTTTGCGGGTCGGGATTGGGCGGCGTGTACCAGCGCACTTCCAAGCCCGGCGTATTGAGCAGCAGCGAAGACCGCCGCCCGGGTTCAAGCGGGGCGCTCGCGGCTTCGGCCTGCGTTATGCGGGTCGGCACGCTCACGCGGCCGTCCCGCCGACCGTGAGCCGGTCGAGCAGCAAGGTCGGCTGGCCCACGCCCACGGGCACGCCCTGGCCGTCTTTGCCGCAGGTGCCGATGCCCGGATCGAGCTTCATGTCGTTGCCCACCATGCGCACTTGCGTGAGCGCTTCGGGGCCCGCACCGATCAGCATCGCGCCCTTCACGGCCGGGCCCACTTTGCCGTCCTCGATCAGATATGCCTCGGCCGCGTTGAACACGAACTTGCCCGACGTGATGTCGACTTGGCCGCCGCCGAAATTGACGGCGTAGAGCCCTTTCTTGACCGAGCGGATGATCTCTGCCGGGTCGTGGCTGCCTGCCGCCATCACCGTGTTGGTCATGCGCGGCATCGGATGGTGCGCGAAGCTTTCGCGCCGGCCGTTGCCGGTCGGCTTCATCCCCATCAGGCGCGCATTCTGGCGATCCTGCATGTAGCCCACCAGAATGCCGTCTTCGATCAGCACGGTGCGCTGGGTGGGCGTGCCTTCGTCGTCGATGGTGAGCGAGCCGCGCCGGTCGCGCAGCGTGCCGTCGTCCACGACCGTCACGCCGGGGGCCGCAACGCGCTGGCCCATGAGCCCCGAGAAGGCCGAGGTCTTCTTGCGGTTGAAATCGCCCTCGAGCCCGTGGCCGATCGCCTCGTGCAGCAGAATGCCGGGCCAGCCCGGCCCCAACACGACCTGCATCTCTCCGGCCGGGGCCGGAATTGAATCCAGATTGACGAGCGCCTGGCGCACGGCCTCGTCCACCCCGTGCCGCCAATTGGCCGGATCGACGACCTGGCCGAACGCAAAGCGCCCGCCCCAGCCGAAACTGCCGCTTTCCTGGCGCTCGCCCTGGCCCACGACGACCGACACGCCCAGGCGCACGAGCGGGCGGATGTCGGCGAGGCGCTCGCCGTCGGCGCGCAGAATCTGCACCGCCTGCCATTCGCCCGCGATCGAGCACATGACCTGGCGCACGCGCGGATCCTTGGCGCGCGCATAGGCGTCGATGTCGGCGAGCAGTTTGGTCTTTTCGGCGAACGCCATCAGCTCGAGCGGATTGTCGTCGGCATAGAGGCGCGCATTGGTACCCTTGGGCCCTTCGGCGGCCGCATCGCCCGAATAGCCCGCTTTGGCGGCAGCCACGGTGCGCCCGGCGCGCTCGATGGCGCCGTGGCTCAGATCCGAGGCATGCGCGTAGGCCGCCGTTTCGCCCGCAATTGCGCGCAAGCCGAAGCCTTGCGTGGTGTCGAACGACGCGCTCTTGAGCTTGCCGTCGTCGAAAGACAGGCTCTCGGACTGTCGGTATTCGAGATAGAGCTCGCCGTCGTCCATGCCGGCAAGGGCCGCTTTGGTCTGCGCTTGGGTCCGCGCGAGGTCGAGATTGCCGTCGGCGAAAAACAGCGCGTCGGTGCGGGCAAGATGGCTCATGGGCGGGATCGGGCTCCGGAAAACGAGGGTACGCGCAAGAATGTAGGCGCATCGGCGCCGATTTCCAAATTGCGCGGGTTTTCCACAGGTCCGGGGCCGAGGCTGGCCTCGCCAGCCGCGATATTGCATAACTCTAGCGGCCGACCCCGAACGCCCGAGAGACCATGGAAACGCCGATCAAAGCCCCTTCGCAGAGCAACGACCACCCGCTGCGCCTGGCCCTTGCCAACGAAATCCATGCGCGCCCGTTCCTGTCGCTGGCGGCACCCGAGCGCGCCACGCACCTGGCGATGACCTCGGGCGAGCAGGGGGCGGCGGGCGACCATGCGCATCTGACGGAGCTGTGCCGACGCTACGGAGCGGCCTTTCCGCCGCCGGGCGCGAACCATTTCGTGGCCGAGCTCGACGGCTATCGCCTCAAATGGGAGCGGCACACAGAGTTCTGCACCTGGACGTTCCTGAAGGCAGGCGCGTTCGCGATGCCGTTCGGGCAGAACGCCATCGATTTCGCGCCGCCCGACTGGGTCGCCTCGATCCCGGGCGCGCGGCTCGTGGCCGTGCACGTGGCTGTGCTGGCCCGCGCCGACGGCAACCCTTCGCCCGAGGATCTGGGCGAATGGCTTCATGCCGACTATCTGGTGGGCAGCGTGGTTGCCGGGCGCGCGGCGACCGCCTGGACCGATTTCCGCCTGCATCCCGACGGGTTCGCGCGCATCGTCGTGCAGGACCACGGCCTCGGCCTGCGCCAGAGCGGACGACTGGTGCAGCGCCTGCTCGAAATCGAAACCTACCGCACGATGGCCATGCTGGCGCTGCCGATGGCGCGCGAGATAGCGCCCAAGATCAGCACGGTCGACGGCGATCTGCTGGCGATCATGGACGCGATGCCCAACGCCCAGGCTTTGCCCGAGCAGCGCGCGTTGCTCGACCGCTTGAGCGCGCTCGCCGGCCGCATCGAGCAGGCGACGGCGGCCTCGGCCTTCCGCTTCGGCGCGGCCACCGCCTACGCCGATCTCGTCGGCCACCGCACGCAGGAACTGCGCGAGGAACGCATCGAAGGTCTTCAGACCTACCGCGAATTCCTCGAGCGCCGTTTCGCCCCGGCCATGCGCACCTGCCATTCGACCGCCGAGCGCCTCACGCAGCTGTCCCAACGCCTCACGCGCGCGGTCGCGTTGCTGCGCACGCGCGTCGACATCGCGGTCGAAGCGCAGAACCAGGCGCTGCTGGGCTCGATGGATCGGCGCGCGCGCCTGCAATTGCGCCTGCAGCAGACGGTCGAAGGCCTGTCGGTTGCCGCCATCACCTATTATACGGTGGCACTTGCCGCCTACGGCGCGCGCGCGCTCGAAACGGCCGGTCTGCGTATCGACAAGGACATCGCGACGGGCGTTGCGATCCCGGTCGTCGGCGTCGCGGTGTGGCTCGGCTTGCGCCGCTTCCGCAAAGCCCTCGAAAAAGACGAGCGCAAGTAAATGGCGGCGAAGAGAAAGCCCGCCGGAAAAAAGCCCGCCGCAGCGCCGCGGCCCGGCAAGTGGGAGCGCGACCTCGGGCGCAACGGCGCCAACTACGAACCCTTGTCGCCGATCGGCTTTCTGGCGCGCGCGGCATCCGTGTGGCCCAAGCGCACGGCGATCCTGCACGGGCGCATCGCGCGCAACTGGGCGCAGACGCATCTGCGCTGCAAACGCCTGGCAAGCGCGCTTGCCAAGGCGGGCGTGCGGCGCGGCGATACGGTCGCCCTCATGGCGCCCAACATTCCCGCCGCCTACGAATGCGCGTTCGGCGTGCCGATGGCGGGGGCCGTGCTCAACGCCATGAACGTGCGGCTCGACGCCGAGACGCTCGCTTTCCAGCTCGACCACGGCGAAACCAAAGTGCTGATCGCCGACACCGAATTCGCGCCCGTGATCGCCAAGGCGCTCGCCAAAGCCAAACGCAAGCCCTTGGTCGTCGACATCGACGACCCGGAGGGCCCCGGCGGCAAGCGGCTGGGCGCGGCCGAGTACGAGGATTTTCTCGCCGGTGGCGATCCCGATTTTTCGCCCCTGAAGATCCGCGACGAGTGGGATGCGCTGGCGCTCAACTACACCTCGGGCACCACGGGCAATCCCAAGGGCGTGGTCTACCACCATCGCGGCGCCTATCTGAACGCGGTCGGCAACGTCATGGTCTGGGATCTCGGCCACTATCCGGTCTATCTGTGGACCCTGCCGATGTTCCATTGCAACGGCTGGTGCTTCCCCTGGACGATCGCGGCGATGGCGGGCACCAACGTGTGCCTGCGGCGCGTCGAAGCGCCCGCGATATTCGCCGCCATCAAGGAGCGCGGGGTCACGCATATGTGCGGCGCACCCATCGTCATGAACATGCTGATCAACGCGCCCGAGGCGATGCGCGAGGATCCGCACCAGCCCGTGCGCATCATGACGGCGGCAGCCCCGCCGCCCGCATCCGTCATCGAAAAGATGGAGCGCATGGGCTTCCGCATCACGCACGTCTACGGGCTCACGGAAGTCTACGGGCCCGCCGTGGTGTGCGAATGGCACGACGAATGGAACGCGCTGCCGCCCGCGCAAGCCGCCGTGCGCAAGGCCCGCCAGGGCGTGCGCTACCCCGTGCTCGAAGGCCTCATGGTCGCCGACGAGAAGACGCTGAAGCCCGTGCCCTCGGACGGGCAGACGATGGGCGAGGTCTTCATGCGCGGCAACATCGTGATGAAGGGCTATTTGAAGAATCCGGAGGCGACGCAAAAAGCCTTCAAAGGCGGCTGGTTCCGAACGGGCGATCTCGGCGTCATGCACGCCGACGGCTACATCGAACTCAAAGACCGCTCGAAGGACATCATCATTTCGGGCGGCGAGAATATCTCGACGATCGAAGTCGAAAGCGCCCTCTACCGCCATCCCGATATTCTCGAAGCCGCCGTCGTGGCGCGGCCCGACGAGAAATGGGGCGAAACACCGTGCGCGTTCGTGACCCTCAAGGACGGCGCGTCGGTCGGCGAAGCCGACATCATTGCGTTCGCGCGCCAGCATCTGGCGGGCTACAAAGTGCCGCGCAAGGTCGTGTTCGGCCCGTTGCCGAAAACATCGACGGGCAAGATCCAGAAATTTCTGCTGCGCGAACGCGCGAAAATCGCGCCGTAGCTTCGGCCGGTCCCGTCAAGACAGGCCCCGGACAAGACCGGCAGCGCCGAACGGCGTCTGCCGGTCCCCGGGCGACGCGACGGGTTTTCAGCCCGACATGCGGGCCATTTCGTCCTTGATTCGGAGTTTTTCGCGCTTGAGCGTGGCGACGACGCCGTCGTTGGGCATCGGTCGCGCCTCTTCGTGGCCGAGTTCCGTGTCGATTTTGGCGTGCTTGGCTTGCAGCGAGCGGATGCGATCGGATTTTGGCATGTGCCGAACCTCCTTCGTCTTGCGCGAGCGTCCCGTTTCGTCACGGGACCGTCACGAAGCCTATGCCCCGTTCGCGGCGCGCGCAAGCGTACGGGGTTATGCAGATATATCCTGAGGTCGCATTGTCGGCCGTCGCCGCTTTTCATGCCCTTGATTTCAAGCCGCTTGGCGCACGCCCGAAAAAATTTTTCGCAATGCCGACGTTTCTTTGCCGCGCCGCAACACCAGACCGGCATTGGCCAGCGCGTCTGCGCGGCGCAAGCGGGGCCCGCGCGCTTCGCGCGCCCCCGCTTCGCGTTCGAGGGCTTCGAGCAGCAGCTTCTCGGCCGCAAGCTCGACGCGTTTGGCATCGGCATAGAGCTTGGCCGCGTCGCTCGTTTCGTGCGTTTTGAGGGCCCGGCGCGCCGCGCGCAGCTTGCCCACGATTTGCGTGCGCCATGCGCGTGCGACGGCCTTCCAACGCCTTGCGCGCGCGGCCGAGAGGGGGCCGCGGCCGTCGAGCCCGTGCCAGATCGCCGCCAGCAGCAGCGGCACGTCGGCGCCGTGTTCGTCCTGCAGGGCGAGGCACGCTTGCGCAACGCCGGGCTTGGCGTAGAACGCGCGCGCGAAATTCCACAGACCGTCGTTTCGCGCCGAAGATTTTGCTGCTACACTGCGTTTTGATTTTGGCATCAAGTTTCTCCGGCCCCGCCGTCGATGGACGATCCGCTTTTCGAAGAAATCCGCCGCCAGATCGCCGAGTTGCAAAGCGCGCACCGCGATCTGGACGACGTCATCGCGCGCCTGCTCGAGCACCGGCCGGTCGATATGCTCCAGGTCCAGCGTCTCAAAAAACGGAAATTGGCGCTGAAAGACCAGCTGGCGCGCCTGGAAAGCCAGTTGCTGCCCGACATTATCGCCTGAGGCTTCAGCCCGGCCCGCGTTTGGCATCGCGCTTGCGTTCGTACATTTCGCGGTCCGCGCTTTCGAGCAGTCGCGAAATGTCGTCGCCGCCGCGGAACGTATAAACGCCCCACGCGACCGACGGGCGGATGGCGACGCCGCGCCAGTCGAGCGCGCTGGCTTCGACCTGGTTCGCAAGAAACGCGGCTTTTTCGTCGGCGTTCGGCTTGTCCATGTAGGTCAAGATCACGCCGAATTCGTCGCCGCCGAGGCGGCCGACCACGTCGGTGTCGCGCACGTTGGCCACGAGCACGCGCGCGATGTGCGCGAGCAGCGCGTCGCCCGCCGCATGGCCGTGGGTGTCGTTGATGCTTTTGAGGCCGTTGGCGTCGAAATAGACGAGGCTCGAGGGTTGGTCGTAGCGCTCGGCGAAGGACTGCATGCGCCCCAACTCGCGCACGAAGGCGCGCCGGTTGAAGACCGGGATGAGGCTGTCCTGGTCGGCCAGCCGTTCGAGATGGGCGCTGCGCGCATTGGCCTGGGCCGCCTCGCGGCGCAGCTTGTCGACCTCGGCCATCAGCCGCATGATCGCGTCGCGGACTTTCGGCGTGAATTCGGCTTCCGGGATGCCGAGCACCTGCGCCATGTCGACCGGCGTGCGCAAGCCCACGGCCGCACCCGCGGGCGCCCCGGCAGGCCGGGCGGCCGGCTCGGGGCGTTTTGCCGGTGTTGCAGGGCCGAGGCCCCGGATTTTTGTGGGATCGCCGATTTTCATCCGCTTGCTGCAGAAATAAGCTGCCGAGTCTTTGAAATACCACAGCTGCCGAAAAAAGAACGCATCGTTCTTCCCCTGGCGGACCCCGGCTCCCTATAGTGGCGCGCACGTCGAGACGAACGCCCGCAACGAACCTCGCGCAAGGGAAGACGCAGCCGCATGGCCAAAAAGCCGCTGGTCGGGATCATCATGGGAAGCCAGTCGGACTGGGAAACCATGCGCCATACCGCCGAAATCCTGGCCGACTTGGGGGTCCCGCACGAAACGCGCATCGTCTCGGCCCACCGCACGCCCAAACGTCTCTACGACTATGCCAGCGGTGCGGCCGCGCGCGGGCTTGCCTGCATCGTCGCAGGGGCGGGCGGGGCTGCCCATTTGCCGGGTATGGCGGCCGCCCTCACGCGCTTGCCGGTTTTCGGCGTGCCTGTCGAATCGCGGACTTTGAAGGGGCTCGACTCGCTGCTGTCGATCGCCCAAATGCCTGCCGGCATACCGGTCGGCACGCTTGCCATCGGCAAAGCGGGCGCGACCAACGCAGGCTTGTTGGCCGCCGCCGTGATCGCGCTCGGCGACGCCGCGATCGCCGCGGCCCTCGATCGTTTCCGCGCGGCGCAGACCGCCAAGATCAAGCAGAAGCCTGCAAGATGAGCGTCAAGCGTCTGCCGCCCGGGGCAACGATCGGGATCCTGGGCAACGGCCAGCTCGGCCGCATGGCCGCGCTGGCGGCGGCGCGGCTCGGCTACCGCACGCATTCTTTCGGGCCTGAGGCGGATGCGCCGGCGGCGCAAGTCTCGAGCGTCGCCACGGTCGGCGACTATCGCGATGCGGCGGCGCTGAAGGCCTTCTTCGCCGCCTGCGACGTGGTGACGTACGAGTTCGAGAACATCCCGCTCGATGCGCTTGCGGGCGTCGCGCAGGCGAGCAAAAC
>JBILXZ010000036.1:0-38847 GCA_044378015.1 Tagaea sp.
GGCGCATCCGTCGTGGTGGCGGTCGGTTTCAGCAACCGCGCGGCGGTCGAAACCGTCGCCAAGGAATTTCCGGACGTCAAATTCACGCTGATCGACAGCGTCGTCGCGCTGCCCAACGTGCAGTCGATCACCTTCCGCGAGCACGAAGGCTCGTTCCTGGTCGGCATGGCCGCCGCCATGGCGAGCAAGACCGCCAAGGTCGGCTTCGTGGGCGGCATGGACATTCCGCTGATCCGCAAATTCGCCAAGGGCTACGAAGAGGGTGCCAAGCACGTCAATCCGCAGATCGAAGTGGTGCAGAACATGACCGGCACCACGCCCGCCGCCTTCGCCGACCCCACGCGCGGCGGCGAGCTTGCGCGCGGCCAGTTCGACCGCGGCGTCGACGTGGTCTATGCGGCCGCAGGTGCGACGGGCCTCGGCGTCTACCAGGCCGCCAAGGACGCGGGTCGTCTGGCCATCGGCGTGGACAGCAACCAGAACCATCTGCATCCCGGCACGATGCTGACCTCGATGATCAAGCGCGTGGACGTGGCCGTCTACAACGCCATGTCGGACGCCCGCAAGGGCACGTGGAAGGCCGGTGCGACCTCGCTCGGCCTCAAGGAAGAGGGTGTCGGCTACGCGATCGACACCAACAACCGCGCCCTCGTGACGGCCGACATGGAGCGCCGCATCAACGAAGCGCGCGACGCCATCATCGCGGGCCGCCTGCAGGTGACCGACGTCACGGCGCAGCGCTAGAGCCGCGCAAGCGCCCGCCGCAATGGCCGGAGCACCCGCGCGCGAACCTGCCCTCGAACTTGCCCTCGAACTTGTGGGCATCGACAAAAGGTTCGGCGCGGTCCACGCCAATCGCGCGGTCGATCTGTCCGTCGCCAAAGGTTCGATCCACGGCATCGTGGGCGAGAACGGGGCGGGCAAATCGACCCTGATGGGCATCGTGTACGGCTACTACGCGGCCGACGCGGGCACGATCCGCGTCGACGGCAAGCCGGTTCGCATCGCCTCCTCGCAGGACGCGATCGCGGCGGGCATCGGCATGGTGCACCAGCATTTCATGCTGGTCGAAAACTTCACCGTGCTCGAAAACGTGCTGCTCGGCGCCGAGGGCGGGGCTCTGCTCGACAAAGGCGAGGCGGCCGCGCGCGCCGCCTTGGCGGCACTGATGGCCGATTACGGGCTCGAGGTCGATCTCGACGCCCGGATCGAGACGCTCGATGTCGGCGCGCAGCAGCGCGTCGAAATCCTAAAGGCGTTCTATCGGGGGGCGCGCATCCTGATCCTCGACGAGCCGACGGCCGTGCTGACGCCGCAGGAGGCCGACGCGCTGTTCCGCCTGCTCGACGCGTGGCGCGGCCAGGGGCGCACGGTCGTGCTCATCACGCACAAACTGCGCGAAATCCTGGCCGCGACCGACCGCGTGACGGTGATGCGCCAGGGTGCCGTCGTCGCCACGCGCGACACGTCCGCCACGAGCCAGGAAGAACTCGCCGAGCTGATGGTCGGGCGGCGCGTGCAGCTGCGCGTCGCCAAAGACGGGGCCGCGCCGGGCGCGCAAGTGCTGCGCGCGGCGGGCCTGCGCTACGCGGATGCGCGCGGGGTCGAGCGCCTGCGCGGCGTGTCGCTCGACGTGCGCGCGGGCGAGATCGTCGGCATCGCGGGCGTGTCGGGCAACGGGCAGAGCGAACTGCTCGAAGCGCTCGCGGGGCTCTTGCCGCTCGCCGGCGGCGAGATTTTCTACAAGGGCGAAAAACTCGCGCCGCCGGGCACGGCCGCCGCGAGCCGGGCAGCCCGCCTGCACGGCATCGCGCACGTGCCCGAGGACCGCCACCGCATGGGCATGGTGGTGGGCTATTCGGCGGCCGAAAGCACGATCCTGGGCTACCACGGCGACGGGGAGCTGGGGTTGGGGCCGCTGCTGTCGAACCGCGCGGCCGTCGCGCGCACGAGGCGCCTCATGGGGGCATACGACGTGCGTCCGGCGGCACCCGGTTTGCGTTCGGGCAATTTCAGCGGCGGCAACCAGCAGAAGATCGTGCTCGGCCGCGAGATCGACCGCGATCCCGAGCTGCTGCTGATCGGCCAGCCGACGCGGGGCGTGGACATCGGCGCCATCGAATTCATCCATCGCCGCCTCGTGGCCCTGCGCGACGCGGGCAAAGCGATCCTGCTGGTGAGCTGCGAACTCGACGAAATCCTCGCCTTGGCCGACCGCATCCTCGTGATGTTCGACGGCCGCATCGTGGGCGAACTCGACCGCGACCGGGCCGACGAGCGGGCACTCGGCCTGATGATGGCCGGGATCGCGCCTGCGGCGGCGGCGCAATGAGCGCGGTGCTTCGATGAGCGGCGGCGCGCGTCTGCCGCGCTGGGTCGATTTGGGATTGCTGCCGCTGCTCAATCTATCGGCGGCTTTCCTGCTCTCGGGCCTCGTCGTGCTCGCGATCGGCGAGGACCCGATCAAGGCGCTGCGCATCCTCGTCAACGGCGCGGTGGGCTATCCCGAAGCGATCGCCTTCACGCTCTACTACACGACCAATTTCGTCCTGACGGGCCTTGCGGTGGCGCTCGCCTTCCATGCGGGCCTCTTCAACATCGGCGGCGAAGGCCAGGCCTACGTGGCCGGCCTCGGCGTGGGGCTCGCGTGCCTCTATCTCGATTTCCTGCCCGGCTTCGCCGTGGTGCCGATCGCGATCCTGGCGGCGGCCGCCTTCGGCGCCGCGTGGGCCGCGATACCGGGCTGGCTCGAAGCCTATCGCGGCAGCCACGTGGTCATCACCACGATCATGTTCAATTTCCTCGCCGCCGCCTTGATGACCTATCTCATCACCAACTGGCTGCTCGATCCGGCGCACGGCGCGCCGGAAACGCGGCGCTTCGCGGGCCACACCACCTTGTGGACGATGCAGGAAATGCTCGGCTGGTTCGGCGTCAAGGCGCCGCGCTCGCCGCTCAACGCGGCGTTTTTCCTCGCCCTCGCCGCCGCCGCGTTCGTGTGGGTCTATGTGTGGCACACCCGTGCGGGCTACCGCTTGCGCACGGTGGGCAGCAGCCACAAGGCCGCCCTTTACGCCGGCATCGACCCCGCCCGCACCATCGTGGTCGCGATGGCGATTTCGGGAGCGCTCGCGGGCCTCATGGCCGTCAACGAAATCCAGGGCGCGCAGGCGCGCCTCATCCTCTCTTTCACCGGCGGCTACGGGTTCGTCGGCATCGCGGTGGCGCTGATGGGCCGCAACCACCCGCTCGGCGTGTGCCTGGCGGCGCTGCTGTTCGGCGCGCTCTACCAGGGCGGGGCCGAGCTTGCGTTCGAGATGCGCAACGTCAACCGCGAGATGGTGATCGTGATCCAGGGGCTCATCATCCTGTTCTGCGGCGCGCTCGAAAACATGTTCCGTCCCGCGCTCGCGCGCCTGTTCGCAAGCCGGGCGGGCGCCTGATGGAAGACCTGCTCCTCCAGACCCTGTCGCTGCTGGCCTCGACCGTGCGTTTGGCGGTGCCCCTCGTCCTGTGCGCGCTGGCGGGCCTGTTCGCCGAACGCTCGGGCGTGGTCGATATCGGGCTCGAAGGCAAGATGCTGGCGGGCGCCTTCGCCGCCGCTTGCGCCGCGTTCTGGCTGCAGTCGGCGTGGGCCGGTTTGGCGGCGGCGATGCTGGTGTCGATCGCGTTCGCGCTCGTGCACGGCTTTGCCTGCATCACGCATCGCGGCAACCAGGTGGTGGCCGGCATGGCGCTCAACGTGCTCGCCGCGGGGCTGACGGCCGTGCTCGCCTTCGCGTGGTTCCAGGAGGGCGGCAAGACGCCCGCCTTGGCCGACGGCGCGCGCTTCCGCCCGCTGCAGCTGCCGTTCGCGGCCGAAATCGCCGGCGTGCCCGTCGTCGGCGCGATCTACGCGCGGCTGCTGTCGGGGCACAACGCGCTCGTCTATCTGACGGCGGCGTTGGTGCCGCTCGTGGCGTTCGCGGTGTTCCGCACGCGCTTCGGCCTGCGCTTGCGCGCGGTCGGCGAAAACCCGCACGCGGTCGACACGGCCGGCATTTCGGTGGCAGGCCTGCGCTACCGGGCGATGCTCGCGAGCGGTGCCCTGTGCGGCATCGCGGGGGCGTATCTTTCGACCGCGCAATCGGCCTCGTTCCTGCGCGAGATGACGGCGGGCAAAGGCTTTCTGGCGCTGGCAGCGCTCATCTTCGGCAAATGGATGCCGATCCCGACATTGGTCGCGTGCCTGCTGTTCGCGTTCGCCGACGCGCTGCAGGGCCGCCTGCAGGGCGTGGCGCTGCCGGGCATCGGCGTGGTCCCCGTGCAGGCGATCCAGGCCCTGCCCTATCTGCTGACGATCCTGCTGCTCGCAGGCTTCGTGGGCAAAGCGCATGCGCCGCGCGCGAGCGGCATTCCCTACAGCAAGGAAAAATGAAAATGGCCGCCACCCCGCACGATGCCGCGAATTTCCTGCGCGCGCGTTTGGGCGCCCGCCGCCCCAAGCTCGCGGTCGTGCTGGGCTCGGGGCTCGGGCCGCTTGCCGATCGCGTCGAAGACGCCGTCGCGATCCCCTACGGCGAGATCCCGGGCTTCCACGTGTCGAGCGTGCCGGGCCATGCGGGCCGCCTCGTGGCCGGGCGTCTGGCGGGCGTCGAAGTCGCGTGCCTGCAGGGCCGCGTGCATCTCTACGAGGGCGTGGAACCGTCCGCGATCAAGCAGCCCATCCGCACGCTCAAAGCGCTCGGGATCGAGCGGCTGGTGCTGACCAACGCCGCCGGCAGCTTCCACGCGAGCAGCGACGAAGGCTCGCTCGTGCTGCTGAGCGACCATATCGCCTGGGCGGGCTTGAACCCGCTCGTGGGCCCCAACGACGAGGAATGGGGCGGGCGCTTTTTCCCTCTGACCGACGCCTACGACCCCGCGATGCGCGCCGTGCTGAAGGCGCACGCGGCCAAGCTCGGCATCGCGCTGCCCGAAGGCGTCTATGCCTGGTATCTCGGCCCCAATTTCGAAACGCCCGCCGAAATCCGGGCGCTGCGCGGCATGGGTGCGGATCTCGTCGGCATGTCGACCGTGCCCGAAGTGCTGGTGGCGCGCCATTGCGGCCTGCGCACGGTTGCGGTGAGCGCCATCACGAACGTCGCGGCCGGCATGCGCGAAGGCCAGCATCTGAGCCACGACCACACGCAGAAGATCGCCAAACTCTGCGGCGAGCGCCTGGAAAAACTGCTGGCCGCGAGCTTGCGCGACCTCGCGGCCGCGTGAGGCGCTACAGCGTCGGCCAGAACGCGTCCCAGCCGCTGCGGATCCGCAGCCAGAAGGCCGGGTCCGGCAGGATCTCGACATGCACGCCTTCCTGCGCTTGCGCATCCCACACGAACAGATGCGCGCGCGCGGCCCGGCAGACCATCAGCTGGTGCTGGATCTGCGCATAGTCCGGCGGCAGCGCGCGGCCCGCGACCGCAAGGCGCCAGCGCTCGTGCGCGCGCCCGCGATAGGGCGTTTTGATTTCCAGCACCGTGCGGCCGTCGGCGGAAATGCCGTCGAGACTGCAGCCATACGCGCCGTCCACATACATCGCCGCATCGGACACACCGTGCGATGCGGCGTAGGCCGCGCGCGCGAACGGCTCCTGCTCGGTGCCTTTGCGCATCGCGGCGTTGACGAAGATGCGTCGCCCTCGCTTTTCGGCGCGCAGATTGGCGGCCGCGTTCGAGAAAGACGACAGGCCGAGCACCGCCGGCGTTTCGCTTGCCATGCGCAAGGTTCGGCGAAGCGCGCGCCACGCGTCTGTCCCTTGCGCGATTTCGACGCGTTGCGGGCAAGCGGGCGGCAGGCTTGCGAGCGGATCTTCCGCGCCGCGCGTGTCGGCGAGGAACGCCGCCGCGCACGCGAGGCAGCGCACGGGCCCGTGCAGGCACGCGGGCACGTCGCATGCGGCAGCGCAGACGGGACACAGACGGTTCATCGATCTTTCCCCGCAGAAGACGCAGCGCCCTTTGCCTGCATCGCCGGAAAATGCTAGCACCGGAAGGGATCGAAACCCCCGGACTTTCCGCCCCCCATGACCGACCAAGACATGGCGCTGCGCGCGCTGGCAGCCCTCGACCTCACGAGCCTCAACGACGCCGACGATACGGCCGCCGTCGAAAAGCTCTGCCGGCGCGCGACAACGCTCTACGGCCATGTCGCGGCCGTATGCGTGTGGCCGCGCTTCGCGGGGGCCGCCAAAGCGGCGCTCGCGGGCAAGCCCGTCAAAATCGCATGCGTGGCGAATTTCCCGGGCGGCAGCGAGCCGAGCGCCGACGTGCTGGCAACGGTCGAAGCGGCTTTGCGCGACGGTGCGGACGAGATCGATCTCGTCTTCCCCTATCGCGACTGGCTGCGCGGGGAAACGGCGAAGGCCGAAGCCATGGTCGCAGGCGTTAAGCAGGCTTGCGGCAGCAAGAAGCTCAAGCTCATTCTCGAAAGCGGCGCCTTCCCCGACATGGCGCGCCTTGCGAAAGCCTGCGAAGCCGGGCGCAATGCCGGGGCCGACATGCTCAAAACCTCGACCGGCAAGATCGCAACGGGCGCCACACCCGAAGCGGCGCGCGTGCTGCTTGCGGCGGGCGGCGGCTTCAAAGTTTCGGGCGGCGTGCGCAATATTGCCGACGCCAGGATTTATCTTTCGCTCGCCGACGAAATACGCGGGGTCGGCTGGGCCACGCCCGACAATTTCCGCATCGGCGCCTCGGGCCTGCTGGACGTGCTGCTCGCGGCGCTCGACGGCCGCACGGCCGCAGCGCAAGAACCGGCCGCGTATTGACCGCCATGCTGCCGCAGGAACTCATCGCCAAAAAGCGCGACGGTGCGCGCCTCGAAGACCGCGAGATCGAACAGCTCGTCGCCGGCATCGCCGACGGCAAGGGCCTGGCCGACGCGCAAGTGGGCGCGCTCGCCATGGCGCTTTTCCTGCGCGGGCTCGACACGGGCGAGCGCGTGGCGCTGACGCGCGCCATGACCGCTTCGGGCGACACGCTTGCCTGGGACGATCTCGATCTGCCGGGCCCGATCGTCGACAAGCATTCGACCGGTGGGGTCGGCGACAAGGTGAGCCTGATGCTGGCCCCGTGGGTGGCGGCGTGCGGCGGCTTCGTGCCGATGATTTCGGGGCGCGGGCTCGGGCACACCGGCGGCACGCTCGACAAGCTCGAAAGCATTCCGGGCTACGACGCAGTACCGGACAACGCGCGCTTCCGCGCCTGCGTGCGCGACGTGGGCTGCGCCGTGATCGGCCAGACCGCCAATCTGGCGCCGGCCGACAAGCGGCTCTACGCGATCCGCGACGTGACCGCGACGGTCGAATCGATCGGCCTCATCACCGCTTCGATCCTGTCCAAAAAACTCGCGGCAGGCCTCGACGCGCTGGTGATGGACGTCAAATTCGGCTCGGGCGCGTTCATGCCCGCGTACGAGAAGTCGCGCGAGCTTGCGCTGTCGATCGTCGACGTCGCGAACGGTGCCGGCCTCAAGACGCGCGCCCTGCTCACCGACATGGACAGCCCGCTCGGGCGCGTCGCGGGCAACGCGCTCGAAGTGCTGGACGCGATCGCGTTCCTCAAAGGCGCGGGCGACGCGCGCACGCTTGCCTGCACGCGCGCTTTGGCGGTCGAAATGCTGGATCTTTCCGGCATTGCATCGCGCGCCGAGGCCGGCCCCAAACTCGATGCGGCCTTGGCGAGCGGCTTCGCTGCCGAGCGCTTCGCGCGCATGGTTTCCGCTCTCGGCGGGCCCGCCGATTTCGTCGAACGGCCCGAGAAGTATTTGGCGCGAGCCCCGATCGTGCGCGAAGTGCCCGCTTTGGAAGCGGGCTTTGTCGAAAAAATCGACACGCGCCAAGTGGGGCTCGGCGTCGTCGATCTCGGCGGCGGACGCACCGACCCCAAAGCCGCGATCGATCCGGCCGTGGGATTCGCCGCACTTGCGGAAACAGGCGCCAGCGTCGGCCCCCGCGCGCCGCTCGCGATCGTGCATGCGCGCGACGAAGCCGGTTTCGCGCGCGCCGCCGCCCGGCTGCAGCAAGCCTATCGGATCGGCCCGACGCGCGGTGTTTCGGGCGCGGTCGTGCGCGAAACCTTGGGAGCTTGACGATGGCGCGCGCTTTCGTGCTGGTCATGGACTCGTTCGGCATCGGTGCCGCACCCGACGCGGCGCGCTTCGGCGACGTGGGGGCCGACACGTGGGGCCATATCCGTGCCGCGCACAAACCGCACGTGCCCAATCTCGTGCGCCTCGGCCTCGACGCCGCCCACGCGGCCGCGACCGACGCGCGTTACGGCGGCCCGGCCCCGCAAGGCTGGTACGGAGCCGCGCGCGAGCGTTCGTTCGGCAAGGACACGCCGTCGGGCCATTGGGAAATGGCGGGTGTGCCCGTCGAATTCGAATGGGGCTATTTCCCGAAGACCGTGCCGAGCTTTCCGCCCGCTTTGATTTCCGACCTTGTCGCGCGGGCGAAGCTGCCGGGCGTGCTCGGTGGCTGCCACGCCTCCGGCACGCGGATCATCGACGATCTCGGGCTCGAGCACATCGCGACGGGCAAACCCATCGTCTACACCTCGGCCGACAGCGTGTTCCAGATTGCGGCGCACGAAATCCATTTCGGCCTCGAACGGCTGCTCGATCTGTGCCGAATCGCGTTCGATCTCGTGCAGCCCTACAAAATCGCGCGCGTGATCGCGCGGCCCTTCGCGGGCGACGCACCGGGCCGCTTCAAGCGCACGGCCAACCGCAAAGACTATGCGGTGCGCCCGCCCGCCCCCACCCTGTTCGACAAGCTCGCGCAAGCCGGGCGCAAGACCATCGCCATCGGCAAGATCGGCGACATCTACGCCCACCAAGGCACGCAAGACGAGATCAAGGCCGACGGCAATGCCGACATCATGGAAAAGACGTTGGCCGCGATCGCCTCCGCCCCCGACGGCAGCCTCGCCATGGCGAACTTAGTCGATTTCGACACGCTCTACGGCCATCGCCGCGACGCTGCCGGCTACGCGGCGGCCCTCGCCGCGTTCGATCTCCAATTGCCGCGCGTCGAAGCGGCGATGCGCCCGGGCGACATCGCGGTTTTGACCGCCGACCATGGCTGCGATCCGACCTGGCCCGGCAGCGACCACACGCGCGAACATGTGCCGGTGCTGTGCTTCGGTCCCGGCCTTGCGGGCCGGGACCTGGGCTTGCGCGACAGTTTTGCCGACATCGGCCAGAGCCTGGCCGCACATCTGGGCATCGCCCCGCTCGGCCACGGCAAGAGCTTTGTCTAGCCTGCCCACGCAGTGCGGTGGTCTTTGGCGTAGGTCGCAAACGCGATGGGCTTGCGGCCCAAGATAGCCTCGACCGAATCTTCGATGCGCGCCGCGTAGCCCGCTTTGAAATAGCCGAGGATGACGATGAGGAACTCGGCGTAGGCTGGCGGCAACCCTGCGCCAAGCAGGCCTTGCAGCATCGCCTCGGGTGTTGTGTCCTCGAACGCGATCCGCTTGGCCGTCTCGTGCGAGAGAATGGCCGCAACCTCGTCGTGGTCCAGCGCTTCGCCGCCGGTGAGATCGAAATCGCGATTATCGAAGCGGTCCGACAGCAACAATTCGGCGGCAACCGCCGCAATGTCGCGCGCATCGATGAAGCTGCCTTTGGCGTTGCCCACCGGCAGGCGGATCTTGCCTTCCGCCAGGATCGAGCCGATCCAGTAGCTGTTGAAATTCTGCATGAACCAGTTCGGGCGCACGATATTGTACGCGATTCCGGCCTTCTCCAGATGCAGCTCGGCTTTGCGCATCGGTGCGCCAGGATCGGCATTGGCGCCCATCACCGTCATCAGGACGATCTTGGCGACACCGGCTGCCTTGGCGGCTTCGATCGCCGGGATCATCAGCGCGTCCTGGTTCGTGAAGCCGGGCGGCGACATCAGAAACGCGCGCGCCACGCCCACAAACGCCGTTGCGCGGCCTTCCCCGGTCGCGACGTCGAGATGCACCTCGTCGGCCTGCTGCGGCCGTTTGCGCGTGGCCTTCAGAACCGTTTCGCCCTTGGCTGCCAAGAGCCGCACGAGAGTGCCGCCGACCGTGCCGTTTGCGCCGAGAACCAATGTTTTCGCCATGTGGATGTTCCTTTTCGGGTGACGTCGAGGCACCAGAATTACGGAGATGTTCGGGACTTTGAATACAAAAAAATACTGTTTTCATGTCTTATCGTCCCGATGTATGGTGTTTCGCGATGGATCTTCTGACCGATATTCTGCGACAGGCGGGCCTGCGCCATCGCGTGCTCGATCTGCTTGCGTTGGCGCCAGCGCAAGCGCTGCGCTTTCCGTGCGACAAAAGCCTTGGCCTGCACGTGGCGCTGCAAGGCCCGGTCTATATCCACAGCCCGGGGCGCGCGGCACCGCTTGCTTTGCAATCGGGCGACATCGCAATCATGGCGCGCGGACACGACCATGTCGTTGCCACGGACGCCAAAGTCGAGAAACGCCGGATTGCGACGATCGTCGATCGGCCGACTGGCAGCGCGCGGCCGCTTGCCCCGGCCGGGTCCGCCCGGCTCATCAGCGGCGCGTACCAATTCTGGAACGCGCCGATCCATCCGTTCCTCGCGACGCTGCCCGACTGGTTCGTGCTGCGCGGAGCCGAGCTTCCGCGCCTTGGATCCGTTGCGTTGACCGTGGGCCTCATCGGCGAGGAAGCCGCCAATGCCCGGCCAGGCGCGCAGACGATTCTGCACGGGCTGCTCGACGTGCTGTTCGCCTATCTGATGCGCGAGATCGCTTCGCGCAACGCCGAAACCGGTCCCGGCCTCGGCAAGGCTTTTGCCGATGCGCATGTGAAGCAGGCGATCGCGCTGATGCATACCGATTATGCGCGCGGCTGGACGCTAGAGACTTTGGCCGAAGCCGTGGGCCTGTCGCGCACGCGACTGGCCGAACGCTTCAGGGTCGCAATGGACGACACGCCGCTCGCATACTTGCGCACCGTGCGCATGCAGGCCGCCATGCGGCTCCTGAGCGAGACCGAAAAGAAGCTCGACGACGTGGCCGCGCAAGTGGGCTACCAGGACGCGTTCGGCTTCTCGAAGGTTTTCAAACGCACGGTAGGCGTGGCGCCCAAGGAGTTCCGCCGCCGCGACACGGCCGAACGCGCCTCGCCGTGGCGGCTTACCGCGTCGTAACGAAACGGCGGGGGTTTTTGCGCCGCGTTTGACGCACGTCAATTCGCCCGAGCGGCCGACGCGGCACACTCGGCACCATGCAAAATCCGGAAACGCTGTCCCGCGCCGAAACGCTCGTGCCCCGCTACACGAGCTACCCCACCGCCCCGCATTTCACGCCGCAGGTCGGGGCAAGCGCCGTCGGCGGCTGGCTCGAGCAGCTGGACGCGGCGCGCGGCGTTTCGGTCTACATCCACGTGCCGTTCTGCGCCAAGCTGTGCTGGTATTGCGGCTGCAACACCAGCGTATCGGCGCGCTACGAGCCGGTGCGCGGCTATTTCGACACGCTGCTCGCCGAAATCGCCGCCGTGCGCAAGCGGCTTTCGGGCAAGCTGCGCGCAAGCCACGTGCATCTGGGCGGCGGCACGCCCAACGCCCTTGCCGCAGCCGATCTGGCACGGCTTGCCGAAACTTTGCGCGACACGTTCGCGTTCGACGCCGACACGCGCTTCGAGGTCGAGATCGATCCGCGGACGCTCGATGCCGCGACAGCGCGGGCCCTCGCACAAGCCGGTGTCACGCGCGTCAATCTCGGCATTCAGGATTTCGACCCGAAGGTGCAGTCAGCGATCAACCGCATCCAGCCGCTCCATCAGGTCCGCGAGAAGCTCGCACTGCTCTAAGGTGCGGGCCTCGAGCAATTCGGCGTCGATCTGCTCTATGGCTTGCCCTACCAAACGCCGGACACGCTCGCGCGCACGGTGGCCCAAGTGGACGAGTTGGGGGCAAGCCGCGTCGCCCTGTTCGGCTATGCGCATGTGCCGTGGATGAAGCCGCACCAGAAGCTGCTGGAGCCGCACGGCCTGCCCGACACGGCCGAACGCCTGGCGCTGGCGGCCTCGGCCCACGCGGCCTTGGCCGCGCGCGGCTACGCGCGCATCGGCATCGACCATTTCGCGCGTCCCGACGACGAAATCGCCGTGGCGGCGCGCGACGGCGTGCTGCGGCGCAATTTCCAGGGCTACACGACCGACACGGCCGACACGCTGCTGGGCTTCGGCCCGTCGGCGATTTCGGCCTACGTGCAAGGCTACGCGCAGAACCACACGCGCCTGGACAGCTGGCGGTCGGCCGTCGAAGAAGGCGCGCTGCCGGTCGCGCGCGGCCTCGGCCTCGGCGCCGAAGACCGCGTGCGGCGCAGTACCATCGAGCGGCTGATGTGCGACATGACCGTCGATCTCGGCAAAATCGCGCAGGCGCATCGGCTCGCCGTCAACCCGCTCGACTATTTTTCGGACTCGCTTGCGCAGATCGACCGGCTTGCAGCCGACGGGCTGTGCCTGCGCAGCGGCCTGCGCATCACGGTGCCGCCCGCGAAGGCGAACTACGCGCGCATCGTCGCCTCTGCCTTCGACCAGTATCTGGCGCGCGGCGAGGCCAAACACTCGGTCGCGGTCTGACGCCGGCGCCAAAGCGCTCGACCGCGGCACGGCGCGGCTGTTTAATGGCCGCATGACCCGCCAGACAGCCCTTGCAGCCGCCGCCCGCTATTTCGACAGTGGTGCCCTCAAAACCGATCTTGCGCGCCGCGTGGCGTTCAAGACCGAAAGCCAGAACCCCGAACGCGGCGCCGAGCTTGCCGCCTATCTCGAAACCGAGATGCGCGCGAGTTTCGAAGCGCTCGGCTTCGCGGTCGAGCTGCTGGCGCACCCGCGCGCCAAAGGACCGTTCCTGCTGGCGACCCGCCTGGAGGATCCGGCGGCGCCGACCGTATTCGGCTACGGGCACGGCGACGTGATCCGCGGCCAGGACGCGCAATGGCAGGAAGGTCTGTCGCCGTGGCGTCTCGTCGAGGCGGACGGGCGCTGGTACGGGCGGGGCACCGCCGACAACAAGGGCCAGCACACGATCAATCTGGGCGCGCTGGCGGCCGTGCTCGAAGCGCGCGGCAAGCTCGGCTTCAACGCCAAGTACCTCATCGAGATGGGCGAGGAGGTGGGCTCGCCGGGCTTGCGCGAACTTTGCGGCGCGCACAAAGACAAATTCGCCGCCGACGTGCTGATCGCGTCGGACGGGCCGCGGCTCAGTGCCGAGCGCCCGACCTTGTTCCTGGGTTCGCGCGGCGCGATGAGTTTCGATCTCGAGATCGACGCGCGTGCGGGCGCCCACCATTCCGGCAATTGGGGCGGGCTTATTTCCAATCCGGGCCTGCAATTGGCGCACGCGATCGCCTGCATCGCCGGGCCCACGGGCCAGATCCGCATAGCCGACTGGGTCCCCCAGGGATTGCCGGCGGCCGTGCGCGAAGCGCTTGCCGATTGCGAAGTGGACGGCGGTGCGGACGGCCCCACGGTCGAGCCTCTCTGGGGCGAGCCGGGCCTCACGCCCGCCGAGCGCGTGTTCGGCTGGAGCGCGTTAGAAGTGCTCGCGTTCCGCACCGGCAACCCCGACAACCCGGTCAACGCGATCCCGGCCAAAGCGTGGGCGCGCTGCCAATTGCGCTTCGTCGTGGGCACCGAGCCCGAAACGATCCTGCCCGCCCTGCGCCGCCATCTCGACCGGCACGGCTTTGCGATGGTGAAGGTCGCTGCCGCACGCGACGAGGTTTTCCGCGCGACGCGCCTCGATCCCGAACATCCGTGGGTGCGCTTCGCGCGCGACAGCCTTGCGCGCACGTCCAACGCCAAACCGGCCGTGCTGCCCAATCTCGGCGGTTCGCTGCCCAACGACATTTTCAGCGAAGTGCTGGGTCTGCCGACCGTTTGGGTCCCGCATTCCTATCCCGCCTGCCGCCAGCACGCGCCCGACGAACACATGCTGCCGCACGTTGCGCGCCAGGGCGTGCAGCTGATGGCCGGGCTCTATTGGGACATCGGCGAGATGCCGCGCGATTGACAAGCCGGGAACCCCCGTCGTTATATCCAGACGGATATAGCGAGGTGTCGCCGGGTGAAACGCGTTCTGCCGATCGTCGTTGCGTTGCTGGCGCTGGGCATGCCTGCGCGCGCGCAAACGCCGCTGATCTACGCGGCGATCTCGCTTGCCGAGGCGCTGCCGGCGGCCGTGACGGCGACGGGCAACACGGCGCGCTTTTCCTTCGCGGCGTCCTCCACGCTCGCGCGCCAGATCGAAAACGGCGCGCCCGCCGACATCTTCGCGTCCGCCGACGAGGAATGGGCCGACTATCTCCAGCAGCGCGGCAAGCTCGCGGCAGAAACGCGGCGCAGCTACCTGTCGAACCGCCTCGTGGTCGTGGCGCCGGCCGACAAAGCGGCCCTCTTGGCACTCGAGACGCCGGGTGCGTTCGCCGCACGCCTGGGCAACGGGCGCATCGCGACCGGCGATCCCGCGCATGTACCGGTCGGGCGCTATGCGCAGCAGGCGCTGACCTCGCTCGGGCTGTGGGCGCTTGCCGAACCGAGACTGGCGCGCGCCGAATCCGCGCGCGCGGCCTTGGCCCTCGTCGAGCGCGGCGAAGCGCCGCTCGGCATCGTCTACGCGACCGACGCATCGGCGGCCCAGCGCGTGGCGCGCGTAGCCGCCTTCCCGGCGGCAAGCCACGCGCGGATATCGTATCCGTTCGCGCTGGTCGCCGGCCGCGACACGCCGGAGAATCGCCGCTTGCTCGACGCCCTGCAGTCGCCCGCGGCCTTGGCCGTGTTCGCCAGACACGGCTTTGCCGTCGACTGACATGCCCGACTTCACGGCCGCCGAACTCGCCGCGATAGGTTTGAGTCTGCGCATCGCCCTTGCGGCGGTGGCCGCCGCGCTGCCGCCCGCGATCCTCGCGGCGTGGCTGCTCGCGCGACGCGATTTTCCCGGCAAAGCGCTGTTCGATGCGGCCGTGCATCTGCCGCTGGTGCTGCCGCCGGTCGTGGTCGGCTACGCGCTTCTTCTGTTGCTCGGCGTGCGCGGACCCTTGGGCGCGTGGCTCGACGTCGAGTTCGGCATCCGCCTCGTGTTCACGACGACGGGTGCCACGCTCGCAACCGCCGTGATGGTGTTCCCGCTGCTCGTGCGCGCGATCCGCATTTCGGTCGAAGCGCTCGATCCGGGCCTCGACGAGGCGGCGCGCACGCTGGGCGCGGGTGCCTTCGACCGCTTCTTCACGATCTCGCTGCCGCTGATCGCCCCCGGCATTCTCGCCGGTGCGGTGATCGCGTTTGCGGCAAGCTTGGGCGAGTTCGGCGCCGTCATCACCTTCGCCTCGAACGTGCCCGGCGAAACCCAGACCCTGCCGCTCGCGATCTACGCGGCCACGCAGAGTCCGGGGGGCGACGCGACGGCGGCCAAGCTCGCGGCCGTGTCGCTCGTGCTGGCGCTCGGCGGGCTGGCACTCGCCGAGGCGATCGCCAAACGCATGCGCAAGCGTTTCGGGCGCTGATGCCGCAGCTCGATTTCCGCATGAAGCAAGGCGCGTTCGCGCTCGACGTGAAGCTCGACGCGGCGACCGGCGGCGTGCTGGCGCTGTTCGGCCGCTCGGGTGCGGGCAAAACCACGATCGTGCGCGCGATCGCCGGCCTCGTGCGGCCCGCCTCCGGCACGATCAGAATCGCGGGGCGCACGCTGTTCGATGCGGCCGCCGGGATCGACCTGCCCGCCCAGCAGCGCCGCATCGGCTACGTCTTCCAGGATGCGCGCCTGTTTCCGCATCTGCGGGTCGCGGCCAACCTGCGCTACGGCCAGGCGCGTGCGGGCCGCCACGGCAAGGGCATCGAATTCGACGCGGTCGTCGATCTGCTGGGCTTGCGCGATCTCTTGGAGCGCCATCCGTTCGGCCTGTCGGGCGGCGAGCGCCAGCGCGTGGCGATCGGGCGCGCCCTTCTTGCGCAGCCCGACATCCTGCTGCTCGACGAGCCGCTCGCCTCGCTCGACGCGCCCCGCAAGGCCGAGCTGCTGCCCTATCTCGACGCCCTGCATGCGCGCACGGGCGTGCCGATCGTCTATGTGAGCCACGCGCTCGACGAGGTCGTGCGCCTCGCCGACACGCTCGCGATCGTCGATGCCGGGCGCATCGCCGCGTGCGGCGCGCTGGCGGACGTGATGTCGCGGCTCGATCTGCGCCCGCTCGTCGGGCGTTTCGAGGCGGGTGCGGCGATCGACGCTACTCTGCTGCGGCACGACCACGCCTATGCGCTGAGCTATCTTTCGTTCGGCGACGGCGAAATGGCGGTGCCGAAGATCGACGCCGAACCGGGCGCCTTCGTGCGTCTGCGCATCCGGGCGCGCGACGTGCTGCTGGCGACGAAGCGCCCGGAGGGACTGTCGGCGCGCAACGTGCTCGCTGGCCACGTCGTCGATCTCGTGCCCGAAACCGGCGCCTACGCGGAAATTGCCGTCGCCGTAGGCGGCCAACGCCTGGTGGCGCGCATCACGCGCGCGGCGCTCGATGCGCTCGATCTCGCCCTCGGCAGCCCGGTTTTCGCCGTGGTCAAGGCTGTCGCCGTCGAAGGGATCGTGCGGGGCCGAGATTCGTCTGGACGAAACGCCGGGTGAAGCATAATTCTGCGCTTCTGCCGCCTGCGCCAGGAGCATCTATGGACCTCAAATCCTACATCCACGACGTGCCGGACTTTCCCAAGCCCGGCATTCTGTTCCGCGACATCTCGCCGCTGCTGGCTTCGGCTGCCGCATGGAAGGCGGCCGTCGAGCGGCTTGCAGAAGCGATCGCGCCCCACAAGCCCGATCTGCTCGCGGGCATCGAAAGCCGCGGCTTTCTGGTGACGGCCCCCTTGGCCCTCACGATGGGCTGCGGCTTCATGATGGTGCGCAAGCGCGGCAAGCTGCCCGGAAAAACCGTGCCGCACACCTACGCGCTCGAATACGGCGAAGACACGCTCGAAATCCAGGAAAACGCCGTCAAGCCGGGGGCCCGCGTGGTCGTGCTCGACGACGTGCTGGCGACCGGCGGCACGCTCAATGCGGCGATCTCCCTGCTGCAGAAGTCGGGCGCCGACGTGCGCGCGGCGGCGTGCCTCATCGAACTGAAGTTCCTCGAAGGCCGCAAACGATTGCCCGTCGCCTTCGACAGTCTCGTCCAGTACTGACATGCCGACGCCTTCGATCTCCGAGGGCTGGCGCAAAAACGGCCGCTACGCGCAGACGCGCCGCTCGCCGCTGCCCGACGGAGGTTGGGTCACGCTGCTGCTCGATCTCACCGACCGGCGCGAAACCGAGGAAGCGCTGCGCCGCGCCAAGGACTCGGATTTTCTCGCGCACATGAGCCACGAGCTGCGCACGCCGCTCAACGCCGTGATTGGCTTTTCGGAAATCATCTTCCGCGAACTGTTCGGCTCCGTCGGCGAGCCGCGCTACGCCGAGTACGCGCGCGACATCCACGCCAGCGGCACGCATCTGATGAAAGTGATCGACGACATTCTCGACATTTCGAAGGCCGAAGCCGGGAGCGCAGAACTCGACGAGGGACCGGTCGACGTGGCCGAACTTGCAAGCGCGAGCCTGCGGCTGGTCGAGCCGCGCGCGACCGCGGGCAAAGTGAGCGTGGCGCGGCGACTCGCGCCCGACCTGCCTGTCATCCGCGCCGACGCGCGCAGGCTCAAACAAGTGCCGCTCAATCCGCTGTCGAACGCGGTCAAGTTCACGCCGCCGGGCGGCCACGTCGAACTCGAAGCGCGGGTCGTGGAGGGCGGCCGCGTGGAGCTGGCTGTGCGCGACACCGGCATCGGCATGGACCCCAAGGACATTCCGCGCGCCCTCGAGCCGTTCGCGCAGGTCGACAACGCGCTGTCGCGCCGCTACGAAGGCACCGGGCTCGGTTTGCCGTTGTCGCGCAAGCTCGTCGAACTCCACAGCGGCACCCTGACGATCGCGAGCCAGATCGCCAAAGGCACCACGGTGGCGGTGCGCATGCCCGCTGCCCGCACGCTCGCGCGCGTCGGCGAGTCCTCGGCGCAAGACCCGTCGTGACGCCGTCCGATCCCCGCCGCACGTCCCCTGCCGCCTTGCGCAACCGCGAGCCGATCCTGGGGGTGCTGCGAGAGCATCTTCCGCAGCGCGCCGCGCAGGTGCTCGAGATCGCATCGGGAACCGGCGAACATGCGGTCTATTTCGCGCGGGCGCTGCCGCATCTTGTTTGGCAGCCGAGCGATCCCGATCCCGCCAACCGCGCCTCTATCGCGGCCTATCGCGACGACTGCGCCCTTGCCAACCTGCAGGCCCCGATCGACTTGGACACGACCGCCGGAGACTGGCCGACTGCGGGATGCGACGCGATTTTCTGCGCCAACATGGTCCACATCGCGCCGTGGCAAGCGACGCTGGGCCTGCTCGGCGGCGCCAAACGCGCGCTGCGGGCGGGCGGCACGCTGGTGCTCTACGGTCCGTTTTTCGAAGACGACGTGCCGACGGCCGCGTCCAATCTCGCGTTCGATGCCGAGCTGCGCGCGCGCGATCCGGTCTGGGGCATTCGCGGCGTCGGCGACGTCGCGGCAGCGGCCGCCGGGTTCGCGGACCCGCTGCGCATCGCCATGCCGGCCAACAATCTATGCCTGGTCTTCGTCCGCGACGGGCTTTAGGTCGACCGAAACTTCGAGCCGGTGGGCGCCCCCGCCCAGAATGACGCCGCGAATGGGCGCGATGTCGCCGTAGTCGCGGCCCCAGCCGAGCACCACATGCTCTTCGCCGACCACGAGATCGTTCGTCGGGTCGAGATCGATCCAGCCCGCCCCCGGCACGAAAGCCGAGATCCAGGCGTGGCTCGCGTCCGCTCCTTGGCGGCGAACCTGCCCTTGCGGCGCGTAGGTGCGGATATAGCCCGACACGTAGCGCGCGGCGAGCCCCATCGCGCGCACGCTCGCGATCATCACGTGCGCGAAATCCTGGCACACGCCGCGGCGCATCTGCATGACGTCCGCGACAGGCGTGGCGACGTTGGTGGCGCGCGGATCGAACGTGAAGTCGCCGCGGATCCGTTTGTTGAGATCGAGCAGGCACGCAAGCAGCGGCGCGCCCGGCCGGAAGGAGCCGGCCGCATAGTCGCGCACCGCGTCGTCGACGGCCGCCATGGGCGAGGCGCGCGCGAACTCGACCGCCTGCGTCTCGATCGGCAGGCCGCCACCGTCGAGCGCGTCGCGCACCGTTTCCCACGGCGGCGTCGCTTCCGCGTCGGGCACGGGTGCCGCGCGCACTTCGACCAGCGCCCGCGCATCGACGACGAGTTCGGCGTGCGGTTCCTCGAGCGACATGTGCGTGACCGCGTTTCCGAAATAGTCGACGCCGTCCTGCACGCGCACGGGCGCGGGCGTGACGATCGTGCCCGCCCGCAGGATGCGCTGGGTGGGCAGCGCGCGCGGCAGCACGCGCATCACGTGGTACGAGAGATCGACGGGCTCCTCGTAGCGGTAGGTTGTGCGGTGCACGACGTCGTAGATCACGGGCGCGGCTCCGCCGCAGGCCCGATCTCGTAGCCGATCGACTGGGCGGTTTTGACGTGGCTGAAATAGGCGCGCGTGATCGCCTCGGAAAGCTCGGAAAGACGCGAGCGCGTGTCGCCGAGCAGCGCTTCGAGGGCGGCCATCGCCGCGCGGTCAAAGGTGGAGCCCACGCGCTCGACGTCGAACAGCTCGATGCCCGCGAGAACGGCGCGCGCGATGCGCTGCTCGGGCTGGGAATAGGCGCGCACGTTGCGCTGCACGAGTTCGCACAGATGCGTTTCGATCTGGCGAAGCTGGTAGGCGATGGCGCGCGGGTTGGTCTCGTCGCACAGCACGAGATCGAGCACCGGCGCGGGCTGCACCGCCGCCATGTAGCGCGTGCGGTAGGTGATGGCGCTGTCGCTCACTTCGAGCAGCAGACGCAGCCAAGGCTCGGCGCCCTGGCCGGACGCCGCGAACACGTCGTGCACGACCGACACGCCGTGCGACGCGCGCTCGATGCGCTGGCCGAGATCGAGAAAGCGCCAGCCCGAGCCGTGCGTCATGTTTTCGGCCGCCATGCCGTGGAAGGCGGCGCATACGCCGATCGTGTAGTCCATGCCTTCGAGCAGGCGGTCGAGGTCGCCGGGTTGGCTTTCGAAGCGCAGGCGCGCGTCGCGCACCTGCTCGTTGACGACGTTCCACATGTCGGCCGACAGCCGGTCGCGCACGGTGGGCGCGATGCGCTGCAGCGCCTGGAACAGATGCGCCAAACCGCCCTCGGGCCCGCACGCGTGGCCGAGCGCTTCGGCCATCGCGCGCCCGTCGGGCAGGCCCCCGAACGGCCGTTCGACGAGGCCGCGCGCCGCGAGCATGGCCGCAAGCACCTGGAACTCGGCGATTTCGCGCGCCGAACTGCCGCCTGCGGGCGCCCGCACCAGGCACGCGCGCATCAAGCGCGCGGCATTGTCGAGCCGTTCGGTGTAGCGGCCGAGCCAGAACAGATTGTCGGCGAGCCGACTCTGCAGTTCGCCCGCCGAACGGCGCAAGGGTTCGCGCGCGGCGGACGCGCGCGGCCGCACCACGATGGGCGCATGTTCGTGCTGGACGATCCAGGTGTCTTTGGCGGCCCCGCCGCGCTGCATGGAAATGTCGAAGCCGTTGTCGTCGGCGGCGACGCGCGTCATGGCGCCGGGCATCGGCACGTAGCCGCCTTCGTGGCGAATGAGGAAGCAGCGCATCAGCAGCGGGCGCGGCACGAGGCCGCTCTGCGTCCACACCGGCATCGCCGATTTGTGCATGCGCGCCTGCGCCACGTAGCGATGCGGGGCCGCGCGCAGCCGCTCGAGCAGATGGCGGCGGCGGGCGGCGTCGAGCTGGGCGCCGACGACCGAGGCTTCGAGCATGTCGCCCGCAAAACACGGCCGGATCACGTAGTCGTCGAGCCGCCCGGCGACTTCCTCGAGCACGGCGCGCTGGCCGAGCCACCAGGTCTCGACCGACGGCATCTCGAGCTCTTCGCCCAGCAGATGTTTGGCAAGGCCCGGCAGGAACGGCATCATCGCGGGCGTTTCCACGACGCCCGCCCCCAGCGCGTTGGCGATCGCGACGTTGCCCGCGCGCACCGCGTCGACGAGGCCGGCGACGCCGATCGCCGATTCCGGGCGCAGCTCGACCGGATCGCAGTAATCCTCGTCGAGACGGCGCAGGACGACATCGACCTGCTGCAGGCCGCCGAGCGTCTTCAGATAGAGCTTGGCGTTGCGCACGGTGAGATCGGCGCCCTCGGCCAGCGTGAGGCCGAGCTGGCGGGCGAGATAGACGTGCTCGAAATAGGTTTCGCTGTAGGGGCCGGGCGTGAGCAGCACGATGCGCGGATTTTCGCGCATGCGCGGGGCGAGCTGGGCGAGCGCCGTCTGCCACAGCTCGAAGAACGGCGTGAGCCTGCGCACGTTGGTCGACTGGAAAAACTCCGGCAGCGTGCGCATCAGCACGTTGCGGTTCTCGAGCGCGTAGCCAGCGCCCGACGGCGCGTTGACGCGGTCGGCGCACACGCGCCAGCGCCCGTCGCGCCCGCGCGCGATGTCGGCGGCGTAGAAATGCAGATGGGGCGCGCCGTTGGCGAGCTTGATGCCGTGGCAGGCGCGCAGGAACGCCGGATTGGCCTGCACGAGGGCCGGCGGCACGAGCCGCTCGCGGATCAGCGACTGCGCGCCGTAGACGTCGGCGATGATGCGCTCGAGCAGGTTGGCGCGCTGCACGAGGCCTTTTTCGATGTCGCGCCACTCTTCGGCGGGCACGGGCAGCGGAACGAGATCGAACTGCCAGGGCCGCTGCGGCTGGCGCGCCTCGGCGAAGACGTTGTAGGTGACGCCGTTTTCGTCGTATTGGCGGCGCGCGCGTTCCATGCGCTCGGCCATCGCACCGGGTGCGAGCGTGCGCAGTGCCCCCATGAGCGCCTGCCAATGGCAGCGGATTTGCCCCGCCCCGGTGACCATTTCGTCGAATGGCGGGGCAGAGGCGTCCGCATCGGACGGTGCGGCACGATTGAGACGTAGGTCTTCCATGCGCGCCTGGGCGGGACTCCCTCGGTTCAGCTGCAGCTTGGCGTCGCGGTGCGGCGCAGGTCAAGAGTCAGCGGGAAGTCCGGATCGACGGCCGGGATTTGCGGTACCAGCGAACCCGGCGAATGCCCGATCCCGAAGAACCGCGTGCGGCGGCGCGCTTCGGCCTCGTTGGCGTTGACCGGGAAACGGTCGTAGTTGCGGCCGCCCGGATGCGCGACGTGGTAGGTGCAGCCGCCGATCGACCGCTTGCTCCAGCCGTCGACGAGATCGAACGCCAGCGGCGCGTGCACGCCCACGGTCGGGTGCAGGGCCGACGCCGGATCCCACGCGCGGAAACGCACGCCCGCCACGTATTCGCCTTCCACGCCCGTCGGATGCAGGGGCACGCGCACGCCGTTGCACGCGAGCACGTGGCGCTGGTCCACGAGATTGCGCACGCGCACCTGCAGCCGCTCGAGCGAGCTGTCGACGTAGCGCACGGTGCCGCCCGCACCCGCCTCTTCGCCCAGCACGTGCCAGGGCTCGAGCGCGTGGCGCAGTTCGACGTCCACGCCGCGATAGGCCACGCTGCCGAGCTTGGGGAAGCGGAATTCCCAGTGCGGATCGAACCACGAATCCTCGAACGCGTAGCCCGCTTCGCGCAATGTCTGCAGAACGTCGCCCATGTCTTCGGCCACGAAATGCGGCAGCATGAACTTGTCGTGCACCGCGTTGCCCCAGCGCACGAGCTTGTGCGTGTAGGGCTGCTCCCAGAAATGCGCGACGAGGCTGCGCAGCAGCAACTGCTGCACGAGGCTCATGCGCGCATGCGGCGGCATTTCGAAGGCGCGCAGCTCCACGAGGCCGCGCCGGCCGCCGGCATTGTCTGGCGAAAAGAGCTTGTCGACGCAGAACTCGGTGCGGTGCGTGTTGCCCGTCACGTCGACGAGCACGTTGCGCAGGATGCGGTCCACGAGCCAAGGCGCGATGCCGGCCGTTTCCTTGGCCGGCAGCTGCGAAAGCGCGAGTTCGAGTTCGTGCACCTGGTCTTTGCGCGCCTCGTCGATGCGCGGATGCTGCGACGTGGGGCCGATGAAAAGCCCCGAGAAGAGATACGAAAGGGCCGGATGGTTGTGCCAGAAGCGCAGCATCGAGCCCAGAAGATCGGGCCTGCGCAGCCACGGCGACTGCGCGGGCGTCTGGCCGCCGAGCACGAAATGGTTGCCCCCACCCGTGCCGACGTGGCGGCCGTCGAGCATGAATTTCTCGGTGGCGAGCCGCGTCTGGCGCGCTTCCTCGTAGAGCGAGACCGTGCGGTCGACGAGTTCGCCCCAGTTTTCGGCCGGATGCACGTTGACCTCGATCACGCCCGGATCGGGCGTGACCGAGAAATGCGCGACGCGCGGGTCGCTCGGCGGCGGATAGCCTTCGACGAGGATCGGCTGGGCGAGATCCTTGGCCGTGTCTTCGATGTGCGCCACCAGATCGAGATAGTCTTCGATCGTGGGCACGGGCGGCATGAAGATGTGCAGCAGGCCGTCGCGCGGCTCGACGCACAATGCCGTGCGCACCATGCCGCTCGCCGATTGCTGCGGACGCAGGCTCGAACGCTCGCGCTTGCGCAGCTCCTCGACGGCCCGCCGGTCGGGCATCGACTGGCCCTGCGGCCCGATGCCTGTCCCCGACGCCGTTCGCGCGGCAGCCCCGCCCACCTGCAAGGCGCGCTCGCGCGGATCGCGCTTGGGCAAAGGCGGAAGCGCTTCGAACGGGTCGCGCTCCCAATGGTAGGGATAGTCGCCGGGCGCCGACCACGGAAGACTGTCGAGCGGCAGACGCAGGCCCATCGGCGAATCGCCGGGAACCAGGAACATGTGCTGCGGCCGCACGAACCAGAAGCCGCTCGACCATTTGCGCGGGCCCCCTTGCCAGCCGCGCGTGATCGGCAGCGCCATGCCGACCGGGCTGTCGAGACCCTGCTCGAAAACGCGCGCCAGGCGCGCGCGCTCCTCGGCGTCTTTCAGATTGGATTTGAGCGGATCGACGTTGACCGGCAGGCGCTGCTCGCGCCACAGATAGTACCAGGCGTCTTCGTAGGCGCGCTGGGCGAAGATCGGCGGAATGCCGAGGCGTTCGCACAGGCGCTGGGCGAACCGCTCGGCATGGTCGAAGCCCACGTTGGTCTTCAGCGAATCGTCGGCCTGCAACGCCGGGTCGCGCCAGATCGGCTCGCCGTCCTTGCGCCAGAAGCAGCCGAGCGCCCAGCGCGGCAACTGCTCGCCCGGATACCATTTGCCCTGGCCGTAATGCAGCAAGGCGCCCGGCGACCAGATTTTGCGCAAGCGCTTCAGGAGCTGGCCCGCAAGCCGCCGCTTGGTGGGACCGAGGGCCGCCGTGTTCCATTCGGCGCCTTCCATGTCGTCGACCGACACGAAGGTCGGCTCGCCGCCCATCGTGAGGCGCACGTCGCCGCGCGCAAGATGCGTGTCGACATGGTGGCCGAGCGCTTCGATGCGCGCCCACGCCGCCTCTTCGTAGGGTTTGGTCGTGCGCGCGGATTGCGCGATGCGCGTGACCTTCATTTCGTGGCCGAACTCGACCTCGGCCTTTTCGATGAGGCCTTCGACGGGGGCCGCCGATTGCGGCGCGGGCGTGGCGGCAAGCGGAATATGGCCCTCGCCCGTCATCAGCCCCGAGGTGGGATCGAATCCGATCCAGCCGGCGCCCGGCAGATAGACTTCCGTCCACGCGTGCAGATCGGTGAAATCGACCTCCGTGCCGGAAGGCCCGTCGAGCGCCTTCTGGTCGGCCACGAGCTGGATCAGATACCCCGACACGAAGCGGGCGGCGAACCCGAGATGGCGCAGGATCTGCACGAACAGCCAGCCCGTGTCGCGGCACGAGCCCTTGGCGCGCGCGAGCGTGGTCTCGCAAGCCTGCACGCCGGGTTCGAGACGGATGATGTAGCCGATGTCTTTCTGCAGGCGCTGGTTGAGGGCGACGAGAAAATCGATCGTGACCGCCTCTTCGCGCGGCACCTTGGCAAGCCACTGTGCCAGCATCGGCCCGGCCTTGTCGGGCTTCATGAACGGGGCAAGATCGCCGAGCAGCCCGTCTTCGTACTTGAAGGGGAATTTCTGCGCGTAGGGCTCGAGGAAAAAGTCGAACGGATTCTGC
This sequence comes from Tagaea sp., assembly GCA_044378015.1. Classification (GTDB taxonomy): domain Bacteria; phylum Pseudomonadota; class Alphaproteobacteria; order CACIAM-22H2; family CACIAM-22H2; genus Tagaea. Next base: position 25,253 of record JBILXZ010000036.1, read on the forward strand.
ACCGCCATGTCGGCGACCAGATCGACGTCGACCGTGAAGCGGTCCGTCTTTTCCGGGAACACGAGGCGCGCGAGCCAGTTGCCGTGCGGATCCTGCTGCCAATTGAGGAAATGCGGCTCGGGCGAAATCTTCAGCGAATAGGCGAGCACGGGCGTGCGGCTGTGCGGGGCGGGGCGCAGGCGCACCACTTGGGGCCCAAGCGCGATCTGGCGATCGTATTTGTAGGCCGTGCGGTGGTGCAGTGCCACGTTGAGCGTCATGGGCGGGGATTACCTGCGGGAGGTGGAAAAGACCGCGCAAAATGCGCCGGTTTGCCAAGCGTTGCAAGGGAGTGCAAGCCGCACGCCAGCTTGCTATGGTCGCGGCCATCGTGTCCGCTTCCGCAAGCCCGCCGACCGCCCCGGCTGCCGCTCCTGTCGCCCGGCCGCCGCTGTGGCTGCTGATCGCGATCAGCAGCTGCGGACCGTTCGCGCTCAACGTGTTCGTGCCGTCGCTGCCGCGGCTGGCCGAGGCCTTCCAATCCGACTACGGCACCGCACAGCTCGCTTTGACGCTGTTTCTGGCCGGCATTGCCTTGGGCCAGCCGGTCTACGGGCCGCTGTCGGACTGCTACGGCCGCCGACCGGTGCTGCTCGGCGGCCTGGCGATCGGTTTGGTCGGCAGCTTTTTGTGCCTCCTTGCCCCGACCGTCGAGATTCTTCTCGGCGGCCGTTTTCTGCAGGCATTCGGCTGCTGCGTGGGGCTCGTGCTGTCGCGCGCGATGGTGCGCGATCTGTTCGCGCGCGACCGCGCGGCCAGCGAACTTGCCTACGTGACGATGGGGATGTCGCTGATGCCGATGGTCGCACCCTCGATCGGCGGTCTGCTCGACGAGCATTACGGCTGGCGCGCCAGCTTCGTTCTGCTGGCGGTCTTCGTGGCCGCGGTGCTGCTCGGGTCGTGGATGCGCGCGGCCGAAACCAACCACCAGCGCCAAGCGAGCGTCGATTTCGGAAACCTGGCGCGCGGCTGGTCGCTTTTGGCGCGCAGTCCCGTCTTCGTCGGCTACACGCTCGCGATGTCGTTCAACAGCGTGGCGTTTTTCGCGTTTCTGGCGGTCGCCCCGTATCTGATGGTCTCTGTCATGGGGCGCGCGCCCTCCGAATACGGGTTTTGGTTCGTCGGGTGCGCGGCAAGCTATTTGATCGGCAATTTCGTGACCGGCCGCTACAGCCAGCGCATCGGCCTCGACCGGATGGTGCGCATCGGCAATCTGTGCGGCCTCGCGGGCACTGGCTTCGGGCTCGTCTGGGCGCTCGCCTTCCCGCTCGAAGTCTGGGCGCTGTTTTTGCCGATTTTCGTGGTCGGCATCGCGCACGGCTTTTCGCAGCCGAATCTGATCGCAGGCGCCGTCAGCGTCGATCCCAGGCTCGCCGGGTCGGCATCGGGCCTGCTGGGCTTCGTTCAGATGTCGCTGGGGGCGATCGGAACGTTCGTTCTGGGCCACGTCCAGGACGGCACCGGCCTGGCGCTTGCAAGCCTCATGTTCGGCTGCTCGGTCGTGTCGCTGGGCTTCCACAAGCTTGCCCTGCGCAGTCGCTCGAGCATTGCAAAACCAGACGAATGATCCTATTCATGCCTCATGAGCGCAGATGAAAAACGGCCGAACCTGAACGAGAAGCGGCGCCTCAAACTGCAGTACGTTCTCAACCGCTGCAGCGTCATTGCGGGCATTTTCGACACGCGGATGGACTCGGTGAACTGCAAACAGTTCCACGCGATCCGCGAAATCATGGACATCTACGTGGCCGCCGGCATCCGCGCCATCAACAGCAACGTCGATTTCCTCGACGAAAACATGACGCTAAAGGAAGAGGAAAAGGCGAGCCTCAACGCCATAATTCTGCGGATCTTCGGCGACCAAGCGGCCAAGTCCGGTCCCGGCGGCGGCTGACCTTTTTCAGCGCGGCGCTCGCACGCGCCACACGCGGCAGGCCGTCGTGCTCTGCTGCTCGAAAACGTAGAGCGTGTTGGGGGCGGCCAGCCCGCGCGCATCGGCAAGATCGTCGCCGGGCGACATGGCAGCGCCGTAAATGCGGCCCGCAAGAACGACGGTTGCGCGATGCTGTTCGAACTGGCCGAAATCGCGGGCACGGCACGCGGCCGAAGCTTTGGCATCGTATTTTCCGAGATCTTCCAGCGTTTTGGGGCTGCGCAGCAGCACCGGGCGGGGCCGGGCCGGCTCGGGACTGCGCGGGAGATCGAACATTTGCGGGCCGACCGGATCGAATTGGCGCCGCAAATGCCGGTCGTCGGTGCGGCGCACCTCCTGCGCAGGGGCAGGCGCCGCCGTCGTCGCGATCGAGACTGCCAGCAGGATCGCCCAAACGCGTTGCATCCGCATTTTTAGCATACGAGCATGGTGCGCCGCCGCTCTCGCGGCTAAAATTCGAAAATGCTCGAACGTCCGATTCGTCCCGGCCAGCGCTTTGTCAGCCACGAACTCTATTCCTGGATCGTGGAGGACGTACTGCACGACGGCTACAGCGTGCCGCATGCGCGTCTGCGCGCCCTCTACGATCCCGAGGTAACGCGCATTGTCGCGTGCCCGGTGCTGCTGAACGAAGCCCGCTTCCGCCCCGAAAACGCCTGATCGCACGACGGTTTCTTGCCAAAAACGGCATTGACTCCGGCCTTATATAAGGTATTTTAATAAATTACATTTCTTATTTATGGGAAAGAGTATGTATCCTGGCAGCTATGCCGAGGCAACCGAACTTAGCGAACGCCGCTATCTGGTGGCGACGTTGCTTTACGATGCTTGGCTGCCGCGCGCCCTCGTCGCCGATCTCGATCTGGCCGAACAAAAAGCCGTTTATTGGAGCGAAATCTATGGCGCCCCGCGCACGCGCATCAGCGAAGTGTGGGTGCCGACAAAACGTCCGGGACAGCGTCAGACACCCCCGGCGGCCTTCATTGCCGATGCGGAAACCCAACCAAATGAGTCAATCCGTCGATCGCAGCGCGCGAACTGGGCGCAAATACTGACCCAGCTCGATCGTCCGTTCGATCCGACCTACGCCAAAGGTCTGATCGATGCGTTTTTGCTCTATGTCGGCACGCAAATCGCCTTGCGCGTGCTGGAAATACTCAAACTCGGCAGCTTAGGACTGGCATAGGTCCCGGCAATCGCCTACAACAGTTGCGAACCATTCGCATTCTCATGAGGCCGATTTGTCGGATATAGCCGCAACCCTGCCGCCCAGCATGCCCTTGCGCCGGAGCGGCGCACTGGCGCCGATGGCATGGGTCGCCTTGGCGGCGGCGGGCCTTGCGATGCTGCCGATCCTGGCGGTCGCGGCCAATCTGTTCCTGTCGGCGGGCGATGCGTGGGCGCATCTGTGGGCGACCACCCTGCCCGCCATTCTTTCCAACACCGCCTTGCTGCTCGTCGGCGTGGGAACGGGCACGCTGGCATTGGGCGTCGCCTGCGCCTGGTTCGTGACGATGTGCCGCTTCCCCTTCAGCCGCGCGCTCGAATTGGGGCTGCTGCTGCCGATGGCGATCCCGGCCTACATCGTGGGCTACGCCTACACCGATCTGCTGCAGTTCGCAGGCCCCGTGCAGACGGCCTTGCGCGACGCGTTCGGCTGGCGGCGCGGCGACTATTGGTTTCCGGACATCCAGTCGCTCGGCGGTGCGGTCGCGGTGCTGGTGCTCGTGCTATATCCTTACGTGTACCTGCTGGCGCGCGCGGCGTTTCTCGAACAGTCGGTCTGCGTGCTCGAGGCAAGCCGCGTGCTGGGCCGCAACGCCTGGGGGGCTTTCGCGCGCGTGGCCCTGCCGCTCGCGCGGCCCGCGATCGCCGCGGGCGTCGCGCTCGCCCTCATGGAGGCCTTGGCCGATTTCGGCACCGTGCAGTATTTCGGCGTCGACACCTTCACGACCGCGATCTACCGCACCTGGTTCGGCATGGGCAATCGCGTCGCCGCAAGCCAGCTTGCCACTGCCCTGCTCGTCTTCGTGCTGCTGCTGCTGTGGCTCGAGCGCCGCTCGCGCGGGGCCGCGCGCACGCACCACACCACGCGGCGCTACCGCCCGCTCGCACCCTTGCGCCTCGCGGGCTGGCGCGCGGCGGCCGCCTTTGCGGCGTGCGCGCTGCCCGTGCTGCTCGGCTTCGCGGTGCCGGCCGCCATGCTGCTGCGCATGGCGTGGCGCGAGGGCGATCCCCTGTTCGCGACGCGCTTTGCCGAATACGCCGGCAATTCCTTCGGGCTCGCGGCCCTTGCGGCGGCGGCGACCGTGGCGCTGGGCCTGGCCCTTGCCTATGCCAAGCGCCTGACGCCGACGAAGCTGGTGGCGGGCGCCGTGCGCGTTGCCGGCATCGGCTACGCGATACCGGGCTCGATCGTCGCGGTCGGCATCCTCGTGCCGCTCGGCCTCTTCGACAATGCGCTCGACGCGGGCTTGCGCGCCGCGTTCGGCGTGTCGTCGGGGCTGCTGCTGTCGGGCACGCTCGTGGCCCTCGTCTACGCCTATGTCGTGCGCTTCCTCGCCGTCGCCTTGGGCCCGGTCGAAACCGGCATGGCGAAGATCACGCCCGCGATGGACGACGTGGCGGCGAGCCTGGGTGCGCGAAAGCCGCGCGTGCTGCGCTTCGTGCACATGCCGCTGATGGGCGGCTCGATCCTGACGGCGGCCTTGCTTGTGTTCGTGGACGTGCTCAAGGAACTGCCCGCCACGCTGATCGTGCGGCCGTTCGGCTTCGACACGCTGGCCGTACGGGTCTATTCACTGGCGTCGGACGAGCGCCTGGGCCAGGCCGCGACGGGTGCGGTCGCGATCGTCGCGGCAGGCCTCGTCCCGGTCGCGATTCTGAGCTGGATGATCGCGCGCGCGCGGCCGGGGGCGCGTGCCCGCTGACGCGCCCTTTACACAAGCCCCCGCAATGGGGCAAAAGCCTGCGGGCGGATCGCCGGTTTAGCTCAGCGGTAGAGCAGCGGTTTTGTAAGACCCTGCCCGCTCATTAAGTATTTGATTTTTATAACACCATAGAGAACGAAACGGGCCAGAATGAGCCCAATTCGGCACCGAAGTCCCGATGCAAGTCCCGATGCCGTTGCGACCGTAAACGCAACATGTTCAGCGTCAGAATCGTTTTGCGCTTTGTTTTGGCCACTGCTGCCCATCGACCGAGTGATCGGACGGTTGGCACATACGTAACGACCAATTGCTCTGAGACAGGCCATGATCAAGGCTCTGTCTTTGATCGACATTTTGGGGGCACGTGCTTCTCGCGACGAGCCATGATTTATCGACACGTCCCGCCATTTGACAAGGCGCGGATTCCGCCCGTTTGTTCCGTTACTGTGCCGATCACTGTCGACCGGTGCGCAGGAATTCGCGCATGCGCGCCAGCGCGTCGAAGCCCATCTGTCTCAAGAGGTCCAGCATGTCGAGCGGGACCCAGTTTTCGCGGATCAGGCCCTCGTGGTGCAGGTAGAAATCCATGACGCGCATGAAGACGGGTAAGCCAGTCGGCGGCAGGCCGCAGAAGCCGCCGCCCTTGTGCAGCGCATAGACCGACGGCCAGCCGCCGGTGACCGAATAGGGACCATCGCCGATGCGAATATAGTGGCCCACGCCGTGCCGTGCGCGTTCGGTCGTCACCTCTTCGAACGTTCCTTGCGGGCGATGGAAGGCGATACGGAAGGGCAATTGGTGGCCGTCGACGAAACCGTCGAGCCCGCGCGTTGCGCCGATTCCAGCCGGGCCGTACCACATCATTTTGGGGTGCCAATGCAGACGCTGCGGCATCGCGATCAGGCTTTCGCGCGTGAGATTGGCGCGGTCGTCGTGTTCGTAGAGCGTGCGGTGCATGGCAAGCGTCTGCGCAAGGCTCGCTGCCGATTGGGCACCGTCCGAAGGGCCGAGCCTTATGCCGTCGGCCGTGAGCGGCATCGGCCAGAGTTCGACATTGCCGAGTGCCGGCCCAAGCGGCCAAACGCCGGTTTGGCGCATCATGTCGAGCACGTCCCAGAGCAAGCTTGCTTCGACAACGCGCCCGCAAGCGTCGAGCCGATAGACCTCGCCGTAGCGCAGATTTACGGTTCTGCCGGTCGCGGGCATGCCGAGCCAATCGCCGCGCATCGTGCCGCAATAGCTGCCCACGCACGCGATTAGAGCGTGCCCGCCATAGGTACCGCCGACGAAGATTACGTCGCGGCGTTCGAGATCGGGCAGGGCGACTTTGAGCGGCGCATACACCTGGGCTGCGATCGCATCGAGGCCGACAACCGCATCGATCGGGTGCGCAACGCGCCACGCCGCATCCTTGTGCGCGAAGGCTGCCAGCCGCTGGCCGAGCTGGTCGGGCGATGCTTCGGCCAAGGCCTGCAGTTGCGCGTACAACGCCGCACGCAACGGTGCGACGATTTGTGCGGACGGATCGAACTCGGCTTGCATCGCGGCATCCCCCTCGAAAGCATATTTGAAGCCAGTTTCGGCGCCTTCGCACGACCATTCAAGATTTTCTTGCATACGCTTGCAAAAAATGGGAGCGTTTTTCCTAACAACAATGTTTCGGCCAACGAACGCGAAAATCCAACAGCAAGGGGGCGTCCCATGAACCAGAAATCGATCGCGGCACTTTCATTTGCGGCAGCTCTGTCGTTCGCAGGCGTTGCGAACGCCAATTGCGGCGTCACGACCGGGCGCGTGAACATCGTCGGCAACGAGTTTCCGGCGATCCAAACCGTCGCCGCCAACGCGGCCAAGTGTGCGACGGGCGGCCTCACGGTGCGATCGAACCTGACCGCGAACCACCAGCGCATCAATCTGCCGGGCATGCAGGGCAATCCGGCCGAATACACTTCGGCCATCGTCGCGACCTCGTCGATCGTGGCATTGCTCAACGACGACGTGATCCGCCCGCTCGACGCGCTCGTGGCCGCCCACGGCCAGGACATTCCGAAAAACCAGCTCATCACAGTCAACGGGCGCGTGATGGCGGTCGCGTTCATGGCGAACTCGCAGCATCTCGTCTACCGCAAGGACGTGCTGGCGCAGATCGGCGTGCAACCGCCCAAGACCTACGAAGAATTGCTCGCTGCCGCCAAGATCATTCGCGAGCGCGGCATCATGCGCAATCCGGTGGGCGGCGCCTACCAGGCTGGGTTCAATCTCGGCCAAGAATTCTTGAACATGTATATGGGTTATGGCGGCGAGTTCTTCAAACCCGGCAGTGCCGAGCCTGCCCTCAACAATACGCAGGGTATTGCCACGCTCGAGATGATGAAGGCACTCAGCGCCTACATGAATCCCGATTTCCTCACGCACGATTCGAACGCCACGAGTGCGGAATGGCGCGCGGGCAACGTCGCCCTCATGAACATGTGGGGCTCGCGCACGGGCGTGCTGATGGAAGGCCCCGGCAACAACCCGACCATTGCCGCGAACACGGCGGTGGGTGCCCCAATGACGGTCGGCGGCGGCAAAACCCCGGCCACGACCTTGTGGTGGGACGGCTGGACGGTTGCCAAGAACATCTCGGACGACGACGCGCGCGCGACATTCGTCGCCCTCAAGAACGGCGTATCGCCTGCGATCCTGACACCCGAAACGATGGGCCAGGCCGTATGGATCATCCCCGGCTACAAGCCCGCCCCGGTCAACCAAGGTGTGATGGACACGATGGCGCTGGGGGCCAAGCCCTATCCGATGCTGCCCTATATGGGCTTGATGCACTCGGCCCTGGGTGACGGTTTGGCGCCGTTCCTCGCCGGCCGCAAGGATGCCACGACCACGCTCGCCGACATCGAAGCGGCCTACCGCACGGCGGCCAAGGAAAAGGGCTTCCTGCGCTGACGCAAGCGCTCGCGTCGTCGGCGCGCACATCCATGCGCGCTGACGACGCCTCGTGCTGCCGCAACGACCAAAGGTCGGAGCCCGGCTTATGAAGCACAAAACCTTTCTGCAATTCTTCCTGCCGACGGCAACCGCGATGTTCCTGTTCATCGCGCTGCCGATCGTGTCGGTCGTGACCCAGTCGCTCTACGCGCCGCATCGCCAAGTCATCGTCGAGGTCGAAAACTGCACGCCGTTTGCGTGCACAAAGTCGACGACGATCGACCAGGCGGCAACGCAAGCCCTGCGCGAAGCGCAGCCTTTGGGTCGTTTCGTCGGGCTCGACATCTATCTCGATCGTTCGCATCTGGCGGCCGAAGAAATCGCACGGCTGTTTTCGCAATCCGTCGGCCCCGGCGATTTCATGCGCCGCCTGCTCAATCTGCCGTTCTACCGGGCGATCGCGTTCACGCTCACCTATATGGCGGTCGTGACCCCGCTGTCGATCCTGCTCGGCTTTTTCGTGGCCCTCGGCGTCAACGCGATCCCGCGGCTGCTGCGCGGGCCTGCCATCTTCGTGTCGTTGCTGCCGATGATCGTCACCCCCCTGATTGGGGCACTCATTCTGTTCTGGATGGTCGATTCGCGCGGCATCATCGGCACGGCGATGATCTGGCTCACTGAAAACCCTGATCTGTCGCTGAAAGCGTCGAGCGCGCTCACCTGGATTATGCTGCTCGTCTACGGTATCTGGTCGACCGCACCGTTTGCGTTCGTGATCTACTATGCGGGCCTGCAGACAGTGCCGCAGGACACGCTCGAAAGTGCGATGATCGACGGGGCGAGCCGCTGGAGCCGCATCCGCTACGTGGTGCTGCCGCATCTCCTGCCGCTCACCGTGTTCATGGCACTGATCAAGATCATGGATAATTTCCGCGTCTTCGAGCCGATCGTGAGCTTCAATGCGGGGGCGCACGCGCAGTCTTTGTCCTATTTCATTTACGCCGATCTCAGCGGCGAGACTCGGCTGCTTTCCTCGGCCGCCGCAACCTCGGTGCTGACGATCCTCGGCGTGCTAGTTCTGCTCTCGCCGGTGCTCGTGCGCACTTGGCGCCAGTTCGGAAAGGCGTGAGGGCGGAGATGGGCGTGCGCGCGCAGAAACTGCCGCCGATCTTGAGCCTCGTCTTTGGGGCGATGCTGCTGCTGTGGCTCGTCGTCGCGACGTTTCCGTTCGCTTGGACCTTGTGGGGCAGCTTCAAGGTCGAAGGCGACTTCTTCTCCAAAGCCGATTGGACGCACGCGCTCACGGGCCCGCTCACGCTCGGTGAGTACGGCAGTGCGTTCACAGGGGCGGGCTACGAGGGTGCTTGGATCAAAGAGGCGTTCTGGCGTGCGACACTCAACTCGTTTGTAGTCACCGTCGCCGTCGTCGTGATCTCGCTGACCTTCGGCACGCTCGGCGGCTATGCGCTGAGCCGGTCCACCTATCGCTACGCGTTCTGGCTGCTGCTCGCAGCACTGGTGTTCCGCGCCATGCCGCCGATCACGCTCGTTTCGGGCTATCTCCTGCCATTCTATCGCTGGAATCTATGGGGCCATCTGCCGACGGCGATCTTCGTGCTCGTGGCGATCAACCAACCTTTCACGCTGTGGATGCTGACCGCGTTCTTCAAGAACATCCCACGCGATCTCGACGAGAGTGCCCGCATGGACGGCTGCACGCCGTTCCAGGCCTTCCGCCACGTGATCATTCCGGTGATGTGGCCGGGCGTGATCACGACCGGGCTGTTCTCGTTCCTACTCGCCTACAACGATTTCGTCGTGACCGCGATGCTGCTCTCGAAGGACAACCAAACTATGGTGCCGAAGATCGCAAGCTTCCTCGGCACCACGCAGACCGAGGGCAACGTGATGTTCGCCGTGTCTTCGGTCGTGTCGGTCACAGCACCTTTGTTCGTGCTCGTGATGTTTTTCCAGCGCCAGATCGTTTCCGGCCTCACGGCCGGTGCGGTGAAGGGATAGGGCATGGCCGAAATCCGCCTCAAAGGTCTGTCGAAGCGCTGGGGAGCGGCGGTCGGGGTCAAGACCATCGATCTTGCCATCGCGGACGGCGAGTTCCTCGTGCTGCTGGGCCCGTCGGGCTGCGGCAAGACCACGACGATGCGCATGATCGCGGGCCTCGAAGACGCCAGCGACGGCGACATCTTCATCGACGACCGCCGCATCAACGATCTCGATCCCAAGGACCGCGACATCGCGATGGTGTTCCAGTCCTACGGCCTCTATCCGACGATGACGGTCTACGAAAACATCCGCTTTCCGCTGAAGATGCGCGGCGTGCCGGAGGCCGAGCACCACGAGCGCGTGATGCGCGCGGCCAACACGGTCGAGCTTGCCGACTATCTCGAGCGCAAACCCGCTGCCCTCTCGGGCGGCCAGCGCCAGCGCGTGGCGCTGGCACGCGCCATCGTGCGCAAGCCCAAGGTCTTCCTGATGGACGAGCCTTTGTCCAATCTGGACGCCAAGCTGCGCGTCTCGACGCGCGCGCAGATCAAAAATCTGCATCACGAGCTGCGCACGACCACGATCTACGTCACGCACGACCAGATCGAAGCGATGACGCTCGCCGACCGCGTCGTCGTAATGAACAAGGGGGCCGTCCAGCAGGTCGGCAGCCCGCGCGAGATCTACGACCGGCCGGCCAACATTTTCGTTGCGTCCTTCATCGGCAATCCGGCGATGAATCTGGTCGAGGGAAAGCTGCAAGCCGGACGTTTTGTGGCCGCCGGGGTCGCGATCGACGGCTTTGCCGGTATCGCCGACGGTCCCGTCACGCTCGGCTTCCGCGCGGAGGACGCCGCCGTTGCCCCATCGGGCGAAATCTCGGCCGCCGTCTATTCGATGGAACTGCTGGGCGACTCTTCGATGGTGACGCTGCAGACGGGCAAGGCCTTGGTCGCGATCAAGGCCGCCAAGGATTTCGAGGTCGCGATCCGCACGCAGCTCTTCGCGTCCGTGCCGTCGCGCATCTGCCATCTCTTCGACACGACGACCGGCCAGCGCATCAGTGCGGCCGCACCTTCATGAACTTTCAATCGAGAGGTTTTCCAATGGCTATCGTTCATCTCAAATCGGGCAAGCCGGACAGCGAACGCGCCGAGGACGACACGAAGGTCCGCGCGTCGGTCGAGAAGATTCTAGGCGACATCGCGTCGGGCGGCGATGCGGCCGTACGCGATCTGGCGCAGAAATTCGACGGCTACGCGCCGGCCTCGTTTCGCTTGACGCCGTCGCAGATCGAAGCAGCGATGAACAAGGTGGCATCGCGCGACATGGAAGACATCCGCTTCGCGCAGGCGCAGATCCGCCGCTTTGCCCAAGCCCAGCGCGCCAGCATCACCGACGTCGAGGTCGAAACCTTGCCGGGCGTGATCCTTGGCCATCGCACGATCCCGGTGCAGTCGGTCGGCTGCTACGTGCCGGGCGGCAAATTCCCGATGGTCGCGTCGGCGCACATGTCGGTACTGACGGCGTCGGTTGCCGGCGTGCCACGCATCGTGGCCTCGGCCCCGCCGGTCAAGGGCGAGCCGCATCCGGCGATCGTCGCGGCTATGCATTTGGGCGGGGCGCACGAGATTTACGTGCTCGGCGGCATCCAGGCCGTGGGGGCGATGGCGCTCGGCACCGAAACGATTCGCCCCGTCGACATGATCGTCGGTCCTGGCAACGCCTATGTGGCCGAAGCCAAGCGCCAGCTCTTTGGGCGCGTGGGTATCGATCTTTTGGCGGGGCCGACCGAAACGATGCTAATCGCTGACGACAGTGTGGACGGCGAATTGTGTGCGACCGACCTCTTGGGCCAGGCCGAGCACGGCTACAATTCGCCCGCCTGCCTTATCACGAATTCGCGCAAGCTCGCCGACGACACGCTGCGCGAGGTCGAACGCTTGCTGAAGATCCTGCCGACGGCCGATACGGCGGCCGCGAGCTGGCGCGACTACGGCGAAATCATCCTGTGCGACACGTACGACGAGATGCTCGAAGTCGCCAATACAATGGCCTACGAGCATGTACAGGTCATGACCGACCGCGACGATTGGTTCTTGGCCAATATGCATTCCTACGGCGCGCTGTTCTTGGGTGCCCGCACCAACGTCGCCAACGGCGACAAGGTGATTGGTACGAACCACACGCTGCCCACGCGCAAGGCCGGGCGCTACACAGGTGGTCTGTGGGTCGGCAAATTCCTCAAGACGCACAGCTACCAACGCGTGACGACAGACGAAGCCGCAAGCCTCATCGGCGAATACGGTTCGCGTCTTTGCATGCTCGAAGGGTTCGTTGGCCATGCCGAGCAGTGCAATATCCGAGTGCGCCGTTACGGCCGCAAAAACGTCGCCTATGGAGCCGCCGCCGAATGACCAGCGCCGAACGCCCGCAGCTGCCGGTAACACCGTCCTTCCGGCTCGATGGGCGGCGCGCCCTCGTGGCCGGTGCTTCTTCGGGCATCGGCTTCGGGGCGGCGGCGGCCTGTGCGGCGGCGGGTGCCGAAGTGTGGATGGTCGCGCGCAGAGCAGCCGAGCTCGAGGCAGCACGCGCCGCGATCGCCGATACGGGTGGTATTGCGCACGCGCGAGTACTCGACATTGCCGACATCGACGCGACGGCCGCGTTTGTGCGCGACACAGGCCCGTTCAACATTCTCGTCAACGCCGCCGGGACCGCACACCATTCGCCCGCGCTCGAGACCAAGGTCGCCGATTACGACGCGGCGATGGCGCTCAATCTGCGTGCGGCCTATTTCCTCACGCGCACGGTTGCCCAAGGTTTGATCGCGGTGGGCAAGCCCGGCAGCCTCGTCAATATCTCGTCGCAGATGGGCCATGTCGGCGGCCCCGACCGTGCGGTCTATTGCGCCAACAAACATGCGCTCGAAGGCATGACCAAGGCGATGGCGATCGAATGGGGCCGGCACGGCATACGTGTGAACACGCTGTGCCCGACTTTTGTTCGCACGCCGCTCGGCGAGAAGACTTTGGCGATCCCCGAACGGCGCGCCTGGATCCTGTCGAAGATCAAGCTCGGCCGCGTGGGCGAAGTAGCCGATCTCATGGGACCGATCGTGTTCCTGGCGTCGGACGCTTCGGCCTTGATGACGGGCACGCATCTCATCGTCGACGGCGGATGGACGGCCGAATGACCGGACGCGGCAGCTTCGAGAAGGTGACGTCCGTAGATGTGGCGCGGCTTGCGGGCGTGTCGCAATCGGCCGTGTCGCGCGTGTTCACGCCGGGTGCTTCGGCTTCGGCTAAGACGGCCGAGAAGGTGCGCAGAGCCGCCGAACAGCTAGGCTACCGGCCCAACGTGCTCGCGCGCGCGATGATGACGGGGCGCAGCCGCATCGTCGGCGTCGTCGTGGCATATCTCGAAAACCAGTTCTATCCGATGGCGCTCGAGCTTCTGTCGCGCGCCTTGCAGGATCGCGGCTACCATATTCTGGTCTTTATGGCCGGCAACTCCACCGACAAGATCGCCGAAGTGATGGCCGAACTGCTCGACTATCAGGTCGACGGCATCATCACGGCGTCGGTCGCGATGAGCAACGACCTTGCCGTGCGCTGCAGTGCCGCCGGCATTCCGGTCGTGATGTTCAATCGCGGCCAGGACGATCTGCGCTTGAGCGAAGTCACAAGCGACAATGTCGCGGGCGGCAGGCGTGCTGCCGAATTTCTCGCCGACGGCGGCCACAAACGCATCGCACACATCATGGG
>JBILXZ010000079.1:0-9077 GCA_044378015.1 Tagaea sp.
GTGCCGCTGGCGCAAGTGATCGGGATGGACCTCACGCAATTGGGCGTCATGATGGTGCTCAATCTCGCGATCGGTCTCTATACGCCGCCTGTTGGGACCACGCTTTTTATTTCCTCTTCGATCGCGCGAACCGGGATAATCCAGGCGACACGAGAGTTGCTGCCGTTCTATGCGATGGCGCTTTTCGTGCTCGGTCTTTTCGCATATTTCCCGGCGATGACGCTGAAATGACGCGTCGCGTGGCTTTTGTGGGTTTAGGCGCCATGGGCTCCTTGATGGCCGGAAACCTTGTTGCGAAGGGATTCGAAGTCCGTGGTTGGGATGTCCGCGCTGGCGCGGTCGAGGCCTTCGGCGCGCGCGGCGGAATAGGCGCCGCCGACATTCCAGCTGCCTGCGGTGCCGCCGACGCTTTGGTTCTGATGGTTGTCGATGCGGCACAAGCCGAGGATGTGCTGTTCTACCGCGGCGGGTTGTCCGCGTTGCCTGCGGGGGCGATTGTGATTTTGATGGCCACCTGTCCGCCCGCCGCCGTTGCAGAGCTGGGGCAACGCGTCGTCGCGGCGGGACGGCGTTTTGTCGATGCCCCGGTCTCCGGCGGCACGGCGGGCGCCAGGGCTGGAAGCTTGACGGTTATGGCAGCCGCGTCCGAGGTGGATTTCGCTGCCGTCGCGCCGATCCTGCAGGCGGTGGGGCAGCGCATTTTCCACGTCGGCGATTCGCCGGGACAGGGCGCAACGGTCAAGACGATCAATCAGCTGCTCTGCGGCGTGCACCTTGCCGCTGCAGCCGAGGCTTTGTCGCTGGCGTCGCGGGCGGGCGTGGATCTGGCGTGTGTGCTGGAAATTGTGGGCGGTTCGGCCGCATCGAGTTGGATGCTTAAGGATCGCGGGCCGCGCATGCTGGAAGCCGGTCCGGCCGTGACGAGCGCGGTCGATATCTTCGTCAAAGACCTTGGAATCGTCCTGCAGGCGGCGCGCGACGGCAAGCTGGCACTGCCTTTGGCTGCTGCCGCGCATCGGATGTTCCTGACGGCGTCTGGTTCGGGATACGGCGGGCAGGACGATAGCCAAGTAATCCGCGCCTACGATGCGCCCGAGATGACGTGAGCCCGTCGATGTCGCCAAACGAGAATTCTGCGCGGAACGCAGTTCGCGGATCCGCTGCGCTTCTGCCACCGGATTGGGCAGTCGAAAGTCTAGCGAAATCGGGGTTTCGGCGCTGCAGTGCGGTGGTGAATTCCGTTGCCTAAGGCAAGGATCGACGGCGCATCTGTCGCGCGTATGGCGCACGCAATCCGCTTTCTGGCGGTCGATGCAATTCTTGCGGCGGGCGAGGGCCATCAAGGCGTTCCGTTGGGCATGGCGGAGATTGCGGCTGTGCTCTATGCGCGGCATCTGAAGTTCGCGCCGCACGATCCGCAGTGGCCCGATCGCGATCGCGTCGTTGTGTCGAACGGCCACGGTTCGATGCTGCTCTACGCACTTCTCAATCTCAGCGGCTACGCGAAAATCTCGCTCGCTCAGGTGAAGACGTTCCGCGAGCTTGGGTCGCATTGCGCAGGACATCCCGAGTACGATCCGTCCGCCGGAATAGAAACGACGACCGGTCCGCTGGGGCAAGGTATCGCCAACGCGCTGGGAATGGCGATCGCGGAGGCGCATCTGCGCGCCACGTTCGGTGCCGATCTTATCGACCATATGACCTACGCGTTTGTTGGCGATGGTTGCCTGCAGGAAGGCTTGGGGCAGGAAGTCGTATCTCTGGCCGGACATCTGCGCCTTGGCCATCTCGTTTTCCTTTGGGATGACAACAGCATAACCGACGACGGGGCTACGTCGTTGAGCATTTCCGAGAATGTCGCCGAGCGCTTCCGCGTCGCCGGATGGCACGTCGTCGAGATCGACGGACACGACATCGAGGCGATCGACGACGCGCTTGCGGAGGCCAAGCGAGACCATCGACCGTCGCTGATCGCCTGCAAAACAAGAATCGCGCGCGGCCTTGCGCGTCTTGAAGGCAAGCGCGGCGGACACAGCGGAAAGCTCTTCCCGGCGGATCGTGCGGCGATGGCCGAGGCTTTCGATTGGCCGGCTTCGACGTTCGCGACGCCGGGCGACATCGCTTCCGCCTGGCAGGCGGCTGGCAGGCGTTCTTGCAACGAGTGGGAGGAGTGGCGGGGACGCTCGGCGCCTGCCGCCGGCGTGCGCCAAGCCGAACTCGCTCGGCGGATGGAGGGACGTCTTCCCGACGGCTGGAACAGGCCGATCCGCGACTATCTTGACGAACGGCTTGAGGCCCAGGATGCGAAACCGTCGATCGAGACATCGGGTGACGTGGCGGCGCGGCTCTACGCGATGCTGCCGGAACTGGTCGTCGGTTGCGCGGATCTGGAGGCGCCGACGAACCACAAGCGAGACCTCGCCGCGTTCGATGCGGACGACAACACTGGACGCTATATCCATTGCGGCGTGCGCGAACACGCAATGGGGTCGCTTGCCAACGGGATCGCCGCGCACGGGGGTGCGACGCCGCTGGCGGTCACGTATCTCGCTTTTTCCGACTACGAGCGTCCTGCAATGCGGATGGCTGCGTTGATGGGATTGCCGGTCAAATTCGTATTCAGCCACGATTCGATCGGGATCGGCAAAAACGGTCCGACGCATCAGCCTGTCGAGATTTTGGCATCGCTGCGCGCGATGCCGAATATGCTGGTGTTGCGCCCGGCCGACGCGGTCGAAATGGCAGAGTGTTGGGAAATCATGTTGTCGCATGCGACCGGTCCGACCTCCTTGGTCTGCGCGCGACAGGCGCTTCCCACGTTGCGCCGAACGGGAATGGCAAATAACTTGTGTCGTCGCGGCGCCTATGTCCTGGCGGATGCGGAGGGGCCGCGCCAAGTGACTTTGATCGCAACCGGATCGGAGGTCGGGATCGCGCTCGATGCGCGCGCCGCACTCCAGGTGATCGGAGTTCGGGCTGCGGTCGTGTCGATGCCGAGCTGGGAGTTGTTCGAGACGCAAGACACCGCATATCGCGAAGCCGTGCTCGATCCGGCTGCGCTGCGCGTCGGAATTGAGGCGGCGATGCGATTTGGCTGGGATCGCTGGATCCGCTCGGACGGTATCTTCGTCGGCATGCGCGGATTCGGCGCATCGGGGCCGGCCGACGTGCTCTATCGACATTTTGGGATTACGGCCGACGCCGTCGTTGCGGCCGTCCGTGACAGGCTTATGTCGAATTCGAAGAATGCGAACTAGAAGTTCAATCCTCTGAGATCGACAAGCAGAATGGTGCACTGTAGGGGACTACTATCTATGATGAGAGCATGTTTCCATTGGTCGGCGCCATCAAGCCATGTTTGCTTTTGCGAATCGCTAGGTTAGTGATAGGGCGCAGCCTTCGATGTGCCGCAATCATCATTAGTTTCCATTAGATTCCGTATTCTGACAGAGTTAATGGAAACTGACTTTGAAATCATTCAATATTCATAAAATGGGGGACTGTGGCGCGAGGCATCGTCTCGCGGGGGTCGAAATCCGCCGCCCCGACCAATAAGCTAGCCGGTCGGTTGGAAATCGGTCGGCGGGCTTCATGTTTATCAAAAGAATTTCGAGCTGCCTGCTGTTTCGAATAGCACAATGTCAGTCGCGAGTTAGTGGGGCGGCAACGGTTGCGGTGATTTGCTCAGCTAGGTAGCGCGAAGCGTCGCCGCCGATCGAAACGTCGAGGTGCCGAGTGAAGCACACTGATAATGCCGGCCCGTCTTAGGGATTAGCACTCGCAATTAGTGCCGCGACGTTCGCAGCGCGACAGATGCCACGCGAAGCAGCGATCAGTTCTCCGCTCTTTTCCTTCCCGATCACCGGTTCGCAAAGATCCAAGACCTTGCCATCGAGCTCCGCATCGGTCAGCGGTCGCTGCAGGCTGCCGATGGCATGCTCGATGAACAGGTGGTGCTTCTGCCCGTCGGTCGTTGTCAGGATCGCATCAACCTGGTGCTCGTGGATGCCGGGCGTTGCAACGGCTTTCACCCTCTGGCGCAGGCCGACGATGACCGAATTGGCCACGACGTCGTCCGAATACTCGTGCTCGCCGCACCGCCCGTGGACGATCGCAGCGGCGCAGGAATGATAGACCGAGAATTTGCTTTCCAGGCCCGTACGCGGCGCCGTCTTGCCGGTCAGTTCAAGCACAAGCGGGTGAACCTTAAGGTCGATAGCTGCCACCTTGTCCGCCGTCAGTCCGAACTTGTTGCGCAGCTGCACGCAGGCGTCGATGGCCGGATGGATGACGATACCGCAGGCGAACGGCTTGTAGGTGTTCAGCGCGATTTCCCAGCTACCGCCGAGATTGCCGACGATCTCGCGTGGATCGAACTTGGTCGATGCCACATTCGCAAAGCCGCGCGGCGCCTCGATGCTGCGGTCGGAGCTCGTGTAATCCTGCTGTGCCAGGAACGCGGCAAACGTGCCGTTCTGGGCCGCACGGCCGGGATGGAACGACTTGCACATGGTGCCAAACATTTCGCGAAGGCCGGAAGACTGGGTCGCGGCAATGCCGAGCGCCCAGGTCATCTGCTGTTCGTTCAACCCCAGGATCTTGCCAGCGGCGGCGGCGGCACCGAAGACGCCAGCCGTTCCCGTAATATGCCAGCCGCGATCGTAATGGTCAGGATAGACAGAATTGCCGATCCGACATTCGACTTCCACGCCGAGAATGAAAGCGTGAAGCAGGTCGCGGCCCGAAATCGGGCGCGTCTCGGCGAGCGCCAGCAGGCCCGAGGCGACCGGGCCGGCAGGATGGATGATTGTCTTCAGATGCGTGTCATCGAAATCGAAGACATGCGAGGTGATGCCGTTGAGGAGTGCTGCATGCAGGATGTCGGTACGGTGTCCGCGACCCAGCACAGTCGCCTGAGCCGGACCGGCGAACGGCGCAAGCGCCGCCATCGCGCGATCAAGCGCCGGATGGATCGAGCCACCGACGGCGCAGCCGATCCAGTTCAAGAATGACCGCGTCGCTTCGACATAGACGGCCTCCGGAACATCGGATGGCTGGTTCTCGACCACGAAGCGGGCAAGCGTCCGGGTGACGGCGGCGTTATCGGTCATTCCTGTCCTCGTCTGACTGCTGGACTCGCCCAGCACGTTGTGTGCGCTATCAACACCAGGGCGCTCCAAATTGTCAACACTTTGAAGTTCGGAGACTTCTGATTTCGTCGATTTTACGGGGTATCTGTCGGCTATATAGAGCCTTAGCGCCGATAGCGCCGAAAAAGTGTTGACGAACGACAATTGTAGGGCTCAGTCTTGCGCAATGACGGCGTTCGACCCGATCGACATACTTCGTACGAAATCGCTGTCGAGTGTACTCGAGGGCGAGATTGAGCGGCTCATCTTGAGCGGCGAGATGGCGCCCGGCGACAAGATCAACGAAAACCAGCTTGCGCTTCGCTTCGGCACGAGCCGTGGCCCTATCCGCGAGGCGCTTCGCTCGCTTGAGGGCGCAGGGCTGGTCGAAACCGTCCGCAATCGTGGTGCCTTTGTCCGTTCCATAAGCGTGGAAAGCGTGCGGGAGATCTACGAGGTCCGTGCTGCCTTGTTTGCGCTGGCCGGTCGGCTACTGGCCGAGCGTGCGACGTGCGATGTATTGGCCACGCTCGACGGCTTTCTCGCGCATATGGAGCAGGCGGCGAAGGCGCATGACTTCGACAGCTATTACCCGCTCAACATCGATTTCCACGCCTTCATCCTAAGCGCCTGCGGAAATGCCACTCTTGCCCAGCAATATCGGGCCTTCGTCCAGCGTCTGACGCTATTCCGTGCCCGCAGCCTCATTCAGGGCGGAGGGCTCAATGTTTCGAATCGGGAGCATCGCGAGATGGTGGAAGCTATCCGCGCCCGCGATCCGGACTGGGCTCACGAGGCGCATTGGCGCCATGTGATCAATGCGAGAAACCGCCTTCTAGCGGTCGTGCGGGAGCAGCAAAACGCAACCTCACCCTGACGCCATTCCTTCGACCACCACAGATACGGCCCAAAAGAGGCCGCACCAATGGGAGAAACAATCATGAATAAGACCTTTGCAGCACTGTTCGCGGCGATGGGCTTGGCCCTCGCCTCGGGCGCAGCCAATGCCGAGCCTGTTGCCTATCCGCACAGGGTCGTGACTCTCGTCACTCATTCGAGCCCCGGCGCAGGCTCCGACATTTTCCTGCGCGAACTCGCCAAGCAGCTGCCGAAATTCATCAACGCCACCTTCGTGGTCGAGAACGTAAACGGCGGCAGCGGTGCGCGCGCCATGACAAAGCTCGCGACCTCGAAACCGGACGGTTCGATCTTCTATGCGACGACGCCGACTTACGTGTTCACGTCGCTGCTGTCGAAGCCCCAGCACAGTTACAAGGATCTGCAGCCGCTGGTGAACTTTTTCACCGATCCGACGCTGATCTACACGCGCGCCGACGGTCCCTTCAAGTCGCTGCAAGACGTGATCGCGCATGCGCGGACTAATCGCGGCCGCTGGGGTGCTTCGACCCCTGCCTCGATGGAACGTCAAGCGGCGGAACTCCTGCGCAAAGCGGCTGGCGTCAACGCGGCGGTCGTACCGCATGACGGCGGCGGCGAACTCATGCTGAACGTGTTGAATGGCACGCTCAATTTTGGTGTTGGCGAATTTCTCGAACTTCGGCCGCAGATCGAGGCGAACAAAGTGCGTGTGCTTGCCACGTTTACCGAAAAGCGCGTCGATACGATGCCGGACGTCCCCACCGTCAGGGAACTCGGCTACAACATCGTGCTGCGCAAATATCGCGGCCTTGCCGGCCCGCAGGGCCTCCCGGCGGACATCGTCGCCACCTGGGAAAGAGCGACCCAGCAGCTCCTACGCGATCCGGATTATCTGAAGATCGTCAGCAGCGAGAGCCTGATCCCCGACTATATGGGGCAGAAGGACTATGCGGCGTTCATCAACCAGTTCGCGATCGAGTCCGAGGCCTTCCTCAAAGAGAATGGCGTCATCAAGTGAGCGATTCCGGCGGTCGTGTCGCAGGGCTTAGGGATGCCGCCGCAGGCTGCATCCTTCTTGTCCTTGCAGCCCTCTATTCTTGGCAAACCCTGCAGATTCAGGAATCTAGCCTCGCCGACGAGGTAGGCCCGCAGGGACTTCCTTTCATGTTGGCGGGTTCGCTCGCGGTCGTGGCAGTTCTTATCGGCGTCCGTGGGCTTCTGGCTGCCAGAAAGGCTGCCGACGCGCCCGATGCCAAGGTGCGCGAAGAACCTGCAGACCATGTTGCCACGATCCCGCGTGCGCTTGGCTTTCTTGTCATCGGCGCCGGCTATATGCTGATCGGTCCTGTTGTCGGCTATATCGTTGCCATTGGACTGCTGATCGGCGCGGTCGCGATCTACGAGGGGCGCAAGCCCAGCTTCGGTCTTTTCGCCGTCGCTGTCTGCGCAGGTGTGGGTTTCTGGATTTCCTTCGTCCTTCTCTTGGGGACCGAACAGCCGCAAGGCTGGTTTTTCTGAGGACGACATCATGGACGATCTTTCTCGCGCTGTGACCCTGCTGGTCACGACGCCGCTGATCCCGGTCGCCATTGTGGGGCTGATCTGGGGGATTATCGGCGGTGCGCTGCCGGGGATATCCGCCTCAATTACGATGGCGCTGATACT
Organism: Tagaea sp.; assembly: GCA_044378015.1. Classification (GTDB taxonomy): domain Bacteria; phylum Pseudomonadota; class Alphaproteobacteria; order CACIAM-22H2; family CACIAM-22H2; genus Tagaea. Next base: position 7,674 of record JBILXZ010000079.1, read on the forward strand.
GCCGCTCACCTATACGCTCGACCCCATGTCGGCGATCGTGCTGCTGGCTTCCGTGTACATCGGGGCCGAATATGGCGGCTCGATCCCGGCCATCCTGATCCGGACGCCCGGCACGAATTCCGCTGCGGCGACCGTCATCGACGGCTACGAGATGAACAAGCAGGGCCGTGCCGGCGAGGCGTTGGGCATCTCGCTGTGGTCGGGAGTCGTCGGCAGCCTGTTCGGTCTTCTCATGCTGGTCCTGCTTACGGAGCCGCTGTCGCGCATCGCTCTGCTCTTCAATCCCACATCCTACTTTGCAGTCGGTATTCTCGGTCTCAGTATCATCGCGTCGCTCGCGGGCGGAGCCCTGCTGAAAGCGCTGGCGGCGGCGATCGTCGGGCTCATGATCGCGACGGTAGGCTCGGATCCGGTATCGGGTGTGAGCCGCTTCTCCTTCGGAATTCCGGAATTGCTGTCGGGCGTGAAGCCGATTCTCATCATGGTCGGCCTGTTCGCGATGAGCGAACTCCTCCAGCAATCGGGGAGCGTCGGCCTCACGAAAAAACTCAATCAATCTGTGCGCCTGCGCTTGCCAGGCTTCCAGATGATGAAGCGGCTTGCCAAGCCGCAGGGTATCGGTTCGGCGGTGGGAACGATCGAAGGTCTGCTGCCCGGCGGCGGCGGTTCCATTGCCGCCTTCTTCTCTTACAACGAGGCGCGCCGCTGGTCTAAACATCCGGAGGAATTCGGCAAGGGTTCGCCGGAGGGAATTGCAGCGCCGGAGGCTGCGAACAACACGGTTGCGAGTGCGGCGCTCATTCCGCTCTTGTCGTTCGGCATCCCGGGATCGAACTCGGCCGCAGTGTTGCTCGGCGGGCTGCTGATTCACGGACTCATGCCGGGGCCGCGGCTGTTCGAGCAGAATCCCGATGTCGTGATCGGCCTCTATACTGGGTCGCTGGTCGCGACCCTTGCGCAGATCGTCGTCGGCATTCTCATTTTGCCTGCTTGCATTTGGCTCGTGAACCGGCCGCGTCCTTACCTTACGGCCTTCGTTCTGGCGCTGGTCGTGTCCGGCATCTACACGATCAACTCGACGATGTTCGACATCGGGATTGTCCTTGTCGGCGGCTTGGTCGGCTATCTCATGCGCATGACGGGGTTCCCGTTTCTGCCGGCCGTGCTCGGCGTCGTGCTCGGACCGCTGGTCGAATCGAACTACCGGCGGTCGCTCCAGCTTTCGGGCGGCGACCATTCGATTTTCCTCGAAGACAACATCACCATTGGGCTGTTGGTTACGGCTTTTCTGTTCATCGTGTTTGCCTTGGTTCGGGAATGGCGCGACGGTCGCAAGGCGAAATCGGCAGAGAAGGCGACGTGAGCGCTATCCTTCACTTAGCCTCAGCGCACGGCCTGCCAGAT
>JBILXZ010000037.1:0-38409 GCA_044378015.1 Tagaea sp.
CGTAGTTGCTGCGCAGGATCGCGCGCGCCTCGAGGTTCAGCTCCCACGGCACGCCGAAAGCTTTCGCGATGCATTCGGCCGTGATGTCGTCGTGCGTCGGACCGATGCCCCCGCTCGTGAACACGTAGGTGTATTTGGCGCGCACTTCGTTCACGACGGCGACGATCGTTTCGGCGACGTCCGGAATGGTGCGGATTTCGCGCAGGCGGATGCCGAGCTTGGTCAGGCGCTCGGCGAGCCAGCCCGAATTCGTGTCTTTGGTGCGGCCCGAGAGGATCTCGTTGCCGACGACGAGTATGCAGGCGGTGGGGCTCGATTGGTCCATGACGGGTCGGCTTTCGCGAATCCTGCTTGCCAAAAAGCGGCGAGCGGACAATAGAACGAGGACCGCCATGGCACAAAGCACGATGCAAGCAGCCCTCCTCGCCGCGCGGTTCCGCGCGGAAGACGCTTTGGCGGGCAGCCATAAGCCGCCTGCCGCCGCAGCAGCAGCGCGCGCCGCGCACGCGATGTTCGACCGTGCTTGGGCCAACGAACGCGCCGAAATCGAGGCCGAAGGGGCGATCGCCTGCAAAGCCGGCTGCAACTGGTGCTGCCACCAGCATGTGGCGATCCTCGGGGCGGAAGCGCTCGCGATCCAGGAGTTCATCGCCGGAACCGTCTTCGAAGATCGGCTGCGCGCGCTTCTTCCCGCACTGCGCTTGCTCGATGGCGAGGCGCGCCGGGCGGCGCGCGCACCCTGCCCGTTTCTGGAACCGTCGGGCTGCGCCATCTACGAGGTGCGCCCCAATCGCTGCCGAGCGGTCCATTCGCGCGATGCCGCCTACTGCCAGCGCCGCTACGAAGGCGTGCGCGACGAGCCCGTCGATCCGGCGCGGCCGATTCCGATCGAACCGATATCGCTTGGCGATGCGACCTTGGCGGGTCTGGGCCAGGCGTTGAACGCGCGCGGCATGGGTTCAGAAACGCTCGAATTGCTGCTGGCGCTCGCGATCCTGCAGGAAAACCCGGATGCCGCCGCCGACTATGCCGCCGGCGGCGACCCGTTCGCGGCAGCCCGGCTTGTGCCGCCGGAGACGAAAGTCTAAATTGCCTCGGATGGACGAGATTTCAGATACTGCTTCGCTGGTCGATGCGGGCCCCTTGATCGACGCCGAGGGCCGTGCCGTCAAGCGCCATGCGGCCGCCGATTTCGAGGGCATGCGCAAGGCGGGCTGCCTCGCCGCCGAAACGCTCGACTACATCGCTCCCTTCGTGAAGCCCGGCGTCACCACGGGCGAACTCGACCGCCTGTGCCACGATTTCATCGTCGGCCACGGTGCGATCTGCGCCCCGCTCGGCTACAAGGGCTTTCCCAAATCGATCTGCACCTCGGTCAACCACGTCGTTTGCCACGGCATTCCCGGCGACAAACAGCTCGAAGACGGCGACATCGTCAATCTCGACGTGACGACCATCCTCGACGGCTGGTACGGCGACACGAGCCGCATGTTTCTGGTGGGCGAAGTCGGCGTCAAAGCGCGCAAACTCGTGGACACTACCTACGAGGCGATGATGGCCGGCATCGCCGCCGTGCGACCCGGGGCCACGCTCGGCGACATCGGCGCCGCGATCCAGCGCCACGCAGAGGCCCAGCGCTTTTCGGTCGTGCGCGATTTCTGCGGCCACGGTCTCGGGCGCGTGTTCCACGACGCGCCGTCGGTGCTTCATTACGGCAAAGCCGGAACCGGCCTCAAGCTCGTGCCCGGCATGTTTTTCACGATCGAGCCGATGATCAACGCGGGCGACTGGCGCGTGAAGGTGCTGTCCGACGGGTGGACGGCCGTGACCAAAGACCGGTCGCTGTCGGCCCAGTTCGAACATTCGATCGGCGTGACGGAAACCGGCCACGAGATTTTCACCACCTCGCCGCGCGGCCTCGACAAGCCGCCCTACGCGATCTGAGCGTGCCGGGCAAGCCGGCCGAACCGGGCGACGACGACCGGGCGCCGCATTATCACGGCCATCGCCAGCGCCTGCGCGAGCGTTTCCGGCGCGCCGGTGCCGCGGCACTCAACGACTACGAACTCCTCGAGCTGCTGCTGTTCGCCGCCATCCCGCGCCGCGACGTGAAACCGCTGGCCAAATCGCTGATCGACCGCTTCGGCGGCTATGCCGACGTGCTGTCGGCGGAACGCGAGGCGTTGGCGCGCATCGATGGGCTCGGCGAAGTCGCGATCGACACGCTGCTCGCGGTGCGCGAAGCGGCCGTTCGCCTCGCCCGCGAGCAGGCGATGGAAAAGCCCGTTCTGTCGAGCTGGAACAAGCTGGTCGACTACTGCCGCGCAGACATGGCGCGCGCGAAGAAAGAGCATTTCCGGCTGCTGTTCCTCGACCGCAAAAACCAACTCGTGCACGACGAGGTGCACCAGGTCGGCACGGTCGACCATGCGCCCGTCTATCCGCGCGAGGTCGCCAAGCGCTGCCTCGAGCTTTCGGCAAGCGCCGTCATCCTGGTCCACAACCATCCTTCGGGCGATCCCAAGCCGAGCCCGGCCGACATCGCGATCACCAAAGACATCGCCAAAGCGCTCGCCGCGATCGGCGTCGCGGTGCACGACCATCTCGTCATCGGCCGCACCGGCCACAGCAGCTTCAAAAGCCTGGGGTTGATCTAGGCATGTCGGACGGGCTCCTTGATGCCGCGTTCGACCGCCCGGCATGGCTGGTGCTGATCGATCTCCAGCACGCCATCGACGATCCCTGCTGGGGCGTGCGCGACCCGAATGGGTCGGCCGCCGAAGCCAATGCCGCCGCCTTGCTGTCGGCATGGCGCAAGGCAGGCTGGCCTGTGCTGCATGTCGCCCACGATTCGACGTTTGCAGCCTCGCCCTATCGCCCGGGACAGCGCGGCAACGAATTCAAGCCCGATTTCGTCCCGCTGCCGAACGAGCCGGTTCTGCGCAAACGCACCAACAGCGCGTTCGTCGGAACGGACCTTGAAGCGCGGCTGCGCGCGGCCGGTATGCCGCCGCTCGTTTTTGCGGGCGTCGTGACGAACAACTCGGTCGAAGCGACGGTCCGCATGGCGGGCAATCTCGGTTTCGACACCTGGCTCGCGGGCGACGCCTGCTACACGCACGACAAGCCCTTGGCGGACGGTCGCATCTTTCCGGCCGCCGACCTGCATGCCGTTTCGCTGGCCAACATGGACGGCGAGTATGCGCGCGTCGCAACCGCAGCTTGGCTTGCGACACAGGCGACGCGAAACGCGCAATAGTGAAACATCCGTCGCGAGGCCGCCAAACGCTGGCTTGAGCTTTCGGCGCGTAGGGAGCCATGGGCGCATGCGAAAGCTTGTGTCGACATCAAAAGTGAACTATAATTCACATTATGAAAAAAACGTCTCGTACATACAAGTCGACATCGGAACGGCAGCTGGAGCTGCTCCACGTTGCGGCACAACTGATCGCGGAAAAAGGGCTCGTCGCGACGACGATCCCGGATATCGCGGCGCGCGCCGGATTGAGTGTCGGTGCAGTCTATCGCCATTTCGAAAGCAAAGCGGCACTGCTCGCGGCACTTGTCGCAGCCGATGCGGCGCGGTTGCTGGCGAAGATCAAGAAGGCGGCCGCGAATTGCGCGCATCCAAAGGACGCGTTGCACGCTTGGTCGCAGGCGCAACTGGCCGATCTAGCCGACCCGATTGAACTGGGCTTGCGTGCGGAAATCGTCGCGTTGGCTGCGCACGATCCGGCAATCCGGGAAAGCGTATGCCGACATGGCGACGCGGTCGAAGGTCAGCTGCGCGACCTGCTCGCCGCTGCGGCAAAGCCCGGCAGCTTGTTCGAAAGCGATCCCGATGCCGCCGTCGAACTCGTTGCAACCGTCATCGACGGCATCCAAGTGCGCGGCGCCATCGTCGGCCGAATCGACTCGCAAGCAGCGAAGCTCGTCGATATCGCCATCGCAGCCGCAATCGCAACGCCGGTGAAAAAATGAACAAGTCCCGCGACGATTTTGCCGACGAACTGCGCGGCTTCGCCCTGCTCGGCATCATACTTGTCAACGTCCCGTTTCTGGGAATCTCCTTGAATGGGTTTGTGCGCGGCGACGAAACATCTCTGGCGGATCGCATTGCCGAATTTGCCGTTTTCGCGTTTTTCCAGGCCAAATTCTATCTTCTGTTCGCCTTTCTGTTCGGCTACAGCGCGCATTTGATGCTATCGAAACCCGGCAGCCGAGGCGCTTTCGCAAGGCGTCTACTGGGGCTTGGGGCGCTCGGTATCCTGCACGCGTCGCTGCTCTTCGTCGGCGATATTCTTTTGAGCTACGCGGTACTCGGACTGTTCATGCTTCGCGCTTCGAACTGGACCGACCGCCGCGTGATCGTCGCAATGTGTCTGGCCCTGTTGTTCGCCGGTGCAATGCTCGGCTTGCTGGCGGTCGCCGCGGCCCAACCGGGGTACGACGACGCCGCCACCCTCGAAGCGGTTGCGGCTTACGACCAGCGCATGCGCGACGGTTCGTTCCTTCAAACCGTACAAGCGCGCCTGCAGGTGTGGCCGATCCTCTTGCTCGTTTTGGCCGTTCTGAATTGGGGCCTTGCTCTCGCCTGCTTTTTCGCAGGGTTGCTCGCCGCACGGCGTCGACTTTTCGCAGATCCGGAACGTTTTGCCGCACTGTGGATCTTGTGCAGCAGGCTCGGGTCAGCGGTCGGACTGCCGCTCAGCCTTGTCTCTGCATGGCTGATGGCTGGCCCGGGCTCGCTGGGCGGCGTCGGGTCCGATGCTCGCACCATCTATGGCACCGTTCTCGGCTTTGCTGCCGCGCCCTTTCTGTCGGCGGGCTACGTCGCTTGGATGGTGCTGCTGCGTCGGCGCTTCGCCGATTCCTTTTCTTTTTTTCGGCTGCCCGGCCGCATGTCGTTGACGCTCTATATCGGCGAATCCGCTGTCCTTGCCATAATCTTCTGCGGCTGGGGCGGCGGTCTGTTCGGTACGCTGGGCACGGCTTGGACATTAGCCATCGCTCTTGCCGCCTGGCTCGCGCTTGAGGTCTTTGCGCGAATTTGGCTGTCGCACTTCAGCCAAGGTCCGCTCGAATACCTGCTGAAGCGCGTCGTCCGGCCGACGGCATGAGAGCGCCGGACGCAGGCTTGGCTTCGCGATCGCGCAGTGCTAAGCTCTTTGTCATGAGTCATTCTTCCCGATCCCACCACGACATGGGCGGCGTCGCACCGTTTGCGACGCAAACCATCGACCGCGCCGAACACGAATTGTCGCAGTTCGACAAGCAGGTCGACGCGATCGTCAATCTGCTGAACCATCCGAACCGCCGCTTGATGCGCACGGACGAACTTCGCAACGCGATCGAATCCCTGCCCGCCGACATCTACGACGATCTCGCCTACTACGAAAAATGGATCCAGGCGGTCGCCGACGTGATGGTCGAAAAAGACGTCATCGGCGAAGAAGAACTCGTGCTGAAGCTCGCCGAACTCAAGCAGGCGGACGAAGAAGCGTGAGCTTCGCCCCCGGCATGCGCGTGCGCGTGCGCGACGACTGGCCGGAGGCCGCCGGACGCAAGGTGCATGTGCGCACGCCGCATTTCGTGCGCGGCGCACTTGGCACGGTCGAGCGCGCGCTGGGCAGTTTCGGCAATCCCGAGACGCTCGCGACCGGCGGCGACGGCTCGCCGAAACTCGCCCTCTACATGGTGCGATTCGAGCGCGCAGATCTGTTTCCAGGCACCGTTCGGGGCCGCGAAACACTGACCGCCGACATCTACGAATCCTGGCTCGAGGGGACCCCATGAGCGGCGACCATCACGACCATATCCACGCCGATCCCGACCACGCGCACGACGCCGTGCACGCAGCAGAGCCGCGACCCGAGTATCGGCGCCTCGAGCGCGCGGTACGCGAATTGCTGATCGCCAAGGGCGTGCTGACGGCCGACGAAATCCGCGCGCAGATCGAACTGATGGACAGCCGCACGCCGGCCGTCGGCGCCAAGATCGTCGCGCGCGCCTGGACCGATCCCGCATTCAAAGCGCGGCTGCTCGCCGATGCGCGCAAAGCGGCCGAGGAATTCGGCGTCGACACCTCCAACACGGCGGTCGTCGTGGCGCTCGAGAATACCGACCATCTGCACCACATGGTGGTCTGCACGCTGTGCAGCTGCTATCCCAAAGCGATCATCGGCGTGCCGCCGGCCTGGTACAAATCGAGCGCTTACCGCGCGCGCGCCGTTCTCGAACCGCGCAAAGTGCTGGCCGAGTTCGGCACGCATCTGCCCGAAAGCGTCGAAATCCGCGTCGTCGATTCGACGGCCGACATGCGCTATCTCGTTCTGCCCAAGCGCCCGGCCGGCACCGAAGGGTGGGGCGAGGATCGCCTCGCCGCAATCGTCGGCCGCGACAGCCTGATCGGCACGACGATCCCCGCCGCCTGAGACAACACGTCGCGAGGTTTGCCATGCTCGAACGCATCGCTGCGCTTGTCTGCGCTCTGATCGCGGCGGCACCCGCTCTCGCCCAACCGGCCCTGCCCAACGTCGCCGACATCCCGACGCGACCGGGCGTGCATGTGCGCGTGGAGATCACAACGCCGCCGATCGAGGCACGGGGCATCTTGGTGCTGTTCGCCGGCGGCAACGGCATTCTGGCGATCGCCCAGGACGGCACTTTGCGCAGCGGCAAAGGCAATTTTCTGATCCGCTCGCGCGCCGAATTCGCCAAAGCGGGTTTTTGGACCGTCGCATTCGACGCCCCCTCGGATCGGCAGACGGCGCCTTATCTCGGCGGCGTGCGGCAGACGGAGTCGCATGTCGCGGACGTCAAAGCCACGCTGGCGTGGCTGCGCGCACGTGTCCCCAACCTGCCGATATGGCTCGTGGGCACCAGCCGCGGCACGCAGTCTGTTGCCTATTTCGCATCGCAAGTGCGGCACGCCGATGGGGGTGCGGACGGCATCGTGCTGACCGCGACGATCTTCAGCGACGATCGTTCGCGCGCGGTGCCTGCGATGGCGCTCGACCGGATCGACGTACCGACCTTGTTTGTGCACCATCGCCGCGACGCTTGCCGCCATTGCGATTTCGCCGCAGCCGAACCGACGCTGGCGCGCGTTGCCGCAGCACCCCGAAAAGCGCTGATCGCGATGGATGGCGGGATTGCGCAAGGCGACCCGTGCGAGGCTTTCGCCCATCACGGCTTCAATGGCATCGAGACCCAGACGATCGCCGAAATCATCGGCTGGATAGGCGGCTGACGCAGGCCTCGCATCTGCCCCTTGCCGCAGGCGCGCGCCTCGCCTAAACCTCTTGCTTCTCCGCATCCGACCGGCACGAGGCCACATGATTCCGCGCTATTCCCGCCCGCAAATGACCGCTATCTGGGAGCCCGAAACGCGCTTTCGCATCTGGTTCGAAATCGAAGCGCACGCGTGCGACGCGCAGGCCCAGCTCGGCATCGTGCCCAAGAAAGCGGCCAAGGAAATCTGGAAGAAGGGCAAGTGGGAGATCGCGCGCATCGACGAGATCGAGCGCGAAACCAAGCACGACGTCATCGCGTTTCTGACGAACCTCGCCGAGCATGTCGGCCCTTCCGCGCGCTTCGTGCACCAGGGCCTGACCTCGTCCGACGTGCTCGACACCACGCTTGCCGTGCAGCTGGCCCGAGCAAGCGATCTGCTGCTCGAAGGGCTCGACAGGCTGCTCGCGGCGCTGAAGAAGCGCGCGATCGAACACAAATACACGCCGACCATCGGCCGCAGCCACGCGATCCACGCCGAGCCCACGACTTTCGGGCTCAAGCTCGCGGGCTTCCACGCCGAGTTCGCCCGCGCGCGCGCGCGCCTCGTCCAAGCGCGCGCCGAAATCGCCACCTGCGCCATTTCGGGGGCCGTCGGCACCTACGCCAATATCGATCCGTTCGTCGAAGCCTATGTCGCGAAGAAAATGGGGCTGGTACCCGAGACCGTTTCGACGCAGGTGATCCCGCGCGACCGGCATGCGATGTTTTTCGCCGTGCTCGGCGTCGTCGCGGCCTCGATCGAACGCCTCGCGATCGAAGTGCGCCATCTGCAGCGCACGGAAGTGCGCGAGGCCGAGGAATTTTTCAGCCCGGGCCAGAAGGGCTCGTCGGCCATGCCGCACAAGCGCAACCCGGTGCTGTCGGAAAACCTCACGGGCCTGTCGCGCGTCGTGCGCGCGGCCGTGGCGCCGGCGCTCGAGAACGTGGCGCTGTGGCACGAGCGCGACATCTCCCATTCGGCGGTCGAACGCGTATTCGCGCCCGACGCCACGATCGCGCTCGATTTCGCGCTCCACCGCGCCGCCGGTCTCGTCGAAAAATGGACGATCTATCCGGAGCGCATGAAAGCCAATCTCGACGCGCTCGGCGGCCTCGTGCATTCGCAGCGCGTGATGCTTGCCCTCACGCAAGCGGGTGTTGCGCGCGAAGACGCCTACCGCATCGTGCAGGCGAGCGCGATGGCGATCTGGCGCGCAGGCGGCGACTTCGCCGCGTCGCTCAAAGCCGACTCGCGCGTGTCCGCAAAACTGTCGCACAAGCAAATCGACGCGCTATTCGACCTCGGTTACCACACGAAGCACGTCGATACCGTGTTCAAGCGCGTTTTCGGGCCAAATATAAAGCGCAAGCCCCGCTGATTTGTGCTAGTTTGTAAGCAAGGTTGATCGGCGGAAGGGGGGCTTTCCGGATCGGCTTGGCCAAGGGGGGCCATTCCCATGCCCGAAGGCCACAAGGCGTCGCCGCGCATCGGCGCTGCCAATTCCACATCGACGACGCCGTGCGTCGTTCGGCGCCTGCTCGTGCGCTGGGGCATGCGCCCGCACGACGACCAGCCGCCCGATTGGGACGAATGGGCCGCCAACGTGATCGTCGGCGATCTGCGCGCGCGCACCTTCGATGCCGCGATAGGCCCCACAGGAATGCCGATCATCGACCGAGCGGGTCCAGAACAGCGCGACGTGCTCGACGACATCAAGCCCGGCTGCCCCCTCGAGCAGGCGCTCGAGCCCGTGTTGGGCGCCGATGCTTCGGCCTTGACGCAGGGCGTATGCGAACGCGCGCGCGTCGGGCGGCCTTTGTTTCTGGAAGTGCCGCCGCGCGACGACGCCGGCGGCTACGCGCTGGCCTTCGTGCCGCTGCGCGCGAGTTTCGGCCTGCGCTTGACCGGGATCGTGGTCGCCGCAGGTCCCTGCTGAAAACCCTGCTGAAGCAAGCCTACAGCTGCTCCATGAGCTGCTGCTTGGCGATCGGCATGAAATGCGCGAGCTGCGCCTGCACGTCGGCGGCCGCGAGCTTCACGCCGTGCTTGGCGGCGTCCGCGACGATCTTTTCGACGACGTCGTCGTCGCCGGGCTTGTCGAAATCGGCGGCCACCACGTCCTTGGCGTAGGCATCCGCCGCGTCGCCCGAGAGACCGAACTTCGCCGCCGCCCACAGGCCGACGAGCTTGTTGCGCCGCGCGGTCGCCTTGAACTGAAGTTCCTGGTCGTGCTTGAACTTGTTCTCGAAACCTGCCTGCCGGTCGTTGAACGTGCTCATGTCGCTGCCTCGCCGGTTGAAACGGTTCCTGTTATATAGCCGCCTCGCCTTGCCGGTTCAATCGCGCCCCGGGGCGCCGCTTCCGAAAGCACCCAAATCGCCATGTGCACGATCGCGATACTGCGTCGCCCGGACGCGCAATGGCCGGTCCTGATCGCCGCCAATCGCGACGAGATGCGCGACCGCCCGTGGGAAAAACCCGGCCGCCATTGGCCCGACCGGCCGGACATCGTGGCCGGGCACGATCTGCTGGCAGGCGGCGCTTGGCTCGGTCTCAACGACACCGGCGTCGTGGCGGCAATCCTCAACCGCGTGGGCACTTTGGGGCCCGCAGCTGGCAAACGCAGCCGCGGCGAATTGGTGCTCGACGCGCTCGACTATGCCGACGCCAACGAAGCGGTGCGCGCATTCGCGGGCCTCGATCCGGCCGCCTACCGGCCCTTCAACATGCTGCTGGCCGACGACCGCGACGCGTTCTGGCTCAAATCGACGGGGACCGGGCGCATCGCGCTCGAGCCCCTGCCGTCTGGTTTCTCGATGATCACGGCAGACGACCGCAACGATCTTGCGGCCCCGCGCATCGCGTTCAACCTGCCGCGCTTCGCGGCGGCTGCGGTCCCGGATCCCGAAAAAGGGCAGTGGCAAAGCTGGGAAATGCTGCTTGCCAGCCGCGAAGGCCCGGCGCCCGCCGCCTTCATGCGCGTCGATTTGCCGTCGGGCTTCGGCACCTCTTCGCACAGCTTGATCGGTCTGCCGACCACGCGCCGCGCGCATGCGCTAAAGCCGGTTTGGCGTTTTGCCGCGGCAGGCGCCGATTCGCCGTCCTTCGAGCCCGTTAAGCTGCGCTAAAGCAAGGCATTAGCGCCCGATTGCGGCGCGCCGGGCCAAGGGCTATACAGACCCCTCTTTCCCGCATCCGCGATCCAGCGACGCCAGGGGGCGATTCGACAGTGTCCCGCCGCAAACAGCTCTACGAAGGCAAGGCCAAGATCCTGTTCGAAGGCCCCGAGCCCGGCACGATCGTCCAGTATTTCAAGGACGACGCCACCGCGTTCAACAACAAGAAAAAAGGCATCATCACCGGCAAGGGCGTGCTCAACAACCGCATCTCGGAATTCCTGATGATGCGGCTCGAGGAAATGGGCATCCAGACGCATTTCATCCGGCGCCTCAACATGCGCGAACAGCTCGTTCGCGAGGTCGAAATCGTGCCGCTCGAAGTCGTGGTGCGCAACGTCGTCGCAGGGTCGCTCGCGACGCGCTTCGGGCTCGCCGAAGGCCAGGTTCTGCCGCGCTCGATCGTCGAGTACTACTACAAGAACGACGAACTCGGCGATCCGATGGTCTCCGAGGAGCACATCACCGCCTTCGGCTGGGCCGATACGCGCGACCTCGACGACATCATGTCGATGGCGCTGCGCGTCAACGACTATCTGTCGGGTCTGTTCCTGGGCGTGGGCATCAAGCTCGTCGATTTCAAGCTCGAATTCGGCCGCCACTGGAACGAGCACGAAGAAATGCGCCTGATTCTCGCCGACGAGATCAGCCCCGATTGCTGCCGTCTTTGGGATCTCAAGACCAACGAAAAGATGGACAAGGACCGCTTCCGCCGCGACCTCGGCAATGTCGAGGAAGCCTACCAGGAAGTGGCGCGCCGCTTGGGCATTCTGCCCGAAGGCGGCCCGCGCGATCTCAAAGGTTCGGGAACGATCCAATGAAAGCCAAGATCCACGTCACGCTGAAAAACGGCGTGCTCGACGTGCAAGGCAAAGCGGTTGCGGCGGGCCTTGCGGGCCTCGGCTTCGGCGGTATTGGCGGCGTGCGTGTCGGCCGCTACGTCGAAGTCGAGCTTGCGGCTTCTTCGCGCGCCGCCGCCGAGAAGACCGCCAAAGAGATGTGCGAGAAGCTGCTCGCCAACACGGTCATCGAAAACTACCGCATCGAAATCGTCGAGTAGGGGAGCCTTGCCGATGAAGGCGGCGGTCGTCGTATTTCCGGGCTCCAATCGCGAAGGCGACGTTGCCGACGCGCTGCAGCGCGCCTCTGGCAGGAAGCCCAAACTCGTCTGGCACAGCGAAGCCTCCCTGCCCGACAAGCTCGATTTGATCGTGCTGCCGGGCGGTTTTTCGCACGGCGACTATCTGCGCTGCGGGGCGATGGCAGCGCGCAGCCCGATCATGCGCGAGGTCGTGCGCCACGCCGAAAAAGGCACGGCCGTGCTCGGCGTGTGCAACGGCTTCCAGATCCTCTGCGAAAGCGGCTTGCTGCCGGGCGTTCTGCTGTCGAACGCGGGGCTCAAATTCGTGTGCCGCGACGTGGCGCTCAAAGTCGCGACAAGCCAGAGCCTGTTCACGCACCGCTACGAGACCGGCGAAGACGTGCTCTTCCCCGTGGCCCACCACGACGGCAATTATTTCGCCGATGCCGACACGCTGAAGCGCATCGAAGATCGCGGCCAAGTCGCGTTTCGCTATGCCGACAATCCGAACGGCTCGGCCAACGACATTGCGGGCGTGTTCAACGCCGCCAAGAACGTTCTGGGTCTGATGCCGCATCCCGAGAACGCAACCGATCCGGCGACGGCGGGCGCACTCGGCGGCTCGACCGACGGCATCAAGCTTTTCGACGGCATCGTGGACGCGCTCGCGAAATGAAAAAGACCTATCCGAAGCCCAAGGACCTCATGGGCCTGTCGCCGGCCGAATACGATCTGGCCTGCCGCATTCTGGGCCGCATACCCACGCATACCGAGCACGGCATCTTCTCGGTCATGTGGTCGGAGCATTGCAGCTACAAATCCTCGAAAAAGTGGCTGAAGACGCTGCCGACCAAAGCCAAATGGGTGATCTGCGGGCCCGGCGAAAATGCCGGCGTGATCGACATCGGCGACGGCGACGCCTGCATTTTCAAGATCGAAAGCCACAACCACCCGTCCTATATCGAGCCCTACCAAGGGGCGGCGACGGGCGTGGGCGGCATCTTGCGCGACGTCTTCACGATGGGTGCGCGCCCCATCGCCAATCTCAACGCGCTGCGCTTCGGCGAGCCGTCGCACCCGAAGACGCGGCGCCTCGTGGCAGGCGTCGTTTCGGGCATCGGCGGCTACGGCAATTGCGTGGGCGTGCCGACCGTGGGCGGCGAGACGAATTTCCACAAAGCCTACAACGGCAACTGCCTCGTCAACGCGATGACGGTCGGCATCGCCAAGGCCGACAAGATTTTCTATTCGGCCGCCGCAGGAGCCGGCAACCCGGTCGTCTATGTCGGTGCGAAAACCGGCCGCGACGGCATCCACGGTGCGACGATGGCGTCGGCCGAGTTCGACGACAAATCGGACGAAAAACGCCCGACCGTGCAGGTCGGCGACCCGTTCGTCGAGAAGCTGCTGATCGAAGCGTGCCTCGAATTGATGGCGACGGACGCGATCGTCGCGATCCAGGACATGGGGGCTGCCGGTCTCACCTCGTCGTCGGTCGAGATGGCGGGCAAAGGCGGGCTCGGCATCGAGCTCGATCTCGATGCGGTTCCCGCGCGCGAAACCGGCATGACGTCGTACGAGATGATGCTCTCCGAAAGCCAGGAGCGCATGCTCATCATCCTGAAGCCGAACCGCCAGAAGGTCGCCCAGAAGATCTTCGCCAAATACGGGCTCGATTGCGCCGCCATCGGCACGCTCACGACCAACGGGCGGCTCGTTGTCAAAAAGAACGGCCGTATCGATGCCGACATGCCGATAGCACCCATGGTGCAGGCAAGCCCCGAATATGCGCGCCCCTGGAAGAAGACGCCCAAGCGCAAGAAGATCGACGCGAAAAAGATCGCCGCGCGCGATCCGGGCAAGGCGCTGCTGAAGCTTATGGGCTGCCCCGATCTTGCCTCGCGGCGCTGGATCTGGGAGCAGTACGACCATCTCGTGCGCGGCCACACGCTGCAGCGCCCCGGCGGCGACGCCGCCGTCGTCGGTGTTCCGAATTCCAAAAAGGCGCTCGCGATGTGCGTCGATTCCACGCCGCGCTACGTCGAGGCCGATCCCGAAATCGGCGGCGCACAAGCCGTCGTCGAAACCTGGCGCAATCTCACGGCCGTGGGTGCCACCCCGCTCGCCATCACCGACAACATGAACTTCGGCAATCCCGAAAGGCCCGCGATCATGGGCCAGTTCGTGGGTGCGATCAAAGGCATGCGCAAAGCGTGCTTGGCTCTCGCCTATCCGGTCGTGTCGGGCAACGTGTCGCTCTACAACGAGACCAACGGCCAGGCGATCCTGCCCACGCCTACCATCGGCGGGGTGGGCATTCTGAAAGATGCGGCCAAGCGCGTCGACCTTGCCTTCAAGAACGCGGGCGACACGCTTATCTTGATCGGCAAAACCGCGGGTTGGCTCGGCGCCACGCTTTATCTGCGCGAAATCGAAGGCCGCGAAGAGGGAGCGCCGCCGCCCATCGACCTCAAGGCCGAAAAGCACAACGGCGACTTCGTGCGCAAATCGATCCAGGCAGGCCGCGTCAATGCCTGCCACGATCTTTCGGACGGCGGACTGCTGGTGGCTGTCGCCGAGATGGCGCTGGCCGGCAAGCGCGGTGCGGCTCTGGCGCTCGAAAATCCCGCGCCCGCAATGCTGTTCGGCGAGGACCAGGCGCGCTATCTCGTGACGACGGCCAAGCCCCAAGCCGTGCTTGCCGCCGCCAAAAAGGCCAAGGTGCCGACCCTGGTGCTGGGAACAGTGGCGGCGGCCCCCACATTGACACTGAATGGCGCTGCTCTTATATCGACTGAGGCACTGCGCACGGCGCACGAGGCTTGGCTGCCGGGCTATATGTCCGGAAAAAACTAGGGTTATTCGCGATGCCGATGGAAGCCGCCGATATCGAAACGCTGATCCGCGCGGCCCTGCCGGACGCGGCCGTTCGCATCGACGACCTGCGCGGCGACGGCGACCACTATTCCTGCCACGTGGTCTCGGCCCTGTTCAAAGGCAAGAGCCGCGTGCAGCAGCACCAGATGGTCTATGCGGCCCTCAAAGGGCGCATGGGCAACGAACTCCACGCCATGGCGCTGCAGACCGAAATCCCGGTCAGCGCCTGATCCCCTTCCCTGCAGCCGAGGAACTCGCCATGGACAGCGTCAAAGACCGCATCGAATCGGACATCAAGTCGAACGACGTCGTGCTCTACATGAAGGGCACGCCCGTGTTCCCGCAATGCGGCTTCTCCTCGGCCGTCGTGCAGGTGCTCACGCATATGGGCGTGAAGTTCAAGGGCATCAACGTTCTCGAAGACTCCGAGATCCGCAACGGCATCAAGGAATACGCCAACTGGCCGACGATCCCGCAGCTCTACGTGAAGGGCGAATTCGTCGGCGGCTGCGACATCGTGCGCGAGATGTACCAGACCGGCGAACTGGCCGAGATGCTTCAGACCAAGGGCGTGGACGTCAAGCTCACGTAAGCCAAAGCATCGGACTTTACGACGAACGGCGGCCCCGAACACGGCCGCCGTTTTCGTTTCAGCCGAACGAAAATGCCGCCATCGACAGCGAACCGTGCGTGAAGCTCGTATGGACGCGGCGACCTCGCGCCCCCGCCCCGCCTGCCCCATAAGCCACGAACACCGGCATCAAATGCTCGTCGCGCGGATGGGCTTGCGCGGCATTGGGTGCAAGGCGGCGATAGTCGCCGAGCGCCGCCTCGTCGCCGGTTTCGAGATGCACCGCCAGCCAATCGTCGAATTGCCGGGCCCAGTCGGGGACGGCGTCGTGGCGGCCGTAGCTGAGCGTGCGCAGATTGTGCACCGCACCGCCCGAACCGACGATCAACACGTCTTCGCGACGCAACGGCGCCAGGGCGCGCCCCAGCGCGATGTGATGGGCCGCGCCCAAATGCGGCTGGATCGAAATCTGCGCAACCGGAATGTCGGCGGCCGGATACATCAATCGCAGCGGCACCCACGCCCCATGGTCGAGCCCTTGCCGCGGATCGGCCGCAGCACCAAGTCCCGCTTTGCCGAGCAAAGCCATTACTTGCGCGGCCAAGCCGGGCGCTCCGGGCGCGTTGTAGCCCAAGCGATAGAGCTCGGGCGGAAAGCCAGAGAAATCGTGGATCGTTTCGGGTTTGGCGGCAGTCGAAACAGCCGGCGCCGCCGTCTCCCAATGCGCGGACGCCATCAGAATGGCGCGCGGCCTCGGAATGGTTTTCCCGAACGCGGCCAGAAACGCGCGCGCAGGCACGTCCTCGAGACTCAAGGTCGGGGCGCCGTGCGAGACGAACAGAGACGGCAGTTCGTCGGCCATCGAACGTTGCCCCTTCCTTTAGCGGGCCGAGATCAGCCCTTCAGCTTCTTGGCGAAATTCGCCACGCGCGCGCCCAGGCGCGCGCCGGTCGCCTGATCGGCTTTGCTCGGGTTGTCGGCGGTCGCCTCGGCGTTGGCCGACGTCGCCATCGTACCGCCCCACGAGGACAGGCGGTTCAGCGTTTCGCCGTTTTCCTGCTCGCCCGCCATCACGCCCTGGCTCACCCAGATCATCGAGTGCTGCATCGCGAACACCCACATGGTCGTCAGCGTGTTGAGCTTGTCGCCCGACGGACCTTGGCTGTTCGAGAAGCCGCCCGCGATCTTGTCTTTCCATTGCTGGCCGTACCAGAGCTTGCCGGTCGAATCCATCCAGCTTTTGAACGGGCCCGAGACGTTGCCCATGTAGGTGGGCGATCCGAAAACGATCGCGTCGGCCGCGTTCAGGGTTTCGATCTTCGCCTCGGCCTCGGCGACCGGAATGAGGTCGACATGCGTGCCGGCGACCGAGGCCGCCCCGCGCGCCACGGCTTCGGCCAGGATTTTCGTGTGTCCGAATCCGCTGTGGTAGACGATCGCAACCTTTGCCATTGCTCTCTCCTGAAGGGTAGGTTACATTTATATACTGAAGTGATATCGACTATTCGATTACGAATGTAAAGTAGGCACTGATCGGTAACTACTTGAAGATTTCGCAACGGGAGACGGCCATGGCTAGGCGCGAAAGCCCGACGGGATGCCCGATGGATTCGCTGCTGCGGCTGCTGATGGGCCCGTGGACGACCTATATCCTTTGGGTGCTGCGAACCGAGGGACCGACGCGCTTCGGCGCCCTCAAGCGAGCGGTCGCGGGAGTCTCGGCCAAGATGCTAACCGAACGGCTGCGCATGCTGGAGGCTGCCGGAATCGTTTCGCGCGACTATGCGCCGACGATTCCCCCGCAGGTAACCTACGCGCTGACGGCGCGCGGTCGGGAATTGTCGTCCGTGTTCGCGAGCCTCGATCGCATTGCGCGCGCCTGGCAGCAGGAGGACGAACGCCTCGCCAGAGCCAAGCCTTCGCGCAGAAAGGCAGCGTAAAAAGGGCGGGACGAACGAAAAAAGACCGGTCCCGCAGGACCGGCCTTTTCGTTTCGAAATTCCCGATCGGATCAGCGCGAATAGAATTCGATCACGAGGTTGGGCTCCATCTGCACGGGATACGGCACGTCCGCCAGCTTCGGCGTGCGCACGAACTTGCCTTTGAACGCCTTCTGGTCGACGACCTCGAGATAGTCGGGAACCTGGCGTTCCTGGCTCGACACGCCTTCGAGCACCTGGACGTTTTCGCGCATCTTCGGATTGAGGCTGATCTCGTCGCCTTCCTTGACGAACATCGACGAAATGTCGGCGCGCTTGCCGTTCAGCATCACGTGGCCGTGGCTGACGAGCTGGCGGGCGGCGAACACGGTCGGCGCGAATTTGAGGCGATAGATGACCGCATCCAGACGGCGCTCGAGCAGACCGATCAGGTTCTCGGACGTGTCGCCCTTCTTGCGGATGGCTTCGGTGTAGATCTTGCGGAACTGGCGCTCGGTGATGTTGCCGTAATAGCCCTTCAGCTTCTGCTTGGCGCGCAGCTGGGTGCCGAAATCGGTCGGCTTCTTGCGGCGCTGCCCGTGCTGGCCGGGGCCGTATTCGCGCTTGTTGACCGGGCTCTTGTCGCGGCCCCAGAGGTTTTCCCCGAGGCGGCGGTTGATTTTGTACTTGGACTCTTGACGCTTCGACATGGTCTCATATTCTCCTCGGCGGCCTCGTGGAGCCTGGCGCAACCCCGTAACGCGCCGCCGAAAAAAGGAGGACAAACGACCGCCCGGTAATGGCCCGTTCGCATGAACGGGGCAAAGCCTTGCCAGGCAGGCGGCTTTCGTCCGAAGGTCGCGGAGTATAGTCATCCGCCCGGTTCTGTCAAACACGAGTTCTCCATGGAATTGCAACAGGTTGGCGGCAAAGGGCGACGCTACGGGATCGCCGTCGTGCTGGCCTCGACCATGGTCGGGCTGGTTGGGCTCGCGGTCGCACTCGTACTGGCGATCCAGTTTTTCGTGGCGGGTTCGGCCGCAACCGCCCTCTTCCGCGCCAACGGCAACCAGCTGGTCGAGCGCATGGCCGACCGCGTGCGCGCCGAACTCGACCCGGCGGCCTCGCAACTCGCCTTCGTGGCCGAATTGCTGGCACAGCCCGATGCGGCCTACGGCGAACGCCGGATCGCCGACCTGCTGACCGGCGCGCTTGCAGGCACCGACAGCATCGAGCGTCTCATTTTCGTTTCCGCCGACTATCGCGCCGTCATTGTCGATCGCGGCGATGCGGCCCCCGAACGGCGCTTCGTCGACGTGCGCGGCGACCCCGCCGCCGTCGCAGGCGTGGCGGAGGGCCGACGCTTCAAGGGCGGGCGGTGGGGCGAGTTGCTGTTTTTGCCGCGCCAGACGGGCCCCGCCGTCAATCGCCGCCAGTCGATCTGGCAGGGCGACCGCTTCGTGGGCGTGCTGGCCGCGATCGTGCCGCTCGGCAACATGGCGGCGATCGTGGCGCGCTCTGCCGCGGCCGAGTATGCCGGAACGCCGTTCATCCTCTACGGCAACGAAGCGGTGCTGGCGCACGCAAGGCTGCCGCAAGCCCTGGCGAGCCTGTCGCCGACGCATCCGCTGCCGAGCCTTGCGGAGATCGGCGATCCGGTGCTTGCCGCCATGTGGACGCAGCGCAACGACGCCCCCTTGATGCGCGACAGCGAAAACTCGCACATGATCGAATACCGCAACGAACGCTATTTGTTTTTGTTCCGCCACCTGACCGAGTTCGGCGAGGTACCGTGGATCGTGGGCGCGCATTTTCCCGCGCGCGACATTGCGGGCAATCTGCGCTCGCTGGCGTTGGCCGCGTTCGCGGGGCTCGGCGTCTTGGGGCTTGCGGTCGTCGCTTCCTTCCTCGTGGCGCGGCGCCTCGCGTTGCCGACCCAGCGCTCGGCGGCGGCGGCGGCGCAACTGGCCGACCTCGACTTCGACCGCGCGCAGGCGCTTCCCGCCAGCCGCATTCGCGAACTCGACGACCAGGCAGAAGCCTTCAACCGCCTCATCGCGGCGCTACGATGGTTCGAAGCCTACGTGCCGCGCAAGCTCGTGCGCGCTTTGGCGCGCGACCGCGACGGGTCCGGCATCGCCTCGCAGACGCGCGAGGTGACGGTGCTTTTCTCCGACATCGTCGGCTTCACGACGCGCTCGCAGAACATGACGCCGGGCGAAACCGCCGCGCTGCTCAACAGACATTTCGCGCTTGCCATCGCGGCGATCGAAGCGAGCGGCGGCACGGTGGACAAGTTCATGGGCGACGGCATCATGGCTTTTTGGGGGGCACCCGAACCTTTGCCAAGCCACGCAAAGTCGGCGCTCGCGGCCGCACGCGCGATCGCGGCGTCGGCGCCGCAGGCCGACGTGCGGCTGCGATTGGGGCTGCATACCGGCCTCGTCGTGGCCGGCAATGTCGGCAGCGCGCTCCGCCTCAACTACACGATCCTGGGCGACACGGTGAACGTCGCGCACCGCATCGAGGAACTCGGCCATACGCTGATGCAAGGCGCCGATACGGCGCTTGTGCTGGCGAGCGAAGCGACCGTCGCGGCCGCGGGTCTGCCCGACGATTTCGACCTTGCCGGCGAATTCACGCTTCGCGGCCGGGCCGAGCGCGTTTCGATCTATCGCCTTCGGGCAGATGCGGACGCTCCACCAGGCCCGTGAGCATGCCGTGCGCGGTGCGGATCTCCTGCGCGGTCGGGCGCGCGCGCAGCAGAAAGGCGCGCAAATTCCGCACCGTCGTCGGCCGCATTTTCGCGTTGCGCAGGAAGCCGCACGCGTCGAGCTCGGCTTCGAGGCGCGCAAGAAAACCCGAAACGTCCTCTTTGGTCGCAGGATCGCTTTTGCCGGTTCGCACGCGGCCCGGATGGGGCGGCGCGAAGCCGCGCACCCATTCCCAGCCGACGAGCAGCACCGCCTGCGCCAGATTGAGCGAGTCGAATTCCGGATTGACCGGGAAGGGCACCATCGCGTCGGCGAGTGTGACCTCGTCGTTCTCGAGGCCCGTGCGCTCGGCGCCGAACAGGAAGCCTGCCTTCCCGCCGCCTGCGATCGCGTCGCGCGCGGCGGCGATCGCGGCTTGCGGGCCCAGCACGGGCTTCACCATATCGCGGTCGCGCGGGCACGTGGCGTAGACACGCGTGAGATCGGCCACCGCCGCTTCGACGTTGTCGAACAGGCGGGCCGCTTCGAGCACGCGGTCGGCGCCCGAGGATGCGCGCACCGCCCGCTCGTCCGGAAACGCGCAGCGCGGGCGCACGAGGCGCAGATCGGTCAGGCCGCAATTGAGCATGGCGCGCGCGGCCGTGCCGATATTCTCGGCCAGCTGGGGGCGCACCAGCACGATCGCCGGGCCCGGCTGCGCCGCAGTCGGCATCACTCGGCCGGCGCCGGCGCGCCGTCGCGATAGAGTTTCCAGGTGATCGAATCGCACAAGGCGGCGTACGACGCTTCGATCACGTTTTCCGAAACGCCGACCGTCCCCCACGTCCGCACGTCCCCGTGCGCATGGCCGTCGGCGCTTTCGATCATCACGCGTGTGACGGCGGCCGTGGCGCGCTCGGGTGCAAGAATGCGCACCTTGTAGTCGACGAGCTTGAGTTCGGCCAAGGCCGGGTACGAGGGCAGCAGGGCCGCGCGCAACGCGCGGTCGAGCGCTTCGACCGGTCCCTTGCCCTCGCCCACCGTCAAGCGCCGATCGCTCGCGACGTCGAGCTTCACGGTCGCTTCCGACATCGTCACGAGCTCGCCGCGCGCGTTGAAGCGCCGCTCGGAGATCACGCGGAACGATATCAGCCGAAAATAGTCGGGCACGCCGTGCAGCTCGCGCCGCGCCAGCAATTCGAACGAACCGTCCGCCCCGTCGTAGGTATAGCCCTCGTGCTCGCGCGTCTTGATCGCTTCGATGATGCGGCCGATCGACGGATTTTTGGGATCGATTTCGAGCCCGATATCCTTGAAACGCGCCAGAATGTTCGAGCGTCCGGCCTGGTCAGAGACCACGACCTGGCGGCGGTTGCCGACCGCCTCGGGAGGCACGTGTTCGTAGGTTCTGGGATCCTTCTCGACGGCCGACACGTGCAGCCCGCCCTTGTGCGCGAACGCGCTCTCGCCGACATAGGCGGCGTTGCGCTGCGGGCTGCGGTTGAGACGTTCGTCGAGCAGGCGCGAAACGGACGTGAGATGCGTTAGTCGTTCGGCGTCGCAGCCCGTGTCGTAGCCCATTTTGAGAACGAGGCTCGGCAGCAGGGCCACGAGATTGGCATTGCCGCAGCGTTCGCCCAGGCCGTTCAACGTGCCCTGGATCTGGCGCGCGCCCGCGCGCACGGCCGCCAGCGAGTTCGCCACCGCGTTTTCGGTGTCGTTGTGGCAATGGATGCCGAGCCGTTCGCCCGGTATCGTCTTTGCGATTTCGCCGACGATGCGCTCGATCTCGTGCGGCAAAGTGCCGCCGTTGGTGTCGCACAGCACGATCCAGCGCGCGCCGGCGGCGGCGGCGGCCTTCAGGCAATCGAGCGCGAAACTCGGGTTCGCCTTGTAGCCGTCGAAAAAATGCTCGGCGTCGAACATCGTTTCTTTGCCGCGCTTGACCGATTCGGCCAGGCTGTCGGCGATCATGTCGATGTTTTCGGTCTTCGACACGCCGAGCGCGAGTTCGACGTGGAAATCCCACGTCTTGCCCACGAGGCAGGCAGCCGGTGCGGCCGAACCCAGCACCGCCGCCAACCCCGGATCGTTGGCGGCAGAGCGCCCGGTACGGCGCGTCATGCCGAACGCGGCGACGCGCGCGTGGCCGAGCTTCGGCAGGGCCGCGAAGAACGCGTCGTCGGTCGGGTTGGCACCCGGCCAGCCGCCTTCGACATAGTCGATGCCGAGGCGGTCGAGCGCTTTTGCGATCGCGATCTTGTCGGCCACGCCGAAATCGACGCCTTGCGTCTGCGCGCCGTCGCGCAACGTCGAATCGTAGAGATAGACGCGCTCGCCCATGTCACCCGTCCCGCTTCCAGCTGGTACCCTTGGGTCCGTCTTCCAGCACGATGCCCTTGGCTTTCAATTCGTCGCGGATGCGGTCGGCCTCGGCGAAGTTCTTGGCTTTGCGCGCGGCCAGCCGAGCGGCGATCGCGATCTTGATTTCCGACTCAACAATACCCGCGGAGTCAGAATTCATCGACTGAAACCACGAAACAGAGGTGCCATTCAATACGCCGAGTAGCCGTGCATTGAGCATAAGCCTGTACTTTAGGTTTCCTCTAGAAAACTTTGCCGTTACTCCAGAGGGAACGAACTTATGCGGTGTGGGATTCAACACATAGTCAGCGATTGCGTGCATGCTGGCGATCGCCATGGGCGTATTCAAGTCGTCCAAAAGCGCTTCGAGTACGCCACCCTGCTCAAACGGCAACGCATGGTCACACGGCTCTTCGACGGCGTCTTCGACCGAAGCAAGCGCTCTATACCAGCGGTCTAGTTCGCTCTTCGCTTGTTTGAGCCCGTCGTCGGTGAAGTCCAGCGGCGCGCGATAATGCGCCTTAAGCAGTAACAGGCGAATCGCTTCGCCACGTTCGCCGCGATTCAGCAAGTCGCGCACGGTGTAAAAGTTGCCGAGGCTCTTCGACATCTTCTCGCCGTTCACGATCACGAAGCCATTATGCATCCAGTATTTGACGAACTGCACGCCATCACGTACCCGCTCATGCGAGCAGACGGATTGCGCCATTTCGTTTTCATGGTGCGGAAAGATCAGGTCTTGCCCGCCGCCGTGGATATCGAAAGTCGGCCCGAATAACTTCTCTGACATCGCCGAGCATTCGATATGCCAACCCGGACGGCCCCGCCCCCATGGGCTGTCCCAGCCGGGTTGGTCTTGCGTCGAAGGTTTCCACAGAACAAAATCGGCCGGATCGCGCTTGAAGGGCGCGACTTCGACGCGCGCGCCGACAATCTGATCGTCCCGCGTCCGGCCAGAAAGTTTGCCGTAGTCGGTGTAGCTTGGCACGTGGAACAGCACGTGACCCTCGGCCGCGTAGGCGTGGCCGGAGGCGACGAGCCTGCTGATCATCGCGACCATTTCGGGCACGCTGCGCGTGCAGCGCGGCTCGTGATCTGGTCGTCCGGCGCCAAGCGCGGCCATATCGGCATGATAGGCGCGCGTCGTCTCCTCGGTGATCTCGTCAATGGTCCGGCCCGCCTCGGCAGCCCTTGCAATGATCTTATCGTCGATGTCGGTGATGTTGCGCGCGTACTCGACGCGGTCGTAAAGCCGCTTAAGCACCCGATGAAGCGTGTCGAACACGACCACTGGCCGAGCGTTGCCGATATGCGCGTAGTCGTAAACCGTAGGACCGCATACGTACATACGAACGCGCGACCGATCGAGCGGAACGAACTGTTCCTTGCGCCGCGTCATCGTGTTGTGGACATAAAGCGCGTTCATGCAGTCTTGCCCCGCGAGCCGCGCGAGTGTCCGTTCGCGGCCAAGCAGCGGCAGCATCGCCTTCATCTCGGGCCCGTGTTCGCGCGCGGTCAGCGCCAGGCGCAGCGGCATGAACAAGGCCTTGCCCTTGCGCCCGCTTGCCTCGCTCAAAGCCTTGGTCCAAGCGCCCCAGGTCGCTTCGTTCCAAGGTTCGGGCGGCAGCAGGGCCGCAGCTTGCGCCAGAAACGCCGAGTCCTCGACGACCGGCGCCACCGGCTTGCGCGCGAGGTCCCACCAATCGAACGCTTCGGCCACCTTCGCGACATTGGGCCGTACGGATTCCCAGAAGTAAGCATCGGCGCCTGCGGGCAGACGTTGGGCGACGTCGGCGAACTCGAGCTTGTGCACGATCTTGGCGTTGAGACGCAGAATGTCCTCGGGGTCGAGCTTCGGCGAAGCGCGGCTGAATTTGCCGAACGCAAAGCCCGGCACGAGTTCGCCGAGTGCTGCGCGCGGCTCGACCGGATCGGATGTTCCAAGGCGTGCCACCAGCGACGCGATCGCGACAGGCTCGATGCCCTCGGCGCGCAGCTCGGCCAGCGACAGCGAGCCGAGGCGTTTGGACAAGGAGTTTCCGCCGCCATCCGAGATCAGCGAGAAATGCGCGAACGCAATGTCGTTGCCCGCGCGGCCGAGCGCTTCGAAAATCTGGATCTGCACCGAGGTGTTCGTCACATGGTCTTCGCCGCGCACGACATGCGACACGCCGAGCTCGATGTCGTCCACGACCGATGCAAGCGTGTAGGTCGGCGATCCGTCCTCGCGCACGAGCACGGGATCGGAAACTTTCGAGCCGTGGTAGGCGCAGTGCCCGCGAATGAGATCGTCCCAGGCGGTCTCTTCCCAGTTCAGCAGAAAACGCCAATGCGGGCGGCGCCCCTCGGCCTCGAAGGCGGCTTTCTGATCGGCAGACAGGCGCAACGCTGCGCGGTCGTAGGCCTGGATGCCGCCGTCCGAAACCTGGCCGACGCGGCGCAGCTTCAGCTCTTCGGGCGTCTCGTAGCAGGCATAGAGCCGTCCGCTCGCCTTGAGCTTTTCGGCAGCATCCGCGTAGTTCGCGAGCCGGTCGGACTGGCGCGCGAACTCGTCCCACTGCAGGCCCAGCCAGCGCAGATCTTCCTCGATGCCGGCTGCGAACGCGGGCGTCGAGCGCTCGCGGTCGGTGTCGTCGAGCCGCAGAAGAAACTTGCCGTCGGCCTGGCGCGCATAGAGCCAGTTCAGCAGGGCGGCACGCACGTTGCCGAGATGCAGCCGCCCGGTGGGCGAAGGCGCGAAGCGCGTGCGAACCATGGAAGTCAACCTCGAAAGCCGTTGGTGATCGGATAGCGCCGCTCGCGTCCGAAGGCACGGCTGGTGATCTTCACGCCGGGCGGCGCTTGGCGGCGTTTGTATTCCGAAAGATCGAGCATGCGCCAGATGCGCCGCACGTCGGCTTCCCTGTGGCCTTTGGCGACGATCGCAGCGACGTCCGCCTCGCCCTCGACGAGTTCGGCGAGGATCGCGTCGAGCTCGGAATAGGGCCCGAGCGAGGCCTCGTCGGTCTGCCCGTCGCGCAGTTCGGCGGTCGGCGGCTTTTCGATGACCCGCGCGGGCATGACCGGTCCCGCCGGACCGAGTGCCGTCTCGAGCCGGTTTTCGTTGCGCCAGCGGCAGAGCGCGAACACGGCCGTCTTGTAGACGTCCTTCAGCACGGCGAAACCGCCGCACATGTCGCCGTAGAGCGTGGCGTAGCCCGCACTCATCTCGCTCTTGTTGCCGGTCGAGACGACCATGTGGCCGAACTTGTTCGACAGCGCCATCAGAGTGAGGCCGCGCGCGCGCGACTGCAGGTTCTCTTCCGTAATGTCGGGCTGCGTTCCGGCAAAAAACGGCGCCAACATGGCGCCGAAAGCCGCGACGGCGGGCTCGATCGGAATATTGTCGAGCTTGACGCCGAGCAGCGCCGCGCATGCGGCCGCGTCCTCGAGCGAGTCCCGGCTCGTGTAGCGCGAGGGCATCATCACCGCACGCACGCGCGCGGGCCCGAGCGCATCGACCGCCAAAGCCGCCGTCAACGCGGAATCGATGCCGCCCGACAGCCCGAGGATCACGCCGTTGAAGCGGTTCTTCTCCACGTAGTCGCGCAAGCCCAGCGTCAGCGCCCCGTAGATGGCGCCGAGCGGCGCAAGCGGTACTGCCTGTGCCGCAGGCGCACAGACGAGATTGCCGCGCGCGTCGCGCGTCCAGCTTGTGGCGACGACCGCTTCGGCGAATTGCGGCATCTGCACCGGCAGCGAGCGGTCGGCGTTCAGCACGAACGAAGCGCCGTCGAAAACCAGCTCGTCCTGGCCGCCCACCTGATTGAGATAGACGAGCGGCAGTTCGGTTTCGGCGCTGCGCGCAAGCGCAAGCTGCAGACGACGGTCGAGCTTGTCCGTTTCGAACGGCGAACCGTTGGGCACCACGAGAATCTCGGCCCCGCTTTCGACGAGGCACTCGGCGACGTCGGCGAACCACATGTCTTCGCAGACCATGAGGCCCAGGCGCACGCCGCGGAAATTCACGGGGCCCGGCAGCGGGCCCGCGTCGAACACGCGCTTTTCGTCGAAGACGCCGTAGTTCGGCAGATGGTGCTTGAAGCGCCGCGTGGCGATCTTGCCGCCGTCGAGCACGCAGACCGCATTGTAGCGTTTGCCGCCTTCGAGCCACGGCGCGCCGACCACGAGGCCCGGACCGCCGTCGGCGGTGTCGGCGGCGAGCGCTTCGAGCGCTTCGCGGCACTCCGCAAGAAAAGCCGGCTTCAGCACAAGATCCTCGGGCGGATATCCCGAGAGCACGAGCTCCGGCAGCAGCAGAAGATCGGCGCGCGCCGCCGCCGCCTGCGCGCGCGCCGCGCGCACGAGCGCGAGATTGGCGGCAATGTCGCCGACGCGCGGATTGACCTGCGCAAGCGCCAGGACGAAGCTTGTCGCCATCGTTCAGCCGCCGCCTGCGGTCTTGTGTCCGAGCATGTTGTCGAGATAGGCCAGCATCAGCGCCGAAACGATGAAGGTCATGTGGATCACGACCAGCATCACCAGCTTGTCGTTCGCGATTTCGGCGGCGTCGAGAAACGCCTTCAGCAGATGGATCGAGGAGATCGCCACGATCGAGGAGGCGAGCTTGATCTTCAGCGAGCCCGCGTCGAGCTTGCCGAACCAGGAGAGTTTTTCGCCCTGTCCCTCGATGTCGAGCCGACTGACGAAATTCTCGTAGCCCGAAATCACGACCATTACGATGAGATTGGCGACCATCACGACGTCGACCAGCTCGAGCACCATCAGCACGATCTTGGCCTCTTCCATCGAGCCTAGGCCGAGAACGAGTTTGGCCAGCACCATGAAAAACTTCGCGCACAGCACCAGCAGCACGAGTATGAGGCCCAGATAGAGCGGCACCTGCAGCCAGCGGCTGCCGAAAATGGCGCCTTCGATCGCTTTTTCGATTTTCGGCATCAATTGCCCCTCAGTCGTTCGACGATATCGCGGGCGGCGGCGGCCGTCTTGCGCACAAGGTCGCCCGCATCGCCGCCGCGCGCAAGAGCCGCCCCTTGGCCCGCCCACATCGACATGAGATCGGGCTTGCCCTGCTCGGCCGCCGCGGCGCGCAAGGGGCCCGTGAGCGCGTTGGTGACGGGATAGGCCGGCATATCGGCCGCGTGCGGCGCCATTTCCTCGAGATAGCGGTTGCGGATCCCGCGCGCAGGCCGCCCCGAGAAGGCGCGCGTGACCGCGGTCTTCGTGTCGTCGGCGGTCGCGATCGCGGCCCGATGGAGCGCATGCGTGCCGGCCTGCTCGGCCAACAGAAACGCGGTCCCCATAGCGGCCGCCGAAGCGCCCAACGCAAGGACGGCGGCAAGCCCGCGCCCGTCCATGATGCCGCCTGCCGCCACCACGGGGACATCCACCGCATCGACGATCTGCGGCACGAGCGCGACCGTGCCGGTCAGCGAATCCTCGAAGCGCCCCAGGAACGTGCCGCGATGTCCGCCTGCTTCCCCGCCTTGCGCCAGGATCGCATCGACGCCCTGCTCCGCGAGCAATTTCGCTTCCGCGACGTTGGTGGCCGTGCCGACCACGTAGACGCCGCGCGCTTTTAAGGCGGCGGTCTTGCGGGCGCCGATCGCGCCGAACGTGCTGCTGAACACGGGCGGGGCCAGATCCAGAACGGTTTCGAACTGCGCTTCGAAATCTTCGGCCCATTTGACGGGCTGCGCCCCGTTGCTTTCGATGCCGACCTCGAGCCGGTACTTCGCCAAAAGCGCGTTCGCGAACGCCACTTCGGACTCGTTGGCGTGCGTCGGCGGCAAGACGAACAGATTGACCGCGAATGGCTTGTCGGTCGCGGCCCGGATCGCGGCCACCTGCGCGCGGATCGCCTCGGGCGCGACGGTTGCGGCGGCAAAAGAGCCGAGCCCGCCCGCATTCGATACGGCCGCCACGAGGGCGGGCGTCGTCATGCCGCCCGCCATGGGCGCCTGCACGATCGGATGGAGAAGACCCAAAGCTTGGGTGAAGCGCGTGGCGAGGGTCATTTGCGCAGCAAAAACTCGCGCCCGACCTTGACGGACGGCTGGCCGTCGTATTCGACGATGTCGGACGTCGCGTAGGTTTCGGTCCACACTTCCGGCAGATACGAACCCGTCCCCACCGTGTCGATGGGGGCGTTGGCGACCGCCATGGTCTTGCACTTGGCGGGTGTGAAGCCGGACGAAGCCACGATGCGAACCTTGGCGAAGCCCACCCGGTCGAGCGCTTCGCGCATGTGCCAGATCGCCGCGGCCGAAACGCCGGTCCCGGTCAGATAGCGCAGCTCCTGCTCGGTGCGGTAGCCGCGCAGGCTAAGCGGCGCGTTGCGTTCGAGAACGGCGTAGGATTTGCCGAGATCGAGCCCTTCGACATAGCGCCCGCCGTGCGTGTCGAGCCGCACCGACAGGCGGCCCGAGGCCGCAACGTCCGGAAAGCGGCGGCAGACCGCGAGCGCGTCGGTCACTTCCTGGCCGTAATAGTCGACGAGCACGGTCACGTTCTGCGTGCCCAAAAGATCGAGCAGCATCTCGGCAGCGCGCAGCGTCGAGCCCGCATAGCCGATCAGCGCATGCGGCATCGTGCCGAAACCGCCGGCCTGGCCGAAATAATGCGCGGTCGCGTCGGTCGCGTTGCCGACGAAACCTTTGGCGCCGACTTCCGCTTTGGCGGCGGCCGAGCCCACGGATGCGGCGTAGGCCATCATCTCGGCCATCTCGGATCCGGCGCAGTGGCGCGCGTCCATAGCGAGGAAGGCCGTGCGCGGCAGATCCACGCACATCGTGTAGGCGTTGTAGGCCGCGACGCACGCGGGCCCGAGCTTCTGCAGATAGATCGTCTCGAGATCGACGAGTTCGTAGAGCGAGCCCGACACGTACATGATCGGATCGCCAGCACCGGTCCACTCGCCTTCCTTGTGGCGCAGATCGACGTCGAACTTGGTCTTGCGCGCGGCCGCGATCGTCTCGAGCCATTCGATGGCAAGGCGCGGCGCGCACACGACCGGACGGCGCATGAAAACGGCATAGGTCACGCGCTTGTCGCCGAAGCGCGCAACGGCCGCTTTCGTGCGGTTGAAATAATGGTCGGTCAGAGCAGGCACTTCGTCGGCCGTCGGACGGCGGATCAGCGACGAAGCGGCGGAAGCGTCGGACGCGCGGCCATCGGCCATTGCGGTACCTTTCGAACGAAGTAAACGGGTCGAACGGCGGAAACGGTTGCCTCGCGAGGCCGAACGGTCAGTCGTCCTCGCCGACCGCGCGCAGCCGCGTCTGGGCGCTCGTCTGCGCGCGCAGCTTTTCCGCCAGCAGGAACGCAAGCTCGAGCGCTTGAGCGCCGTTGAGGCGCGGGTCGCAATGCGTGTGGTAGCGGTCGCCGAGCGCCGCATCCTGGATGGCCTCGGCCCCGCCCGTGCATTCGGTCACGTTCTGGCCGGTCATCTCGAAATGCACGCCGCCCGCGAACACGTTCTCGGCGCCGCACGCGTCGAAAAAACCGCGCAGCTCGGCCAGAATGCGCTCGAAGGGCCGCGTCTTGTAGCCCGAGGCCGATTTGATCGTGTTGCCGTGCATCGGATCGCAGCTCCACACGACCTTGCGCCCTTCGCGCGCCACGCGGCGCAGCAAAGGCGGCAGCTTGGCCGCCACCTTGTCGTCGCCCATGCGCGCGATCAGCGTGAGACGCCCGGCTTCGTTTTCGGGATTGAGCGCGTCGATGAGGCGCACGAGCTCGTCGGGATCGCTCGTGGGCCCGCATTTGAGGCCGATCGGATTCTTGATGCCGCGGCAGAATTCCACGTGCGCGCCGTCGAGCTGGCGCGTGCGGTCGCCGATCCACACCATGTGGGCCGAACAGTCGTACCAGTCGCCCGTCGTGCTGTCGACGCGGGTCAGCGCTTCTTCGAAGGGCAGCAACAGCGCCTCGTGGCTCGTGAAGAACGAGGCTTCGCGGATCTGCGGAGCAGCATCCGCCGTGACGCCGACGGCCGACATGAACTGCAGCGAGTCCGAGATGCGGTCGGCAAGCTCGCGGAAACGCTCGCCCGCCGGGCTGCGGTCGATGAAGCCTTGCGTCCAGCCGTGCACGCGATGCAGGTCCGCATAGCCGCCGCGCGCGAACGCGCGCAGCAGGTTGAGCGTGGCGGCCGACTGCGAATAGACCTGGATCATGCGCTCCGGGTCGGGCGTGCGCGCTTCCTTGGAGAATTCGATGCCGCTGATGATGTCGCCGCGATAGGCGGGCAAGGTCGTGTCGCCGACCGTCTCGACGTCGGACGAGCGCGGCTTGGCGAACTGGCCCGCCATGCGGCCCACTTTGACGACCGGCAAGCCACCCGCGTACATGAGTACGACGGTCATCTGCAGGATGACCTTGAACGTGTCGCGGATATTGTTGGCCGAAAATTCGGCGAAACTTTCGGCGCAGTCGCCGCCCTGCAGCAGCACGGCCTTGCCCTCCGCCGCCTTGGCGAGCTGGGCCTTGAGTTCGCGCGCTTCGCCCGCGAAAACCAGCGGCGGATACCCGGCCAAACGCTTTTCCACGCCCGCCAGCGCGGCGGCGTCGGGATATACGGGCATTTGGCGTGCGGTGCGCGCACGCCAGCTATCTGGCGTCCATTTGGCAGGCATGGTCTATCCCCGAAGTCGGTTGGAGATAAACTATAGGGCAGCCTTCGCAACCGCAACCAAACGATTTTCCTATTCGTTTCAGCTGCCTAGCGCGTCTTCGAGGGCCGAAAGCGGCGCTGTCCAGCCGACAATCGCGCCTTGCGCGCGGATCATGGCGAGCGTCGCCTGCTTGAATTCCTCGAAATAGCTTTGCGTCGCATCCTCGACCAACAGGCACTCGAAGCCGCGGTCGTTGGCCTCGCGCATCGAGGTCTGCACGCACACTTCTGTCGTGACGCCCGCGAAAACCAACTGTTTGGTGCCCCAACTTGCGAGGATCTCGGCGATTTCGGTTGCGTAGAACATCCCCTTGCCGGGCTTGTCGACCGCCGTCTCCCCCGCAATCGGGGCGACCGCATCGAGGATTGCATTGCCGGGCTCGCCTCGGACCAGGATGCGGCCCATGGGCCCCGTGTCGCCGATGCGCAACGACGCGTTGCCGCGTAGGCGCTTTGCGGGCGGACAGTCCGACAAATCGGCGCGGTGGCTTTCGCGCGTGTGGATCACGCGCCAGCCCCGCCGGCGCGCGAGCGCCAGCAGGCGCGCGACCGTCGGCACGATCGCTTCGAGCCGCGACACGTCGTTGCCGAGCGAAGCGCCGAAACCGCCGGGTTCGACGAAATCGCGCTGCATGTCGATGACCACGAGCGCCACCGCCGCTTCGTCGAGCGCGAACGCGTAGGGCTGCGCTGCGATCGCGACGGCCATGGGCTTCAATGCCCCGCCATGGCGCGGCCGATCGCGTTGCGGTCGGTTTCGCCGACGGGCGCGGTCATCGCGATATGCCCCTGGCTCATCACGGCCACGCGGTCGGCGAGTTCGAGGATTTCGTCGAGATCTTCGGAGACGAGCAGCACGGCAGTGCCGTTGTTGCGCGCTTCGAGGATCTGGTTGCGGATCTCGGCGGCGGACGAGAAATCGAGGCCGAAACACGGATTGACGACGATCAGCAGATCGACGGTCTCCGACAATTCGCGCGCCAGGATCGCGCGCTGCACGTTGCCGCCCGACAGGGTTTCGATGGCCGCGTCGATCGACGTCGTCTTGACACGGTATCGCGCCACGAGATCGCGCGCGCGCGCGCGCATTGTCGAGGGCCGCAGCCAGCCGAACACGCCCGCGATGGGGGCCCGGTCGAAACTGCGCAGCGCCATGTTCTCGGCCACCGACATGCGCGGCACGGCCGCGTTGCGCAACGGCTCCTCGGGCAAACCGAACACTTTGAAGCGCGCGAAATCCGCACGGGTCGGCGCGAAGGGCTGGCCGGCCACGAATACGCGCCCGTCGTCGATCGGGCGCTGGCCGGTCAATGCTTCGATGAATTCGCTTTGGCCGTTGCCCGACACGCCGGCAATTCCCAGAACTTCGCCCGGCGCGACATGCAAATCGAGTTCGCGCACGCGCGGCGTGCCGGCGTCGTCGGACGCGTAGAGCGCGACCACTTCGAGCGCGCGCGGCGCGTCGGCTGCCGGACGTTGCGGCGCGCGCGCCGCACGCGGGCGGGGCACTGCGTCGCCGACCATCATCCGCGTCATCTCGGCGGTCGAAACCTTCCCGACGGCCCCTGCCCCGACAAGACGGCCCCGCCGCAGTACCGACAGGTTCCGCGCGAACGCGTTCACTTCGCGGAATTTGTGCGTGATCATCAGCACGCTGACGAGCCCCGCATCGGACATGCCGCGCAGCAGCCCCAGGATCTCGTCCGCTTCGCCGGGCGTTAGAACGGATGTCGGCTCGTCGAGAATGAGGAAGCGCTGGTCGAGATAGAGCAGCTTCAGGATCTCGAGCTTCTGCTTCTCGCCGGCCGCAAGCTCGCGCACCGGCCGGTCGAGCGGTACGCGAAAAGGCGTGGTCTCGAGGAACCTCTCGAGGTTTTTCCGCTCCTTGGCCCAGTCGACCACGGCGGGGACCTGACCGCGCGCCGCCACCAGATTTTCGGCGGCCGTGAACGACGGAACCAGCGTGAAATGCTGGTAGACCATGCCGATGCCGAGATCGCGCGCGGCACGCGGATCGGCGATGGCGACCGGCTTGCCGTCTAGCAGCACTTGGCCGCGGGTCGGCGGCTGGAAGCCCATCATGCATTTGACGAGCGTCGATTTGCCGGCCCCGTTCTCGCCGAGCAGCGCATGGAAATCGCCCGCGCGCACGTCGATCGACACGTCTTCGAGGGCCGTGAAGTCGCCGAAGATCTTGGTCATGCCGACGGTGGCAAGTCCGATCGCGCCGCTCATGGCGGCAGCCCGGCGACGAGCGCCCGGCTGTCGGCAACCGCGCCGAACACCCCGCTTTGCATCTCGACCATCTTGAGCGCGGCCGCATGGTTGCCAGCGTCCGTCGCGCCGCAGCAATCGGCGAGCAGCACGCACTCGTAGCCGCGGTCGTTGGCTTCGCGCATTGTCGTGTGCACGCAAACGTCGGTCGTGATGCCCGCGAGCGCGATGTTGCGAATGCCGCGTTGGCGCAGAACGAGGTCGAGATCGGTCGCGCAGAACGAGCCCTTGCCGGGCTTGTCAATCACCGTTTCGCCGGGCAAGGGTGCCAGTTCCGGGATTATCTCCCAGCCCGGTTCGCCGCGCACGAGCACGCGTCCGCAGGGCCCCGGATCGCCGATGCCCGCGCCGATGCGCTGCGAACGCCAGCGTTTATTCGCGGGCAGGTCGGCCAGATCGGGGCGATGGCCTTCGCGCGTGTGCAGCACCGGCATGCCGCGCTGGCGGAACGCCGCAAGCACCTCGCGGATCGGTTCGATGGGCGCGCGCGTCAGCGAAATGTCGTAGCCCATCGCGTCGACATAGCCGCCGGGACCGCAGAAATCGATCTGCATGTCGATGACGATCAGCGCCGTGTTGGCGCGTTCGAGCCGGCCGTCGAAGGGCCACGGATAGGGGCGCGACACGATATGGCGCAAAGCGGCACTCATCGCTGGACTCCCAATTCGCCCGGCATGGCGCGCGCGGCTTTGCCGTCGCGGCCCGCGCCGATCATGATCAGCAAAGTGAGGATGTAGGGCGCGGCGTTGAAGAAATAGTAGCCTTTCACGATGCCGACCGACTGCAGCGCAGGCCCCAGCGCCCCCGCCGCGCCGAACAGCATGGCCGCATAGAAGCAGCGTCGCGGATCCCAGCGCGCGAAGATCACGAGCGCCACCGCCATCAAGCCCTGGCCGGAGGACAGCGCTTCGTTCCAGCTGCCCGGATAGTAGAGCGACAGGAAGGCGCCGCCGACGCTCGAGAGAAACCCGCCCGCGGCCGTCGCCGCCAGCCGCACGCCGTCGACCGACACGCCCATGGCGCGCGAGGCCGGAACCGAATCGCCCGCCATGCGCAGCAGCAGCCCGTAGCGCGTATTGTCGAAAGCCCAGCGCAGGAAAAACGCCAGCGCGACGCCGATGAAGAACAGCGGATTGACCGTCAAAGCCTCCGCCAACTGGGCATTGCCGATCCAGCCGCCGAGTTCGACCGACGGCAGGCGCGGGGCTTGCGGCTGGATGTAGGGTTTGCCGAAGAAAAAGGCGAGTCCGGTGCCGAAACTCATCAACGCGATGCCGATCGCCACGTCGTTGACGCGCGGCAGGCTGCACAAGGTTGCGTGCATGACGCCGAGCACAAGGCCCGCACAGCCCGCCGCAAGCACGCCGAGCCACGGATCGCCGGTCTCGTAGGCGACCATGTAGGCCGCCATGGCGCCCAGCACGAGCGTGCCTTCGAGGCCGAGATTGATGCGCCCCGCCTTTTCGGTCACGCATTCGCCCAACGATACGAACAGGAACGGCGTCGATACGCGGATCGCGCCGCCGACCATCGCGAAGAGCACGGTCGCTAGGGTTGCCGCATCGCTCATGCGCGCGTCCCCGCCTTGAAGAAGCGCAAGCGGCCGTAGAGCGTTTCGCTTGCGAGCAGCACCACGAACACGGTCGCCTGCAGCAGCAGCACGGTGGCATCGGGCAAGCCCATGCGGCGCTGGATGAGGCCACCCGCCGCCGCGATGCCGCCGAACAGGATCGCCACAGGCACGACCGCGATCGGATTGTGGCGCGCCAGAAACGCCACGAGGATGCCGGTATAGCCGTAGCCCGCAGCCAAAGCCGCGTTCGCGTTGCCGTGGATGCCCGCAACCTCGAAAAAGCCCGCCAAACCGGCGCAGGCCCCGGCTATCGCCGTGCACAGCACGATCAACCGGCCGACCGGCAAGCCTTGGGCACGGGCCGCGCGCGGATTGCCGCCGGTCACGCGTGCGGCAAAGCCGAACGTCGTGCGCGACATAAGAACGTGAAGCGCAACGGCGATCGCAATGCCCGCAGCCAGCGCCCACGGCACCTCGAGGCCCGGAACAGGTTCGAGCATGTTCGCGCGCCCGATGGGCGGGGTCGAAGGTTTGTTCAGCGAGCCTGGATCGCGCAACGGCCCCTCGACGGTGAAATTCATGATCGCGATCGCGACATAGGCCAAAAGCAGGCTCGAGATGGTTTCGTTCACATTGCGCGAGTGGCGCAGATAGCCGGCAAGGCCGATCCAGCCCGCCCCCACCGACGCCGCCAGGATCGCCATGCAGGCCAGCAGCACGAGTGTGGGCACCATGCCGGCCAACGGAATGGCGATCGCGGCGGCGGCAAGACCGCCCAGCACGACCGCGCCCTCGCCGCCGATGATGGTGAGGCCGATGCGCGCGGGGATCGCGACGGCCAACGCCGTCAGCACCAAGGGGGCTGCGCGCTGCAGCGTGTTGCGCCACGAAAATGCCGTGCCGAAACCGCCGCGCCACAGGAGCGAGAAGAACTCGCCCGGCGAATGGCCGAGGGCGAGCAGAAACAGCGAAAACAGAATGGCCGAGACGGCCAGCGCGAAAAGCGGGATCGCGATGTATTCGGCCGCTTGGCGAAGGCGCGCGCCCGCACCGGCGGAAACGAGTTCCCCCGGCGCGGGCGACAAGGCCTTGCTTGCGTCCACGAGAGCTTCCGTCAGCTCGTCGAGCCGACCACGCCTTCGATCAGATAGTTCATGCCCTCGAGTTCGGGCGCGTAGTTGTCGTAGGTCTTCGTACCGACGACGGTGCCCTTGTTGTCCTTGAAGGGACCCACGAAAATCGGCTTGCCCGCCTTCATGTCGGCGATCGCGGCATCGGCCGCCTTGCGCGCGGGCTCGGTCGCCGCCGCCCCGTACGCCGTGTTGCGGACATAGTCGAGATCGTAGCCGCCGCGCACCCAGTTGGGCAGCTTCTCGCCCTTGGCAAGGTTGCCAGCGAAGCCCTGGTAGATGGTCTCCCACTTGTACTCGGCGCCGGTGACGAAACCGCGCGGGGCGAGCGACGCCTGGCTCGCATTGTGGCCCAGCACCATGGCGCCGCGCCGCTCGGCCGTCTGCACGACGACCTTGGGACTGTCGACGTGGCAGGTGATGACGTCGCAGCCCGCATCGATCAGCGCGTTGGTGGCTTCGGCTTCGCGCACCGGCAACGACCAGTCGCCCGTGAAGATCACGTTGACGGTCGCGTCGGGCGCGTTCTTGCGCGCCCCCACCAGCACGGCGTTGATGTTGCGCAGAAGCGACGGGATGGGCTTGGCCGCTATGAAACCGATCTTCTTGGTCTTGGTGACGAGACCGGCGGCGACGCCGTTCACGTAGTGCGCTTGGTCGAGATAGCCGAAATAGGAACCGGCATTCTTCGGGTGCTTCTTCTCGTCCCACAACCCGACCGCGTGGCGGAACTCGACCTGCGGGAATTTGGCGGCCATCACCAGCATGTGCGGATCGAAATAGCCGAACGACGTCGCGACGATGAGCTTGGCGCCGTCGAGCTGGATCATCGACTCCATTGTCTTCTGAACGGCGATCGTCTCGGGCACGTTCTCTTCTTCGACAACCTTGACGCCGCGCACTTTCTTGAGCTCCGCGATCCCGAGCGCGTGCGCCTGGTTGTAGCCGAAATCGTCGCGCGGGCCGACATAGATGGCGCCGACAACGAGCGGGGCTTGGGCCTGGGCTGCGCGGGCGCCAAGCGCCGTCACCAGCCCGGTTGCGGCTGCCGATTTAAGAACCGTGCGACGCGACAATTTATCGAAATCCATGCTCGTTCTCCCCTCGCTTGAAATTGTTTGTCCGGCGTTGCGATTTGCGTCAGCCGACCCACGACAGCGCCGGAGCAACTGCCGTGCCATGGTCGCAGGGCCGGTTGCGCAACGCCAGAGCGGCAGTGTCGCCCAAATTATAAGCAGATGTCCGCGTCTGCAGCAGTTGCTTGACGGAATCGCGGGCGCAAGGCCACATGGCGCCGCCATGGAGATGCAGACACTTCTGTTTTGGCTGTCGAAACTCGTCGGCTTGGCGATCGATTTGCGGCAGCCGCTTTATATCGGCCTCGTCTTGGGCATCGCACTGTTGTGGACAAGATGGCGGGGGATCGGGCGCGCACTTCTGACGGGCATACTTGCGATCCAATTCGTGACAGGCACCGTGCCGATCGGCGAAAGCCTCAGCGTTTGGCTCGAAGAGCGCATTCCCGCACCCGCCGCCCTGCCCGCCCACATCGACGGCATCGTCGTGCTCGGCGGCGATGCCAGCAACACGATGCTGCAGCTCCGCCCGCTGTCGCCGGGGGGCGCACCCATGCGCCAGGTTGCGGCGGCCGATCTCGCACGCCGCTATCCTGAGATGCGCATCGTCTATTCGGGCGGTTCGGGCAACCCGCTCGATCCGAGCACAACGGATGCCGCCGGTGCGCGTATTCTGATGCCCGCTTTGGGGCTCGATCCGGCGCGCGTCGAATTCGAAGAGCGCTCGCGCAACACGTTCGAAAACGCGCGCAACAGCTTCGAACTTGCCGAGCCCAAGCAAGGCGAGACCTGGCTGCTCGTGACCTCCGCCTTCCACATGCCGCGGGCATTGGGCTGTTTTCGCAAGGCAGGTTGGGCCGTGATCCCCTACCCGGTCGGCTACCGCACGGTGCCGCAAGATGCCGACGATTGGTCGCTGCCGCGCAGCTTCGATGCGAGCCTACCGATCATCGCGAGCGCGCTCTCGGAACTGGTCGGCCTCACGGCGTATTACTGGCTCGGCCGCACCGACGAATGGCTGCCGAAGCTTTAGTCGGCCTTTCGTGATCGAACAGATTTTTGCCGCAATCCTAGGTAAACTACGTCTATAAAGGATCGGAGGGAAACGATGCGGCGATCGGCGAGGCGACTATATCTTGGATTGGTTTTGGCGCTGGCTGCTGTACTCGGTGCGTGCGCGACGCGTATCGATGCCGAAGCTGATCGGGAGTTGGCGGACTACCTGCGAAGCCAGAAGGATGCTGCAATACTTGCGCATTTCGAAGCACGCCGTCGCGGCTGGGACAGGGATCTCTCCAATCGGGACCCGTCGATCAGAGAGAGCGCAGCCACGTTCTACTATTGGGGCTACAATGGCGAATGGCCGAAGGCCATTTCGATAGCGGTATCGGACAGACCGGGCGAAGACGCGTCGCCAAGTTCGCCGCTGGGGGCCGCCCTGCGCCGCACCGCCGCGCAGCTGCGTGCCAACGGCATCGACGTCCAAATCGTCCCCGCCAACCGACCGCACAACTTCCTCATCGAAGCGATGCCGCCCGGCGCCTTCACGGCGCCCGAATTGGCGGGGCGCTTCAGCGAACGAAATGTGCGGCCTGATCTGAAGGCCGCGAACCCGCAAGCCGACCTCTATGCGCGCAGCGCCTACGAACAATCGAAGTGCAAGCGCCAGCGCTTCTATCTCGTCCAACGGCCGGTCGAGATGCGCGACGGAGACATCCTCGCGGC
>JBILXZ010000074.1:0-10194 GCA_044378015.1 Tagaea sp.
GCTTCAAGACCCAGAACGAATTGCCGGCCTGCTACGATCTGGCCGACGTTTTCGTGCTGCCCTCGGGCCAGGAGGCGTGGGGCCTCGTGGTGAACGAGGTCATGTGCGCGGGCAAAGCCGTGATCTGCTCCGACCAGATCGGCGCTGCCCCCGATCTCGTTCATCCCGGGCGCAACGGGGCGATTTTCCGCACCGACGACGAGGCCGATCTGGCGCGCGCTTTGGCCGAGGTGCTCGGCGACGAAACGCGGCTCGCGCGGATGGGCGAAGCCTCGCGCGAAATCGTCGGGCGCTGGAGTTTCGCCGAGGATTTGGCGGGCCTGCGTGCCGCGCTCGCGCACGTGCTGCCCGGAAGGATCGCGCCATGAAGGACATGTCGATGTCCTTCGCGACCACGATCCTCATTCAGATCGTGAATATCCTCACCGGTCTGATTGCCGCGCGCATCCTGCTGCCCGAAGGGCGCGGGGAACTCGCCGAAATCATGCTGTGGCCGGGCCTGCTGCTGGAATTCGGCATCCTCGCGATGTCGGACGCGCTGCTCTACCGGGCGGCCACGCGCCTCGCCCCGCCCAAGGTGCTGTTCGCGACCGCGATGTGGATCGGAGTCGCGATGGCGGCGATCCTCGTGGTCGCGGGCTATCTCCTGATGCCGCTCGTGCTCGCGCGCGAAACCGCGACCGTGCGCATGGTCGAGAGCTGGTATCTGGCCGTCTTCGTGCCGATCTACCTGCTTTCGCTTTTCGTGGCGGTGATGTTCCAGGGCCATCTCGACCTGTTCGGCTGGAACGTCGTGCGCGCGATCGTCGGCCTCGGGTATCTCGCCTTCATCGGGCTGTTCCTCGCGGCGGGCTTCGACGATGTCGGCCATTTCGCGATGGCCTACGTGGCGGGTACGGCGCTGTCGGGAATCGTCGGGCTGATCTGGCTCCACCGGAAAGGATGGACCGGCTGGCGCCCCGATTTCGGCGTGGCCAAGGCGATGCTCGGCTACGGCGCGCGCGTGCATCTGGGCGAGGTGATCAACAGCCTGCGCCAGCGCGTGGACCAGATCGGCGTGGCGACCTTCCTCACCTCGCACGACATGGGGCTCTACGTGGTGGCGTTGACCGTGGCCAACGGCCCGATGATCCTCGTGAACACGATCGCGGGCGTGGCCTTTCCGAAGATCAGCGGTGCCCCCGGCGCGCAGGAGAAGCTGCGCATCTTCGGCATCTATCTGCGCCTTGCGATGGCGATGTCGGTCGCAAGCGCCGCGGGCCTCGCCATCCTGGCCGAATGGGTCGTGCCGCTGATCTTCGGCCAGGCCTTCGACCGGAGTGCGACCTTGTGCCAGATCATGTTGCTGGGCCTGCCCTTCTTCGCGGCCAAGCTCATGTTCATCCAAGCGCTCAACGCCTTCGACCGCTCGCTTGCGATCGGCTGGGCCGAAGCGTTCGGCCTTGCGGCCGCCCTTGCGGCCTTGTTCGTGCTGCTGCCGTGGCTCGGCATCGAAGGGGCCGCATGGGCGCTCGTCGTGGCCAACATCGC
Source organism: Tagaea sp. (assembly GCA_044378015.1). Taxonomy (GTDB): domain Bacteria; phylum Pseudomonadota; class Alphaproteobacteria; order CACIAM-22H2; family CACIAM-22H2; genus Tagaea. Next base: position 1,531 of record JBILXZ010000074.1, read on the forward strand.
GGCCTTGGGGGCGATGGCGGGCTCGCTCAATCGCCAGATCGGGGCACCCGTGCTCGCGATGTTCAAGCCCACCCCCGACGATTGGGCGCAGGTGACGGCGCTGCTCGCGAAGGTCCGGCGATGAGTTCGCCTGCAAGGGGCCTTGTCGGCCATCCGGGCTCGAACCATCTTGCCTACCAACTCGTGGCGGCGTTGCAGCGCCGCGGCTTCGACGTCGGTTTCGAAACCGGCGTGTTCTGGACGGGGACAGGCCTCGTCCCCAAACTCGCCGCCCTGCTGCCCGAAGCTTCGCGCGCCAAACTCGAGCGCGAACTGAAACGCCGTTCGCATGCGGGCGTGGATCCGGCGAGCGTGACGCAGCGCCCGCTTGCCGAACTTCTCTACATCGCGACGACGCGCCTCAAGCTCGCGCCCGAAACCCAGCTTGCCGCGATCGCGTGGCGCAACGACCTGTTCGACGCGCAGTTCGCCGCGCGCGTGTGCGACGAACGTCCGGCTTTCGTCGTCGGCCACGACAGCTCGGCTCTCGCCGCCCAGCGTGCGGTCCAACGCTGCGGCGGCCTCGGCATTCTCAACCAAGTCATCGGCCATATCGAAACGGGCCTTGCGCTGTTCGCGCAGGAAGCGCGCCTAGCGCCCGAATTCGCCGAGACGCTGCCGCTGCCGCCGTCCCGCGTGATCGCGCAGTGCCGTACCGAAGCGCTCGAGGCCGACCGCGTGATCGTGCCCTCGACATACGTGGCCGACACGATGGTCGCGAACGGCACCGATCCTTCGCGAATCTTCGTGCTTCCCTACGGCGTGGATACCGCACGGTTTCGCCCGGCGCCGACCCCGCGCGAAGAAGACGGCAAATTCCGCGTTCTGTTCGTGGGCGGCCTCACGCAGCGCAAGGGCATCAAATACCTGCTCGAAGCCGCCAAGCGCGCGGCGATCCCCGATCTCGAGCTCGTGTGCGTGGGCAAGAAACTGGGCAGCGACGCGGCCTTCGCGCCCTACGCCGACTTCTTCCGCCACGTGCCGCACGTGCCTTTCCACGAGGTGCACCGCCTCTACCAGTCGGCCGACGCGTTCGCGTATCCGTCCTTGCACGAAGGCTCGGCCTTCGCGAGCTACGAAGCGCTCGCCTCGGGCCTGCCGGTCGTGTGCACGCCCAACACCGGCAGCGTGGTGCAGGACGGCGTGGAAGGTTTCTTGGTGCCGATCCGCGACGTGGACGCGCTCGTCGAACGGCTGCGTCTGCTTGCGCGCGATACCGATCTGCGAGCCCGCATGGGTATCGCGGCCCGTGCCCGCGCCGAACAATTCACCTGGGCGCATTACGGCGACCGTCTCTCGACGTGGCTCGCCGCGCAGCTCGAATAGGTTACCAAACGCGACAAATGGCTACGGTCGCCGATTTATGTGCTTGATTTCCTTGAGATGTAACCTCGGCGCCGAATTCGTTGACGTCGCCGAAATGCAGCCCTGCCGAGGCTTTCTTCCGATCCGATCTTCACTTTTCAAACAGCACGAAAACCGAAGAGCAGTGTACTAGGTTTTTAAGCCAGCATCAAGCTTTGCGCTTGGCGGCCCCCGCCATGCGGGTTTTGAGGTCGTCGGCGACGGCGCGGAATTCTTCCAAGGCCGCTTCCAGCGTTTCGACGATTTCGGCGGCGAGCATGTCGGGGGGCGGCAGATTTTCGGACGCGGTCAGGCTGTCGTCCTTCAGCCAGAAAATGTCGAGATTGAGCTTGTCGCGTTCGACGAGTTCGTCGTAGGCGAAGCGCTTGAAGCGCTCGCTCTCCTTGCGGCCCTTGCGCTGGCGTCCGCCGTAGCATTTCACGAACTCGTCGAGCTGGTCGCGGCGCAGCATGTTCTGCTTCAGCGTGAAATGTTGGTTGGTGCGGAAATCGTAGATCCACAATTCCTTGGTCTGCGCCGTCTTAGATGCGGGCTTGGCGTCGAAAAACAGCACATTGGCTTTAACGCCGGGCGAATACCAAATGCCGGTCGGCAGGCGCAAAAGCGTGTGGAAATCGAACTTCGTCAGAAGACTGCGGCGGATCGTTTCGCCGGCTCCGCCTTCGAACAGCACATTGTCAGGCAAAACGACGGCCGCGCGCCCTGTCACTTTCATCGACGACATGATGTGCTGCAGGAAATTGAGCTGCTTGTTGCTGGTGGTCGCCGCAAAGTCGGTGCGCGCATAGTCGATGCCTTCGCGCCCGATTTCGCCGTCTTCGCCGATCACCGTGTAGCTCGATTTCTTGCCGAAGGGCGGGTTCGTCAAAATCACGTCGTAGGCTGCACCTGTGTTGCGCGCCAAAGCATCGCGCGCTTCGACCGGCGGCGGCTCGCCGCCGATCCCGTGCAGATGCAGATTCATGGCGCACAGCCGCACCACGCCGTCCACGATATCGACGCCCGACACGGTTTCGAAGCGCAGGTGGTTGGCCTTGCGCGTGTCGAAGCCTTTGTCCTTGGTTTCGACATGGCGAATATGATCGTAAGCAGCCAGCAGAAACCCACCCGTGCCGCAGGCCGGGTCGTGCACCGTCTCGCCCAAGGTCGGATCGAGACATTCGACGATGGCCTGAATCAGCGGGCGCGGTGTGAAATACTGGCCCGCCCCGCTTTTGACCTCGGCCGCGTTGCGCTCCAACAGCCCTTCATAGATGCCGCCTTTGACGTCGATGGAAAGCCCCGCCCAGGTTTCGCCGTCGATCAGCGACACCACGCGTTTCAATTTGGCCGGATCCTGGATCTTGTTGGTGGCCTTGCGGAAGATGAGACCGAGCAGCCCCTTTTCGCGGCCCAAAGCTTCGAGCGTCTTGGCGTAGTGCGCCTCCAACTTGGCGCCGTCGAGATCCACAAGCTTGTCCCAGCGCCACGCCGCCGGAATGGACGAGGGCGCCCCGCGCAACTCGGCATTTTCTTGGTCCATTTTGAGGAACAGCAGGCAGGTGATCTGCTCGACATAGTCGCCATAGCCGACCCCGTCGTCGCGCAGCACATGCGCGTAGTTCCAGACCTTGGCGACCAACGTGGAGGCATTCATGCGCGTTTCCTTTTGGCCGATGCGGTCGGCCCGGTTTTGCGGGCTGTGGGCGCTGCGGCAGTCGCCGCACGCTGGGCGCGGATGCGGTCGAGCAGCACGGAAGCGGGTTCGTCTTCTGGGTCCTGCGGCACTAGTTCGCCCCGGTAGGCGGCGGCGAGGATGGATTGGCGAAGGGACGAAGATCGTTCTTGCGCGGCCATCAAAAGTTCAAGCGCCAGATCTCGCGTGCGTTCCGCCTCTTCCGCATTTTCGAGAAAGCCTTTGATGTGGTTTCGAGCCGGGAACTTGATCCGCAATCCTTTGAAGAAGCCCAGATTGAGATTTGGCTGCACTCCGCCCGATGCGACTCGGCGCATGGCTTCGTAACCCGCCTCCAGAAAACGCAGGCAATACTCGATTTTGAGCGGATCGTCGATTTCTGGGACTAGAGCGGCGCACGCTTGGTTAGTTGCTGCAGGAATTGCGAGACGGGAAACTTTACCGCGTGTTTTCCCTTCGCCATACATCGCCACAATCAAAGTTCCTGGGGGAAACACTTTGCAGTTCGTTTCCTTGATAGCGGCCTCGGTGATGTATTGATCGGCCGACTCGATCGTCGAAGAATTCACCGAACTGCTGGTGATCCACGGGATAGTTCCCGAGTCATAATACCTGGACTCGCTCCGCAGCGGTGTGGCACCCGTGCCGATTTTGAAGATGTCGCTTAACGCCGACCCCGTTTCGCTCTGACCAGCTGAAAAATTTTGAAGCCCAAACTCTTCAAACAAGACCGATTCTAAAAATCTCGATGCTCGGGCAGTACTGCTTTGAAGATCTAAATCAGCAGCATCCAGCCGCACAAAGAGTTCGTCGATTGCTGCGACGATTCGGGCTTGTTCGCGAAGCGGCGGAACAGAAATCTGCATGCCGCGTACGTCTTCGTCTCTCACTGCCGGGTAACTTGATCCGCGCTGAAGCGGTAGAAGGCGATTTATGAAGTTGTTCGATGTTACCCAGTAGAAGAGAAAGGAGGGATTGACTGCGTTTGAGGTGCGCAAGACGGAGAAGCCCGTAGAAGCAATTTCTCCATCAAGTTCATCGGGGACAGCAGCAATTCCGCGCAGATAGGGGCGTACAGTCGAGAACAGAATGTCTTTGGCTGCTACAATTTGCCGTGCCCGCGACGGAGCATTTTTTGCAGAAACTGACTGAGGCGTTTCGACGGCAAGCGTGGCGGAGTTGATCGAGCCGATGTCGATATACTTGAATGATCCAGATCTGGAGCGAGCGGGATCAGTTTTCAGGATCGGCAAGCAAACGTCGTCAATGGTCGTCTCCACCCACCCCGTCGGAAGTTTCGTCGTCACGCCACCAACGCTCCGTTCATGTCTTTGAGTATTTCGTCCGCCGCAGCGCCGAAGGCGCTGCGATAGGCGACGAGGCCGCCTTTGTCGGCGAAGACCGGGTTGTCGAGCAAGTCGCTTTTGTCGATCGCGACATTCGCGGCGATATGGTCCTTGATCGCATCGAGCCAGGCGCGTTGGACAGCCGAGAAATTCTTGCCCGCCTTGATCTGGCGCCCAAGCCATAGGTTATAGCGCTGGGTGACCGAAACATCGAATTCTTCGAGCGTCTCGTCCTGGCCGATCGCGTAGCGCACGAGGGCCACGATATTGGTGAGCAAGCGGCCCGGATCGGTCACGCGGCGCACTTTGTCGCGCTCGAGATTGGCATAAGCCTGCCACAGCATCGGCGTAGTCAGGTGCACGGGCGGGCGTTCGAGTGCGTCGGCCAATTCGCGGATCGCGGCGTAGGTGAGGGGGCGCGTGGCGTAGCGTTTGCCGTAGATGATCTTGAGGGCCGCCAACGCGTCCCGGTTGGCTTCAAGGAAGCTCTTGAAGTCGGCGATCATCTTTTTGGCGCGCTCGAAATCGTAGCCCGCATCGACGACCGCATCGATCGTCGTTTGGTCGATGACCATGTCGGCCTTCGCTTTGAGATCGGTCAGCACGCGGCGCAATGCCGGGTTCTCGAACGGTTTGGCAGCGCGCGTCTTTAGCGCTTCGCGCGCCTGTTCGATCTTTTTGGGGTCGTCGCTGGCCCCGGCGCCGAATTGGGCCACCGCTTCGGCCGCCACCCGGTCCTCATCGACCGCGTCGTAGAGGGCGGCGGCGAGGTCGGCGATGTCGGAACCTTTGGCGATTGCGGCCACGGCTTCGCGCGCTTCGGGCCCGACCGCGCGGTCGAGCTTTGCCAAGCGGGCGGACAGGCTCGAATAGGCGTCGTCGTCGGTCCAGCCGGCCGCGATGCGCTCGATGAGCTTCTTGAACGGCACCTTCTTTTCGTCGAGCCGTTCCATCGGCTGGGTATCGGCCTTGAGGCTTTCGGTGACGCCGATCGCGTCGATCAGCACGAAGCCGGTTTTGGCCTTGGCGTCGGGTGTCACCTTTTGCAGCTCGTCGGGCGTGATGCTGCGCGCACCGCGGCCCTTCATCTGCTCGTAATAGAGCGAGGATTTGACGTCGCGCAGGAACATCACCACTTCGATGGGCTTCACGTCCGTGCCCGTCGCGATCATATCGACCGTGGCGACGATGCGCGGGAAGGGGTCGTTGCGGAAGCGCTGCAGCAGGTCTTTGGCGCTTTCGCCCGTCGTGCGGTAGGTGATCTTCTTGGCGAAATCGTCGCCCTCGGCGAACACTTCGCGCGCGATGCGGACAATTTCTTCGGCGTGCGCGTCGTCCTTGGCGAAGATCAGCGTCTTCGGGACCCAGGTGCGGTCCGGGAACAACGTCGTCTTCAGCGCGTCGCGATAATGTTTGAACACCGTGCGGATTTGGTCGGGCACCGTCACCGCGCGGTCGAGGTCTTTGGGCTGGTACACAAGATCGGCGTCCAGCGTTTCCCAGCGCAGGTGGCGCGTGCGCCGGTCGCGCATGCCGACCTGGTAGCCCGCTTCCACGCGCCCGCCTTTTTCGCCGACTTGGGTTTTGATGCGGTAGATCTCGAAGCCGACATTCACGCCGTCCACGACCGAGCGTTCGAACGGATATTCGGCCACGAGATTGTTCTTGAAGAAACCGAGCGTGTGTTTGGACGGCGTGGCCGTGAGGCCGATCAAATGCGCATCGAAATATTCGAGTACTTGGCGCCACAAATTGTAGATCGAGCGGTGGCATTCGTCGATGAAGGCGATGTCGAATTCCTCGATGGGGACGGCGGGGTTGTAGGCGACCGTTTGGGGGGCTGCGTCGGCGGCCCCCTCGAAGCCGGAGAGTTCTTCGGCCGTGTCGTCGTACTCGGCCTCGCCGCGCAGGATCGAGAACAGGCGCTGGATCGTGGTGATCACGATCTTGGCGTCGGCGTCGATGCGGTTCGATTTGAGGAGCTGGATATTGTAGAGCGCCCCCAGCGGGCGGCCGTCGTCGGGCGGGCGATAGTCGCGCAACGCCCCTTGCGCCTGTTCGCCGAGATTCTTGCGATCGACCAGGAACAGCACGCGCTTGGCCCCGCCGAATTTGACCATGCGGTAGATGGCGGCACAGGCGGTCACGGTCTTGCCCGCCCCCGTCGCCATCTGCACCAGGGCGCGCGGATCGTCGCGGGCGAGCGACTTTTCGAGGCCCGCGATCGCGTCGATCTGGCAATTGCGCAATTGGGCGGGATCGAGCTTCGGCAGGTTGCGCAAGCGGGCGCGCAGCGTGTCGGGCTGTTTGAGCCAGCCCAGCAAGGTTTCGGGGCGGTGGAAATGGAAGATGTCGCGCGAGCGCGGTTTGGGGTCGCGCTCGTCGCGGAACAGGGTTTCGATGCCCGTGCTCTCGTAGAGGAAGGGCAGCGGATCGGCCCATTTGGCCATCGCGGCGGGCAGGGCGGCTGCGTATTCCTCGGCCTGTTCGGCGACGCCCGAAAGGGTGGTGCCGGTCTTTTTGGCCTCGACGATTCCGGCCGCCTTGCCGTCCACGAACAGCAGATAGTCGGCCGGGCCGCCCGGCAGCGGGTATTCGCGGACGGCGACGCCGAGGCCCGCCCCCTTGTCGAAATCCGCATGGTCCTGCACCACCCAGCCCGCTTTGGCGAGTTGGGCGTCGATGACTTGGCGGGCGCGGGCTTCGGGGGCGGGCATCGGACGCTTTAAACCTAGTATGGGTCTTGCCGCAGATGCATCTCTAAATTCGTCGTGCGGAAACAAAAAACCCCGCCACATGGGGCGGGGCTTTCGCGCATCGACCGTGCGGGCGGCGCTTCACACGTTGGCTTGCACCCATTCGTAGAGCTTGCTCTTGGGCAGCGAGCCGATTTTCGTGGCGGCCACTTCGCCGCCTTTGAACAGCATCAAGGTCGGGATGCCGCGCACGCCGTATTTGGACGGCGTCATCGGGTTTTCGTCGATATTGATCTTGGCGACCGTCAGCTTGTCGCCCATTTCCTTGGCGAGTTCGTCGAGGGCAGGGGCGATCTGCTTGCACGGCCCGCACCATTCGGCCCAGAAATCCACGAGCACCGGCGTGCCGGACTGCAGCACGTCGGCTTGGAAACTGGCATCGGTCACTTTGGTCGTGGTGGCGCTCATGGGGGCTTCCTCTCGATTCGACTGGGCTGAAACGTAGGAAGCCGCGAAGGCCGGGTCAAGCCGCGTCTGGCACGGCATTCTTTTTGCGAAGCATTCCAGCGGTTTGCCGCAGTCACGCGAGCGGCGCGTGGCGGTCGAGCAGCGCATCGTCGATGGCCATCAAGCGCGGCGCGTAGGTCCACAGCAGCGCGCACGCGATCGCGCGTCCCGGAAAGAGCGGCCGCAAGGCCGCACGATAGGCGGCGAGCTGGGCAAGATAGACGGGATCGACGGCGGCGGCCTCCGCAGGCGGCGGGCGATTGGTCTTGAAGTCGACGACCAGCACGCGGTCGGCCGCGATCGCGAGCCGGTCGATGCGCCCGGCCAAGGCGCGCCAGCCCGACTCGGGGCTGCCGATGCGCGCCACGATCGGCGCTTCGGCGAGGCTGCCGGGCGCGAACGCCGCCGCGAAGGCCGGGTCGGCCAGCACGCGCAACGTCTCGGCCGCGATCTCGTCGATCTCGCCCGCTCCGAGCCCGTAGGCGCTGCGGGCGAGCAGGCGGCGCGCGGCGGCTTCGCGCGCCGGGGGTGCGAGATCGGGCAGGCTCTGCAGCAGCCGGTGGACGAGCCTGCCGCGCAAAAACGCGTCGCGGTTTTTCGCCGCCAGCGGGCGTGCCACGCGCGGCGCGGTCTGCGGCTGCGAAGGAACGAGCGGGCGCGGCGGCTGCGGCTCGCGCGGCGATTGGCGCGTCTGCGCCCATGCGGGAAGCGGTGCCGCGGCGTCGGCAACGACGGCGGCCTGCCTGGCTTTGACCGCGCCCGTTTGCGGCGTGGCGATCGCGCGCACCGCGAGGCCGTCGATTTCGGTTCGCGTCGCGCGCGGCGCGTTCGCGTCTTTTGCGTCCGCATGTTCCTGCGCCAGCGCCTCGAAACCCGCCGCGATGCCTGCGTACCAGGAATCGGGGCTGGGGGGCTTGCTCGACCAGCCGCACACGTAAAGGCGGTCGCGCGCGCGCGTCATCGCGACGTAGAGCAGGCGGCGATACTCCGCCATCGCCGCCGCGTTCGCCGCATCGCGCGCCGCTTCGACGGGGGC
>JBILXZ010000075.1:0-9985 GCA_044378015.1 Tagaea sp.
CTCGCACGGCGACATCGCGTCGCGCCTGCGGCTGCCGCTGGGCACCGTCAAGTCGCGCTTGCGGCTTGCCGTGGCGCGGCTGCGCACTATGTTCGAGAGCGACACATGAGAACGCACAGCATGACAAACCCGCCCCAGATCCCCGCCCATATCCCGGACGAATGGCTGCTCGACCACGCCGCGGGCGCAACACCCGAGCCGGTGGCGGTGCTGATCGAAGCGCATCTGGCGCTGTCGGCGCCCGCGCGCCGCACCTATGCGCGGTTGGCTGCCGTGGGCGGCGCGTTGCTCGAGCAGCAAGCGCCCGCCGATCTGGCACCCGACGCGTTCGCGCGCATGCTGGCGCGCATCGACGCGAACCCCGCACCGTTGCGCGCGGCATCGCCGGCTACGGCTTCCTCGGACCTGCTGCCCGCCGCCGTCGGCGCCTACACGGGCCCCTCGATCGAATCCCTTGCCTGGCGGCGCGTGGTGCGCGGCGTGGAGCAGGCGACGCTGAAGCTCGGCGGGCCGAGCCCCTACGAATTGAGCCTGCTGCGCATCGCGGCGGGCAAATCGATCCCGCAGCACACGCACGAAGGCGACGAGCTGCTGCTCGTGCTGGCGGGCTCGTTCGAAGACGGGCGGGCTGGCTACGCGCGCGGCGACGTGTGCGCGGCCGACGCGAGCGTGGACCATGCGCCCGTGGCCGACCGTGCCACGGACTGCCTGTGCCTGCATGTGGCCAACGCGCCCATCAAGCTCACGGGCCCGTTCGGGCGCCTTCTCAATCCGCTGCTGAAACTCGCCCGCCGCTGAAGCGTGTCGGGACGAATAGCGTATGCCTGCGATCGCCGGACGGGTCTACCCGTCCTGGGAGATCTTTCGGTATTTGACGAGATCGAGTGCAAGTGTGGGCGTTTCGACGGGAAGTCGCGTGAAGCCGTGGTGGCGATAGAAGGCTTCAGCCCCATCCGAAATGGCGTGGACGATCACGAGCCGCGCCGAAACCTCGGTCGAGGCGCGAAGCGAACGGTCGACGGCATCGGCAAGCAGCCAGCCCCCCAATCCCTTGCCCTGCCACGCGCGATCGATCGCCAGCCGTCCGAGGGTCACCGCCGGAATGAATCTCGGCATGTTTCGACGCATGGCGCCGGTCGTTTCCGAGGCCAGAATCTGTCCCATGCTGACCGAGAAATAGCCGACGACCCGCAGCGAGCCGCGCGCGCAGACAACGTAGGTGCGGCTCGCGCCCGCCTGAAGATTGCTCCAAGCGCGGCGACGCAACCATTCATCGAGTGCCGCTTCGCCGGAATCGAAATCCGAAACATCGTGCGCTTCGGCCAACAGGACCGGTCGGCCGAGGGGAAACGCCGCGTCCGCCAATCTACCGACGCGATTTGGCGCGAAGCAGCCGCTTCATGCCGGCCGTTTCCGAAGTCGTCGGGGCTGCGTCCATCCAATCCATGATTTTGCCGAAGGCTATCGCATCGGCGTGGATCGTCGTCTGGTCGAGCAGCACGTTCTTGGCCTCTTTGAGGGCCGACGAGAGCATGAATTGCGAGCGATTTGCGCCGACCAGCGCCGCCGCACGGTCGATGGTCGCGCGATCGGCGGCACGGGCGCGCAAATGGATATTCACCTCGGCGGTTGTCGTCGGTTCGGCCATGTTTCGAGCCTACCGGCATGTGTTGGCATTGTCAACACATGCCGGATTGCGGGCACCGGATCGCAAACCGCACCCCGACAAGCCACGCCTCGACTCACCCGCCTGGCAGGATCGGGCGGGCGTCGTGCGTGCGCATCGAAAGCGCGCGGTCGTACATCACGAGCGCGCCCGCCAGCGACACGTTGATGCAGAATTTCGTCGGGATCTTGACCGTGAATTTGCACAAGGCCTGCATGGCGGGCGACAGGGAACCGCGCTCGGGTCCCAGCACGTAGACCGCCGCGCGCGGGTGGCGGAAGCGCGGCAGATCGATCGCGTCGTCGGTAAGCTCGATGCCCACGAGCGTGCACCCCAGCGGCAGCCGCATCGCGTCGATCGCCGGCCAGTCGTAGATCGGCACGCTTTGCGAGGCGTCGGACGTATCGGCGAGATTCGCCTGGTGCCGGTCGAACGCGGCCGCGACCGTGAACACGAACGCCGCGTCGAACGCGTGTGCCGTGCGCGCGAGCGCCCCCAGATTCATGGGCTTCGAGATGCCTTCGACGCCGATTCCGAAATAGCCCTTCATGGTCGGCGGACCTTGCCCTTTGGCGCGCGGCAAGGCAAGTTCGCCCGCATCATGAACGCACCCTTGATCGTCGAAACCACGCGCGGGACGGCCGTCGAAAGCCGCCACCGCGCGCATGTCGCCGTCGCAAGCCCCGACGGCGAAATCCTCGAAGCGCACGGCGACGTCGATCTGCCCGTGTTCCCGCGCTCGGCGATCAAGCCGATCCAGTCGCTGGGCCTCGTCGAAAGCGGTGCCGCCGACGCGTTCGGCTGCTCGAGCGCCGAGATCGCGATTTCGGCCGCCAGCCACGGCGGCGAGCCCATGCACACGCAAACCGTCGCGGCCTGGCTCAACCGCATGGGCCTCGATGCGGGCGATCTCGAATGCGGCGCGCACATGCCCAGCCACGCGCCGAGTGCCGAAGGCCTGATCCGCGCCTTCGAAGCGCCGAGTGCGCTGCACAACAATTGCTCGGGCAAGCACACGGGCATGCTCGCCGTGTGCCGCCATATGGGGTGGCCCACCAAGGGCTATATCGACCCTGCGCACCCGCTGCAGAAACAGATCGTGGCGCGCTTCGAGGCGATGCTGGGGCTCGATCTGGCTGCCGCCGCCACCGGCTTCGACGGCTGCTCGCTGCCGCAGATCGCGATCCCGGTGCGCAATCTGGCGATCGGCATGGCGCGATTGGGCAGCCCCGACGGTCTCGAGCCTGCGCGTGCCGCCGCGTGCAAGCGCATGGCGAGCGCCATCGTCGAAAACCCGTTCATGCTCGCAGGCTCCGGGCGCTTCTGCACGCGCGCTTTGCAGGCCGCGCGCGGCCGCGCGGTGCTGAAGACCGGCGCCGAAGGCGTCTACATGGCGGCCATCCCGGAAAAGCGCATCGGCATCGCGCTCAAGGTCGAAGACGGGGCGGGCCGTGCGGCGGAAGTCGCGATGGCGCGCCTTCTCGACCGGCTCGGCGGTTTTGCCGATGCGCCGCGTGCGGAGGTCGAAGCGCTCGCCAATCCGAAGATCGCGAACGCCAATGGCTGGACGGTCGGCGAAATCCGCCCCGCCCCGAACTGGTAAGGCGCATGGCCGACCCCGACGACATCCGCATTGCCAAACTCCTGCACGCGCGCGCCGACCTCGCCCCCGGCGATCCCATCGCCCCGCCCATCGTGCTTGCGAGTTCCTACCATCTGCCCGGACTGCCCGCCGATGCACCCTTCCAATACGGGCGCTTCCACAATCCGAGCTGGGATGCGGTCGAGCATGCGCTGGCCCTGCTCGAGGACGCGCCCGTCGTGGGCTTCCCCTCGGGCATGGCGGCGATCGCTTCCGTGCTCTATTCGACTTTGCGCGGCGGCGACCGCATCCTGCTGCCGTCCGACGGCTACTACACCATTCGCGCTTTGAGCGAACGTTTCCTCGCCCCCCTCGGCGTTTCGTTCGACACGCGCCCCACGGCGAATTTCCTCGAAGGCGGCTTTGCGGGCTACCGGCTCGTGTGGATCGAAACCCCGTCCAATCCGGGGCTCGACGTGTGCGACATCGCCGAGGCGTGCGCGCAAGCACACGCGGCGGGCGCCATCGTGTGCGTGGACAACACCACGCTCACGCCGCTCGGCCAGCGCCCGCTTGATCTCGGCGCCGACCTCGTGGTCGCGGCCGACACCAAAGCGCCCGCGGGCCATGCGGACGTGCTGTTCGGCCATGTGGCGTCGCGCGACGAAAAGTTACTCGCCGCAATCAGCGACTGGCGCAAATTCGGCGGGGCGATCCCCGGCCCGTTCGAAGCCTGGCTCGTGCATCGCGGCCTCGAAACGCTCGAGCTGCGCTTTTCCCGCCAATGCGACAATGCGCTCGCGATCGCAAAGCGCCTCGCCGTGCACAAGGCGACGGTCGGCGTGCGCTATCCGGGCCTCGGCAACGATCCTTCGCACGGACTCGCGCGCAAACAGATGCGCCGCTTCGGCGGGCTCGTGGGCGTCACCTTTGCCGACGAAGCCGCCGCCGAAGCCTTCATCGCCTGCCCGCTCATCCGCCCGAGTACCAGCTTCGGCAGCGTGCACACGAGTGCCGAGCGCCGCGCGCGCTGGGGCGATGCGGTGCCCGCAGGCTATGTGCGCCTGTCGCTGGGCTGCGAACCGGTCGAGGCATTGTGGGAAGCGATGGACGAAAGCCTCTCCCGGCTCTAGCGCCAATCGTCCGAGCGCTGCAGCGTGCGCTCGATGTCGCCGCGCGTGAGGCCCACGTCCTTGAGCATTTCCGGCGTGAGTTCGCGCAGGCGGTGCCGCTCCTGCGCGCGCGCCTGCATGTCCATCAACGCGTGCACGCTCGCGCGCAAGGCCGCGCCGAGGGCCGCGAATGCGTTGCGCCAGGCAATCCGGAAATCGGCGACGCCGCTATGGGTCAAGCTTGTCATGCAACAATCTCCTTGATGCGTTGGATGTTCGTATGAGGGCAAAATGTGCTAATTTCTTGGCCTCGACAAACGATCCTTTCTCGGACAACCCATGAGAAAAACTAAGTCATGACCGGACCGCGTTTGCCGCCGCTCAATGCGCTGCGCGCCTTCGAAGCGGCCGCCCGCCATCTGTCGCTCACCAAGGCCGCGCAGGAATTGGGCGTGACCCAGGCGGCCGTGAGCCACCAGGTGAAAGCGCTCGAAGCCGATCTCGGCGCGCCCTTGTTCCGGCGCCTGACGCGCGCGCTTGCCCTCACCGACACGGGCGCTTTGCTCGCCCCCGAACTTTCGCAAGCCTTCGCGCGCATCGCCGCCGCCGCCCGGCGCGCGCGCGAACGCGACGCCAAGGGCACGCTCACGATCAGCCTGCTCTACACCTTCGCGCTGCGGCTCGTGCCCCGGCTCGGCGCGTTTGCGGCCCGCCATCCCGAGATCGTGCTGCGGCTGGACAATTCCTCGCGCAAGATCGATTTCGACATCGAGCCGCACGACGCCGCAATCCGCTACTCGGCCGACGCGCGCGCGCCCGGCCTCGATGCGGTCAAACTGTTCGACGACGCGTTGACGCCGCTGTGCGCGCCGCAGATCGCCAAAAAAATCCGCAAGCCCGCCGACGTGTTCGGCTTCGAAATGCTCGACGACCACAATTTCTGGGACGACTGGAAAATCTGGCTCGGCGGCGCCGGGCTCGACGCGGCGGCCCCGCGCAGGCGCGCGACCGTGTTCGATTCGACGCGCCTTGCGGTCGAAGCGGCAATGGAGGGGCTCGGCCTCGCCGTGGGAGCGCCCTATCTGTTCGACGGCCAGATCGCGTCGGGCAGGCTGGTGCAGCCGCTCGACCTCGTCGTGCCGACGGGCAAAGCCTATTGGTTCGTGTGCCGCAAAGCCGACGCCGAGCGCCCGACGCTCAAAGCGTTGTGCGCTTGGCTGCTGGAAGAAACTGCCCCGCAGCGCGCGGCCTTCGCGCGCATCGGCAAGCCCAAGCGGCGGCGATAGGGCGGACCGGGATCAGGCAAGCAAGATTTCGATTCCTGCGGCAGTTCCGCGCCAAGAAGACAGCGGCAGTCCCGGGATACGGCCCTTGATTGCGACGCGATTGCAGGACCGAAGATGCCGAATCTGCGCTGCAGCGCAACGCTCCAAATCGACGTCAGAAGTCGCATTTATTGGGCTTGCTTAGGTTGTCGGTCGACAATTCGTCGAGAAGCTCGAGCGCTTTGTCCCGCCACTCCAGAGCCGGACGTGTCTCGCCCCAAGCCTGCAGCGGAACCGTAATTCTTCGTTCGATCTCTTCGATCGGCACAATCTGGAAGCGCGACGTCGGCGCACGCGTGCATCCGGTCGATGCGTCTATTCTGCAGATGTCCTCAGTCGCACCGCCGCCAGCAGTACCAATCCCATTTGGCGCCGTTCCAATAGAACCCGTTCTCGTTCCAAACCAGCGTTCGACGTCCTTCGTTCTCCGGTGCTACGACCGCCGCGATGTCGATTTCGTAGGTCTCGGAATTGAACAAGCGTGCGGGAATGGGTTCGGTCGCCAGATAGACGACGCCGAACGCGCCATCGACGAAACCATACAAGCCAGTCAAAGCGATCCATTCGCCGCCCGATTTGGTGATCGCAAAGCCTGGGTATTGCCCCTGCCTGTAATCGGACGGCTGCGTCAGAATAAACAGGATCTGCGGCTCCGGCCCCGGCGCAATCCTGCCCCTGCCGACGAACGCCGTTTCGATGTCGTAGTCTCTGGCCTCTCCGAAACGCTCCAGTATCTTTTGGTGGTTCCTCGCAGCATAAGCGCGCACGATTGCTGCGTCCGGATCCCCCGCGATCGGACGCAGGACAACGCCGATCGCTTCTGGAACAGGCGAATTGTAAGGCAGCCGCGGAGCGCCTTGCGCCCAAGCAAGGCCTCCGTTCGCGGCAGCAAAAAGCGCAATCGCCAGGGCGACTCTGCGCGCGGCCTCACGAATCCGGGTTATGGGTCCGATACCCGACATTCGAGAACTCCCTCAAACGCGTTTCGACCGCAAGATACATTCGTTTTTCGTCGCCCGACAGCGCATCGACCGCCTTTTTCGAGTCCCAACCGTGTTTCTCAAGTCGTGCGAAATACTCTTTGACGCTTCCGACCCCGGCGCGATGCGCGGCTGCGGCAAGACCCGTCTCGGTCACTTCGATCCCGGCCTTGATCCCGTCGATCTTGCTGCCGATTTTTTTGTCGAGCCCCATACTCTTGACTTGCTGTTCGTTGCGCCGCGACACGGCTTCGAACGCCGCATCTCGCGCTGCCTTGGCGCGAGGCCCGCGCAGGAACTCTTCGTCGCTGTTGATGCCCAATGCGTTGCCCTCTTTCCAGCTGCCGTCGGCATTCTTGAAGCCTGCATCGACCAGCGCATTTCGGTTCATTTGGTATTTTCCCAGTACCTCTGTTCCGTCCCTCGTTCGGTTGAACGCCTCCAACGGGCTCGCGATCCCGTTGGCCTCTTTTGCCACGATCAGGGCGCGGTACTCCGGCGTGGTGTCGCCGCCTTTGAACGGCTCGCGCGGCGGATTTTCTCTTTTCGACGATGCTTGCGCAAGTTGTTGGCTGTCGCCGCTTTCCGGCATTGCGTCGGATCGGTCGGCATCGTTGCTTGCGACCTGGACGGATTTGGCATCGCCTGGCGGCGAGCCGCGGCGATAGGCGGTCTTGCCGACAGGGGCGTAAGCCCGGTCCTGTTCGCGCGCCGCGTCGGCTGTCTGCGCGGGGTCCGAAAGGCGCGACAGCACGGCGCGGATAGCCGAAGCGCCTTCGCCGGGCATCGCTTTCTCCCATTGCTCGACGAAGTCGCGCGCTTGCGCCACACCGTCGATGCCGAAATTCTCGATGTAGGTCGCCAGCATGTCCGGCGCGCCTCCAAGACCCTTCTGGTGGCGGGTCATCCAACCGACCCAGGATTCGTTCGAGCCATGCGTTGCTTTGTCGGCCGGCGGCACGATGGGATTGCCCTTCAGCGAAATCGGCGGCAACTCGACGTTCAACAACCCGTCTTTGCCTTGCGCGCGCAGCCGGTGATGAAGGTCCACTTGCGCGGGCGTCGGGGCGGGGTAGCCGCCCAGCAGACCGCCGAGCTGTTTTTCCATTTTCGAGATCGTCGGACCCCCGGGCCGCATCCAGCCATCGACATCCAGGCCGTTGCGGCGTTGGTATTTCTTCACGCCGTCTTCGACCGTGTAGAGGCCGTAGCCCGTGGGGCCGCCAATGTCGGAAAGATCGAGATCGCCGCTGTTGGCCAGCAGGCTTTCGACCTTCACCAAATCGGCGCGTTTGTTCGCGCGGCCAAGGCCGACATCGCCGTCAAGTTTGAACCAGTCGGTGGAGCCGGGAAGTTCGTCTTCGTCGTATTTGCGGAGACCGGCGCGAAACATGGACTTTGCCTCGTTCAAGGTTAAAACTGAACAATATAAGAACAAAAAATCCTGCGAGAATAAAGGTAAATTTTCCAAAAACAGATAGTAAGCATAATTCTTGATATAAAATCATAGTTATGTTCGAATCAAACATCGTCGCCGGGTTCACACCCGGCGACGGGTGCTGTTTGAAACGTGAAGAAAGACCGAGCGGAGTTCCGGCCGCTCGAAACATGTAACCTCGAATCTTCGCCGAGGTTACATCGCTGGAATATCAGCGGGTTAAACCGGCGACCGTCGCGATTCGTCGCGTTTGGTAACCTATTCTTCGGGGTAGTCGACGCGGGCCAGATACAGGCCCTCGGGCGGGGCGGTGGGG
This sequence comes from Tagaea sp., assembly GCA_044378015.1. GTDB lineage: Bacteria > Pseudomonadota > Alphaproteobacteria > CACIAM-22H2 > CACIAM-22H2 > Tagaea. The sequence goes on from JBILXZ010000075.1 coordinate 8,420, forward strand.
CCGGCGGCGCGGCGGTCGCGCGCTGCGAGCGCTTCGGCAACGTCGGCGGCGGTCCAGGCGCCGTCGCCGACCAGTTTGAGCGTGCCCATCATGTTGCGCACCTGGTGGTGCAGGAACGAGCGCGCTTCGACCCAGGCCACGATCTCGTCGCCTTCGCGGGCGATGTCGAGCCGGTCGAGCGTTTTGAGCGGGCTTTTGGCCTGGCAATCGCCCGCCCGGAAACTCGAAAAATCGCGGTGGCCGACAAGAAGCTGCGCTGCCGCATGCATCGCATCGGCATCGAGGCGATGGTTGATGTGCCACACGCGGCCCCAATCGAGCACCGGGCGCGCGCGCCGGTCGCAGATGCGGAACAGATAGACGCGCCGGATCGCCGAAAAACGCGCATGGAAATCGGGCGGGGCAAGTGCGACCTCGAGCGCTTGCACCTTCTGCGGCTTCAGATGCCAGTTGAGCGCGTCGCGGATTTTGAGCGGGTCCCAATCGCGTTCGAGATCGACATGCGCCACCTGCCCCAGCGCATGCACGCCCGAATCCGTGCGCCCCGCCCCTGCGACCGCCGCCGGATGGCCGCAGAATTTCGCGAACGCGGTTTCGAGCGCTTCTTGCACGCTGGGTCCGCCGGTCTGGCGCTGCCAGCCCAAGAAATCGCTGCCGTCGTACTCGATCGTCAGCCGGTAGCGGTTCATGGGGGCGGCGGAAGATCGAGCCTTGTGCCCGGCGGCAAGGCAAGCCCGCGCAGCAGCTCTTCGGCCGACATCGGACTGCGGCCCGCGCGCTGCACGCGGTCGATCGCAAGCGCACCTTGCCCGCACGCCACCGTCAAGGGTGCGGCCACGATCGTGCCGGGCGCGGCTTCCGCGCTCGCGACGACGCGGGCGGCCAGCACTTTGAAGCGCTCGTCGCCTTGCGCGAACCAGGCGCCGGGAACCGGATCGAAGGCGCGGATGCGGCGCGCGAGTTCGGCGGCCGGACGGCGCCAATCGAGGCGCGCTTCTTCCTTGGCGAGCTTGCGCGCGTAGGTGGCGCCGTCGGGCTGCGGGGTCGGGACGAGCGTTTCGAGCTTCGCGAGCGCTTCGACGATGCTTGCGGCACCCAGGCCCGCTAGCGCGTCGTGCAGGCTGCCGCCGGTGGCGTCCGCGGCGATGGCGATTCTATGCACAAGGAGCGTCGGCCCCGTATCGAGCCCGGCTTCCATCCGCATGATCGCGATGCCGGTCTCGGCGTCGCCCGCCTCGATCGCGCGCTGGATGGGGGCGGCACCCCGCCAGCGCGGCAGCAGCGAGGCGTGGATGTTGAGGCAGCCGCGCTCGGGCGCGTCGAGGATCGCCTGCGGCAGCAGGAGCCCGTAGGCCGCCACGACCGCCACGTCGAGATCGAGGGCCGCGAATTCGGCGCGGCTCGCCTCGTCCTTGAAGTTCGCGGGATGGCGCACGGGAAAGCCCCGTTCGAGGGCGCGCAGATGCACGGGGCTCCGCTGGACGCCGTGGCCGCGGCCTTTCGGGCGCGGCGGCTGGGTGTAGACGCACGCGATGTCGTGGCCCGCATCCGCGATCGCGTCGAGCG
>JBILXZ010000080.1:0-9054 GCA_044378015.1 Tagaea sp.
TCGCCGCGCATGATGCCGGGTCCTTGCGAGTGCTCTTACGACCGCTCTTAAGAGCGGTCTCTACCCGCCGACAATCCGCTCGTCTCGAGGCTATGGCTACAAGGGTGCCGGGCTGACGCTTACGATCATGACGCTCGGACGCGTCGATCGACCATATTTCTCAGGCGCCATATCCTCTGCATGCACACGCATCCAGTCGAGCCCCTCGATCAACGCACCAAGCTGTGCGGGCGTCAGCCGAATCGAGCCGTCCTCGATCTTCGGCCAGCGGAACCGACCGTCCTCCAGCGTCTTGACGAACAGGCAAAGCCCCGTGCCGTCCCAGAACACGAGTTTGACGCGGTCCGCACGCTTGGCGCGGAACACGAACGCGGTGCCCGAGAACGGATCGGCTTTGATCTCCGCCTGCACCAGCGCCGCCAGACCGCTCGCCCCTTTGCGGAAATCGACGGGCTTCAGCGCAATCGGAACCCGGACACCGCTGCTAGGACCGATCAAGAGCTACCATTTAGCGCCCGGATCATCGCCGCAACCATCGCCGCCGACGCGCAGGCTCCGAGAGCATCACGGGTGCAAACGGCATCGACGGCACTTCGCGATGCCCGCTCGGCAGTCCAGTCTCCCGGCGCCATTTGTAATTCAGACCTCGGTTCACGCCGAACCGTCGCACAACCGCTGCCCCGCTTGCCCCCGGTTTCGCCAGCTCCACAAACTCCGTCGCTTTTTCGTCATCGCTCCAACGACGGCGCCGTTCCGGCCCCGTTAGAACTTCAACCCGTATCATGTATCCGCCTTAGCGGCGCCTCTAAGAGTGTCGCTCAATCCCGTGCCGCCCCTGCAATATCGCCCAGGTCAATTCCGCCGAATACGAGGGCCGCTCGACGACGCTTACGGGCAAGCGACCTCCATCGGCTTTTCGACGACAGACTGAGATGGTCGCACCACCAACCTAGTTGTAAGAAACGAGTGTCAATGATATATGCTAGTATAGACGTTTCAGAAGTTCACAAAATAAGACGAATCACTTCGGACTTTTGGGGTCGATTGGCATCCCAGGCACGGAAACGTCGAGAACGAAGTGGCCGGGAGATACCGCCGCAAAAACCAAAAAAAGGAGAACGGAGATGAAGGGATTTTTTGGCATCAGTCTCGTCGCGATTCTGGCTACAGGGTTTGCGGCGGCGCTACTTCCACGCGATGCGGACGCGCAGGAGCGCCCCCGGAATGTTCGTGTGCAAATGCAGTCCGCATACCCGTCGACGCTCAAGGGAACGGGCGACAACGCTGTCTATACGGCTAAGACGATCACAAGCATCTCCGGTGGCACGCTGGATGTGCGCTTCTTCGAACCTGGTGCCTTGGTTCCAGGCGGGCAGATCTTCGACGCCGTTTCGTCAGGTTCGCTCGACTCTGGGTGGGCAAGCCCGGCATTCTGGACCAGCAAGGATATCGCGTTCTCCATATTCTCGTCGGTACCATTCGGGCCGGATGCCGGCGAATATCTTGCATGGATGAAGTACGGCGGCGGCGAAAAGATGATGCAGGCGCTGTATGCCAAGTACAACATCCACTCGATGCTGTGCAACTTTACCTCGCCCGAAGCAGGCGGTTGGTTCCGGAAGGAGATCAATACGATCGATGACCTTAAGGGTATCAAGATGCGCTTCCTGGGGCTTGGCTCGAACGTACTCCAGAAGCTCGGCGTTTCGACCCAGCTCCTACAAGCAAGCGAAATCTTCCAAGCATTGCAACTCGGCACGATCGACGCGACGGAGTTCTCGACGCCATCGATGGATCTCAGTCTCGGGTTCCATCAAGTCGCCAAGTTCTACTACTTTCCGGGGTGGCATCAGCAAGCAAGCTTCGGTGATATGATTTGGAACAAGGCTAAATGGGACTCGTTGACGGACACCCAGAGAGCGCAGGTTACGACCGCATGCGACTCGGCACTGTTGAACGGCATGGCATCGTCTGAAGCAGCGCAAATGGGCGCCCTAAAAGAACTACAAACCAAAGGCGTTCAACTCAAGACCTTTGACTCGAAGTTGCTCGATGCGTTCCGCGTGGCGTGGGATGAAGTTGCGGTCGAGCAGAGCGCCCGCAGCCCCGAGTTCAAGAAGGCTTGGGATTCCCTGAAGGAGTTCCGGGCGGGTTATGCGATCTGGCGCGAGCGCGCATACCTGCGCTGATCTCTGCAAGTTCAATATCCAGCCGGCGGGCGCAGCGCGCCCGCCGGCGCAGTACGGGCTCCTCACGACCTTGCGGTGATACGTATGCGACTTCTGTTGGCCATCAGCGACAGCCTCGATCGCATCATCGGCGTCGCCGGAAAAGCGGCCGCTTGGCTGCTTGTGGTCAATACGATCGTCATTTGCTTCGACGTCGTCACACGGAAATTCGGCTTTCAACTGCCAGGCTTGGGCTCTACCCGATTACAAGAGTTGGAGTGGCAGCTTCATACGGCAATATTCGCGTTCTGGCTCGGTCTTACCTATATCCGCAACGGCCATGTCAGGATCGATATACTGAGCTCGCGCCTGTCGAGGCGTAGCCAGCTTGTCGTTGAGCTTCTAGGTTGTGTTTTGTTTGCCGTGCCCTACACGCTTCTATTGCTCTACGGCGGCTGGGACTTCTTCGAGCGTTCTTGGATGCAGAACGAGAGCTCCGATGCGCCGACGGGCCTGCCGGCCCGCTACGTGATAAAATTCGTTCTGTTTCTTGGCATCGTCCTGCTGGCACTCAGCATCGTGTCCGTAATGTGTAGGCGGTTGGCAGAGCTTTTGACGCCGGCCGCTCCCGAGCAGCGTTGACCGGGAAGGCGAGCGCGATGTCCCAGGACACCTTCTATTGGATCGGCGATCACCTCTCGGTGTTCATGCTGGCCACTTTCGCCGTCGCTCTGTTCTGCGGGTTTCCCGTCGCTTTCGTGCTCGGCGGGATCGGCCTAGCGTTTGGGTTCGTCGGCTATTTTTTCGAGGTATTCAACGTCGTTCAGTTCCTGACTCTCTTGCCACGCATCTGGGGCAGCGTGGCGCAGAATCAGGTCCTGGTCGCGATCCCGATGTTCGTTTTCATGGGCACGCTTCTCGAGAAGTCGGGGGTCGCCGACGATCTGCTGCGATGCCTTCAGGTCCTTCTGCGGCGCGTCCCCGGCAGCTTGGCGATGTCGGTAACGCTCATGGGCACGATCATGGCTGCATCGACGGGCATCGTCGGCGCAACCGTCGTGATGCTGACCTTGATCGCGCTCCCTGCGATGATGGAACGCAACTATAATAAGGAGTTGGCGGTCGGCACGATCGCGTCGGCAGGAACGTTGGGCATCTTGATCCCGCCGTCGATCATGTTGGTCGTCATGGGAGACCTGCTGCAGATACCGGTCGGCACGCTGTTCACCGCGGCGATCGGACCCGGATTGCTGCTCAGTCTCGTCTATGCGGCGTACATCTTCGCCGTCTCCTATCTCTTCCCGCATTGGGCGCCGCCATTGCCCCAGGACATGGGGCCCGCCGATAGGTCGGCCTTGTGGCGGATGGTGATCAAAAGCTTCCTGCCGCCGTCGTTCCTGATTTTTCTCGTGTTGGGCTCGATCTTCTTCGGATGGGCGACGCCGACCGAAGCGGCTGGCGTCGGATGTTTCGGTGCGCTGTTGCTCGCCCTCACGAATGGCCGCCTGAAACTGAGAATGCTGCAGGATGTTCTGGAAAGCACAGCCGTGACCAACGGCATGGTGTTTTTTATTTTCTTCGGCGCAACGCTATTTTCCTACGTACTACGCGTTCTGGGCGGCGACGACGTGATGGCGGAGATCCTGAAGGCTGCCGGGATCGAGACCGGGTGGGAGGTCGTCACGTTCTTGATGGTGCTGGTTTTCCTACTCGGATTCTTTTTCGACTGGATCGAGATCTGCCTGATTGTCTTGCCGATATTCACGCCGATTCTGGCGACTCTGGACTTCAGCGCTCATCTGGGTGACCCCAGGTTCTTCCTCGTCTGGATAACGACGCTGATCGCGATGAACCTGCAGACGTCATTCCTTACGCCACCATTCGGCGTGACGCTGTTCTACATGAAGGGAGCAGTACCGGATTCGATCACGATGGGACACATCTACCGCGGCATCATCCCGTTCGTCGTGCTTCAGATCATCGCGCTGACACTCGCGATTGCTTTTCCGCAGATCGTGCTGTGGCTGCCGATTTCGACGGGGTTTCTCGACTGAAGGCGATTGACAAACGAAAGTCTACTTTGTTTCACGCTGGAAGTCGCCAAAAGTTTTCATTTTATACAACTTTTGCGACCGCATTGGCTGCAGCTTCCAGAGGCTTCTCGCCGTTCTCGGCTGTAGACGCGGGGATCATTGATAACCAAATGGGGTCGTCCGTGACATGAAAGAGCGATACCAGACGACAACTTCAGCGCCCGCGATATATTTGATTTTCATTTTGATCGGGCTGAATACGTAACGCGCCTTTTCTATATCAACAAGTGTACGCAACAAATGCAAAAGAATTGAAGCCTCAGCTTCGCATGAGTGCCGAACACTCGTAAGCGATGGGGTGGACGCTCCATAGCTGACCCTCAACTATCAATGATTCGCTCTTCTTCGCCGCCGCTACGCAGCCGAGAGAGTCGACAACATCGTCTTCAACCGCTTCTTGAGCGCCTCGTCCTTGATCCCGGCGATCGCGCGCGCGAGCTTCAACGTGTCGCTGTCGATCTTGCCGCCCTCATCACGCGAAATCGCACCTTTGCGATCTGCCTCGATCGCCTTTACGGCAGCGAATTGCCAGAGCCGCGATGCCGAAACTCGGTTGGCGCCGTTCTCGTATTTCTGGATCTGCTGGAACGTGATGCCGCAGGCGACGGCGAGATCAGTTTGCGACATATCAAGTTCGAGGCGGGCCTCACGCGTGCGAGCGCCAACATGATGATCGACGGGTGTCGTGCGGCGAGCCTTGGGGTTGGCCATAATTTATGCTCCTTGAAAGTAGCAAAGTTGATGCATTCTTCTAGCATCATCGATTCGCGGAGCGCAACGACAACATATGCGGAGCCCCGGCCCTATCTTCATCTCTTTCCGGCGGAGCCGGGCCTTTTCTTGCTACTTTGAAAACAATTCAAATCACGCAGCCTGCTTCAATTCAGCGACCTCAACAACCGGCCACGACTTCTCAAAATTCCCGAACTCATCATCGAACGCGACGCCAAACTTAATCCCCGGCCACTGCTTTAACAAAACCCTAAAACACGGCCACGGAAAAGTCTCTGCCTCGAACGTCCAAACTGCCCGCGTCCGCGTCCAACTGCGCTGCGTTGATCCCGCCCGCGGCCGCCCACAAACGCCGACAGCCTTCGCTGCGGCAAGCGTCCTCGCGATGCAACGGGGCGAGACGCTGCGCTACCCACGGAGCTTCGCGCCTCGCCCCGTTGCCGCAACCAGCCAGACAGAGTCAAATAAGGCACAGACTCTACATTCAACCAGGTAAGTTCACGGGCTCAGGCCACATGCTCCCAGCAAACATGTCCACTCGAATAGAGCCGCTGTCATTCGAACTCAAGCCCCCCAGTCGATCTACAGTGCGTAGTTTCCAAAAGTAAAGCCTCGCGAAGTGTCATCAAAGACTTGTTTTGATTAGTTCATTTGGTCGGATCGGCGGGCCTCGAATCCACTGCCTCAAGTCCCGCAGATCGTTTAAATTCAATTCATGCCAACGCTCATCTCCGCAACATCGAGGAAATTCGCGATCTTTTATGGAAACTAATAGCCTTTAGAAAATATATATTCTCCGCAATACTTTTGACATTGACTAAATATCCGTACCGTTCGGCAAGATGACAAGGTCGCGGATCGTCACGTTCCGCGGCCGCGTCAGCATGAACAAAACAGATTCCGCGACTTCGGCAGGTTCCATCAAGCTGCCCGCGGCCAGCGCTTCGTTCATTTTCGCTTTCGGCCAATCCTTGAGTAGCGCCGTGACCACGGGGCCGGGCGCCACCGCACCAACGCGCACGCCGTACTTGGCAACCTGGCGACGCACCGTGTGAGTGAAGGCCTGCACGGCGTGTTTGGACGCGGTATAGATCGGCTCCCACACCACCGGAACCAACCCTGCGATCGAACTGGTCAGCACGATATCGCCGGTCTTCCGCTCGACCATATGCGGTAGCACCGCGTGGACCGAGCGAAACGTGGCGTTAATGTTGAGATTCAGCATACGGTCCCAGATATCGGGATCGCCCGCCACAACTTCTCCGCCGACATAGGCGCCAGCATTGGCGTGGAAAATGTCGAGATGCCCGCCGATCTCCAGTATCTGCGGCAGCATCGTCGCCACGCTGGGCCGCTCCATCAGATCGACCGTAATCGGCACCGCCGCGCCGCCCAACTCGGCGCAAACCACTTTCAGCGCAGCTTCGTCTTGATCAATCAGCGCAACGCGCGCGCCCGCTTCTATCATCGCCTTGGCGCAGGCAAGGCCGATACCCGACGCCGCCCCCGTCACCGCCGCAATCTTTCCCTTCAATGCGTTACCCATAACCCTGCACTTTCGATATGCTTCGATCGCCGATCTAGAACGGCAAGGCATGTTTGCGGAACACGCGTCGGACTACGGATCGGAACACCAGATCGGCAAGTAGCCCCATCGCCCCTAATGTGATGATCCCGGCGAACGCGTTCGCAGTCTTCAGAAACAGCCGCGCGTTGTAGATGAGGAAGCCCACGCCCTCGTTCGCCGCGATCATTTCGGCGGCCACGACGCTCATGAACGAGAAGCCCATTCCCACGCGCATGCCGATCAGGATCGCTGGCACAGTCGCGGGCAGCACCACATATAGCAACACCTGCCGGCGCGTGGCACCCAGCGAGCGCGCGGCGCGCGCCGGGCTTTCATCGATCGACGCCGCCCCTGCCATCGTGTTGATGAACACGGTAAAAAGTGAAGTGTAGATGATAATCGCGATCTTCGATTCTTCGCCGATGCCAAACCACAGGATCGCGATACCCAACAGCGCGATCGGCGGTACGAAGCGAAAGAAATTAAAAAACGGCTCGACGACCAAGCGAATTGCGGCGACACGGCCCGCGACTAACGCAATCGGGATCGCGATGATACAGCCCACGCTCCAGCCCACCAGGATGCGGAAATAACTGATACCGATCGCCTTAGGCAGATCGCCGCTTTCGGTCAGCGTGATCATCGCCTGGACGACTGCCATCGGCGAAGGAAAGAACCAGGGCGAGCTGAATGAAGCACCCACGGCCCAAGCGACCAGCGTGACCACCAGCGTCAGCATCGTCATGAAAACGGGATTGGACCCGTCGAATAACGCCGACAGCGTGCCACTTTTGGGGGACCGCTCGCTCATAAGTCGGCCCCTTCGTGCTCCGCGCCGCGCGCTTCGAGTTCGATCACGTCGGTCAAACGGTTGAACAGATCTACAAAAGCCGCGTCCATCCGCGCACGGGGGCGCGGCAAATCAACTTCGACAATCGAGCGGATATGCGAACCGGGCCCTTTTGTCATGATGCCGATGCGATCGGCCAGCCAGATCGCCTCGGCGATGTCGTGCGTGACAAACAACACCGTCCGCCGCCACTTACCCCAAATCCTTGCCACTTCCTTCTGCATGCGCCCGCGCGTATGCGCGTCGAGTGCCGCGAAGGGCTCGTCCATCAACAGAATATCGGGATCGTTAGCAAGAACGCGAGCGATCTGCACGCGCTGCTTCATGCCGCCGGACAATTCCCGGGGCAACTTGGCGCGATGCTCCCATAGTCCGACGACGCGCAGCAACTCAGCGACCGGCTCGCGCCAATGCGCCTGCGTCACGCCGCGAATGCGCGGGCCAAAGGCGACATTCTCCTCCACCGTCAGCCAATCGAAAAGCGCGCGGTCCGACTGGAACACGACGCCCCGGTCCTTGTCCGGCTCGCCAACGGCACGGCCACCGATTTCCACACTGCCGGCCGTCGGCTGCACGAACCCGGCCACGAGGTTCAGCAAGGAGGTCTTGCCGCATCCCGAAGGCCCTAGCAGACAGAAGAATTCTCCCTCGCGAACCTCGAGATAGACGCCTTCTAGCGCTTGGTAAGGCGGCGTCCGGCGTACGCCGGGGAACCGCATCCCCACATCTCTCATGCGAATTGCAGGTTGCATCTATGTGATCAGAACTTATGCTTATCGAGCTTGACGCGCGACGGATCGATCTCCTTCAGCCACTTGCTGCTGATCCACTCGGCCATGTTCGGCATCGAGTCCATCTCGTTGTTGGACTTCAGATAAGCACCATAGGTCTCGTACATGTCGATCTGTGCATCGGTTAGGCTTCCCGGCCAACCTTCCGGCCAACCGCCATTCTTCCAGATCTTCATGACGTCTGCCGGCGTGATCTGCAACGCGCGCGCGGTTATTTGCGCGCCCGCATCGGGGTTCTTCTTCAGAAACTCGACCGCGTCAATCCATGCCGAGATCAGTGCCTTCATGCCCTGGTCGCCATTCTTCTGGACCCAGGCGCAGGTAACGTTGACGGGCGACACGTCACGGAACGCCGAACCGATATCGCCGAAGCGGTGCACCTTGTTACCCGAGATTTCCAGCGCCAGCGACGGCGTGGGTTCCGGCCAGATGATTCCATCGACATTGCCGCGCGCCAGCGCGATCGGCTGATCTTCCTCTGCGAGGTTGACGATCGAAACGGAATCGCGCGCGATCCCCTGCTTGGCGAGCCACATATGTAGCGCCACTTCGCCGATACCGCCACGGCGAGTACCAATTTTTTTGCCAACCATATCCGCTGGCGCTTTGATTGACGTGACGGTCACCATGTTGACCGTGTTGACGTCGACGAAACTGATGCCCGCCTTGAAACACGCCTTCCCGCTTTTCAGTAGCGGTAGAAGAATGCGCGTGTTGGGGAACGCGACGTCTAGATCGCCCGCCAGCGCGGCTTCCATCGTCGCGATGCCGGAATTGAAGATCCGCGATTCAACCTTCAAACCATGCTTAGCCGCGATGCCGTTCGACGCGTCGTTAAGCACGAAGACAGGAC
>JBILXZ010000045.1:0-28412 GCA_044378015.1 Tagaea sp.
CCGATACGGATGGTGACCGGCGATTGTGCGTGCGCCGTCGTCGCTGCGGAGAAAGCCAACCCGAGGGCAAAGATTCCGCCGATCAGCCTACGGTAAGTCGATGTGAAGGCCATGATGCTCCCTTTCTCTTTTCGTTGTCCGCGCCGCGAGCACCTCCCTCGTCGCGCACCTTAATGCACGCCGAGGGCGACAAAGGCGCAACGTCGAAAACACCCACCGATCGATAGGATTTTGCCCTTCGGTCCGATTACAATAGATTGGTGATCACGGCGGGCTTCATCAGCGCGGATCTCTTAATTTGGCCTGAATCGACAAAGAATTTCACTTGATCCTCCAGGCCTTCGACGAAATCATCGGCCGACATCAACGCTTTGTTCTGCGCACGGTCGAAGAAGCCGCTGCTCGTCATCAGCTCGCGCATGATGGCGACGTCGGTCGGCGTGCGCTGTTCGGTGTTGACGTAGTTGTTGATCTCGGTAATCGCCTCTTCGGCCGTAGCGGGATTGCGCAGATACGGTACCGCGCGATCGTGATAGGTGCCCAGGAATGCCGTCATCGCCACGCGCTGCGCGTCGAGCGCGCCTTGTGGCGCCACGAACACGTCATAATCGACGAACGGCTTGGTCGAACCCGAACCCTTCGTGAAGTCGGTGTGGACGAACAGGCGGCGCGTATCCGGCTTGATCTTCTGGATCATCAGCGAGCCGATCAGAGCCGGCACCACCGCATCGATACGACCCGCTAGGAACGCAGCTTGCGCGTCGCCCGCCGGCAGGTTGACGTACTCGACGTCTTTCATTGTCATGCCGTGCTTTGCCAGAACTCGAGCGAGGAAATACTGCAATCCCGTGCCCTGCGGCGCCGACACTCGCTTGCCCGCGAGGCGTTGCACATCCGTGAAGCCCGGACCGCTGAGAAGCATGAACAGTGGAACAGGATCGGTCGAGATCGATAGGATGCGTAGCGGCACAGCATCGCCCGCCAGCGCCAAGATCACCGCCGTCGCGGAGACGGAGCTAAGCCCCAAGCTACCACCGCCCATCGCCTGGATGATCTTCGGGCCAGCAGCTCCGGTGAACAGCGTCGGATTAATCGGAGCGCCCGCCTCGCGGAACCAACCCTTCTTCGAAGCGACCTCGACCAAGCCCGACACGGGATTGCGGATCAGGCCGAGTTCGATCGGCTTGCCGACTTGCGCGCGCGCGATCGTGGGCATGGCCATAGTCGCAGCGGTAGCGGCTAGAAATTGACGTCGGCCTAGCGGAATAATGTGGCTTTTGTCGATCATCGGTTCCTCCATGATTGTTTTCAGGCTTCTTTCTTGAGTGCCGCGATCGGCACTTTCGCGAAACGCTTTTCAGACGCGACACCCGCTTCCGTCCGGCCGAGCTGTCCCGCCCCGGTGACGCCCCATTTGCGGCCATCGATCACCGGATCGACGTAGGAATCGAACCAGGCAGTGAGCTGACCACGCAGTTCGGCGGCCATGCCTGCATGGCGCGGATCATCGATCAGATCGTGCCGCTCGTCCGGATCGGCCGTCAGATCGTAAAGCTCGTGCGGGCCAGCGGGATCGCGGTGGACGTATTTCCAATCGCGCGTGCGGATCATGCGCACTGGCCCGTATTCGTCGAACACGACGACCGGCCCGCGCTCGCCCTCGGCCACCCCGTCCAGTGTCGCGCGGAAGCTCGTACCTGGACGGCCGCTGCGCGTATCCGTGCCGAAGCCAAGATACTCGTGCAACGTCGGGAATACGTCATAAGCGCTGATCAAGCGTTCGGAGACGATTCCTGCGGGAATACGGCCGGGCAGGGTGAAGATACACGGCACCTTGACCGAGGTGTCGTACATATTCTGCGGGCGCGTACCATTGCCCTTGCCCCAGATGCCGTGATGGCCGCAGTTCATGCCGTTGTCGCTCATGAAGATCACGAGCGTGCTGCGCGTTAGGCCTAAGCGTTCGATCTCCTCTACCACTTTGGCGATGCCCATATCCATCGCGGTCGTGGCCGCGTAATAGCCGACCAACGAATCCCGACGGTTGCTGTTGCCTTCGTCGGTCGCGGGATTGCCGCCCGCGTTGAAACGGTGCGGCGGCTCGATCGGGCATGAATCGAACGCGCAATCGGCGTAGAGATCGGTGTAACGCTTGGGGTGCGAGTTGATCCACGGGTAGTGCGGTGCCGTGTAGTTCAGCGCCAGCCAAAATGGTTCGGGCCTATCCGCTTCCTTCCCCAGAAACCCAACCGCGCGATCAGTCAGATCCTCGGTCAAATAGCCCTCACCCGCGACCAGTTTATCGCCTTCGACCATCGGCGCGTCAAAATAGGCGCTCATCCCAGATTGATGCGCGTACCAATTCACAAAGCCCGGGCGCGGCGCGTCACTGGCGCCCAAATGCCATTTGCCGACCAAGCCGCAGCGATACCCCGCCGTCAGCGCCACGTCGGTGATAAGCGTCTTGCCTTCCAGATAATCGATCCGGGTGGGGCCGACATTGCCGTCGCGGATCCAGTCATGTACGCCGTGCTGCGATGGGATCTCGCCGGTCAACAGCGACGCGCGCGCGGGCGAACACACCGGTGACACGCAGAAGAAATTCTCGAAGCGCATCCCGCGCGCCGCCAGCCCGTCCAGGGCCGGCGTGATAATTTCCTTGTTGCCGGCGCAGCCCATGGCCCAAGGGCCCTGGTCGTCGCTAAGGATGAAAAGAACGTTCGGCCGTTTGGCGTTGCGGCTTGCCATGTTACGTCTCCTAATCTCCCGACATCGCGCGTGCGGCCTGCATCGCGCTCCACAATTCGCGCTTGGCCGCGACGAATTCATCGCTGACGCGCGTCGCTTCGTTGCGCGGCCGATCGATGGCGACGCGGATGATCGACGCGACGCGGCCAGGCCGGGCTGCGAGCACGATGACGTCATCGGACAGGAACACCGCCTCGTCCAAATCGTGGGTCACGAATACCACCGTGTTGCGCGTCTCGCGCCACAGATCAAGAACGACCTGTTGCATTACGTGCTTTGTCTGCACGTCGAGCGCGCCGAAGGGCTCGTCCATCAGCAGCACGTCCGGCGAATTCGCGAAAACACGCGCAAGATCGACGCGTTTGCGCATACCGCCGGACAGGTGCTTGGGATAGGCCTTGCGGAATTTCGCCAGACCGACCTGGGCACTCCAATGCTCGACCAAGCGCGCGCGCTCGGCCTTCGCAATACCGCGCGCCTTGGGGCCGTATTCGATGTTCCGCTCGACCGTCAGCCAGGGAAACACGGCGTCCTGCTGGAACACGAAGCCGAGCTTAGGGTCAATGCCCACGACGCGCTTGCCGTCGTGTAGCGTCTCGCCTTCGCTAGGCGCCAGCAAGCCGGACATGATGCGCAGTAAAGTCGACTTGCCGCAGCCAGACTCGCCGATCAGGCTGACGAACTGCCCGGGTTCAATCGTCAGATTGATATCGTTCAGGACCGTCAGCGGTTCCGCCTGGGCCTCAATCTGAAAACGGTGAGTCAGCCCGCGGATCGCGAGCTTGGGCGCTTTCACGTTCATGACCGGTGAACCTCCGCCCACTTAGTGAGATACTGGCCGGTGACCTTGGCGAATTGATCGAGGATGGACCCCACGATACCGATCACGACGATTCCGACGATGGCAATATCGGTGCGGAAATACTGGCCCGCGTTCTGGATCATGAAGCCGAGCCCGGTTGGCGCCGCGATCAGCTCGGCCGCGACCAGTGCCAAGAACCCGGTCGACATTGCGGTGCGCATGCCCGCGATCAGATAGGGCACGGCGCTAGGCAGGGCCACGGTCCAGAACACGCGCACTTTGCCGGCTCCCAGCACGCGCGCGGCGTCGACATAGATCTGCGCCACTTCCTGCATACCCGCGCGCGCATTGACGACACACGGCTTGAACACCGCCAACGCGATGATGATGATGCGCGACGGCTCGCCGATCCCCACCCACACGATGACCAGCGGGATATAGGCGAGTGCGGGGATCGGGCGGATCGCATCGATCAGCGGATTGAGTAAGTAACCCCAAAAGCGGAACCAACCAGCAAGGCACCCGAGCAGAACCGCCAACGCCGAACCGACAATGAAACCGATCATGACGCGCTGGAGACTGGCCAGCGTGTTGATTGCCAATTCGCCGCTGCGTAACTCCTCCCAGAAGGTCAGCGCGATGCGCGGCGGCGTGGGCACGAGGGCAGGATTGACTCCGGGGCGCGTCGCAATGATCCAATAAATTGCAACCACCAGCGCAATCGATAGACCGCCCAGCAGAATCGATGGACGGAAGATCGCGGCGATCCGCGCCGCAAAATCCGCCTTAGGAACACTTGGGGCCGCACTCATCGTTCCGTCTCTTTCCGCGCTTGGCGCGCGACATCGTGAAGCCCGTGCATGGCGCCGCGTAGTGCCGGATACAAATTTTTGTAGATCGCGAAACCAGCGTCATAGACGCGACCCGCCTCGGTCCGCGGTCGGGCCGATTCGCGCAGCGTGACCCAGCCCCTCAATCCCTGTTCGCGGCTGGCGAGCCCCACCCCCAAAGCCGCAAGCAAGGCCGCGCCCATCGCAGCCTCGACCTCCTCTGCAATCGTCAGGATCGGTCGGCCAGTCATGTCGGCGATGATCTGAAGCCACAATCCCGATTTTGCTGCCCCGCCGACGACGATCAATTCGCGATCAAGCTCGGCGCTAGGCACGGCTTCGATATTGTGGCGCAGTGCGAAGGCGACGCCTTCCAGCACAGCTCGATAGAGATGCGCGCGGCCATGCGCCAGCGTCAGCCCAATGAAAGCGCCGCTCGCGCGCCCGTCCCAGACGGGACTGCGTTCGCCCATTAGATAGGGCAGAAAAAGCAAACCTTCGGCGCCCGGCGCCACGTCGCGTGCGGCGGCTTCGAGCGCCGAATAGGTTTCGGCCTCGCTTGCAAGCTGAGGTGCCAATTGTTCGACGAACCACGCGACCGATGCGCCCGCCGTTCCCGCACCGCCGAAGACGTAGGTGTCGCGTTCGCCGTCGAAAACATGCGGCATACTGATCAGGCCGCCGCGCGGATCGACCTCGGGCGTTATGAAACCCCAGCACATGCTGGTGCCGATCATCGCAACATGCCGGCCTTGGCGCGTGGCCCCCGCAGCAAAGGTAGCGACGGCGGCGTCAACACCACCCGCCACGATCGGCGTATCGGCGGCAAGCCCCAGCCGCTCGGCGATATTGGCCTTCAGCACACCGACGACATCGCTCGACCCGACCAAGCGATCGGGCATCATCGCGCGTGGAATGCCCAGCGCCGCCATCATCGGCGCTGACCAGTTCCGCGCCTTCAAATCGTAGACGCCGCCGATATTGCCGGCGGAGGAATGATCGACGGCGAGCTCACCGGTCAGCGCGTGGATGATCCAGGAGTTGGGCGGCAGAAAATAACGCGTGTGCAACCAAACATCCGGCTTATTGTCCCGGATCCAAAGGATCTTCGTGAATCCGTAATAGCTGTCGACGTGGTTGCCCGTGACGTCGCGCAAGTGATCAAGATCGATATTCTTGCGCACCCAATCGACCTGAGCCTCAGCCCGGCGATCCATCCAAATCAGGCATGGATGCAACGGGCGCATATCAGCGTCGACGGGAATTCCCGCCCCGCCATAAAGCCCCGAGATGCACAACGCGCGTACCCGTTCGGGCGCGAAACCGCTTCTTGCAGAACGCAGCTTCTTTACGGCCCCCGCGACCGCGCCCAGAACGGCGTCGAGCCAAACCTGGGCGTGCTGCTCGGCCCAAAGCGGCCTTGGCGTATCAGGCTGATAGGCAATTGAATCTTGCTCGACGACGTTGCCAGACGCGTCGCAAATCAACGCCTTCGTGCTTTGTGTTCCGATATCGACGCCGATGACGTAATCCGTCGAAGGCATGATTATACTACTTCCACATGTATTTTGTGATACATTTTCGCGTTCTGTCACTTCGCGTTGCATCCGTCAGCTCCGCGCCTGCTGCGGATTCCCGCAACGCCGTTCGCTGCCCGGTATCGACGAAAAGGCCGCGCACGTTCTCCCGGTATTCGCGCCTGAACGCTGAGGGCGAAATCCGCTTCTGCGCGATGAAATGACGGTTGAAGTTCGATAGATTATTGAATCCGACCTGGAAGCAAATATCGGCCACGCTATCGTCCGTTGTCATCAGCAGGTCGCAGGAATTATCGATCCGTAGCCGGTTGACGTAGCGCACGAAGGTCAAGCCAGTATTCCGCTTGAACGCGCGCGAGAAGGACGACGGCGTGAAACCGCTGAGTGCCGCCATGTCGGTTAGTCGCAGATCGCTGCTGATATTGCGCGCGACATGGTCGATGACGTGATTGAGCGGCGCCGAAACGTATGTTTCTGGTGATGGCCGGTAGCTGGCGCTGGCGAGCTGACGGAACTCAGCACCTTGCAACAAGGCAAGCAAGCGGAAAAAATGCGCCATTCGGGCGGGGCCTGCACTCTCCAACATCGCTTCGAGGATCGGCTTCGCCGCATCGCCCGTTCCGTCGAAGAATTCAATACCGCAGCACGAAGCGGTCAGCATCGACTCAACCGCGCGCATTTCGGGCATCGCCGCGATGCACCCGTCCATGAAGGACCGGGTGAATTGTAGCACTAGACCGCGCCGGGCTACCGTTTCGCCGCGTACAACGTCGCTGATCCAGTTATGCGGCAGGTTTGGCCCGACCATCACGAGATTGCCGGGGCGAAACGTACTTATGTAGTCGCCGATGAAGGCGCGGCCCGACGTTTCGGTCACGAGATGGATCTCATATTCCGGATGGAAATGCCAGCGCACAGTCCGATAGGGATAGCCGTGCGCCCACACCTTGAACGAGCTTTCACGCGGCACATCGACGACTTCGAGGTCTGGCACGTTCACGCGGCTGAACGCGCCGGACCTCCTGTCGTTCGTGGCTACGGTATCGCGTCGCGAGACCATCGAGGTTTCCTCCGGCTCGGGACTTTTGTTGCCCCGAATAATTGTCCGGCGTTATTCGCCGGGTCTCCGTCTTCTGATTATTCGAAGAAAAAACGATCAAGAGCTAATGTCAGAACTACCTAATACTTCTTTGTTCGAAGATACATTTTTTCCTGCAAACTGATGCAGTTATTCCTGCACAATATATCATTGTACACGAATTTTGTTGCATGTAGAGGCAACCGCCGCAACCTGGTTTCGGTTCGCAGACCGATACTTTTTTGCGCGTCGACTATTGCCCTCGATCGATGATTATTTGCGCTTGCCGCGGTTCGCCGTCACTTCCTAGCATGAGTGCCTCGCAGACAAGGCGCATGCAACGGAGTTGGGAATGGCGACGTCGAGCAATTCGAGGAACAGAGGCAAGGGTAAGACAGTTCACGACGCGACGCCGAGTTGGCCGCAAGCAAAACGCCCGCCCGATGGGGCGCCGAACATCGTGTGGATTGTTCTCGACGATCTCGGCTTTGCGCAACTCGGCTGCTACGGCTCGGCTATCAAAACGCCGCATATCGACCGTCTTGCATGCAACGGTCTGCGCTACACGAATTTCCACGTCACCGCGATGTGCTCGCCCACGCGCACCTGCCTTCTGACCGGGCGCAACCATCACGCCGTCGGCATGGGCTATCTCGCCGATTTCGACACCGGCTTCGAGAACGCACGCGGTGCCATTACCAAGCGCGCCGCGACATTGGCTGAGATGCTGCGCGAGGGCGGCTACTCGACGATCGCGCTGGGCAAATGGCATCTTACACCGCCGAACCATATGAGCCCGGCCGGACCCTTTGATCATTGGCCCACGCAACGTGGCTTCGACCGCTTCTATGGATTTCTGGGCGGGGAGGAGGACCAATGGGCGCCGGAGCTTTGGTACGACCAGCATTTCGTGCCGCCCAAAGCTTGCGACAGCTATCATTTGAGCGAAGATCTGGCCGATCGCGCCGAGGAATTTTTGGGCGACCAAATGACCTCGGCGCCAGACAAACCCTTCTTCCTCTATCTCGCCTTCGGTGCCTGCCACGCACCACATCAAGCGCCGCAGTACTATCTCGACAAGTATAAGGGCCACTTCGATCACGGCTGGGACATCGAGCGCGAGCGCACGCTGGAACGCCAGAAGAAGCTGGGTATCGTGCCGCAGAACACGCAGCTTGCCCTGGCCAATCCCGGCGTGAAGGCTTGGAAGGATCTCGGACCCGACGCGCGGCGCGTGCTCGCCCGCTTCCAAGAAGTCTTTGCCGGATTTACCGAACACACCGACGTGCAGATCGGCCGTTTAGTCGCGTGGCTGGAGAAACGCGGCAAGCTCGACAACACCGTATTCGTCGTGTTGTCCGACAACGGCGCTTCCGGCGAAGGTGGCGAACACGGCTCGGTCAACGAATATCGCTACTTCCTTGGTCTGCCCGATACGCAGGCGGAAAACCTTGCCGAGATTGACAAGATCGGCGGGCCCTGGACGCATAACCACTATCCCGCCGCGTGGGCGCAGGCCGGCAACACGCCGCTTAAATTCTACAAGAAGTACACCTATGGCGGCGGCGTGCGTGCCCCCTTGATCGTTCACTGGCCCAAGCGCCTGAAGGATCGCGGCGGCGTGCGTCGTCAATTCCAGCATGCAATCGATCTCGCCCCCACAATTCTGGATGTTTGCGGCGTCGCGGCGCCGACGGTCTATCGCGGCATCGAACAGATGCCGCTGCACGGCAGCTCCTTCGCCTACACCTTCGAAAACGCCGAAGCGCCATCGTACCACGTCACCCAGTATTTCGAGATGGGCGGTCAGCGCGGCATCTGGCACGACGGCTGGAAGGCCGTGACCAATCATCGTTCCGGCGAGCCCTACGAGAACGACAAGTGGGAGCTCTACAACGTTCATAAAGATTATTCGGAAACGATCGATCTTGCCGCGACGGAGCCTGTACGCCTCAAAGAGATGATTGATTTGTGGTGGCGCGAGGCGGATGCCTATAACGTTACTCCGCTCGACGATCGTGCCCAAGCGCGCGCCTTCGCACGCGATCCGGAAACTAGCGGTCGTAACCGGTTCGTCCTTTATCCCGGCGGACGCTTGATGACGCCCGTCACCGGCCCCAATTTCTCGATGCGGCCGTTCAAGATCGCGGCGCATGTCGATGCGCGCGCACAGGGCGAGGAAGGCGTGCTATTCGCATATGGCCGGCGCGCGGCGGGCTTCTCCCTTTTTGTCCACGACGACAAGCTGGTTTTCGAATATAATTTGGCTGGTCGCCGTACGACCGTGGAGACAAAGGTGGGCTTGCCGACCGGAGCCCATGTGTTCGGCTGCGCCTTGAAGACGGACGGCAAGGCGGCGGCGCTCGACTTGACTGTCGATGACAAAGTCTTGGTCCAAGCGAAACTGCCGCAGGCCTTCCCGGCCGGGTTCGGCGTGCTACCATCGCAATGCGGGCTCAACACACCCTCGCCTATTTCGCCGCGCTACGAAGCGCCATTCCGCTTTGCGGGCAAACTGGACCGCGTCGAGGTCGATCTCGGGCCCGCAGATATGTCCGCGATCGCCGGTTTGTGGAACGCCGCGATCCGCAGCCAGTGAAGATGGCCTGAGCCCGTGAAACCCGCCCACTGAGAAGTGTAGAATCCGCCCGAATGCTCTGAGACAGAACTTTCGACCGCCGATTGGTAGAGTTTTCGGCGTCGGTCATGATGGTCGGCTGCTTAGACCGCCACGACCGAGCATGGTTATCGGGGCTTTCTGCCCGATCGCCCCATGCGGGCGCTCCTCGTTATAGTATCTGCACCAATCCTCCATCTTTTTCTGCTCGTCCGCAAGACTCAGGAACCAGTGCGCGTTCAGACACTCCACCCGGAAGCGCCCGTTAAACGCCTCGATGAAGGCATTGTCGGTCGGCTTGCCAGGTCGGCTGAAGTCCAGCGTGACGCCATTCGTGTATGCCCACAGATCGAGTTCGCGCGAGATGAACTCGGAGCCGAGATCGACGCGGATCGTCTTCGGATAGCCGGTTCGCGCGCAGGCCCTTTCCAGGGTCCGAACAACATCTTCACCCTGGTAGCTGAATCGCGGATCAAGCACCGGCACATAGCGCGAGTAGGTATCGACGACCGCCAGCACGCGTATCTTTCGGCCCGTCGAGAGCTGGTCGTGGACGAAGTCCATCGCCCAGGTTTCGTTCGGTCGGGTCGCCGTCTGCCGGTCTTCCCGCAGCTTCGCCTTCACCCTGCGCTTTGGCGTTTTGTTCCGCAATTGCAGGCCCAGCTCGCGGTAGATCCGACGCGTCCGCTTGTGGTTGATCATCCAACCCTCCCGACGCAAAAGCACGTGCACACGTCGATAGCCGTAGCGCACGCGCGTCTGGCAGATGTCCTTGATGCGCAGCTCGAGATCGGCCTGTCCGCGGCGACGAGATTTGTAATGGTACGAAGACGTATCGACCAGCAGCACACGGCAAGCTCGCCGGATCGAAACGCCCCATGTCCCACGCACCTCGTCGACCAGCCCGCGCTTGCGGACAGGCTTCACAGTTTTCGGCGCAAGACGTCCTGCAGCATCTCCTTGTCCAATGAGAGATCGGCGACGACCTTGCGCAGCTTCGCGTTCTCGTCCTCGAGTTGCTTCAATCGGCGCATCTCCGTCGGCAATAGGCCGTCGTACTTGCGCTTCCAACTGAAGTACGTCGCCGGACTGATGCCCGCCTTCCGGTAGATCTCAGCGACCGGCATGCCGTCCGACGCCTGTTTCAGGATGAACGCCTTCTGGGCGTCCGAAAACTTCGATGCCTTCATCGTCTTCCGCTCCCACAGCCAGGAAAATCATCGCGGAAAACTCTACTCAAGAACGATCCGATTTCCAGGTCTCAGAGCACCATGGTGATATTATAGTTCCAGTGTGACACCTATCTCGGTGTAGAATCCTGGGCAGCCCACTCAAGCAATATTGGATACGTCCGCATGACTACGCATAGCTCGCCCAAGAACGCACCAATGATTCCAACAGACTTGCCACCGGAAGGTGTGCAAACTGCGTTGCCGAGCGGCGAGCAGCAACCCAGCCAGAGGTCACCAGGTACTAGACCGTCTTGGGCTCGGCCGCATTCGGTGTACTGGAAGCCCTGGCTGCGCCTGAGCCAGATGCGCAAGACCCCACTGAATTCCACGGTGCCCGAGCTTGGCGTACCCACGGATCCGAACCGGTAACAGCTGAATAGGTCTTCGAGGCCGCAGCATCTGGATCGTTTGCACAATTCGTTTCCAATCCAGCCTTGATCGCGCTCTGCTTCCAAAACGTCGGCATCAATGTTTTGCAATGGAAGTCGGTCGCATAATTGACGGTCGGCCTTTGTTTTTCCGCCACTACCGATCTTTTCGATCCAAGCGCGAAGCGCGGGCGTATGCAAGCTGTTGCCAATCTGCTCGGCATTGATCTGTTCGACCCCGGCGTTGTCGTGATCGGCGATGTCGTGTTTGTCGGTGCGACGCTTTGGACGAATTTCGAGCTGCTCAGAAACAGCGAGCGCGAGATGTCGATCGCGATGAAGGGGCTAAAACTATTCCTTGAACGCCTTCGCCGGCAGACCCGATCGACGACATGACAGCTTCGGTGGAGTGGCCTGCCCCGGGTTCCGCGGACACTTAGTTAAGCTACCCGCATCGCAGGCACTCGACGCTCGGCTACGAGAGCCCGATAGCCTTCGAGGCGAAGATGCGGGTAGCTTAACTACGTGTCCACAGAACCCGAGGCAGCCCAGTAGCCTAGAAAGCGAAATCAGCTTGGCTCAAAGGCTAGATTTGGTCAGCTAAGAGCCAAAACTCGCCCAAGTTAAAGAACCTGATCAAGGAACTCGCGGGTTCTTGGATCACGCGGCGACGCGAATATGTCGCGCGGCGCACCATGCTCGACAATGCGCCCTCTGTCAGTGAAATAGACGTGGTTAGCCACTTCGCGCGCGAAGCCCATCTCGTGTGTTACCAGCATGCACGTCATGCCGTCTTCGGCCAGTTCGCGGATTGTGACCAGAACCTCTTTCTTGGTCTCCGGATCCAGAGCGGCGGTGACCTCATCGAAGAGCATGATATCGGGGTTCATAGCGAGCGAGCGCGCGATCGCGACGCGCTGCTGCTGCCCACCGGACATTTCCCCGGGATACGCGTTCTCCTTTCCTGCCAACCGGACCTTGGCCAAAAGGCGGCGCGCGTTCGCTTCGGTCTCGGCCCTGTCCCGCTTCAGCACGTGCAGCGGAGCCATCATGACGTTGTCCAGCGCCGTGCGGTGCGGAAAAAGATTGTATTGCTGGAACACCATACCAACCTTGCGGCGCAACGACAGTTTGTCGAGATTCGGATCACGCACCTCCTGTCCCTCGACGAGGATCGAACCGCCGTCAAACGGTATCAGCGCATTGATCAACCGCAGCAGAGTCGACTTTCCGGATCCCGAAGGGCCGATAACGCAAACGACTTCACCCTTGGCGACGTCGAAGGTGATCCCTTTGAGCACCTCGAAGGCGCCGAAGGATTTGTGCACGTCGCGAATGGAAACAACCGGGTCGCCTGGTTTCCAGCTCATGGATCATCCCGCCTACTGCGTGACATTGAAGCGCCGTTCGAGCCGCGCGGTCATTCGCGCGATCGGATAACAGTATAGAAAGAAGAAACAGAGCAGCATCGCGTACATCGGCAGCAGAAGCCCTTCGTGCTTTTCTGCGTTGAGCGCCGCCTGGGCCAGCGACATTGCATCCGCGACGCCGACGATCGAAATCAGCGGCGTCGACATGGTGAGGATCGCATACCAATTCATCCAGGGCGGGGTCATACGCTTGATGGTTTGCGGAAGAATCACCATCCACAATGTCTGCCGTCGCGAAAAGGCGAGCGATTCCGCTGCCTCCCACTGCGTCGCCGAAACCGATCGGACAGCGCCGCGCACGATCTCCGAAACATTGCCCATGACCGGTAGCGAAAGCCCGATCGTCGCCTTGAGCCAGCCTGGCATCGGCACTTTAACGTCGAGCATTGTAAATTCGAACGGAAGAAGGAACGTGACGAAAAAAAGCAACGCCAGCCAAGGCGAGTTCCGAAAAAATTGCGTGATCGCCCAGCTCGCCGCACGCACGGCGCGGGAGTCCGAAACCTGCGCAACCCCAAGCAGCAGCCCGAATGCCGTACCGATCGTCATCGCGAGAAAACTTACGAGAATGTTCAGCGCGAAACCGCCGAATTGTCCAGCCGGGCCAAACAAGATCAGCGGCATCCATTTGAGCAGAAGCTCGACGACCGACGCTCGTGCCGGGGCGGCGATCGCAGGCGCGGCAGCAAGCGTGAGAAGAAATGTCGCGACGACGATCGCGAGAGACCAACCCGAAAACAAACCAGTGACCGTCGATGCGTCGCTACTCTTGGCAGGCACGGCCAGGACGGCGAGCCGCGTCACGTTGAGTATCCCGGGATCCGCAGGCGCTTCTCCCAACTCGTCATCGCCCAAACAAGAAAGGCGACGACCGAAACATACGTCAGGAGCATGACGATCATCATCTCTCGGACGTTCAGGCGATCAGCGTAGATTTGAACGGCTGCATACAGAATCTCGGGCACCGCGATCGCGTAAGCCTGAGACGTTGTTTTGACAAGATTGATCAGATTGTTGTTCAGCGCCGGCAGACACACCCGGAAGCCGAGCGGCAACACAACGTACCGGAACGCTTGCAAGCGCGTATAGCCGAGCGCTTCGGCCGCTTCCACCGTCGAACGCGGCACGGCTTCGATGCCAGAGCGGAAGATCTCGACGTTGTAGGCGCCTGCAAACAGCGACAAAGAAATCACCGCCCAACCGAAGCTTCCCAAGACCGGCTGGGGCACGCCCCATTCGTTGATGATTTCGGGCATTAGCGGGCCGATCCCGAAATAGAAGAAATAAAGCTGGACCAGCGGCGGCGTATTGCGGAAAAACTGAACGTACCCTTGTGCG
Organism: Tagaea sp.; assembly: GCA_044378015.1. Lineage (GTDB taxonomy): Bacteria > Pseudomonadota > Alphaproteobacteria > CACIAM-22H2 > CACIAM-22H2 > Tagaea. The sequence goes on from JBILXZ010000045.1 coordinate 13,982, forward strand.
ATCGCGCGAACTAAACGCGACGATGCGCCTTGCATCAGGGCACCGGCAGCGCCCACGACGAGCGACAGCACGACGCAAACAACACCCAACCGGATCGTGCCCAGAATCCCTTTGAGGAACTGGCCCCGATCGAACGGATCGTACAGCACCGAAAAATTCCAGCCGATGCTGTCCCGAACGAAGAGTCCCAGATCGGCTACAATGTCCAATGTCGCTCCCTGTCGGAGAGTCGCCGACCGGTTCCTACCGGTCGGCGACAGCCATCGCGCATTAGCCGCCCGTACGCGGCGTGTTTTTGTACTTCGCGTTCATATCGAGGAGCCACTGGGTCTGGGGAATCCCCCACTTCTTCTCGACCTCAAGTAAATAGCCGGTCCGGTGCCAATCCTCGACGATCGCCGAGATTGCTTTGCCATAGGCGCCGTCGCGCTCCGCCAGCGGCACGGCGAGAATCCAAGGCGCGGGTTCAATCGGCGGCAGTGCCAATTCCCATTGCGCCCATTGCGGCTGATTGCTGTAGGGCAGGAACGCCGTGTCGTCCCACAGCCAGCCGACGCAGCGACGGGCCAAGGTGGCTGCTTCCGCCTCCGGACGCGCGGGGAACGTGATTAGTTCGGCACCGTAGCGCTCTTGCACGAGTCGATTGTACCAAGGACCTTGAATGGCGCAAATAGGTTTGCCTCTCAAATCTTCCCAGCGCTTCAGCCCCACCGACTTAAGTGAAAAGAGGGCGACGCTCGCCGCGTAGTAAGTCGGATCGATCGCGCCAACGATCTGCCGCCGTTCGGGCGTATCTGTCAGCGTCGCAAGCACCAGATCGATTCGGCCCTGACGGAGGAAATCGAGGCGGTTCGACGACAATACAACGATAATCTCGACCGCAACGCCAAGGCGTCGGCCAATGTCGTTCGCCATATCGACTTCCATACCCTGCGGGCGGCCCTGCGGGTCAAGCATGCCCCAAGGTGGATAGTCGGTCTTGACGCCGATCGCGATCTTGCCGGCCTGACGGATACGATCGAGCGTCTGCGCGCTCGCGTCGTTGCCTTGTCCGACGAGAAGCAACGCGAGCACCGCAAGCATTGCATGCACAAGAGTCATTTTCTGCCTCCGTTAAAATTATCGTTCGTTTGAAAGCCAGCTTCCGCACCAGCACGATCGGTCGAGTATGACGCAATCGCCTGTCAGTGCGAGGCACTCGTTCCTCGTCGGTCGAGTTACTTTTACGCTTTGGAGCTACCGGCAATCGCTTGATTCTGCGTCGAATTTCCCGACCTTTCGACGATAAGCATCGTTGGGTCTGGCCATAGAAATGATTCATGGTGTTAGTTGGCAACGCCGAACGTGCCGCACCCGCTCTAGAATAAATCAGAACTGGCGGCGCTTCGACGAAACTCCATGACGTACTTTTATGGAGCCTATCGCCGGGCGATGTAGGACATTCGTCTCTTACGGATTGCACATGGCGGAGGAGTCGGTTGGCGCGTTATTCCTGGTTGCGTCTGGTACGCGAAGCGATGCGCAACCAGTCGGGATGGACCCCCGTTTGGCGCGACGCCGCGCCGAGAGAAGCTTACGACATCGTGATCGTCGGCGGCGGCGGGCACGGCTTGGCTACGGCCCACTACTTGGCCAAGATGCATGGGCTTACAAACGTTGCCGTGCTGGAGAAAGGCTATATCGGTTCAGGCAATGTCGGGCGCAATACGACGATTATCCGCTCGAACTATCTGCTGCCCGGCAACACGCCGTTCTACGAATGGTCGCTCAAGCTCTGGGAAGGGCTCGAGCAGGATATCAACTACAACGCAATGGTTAGCCAACGCGGCGTGCTGAATCTCTACCATTCCGACGCCCAGCGCGACGCCTACGCCAGGCGAGGCAACGCGATGCGCATCGCCGGTGCCGACGCCGAACTTCTGGATCGCGATGCTGTGCGCCGGATGGTTCCGTATCTGGATTTTGACAATGCTCGTTTTCCGGTACGTGGCGGTTTGCTGCAGCGGCGCGGCGGAACTGTGCGACACGACGCGGTCGCATGGGGATACGCGCGCGCGGCCGACCAACGTGGCGTCGACATCGTTCAGAATTGCGAGGTTACTGGCATACGTATCGAGCAGGGACGCGTACTCGGCGTCGAGACAACACGCGGCTTCGTGGCCGCGAAGAAGGTCGGCTTGGCTGCCGCCGGGAACTCGTCGCGCGTTGCGGCGATGGCGGGGCTGCGCCTGCCCATCGAAAGCCACGTATTGCAGGCGTTCGTCAGCGAAGGGATCAAACCACTGATCGACACGGTCGTCACATTTGGCGCTGGGCATTTCTACATCAGCCAGTCCGACAAAGGCGGGCTCGTCTTCGGCGGCGATGTCGATGGATACAACTCATACGCCCAGCGCGGTAATCTTGGAACGGTCGAACACGTGCTGGAAGAGGGGATGGCGCTTATGCCGATGATCGGCCGCCTGCGCGTTTTGCGGAGCTGGGGCGGCGTCATGGACATGTCGATGGACGGCTCGCCTATCATCGACCGGACGCCCGTCGCCGGGCTCTATTTGAATGCTGGCTGGTGCTACGGCGGCTTCAAGGCCACGCCAGCATCCGGCTGGTGCTTCGCCCACACGATCGCGACCGACGAACCGCATCCGTTCAGCGCGGCCTATCGCCTCGACCGTTTTGCCGCTGGTCGGTTGATCGATGAAAAAGGCCAGGGCCCGCAGCCCAACCTGCATTGAGGTTCCGAACGACATGCGCATCAACTGCCCCCATTGCGGACCGCGACCGATCCACGAATATGTCCAGCTCGGCGCCGCCGCGCCCGAACGCCCCACCCCGGATTCCGGCGTCGCGGCGTTCGTGGAGTACGTCTATATGCGCGAGAACCCAGCCGGCAGACACAGCGAGATATTCCAGCATGCGGGCGGGTGTCGTGCAATTCTGGTCGTCGAACGAGACACGGTCACCCATGCGATCAATTCCGTTCGTCCGGCCGGAGTAGCGGCATGAACGTGCAGGCGCATCGGTTAACGCAAGGCGGTCAGATTGATCGTACGCGTCCCCTCAATTTTTCGTTCGACGGTCGGTGCCTCCAGGGCTACGCGGGCGATACCTTGTCGTCGGCGCTACTCGCCTCGGGCGTGCGGCTCGTCGGCCGGTCGTTCAAGTATCATCGCCCGCGCGGGATCCTGTCGGCCGGACCGGAAGAGCCGAATGCGCTGGTCGAGCTGCGATCCGGCGCGCGACGCGAACCGAATACGCGCGCGACGCAAATCGAGATCTATGACGGCCTCGAAGCTGAGAGCCAGAATCGCTGGCCCTCCCTCGCTTTCGACGTGCTTGCAGTCAATTCGTGTTTCGGGCCATTGCTCGGTGCCGGCTTCTACTACAAAACCTTCATGTGGCCCGCCGCGTTTTGGGAACGCGTTTATGAGCCCTTGATTCGACGCGCCGCCGGTCTGGGGCGCGCTTCTGGGCTCGAGGATCCTGACCGCTACGAAAAAACAACGCATCATTGTGATTTACTCGTTATTGGCGCTGGACCGGCCGGTCTCATGGCGGCGCTTGTCGCCGCGCGTAGCGGAGCGCGCGTGACGATCTGCGAACAGGATTTCGCACTCGGCGGACGGCTTCTGTCGGAAAATGATATCATCGACGGCGCACCGGCAGTCGCATGGATCGCCGATGTCGAAGCGGAACTCGCAAGCTTCGCGGACGTGACGGTCCTGAGGCGGACGACTGTCGTCGCCACATACGACCACGGCAATTACGCGGCCGTCGAACGCGTCGCCGATCACGTCCCAACGCCCACCTACCAGCCGCGTCAGCGCCTGTGGCGAATTTATGCCCGCGCCTCTGTTTTGACCGCCGGCGCGATCGAGCGGCCGCTCGTGTTCGGCGACAACGATCGGCCCGGCGTAATGCTGGCGGGCGCGGTTCGTACTTACGTCAATCGTTTTGCGGTCTTGCCGGGCAGGCGGGCGGTGGTGTTCGCGCCGTCGGATGAATCGGCCCGAACCATCGACGACCTTTCGCGAGCGGGCGTCGCGATCGCAGCGATCGTCGACCCACGGACCGAGTCGAGCGACGTGCTGCGCGCCGCTGCACGCCGATCCGGCGCACCGCTTTACCAAGGCAGCGTGGTGCGGCGTGCGGTCGGCGGAAAAAGGGGAGTCGTTGCGGCCGAAATCGATACCGGCAGCAAAATAGTGCGCGCCGAGTGCGATTTGTTGACGATGTCCGGCGGATGGAACCCGGCGGTGCACCTATCGTCCCATCTCGGCCACCGGCCCGTTTGGAACGCCGAAATTCGCGGATTTCTTGCCGTCAATCCACCGCCCGGCATGCGGATCGCTGGGGCGGCCGCTGGGCACGGTGAACTTGCCAATTGTCTCGCCGACGGAGCGGCTGCGGCTTGCGCCACCTTGGATGAACTGGGTTTCGTAGCAACGCGCGTCGTACCGCCCGAAACAGCAGCGGAATCGCCATCCGGCGCGCCGCTCTGGCGGGTACGCAATGCTTCGGGAAAATCCTTCGTCGATTTCCAAAACGACGTGACCGACAAGGACGTTGAACTTGCCGCGCGCGAGGGATTCCGACGCGTTGAACATATGAAGCGCTACACAACGCTGGGCATGGCGACGGACCAGGGAAAAACGTCCAACGTCAACGGTCTTGCGCTCATGGCGGAGATAACGGGAGTGCCGATCGAGACTGCCGGCACCACCGTGTTCCGCCCGCCATACACGCCCGTAGCGATCGCTGCATTCGCGGGACATGCACGAGGACTGCATTTCCGTCCGACCCGGCGCGCGCCGACGCACGAATGGTCGCGGGAGAAAGGTGCTGTGTTCGTCGAGGCCGGTGCTTGGCTTCGCGCGCAGTACTATCGGCAACCCGGGGACAGGGATTGGCTCGATGCGGCGAATCGCGAAGCCAAGAACGTCCGCGAGAACGTCGGATTTTGCGACGTATCGACGCTCGGCAAGATCGATATCCAAGGCGCGGACGCCGGTGTTTTTCTGGACAGGCTTTACTGCAACATGTTTTCGACGCTGGCGCTGGGGAAGGTCCGCTACGGCGTGATGTTGCGCGAGGACGGCATCGTGCTGGACGACGGCACGACTGCGCGCCTGTCGGCCCAGCGCTGGCTCATGACGACGACGACAGCGAACGCGGCTAAGGTTTTGCAACACATGGAGTATTACCACCAAGTCGTCTGGCCGTCTCTGGACGTTCGTTTTACGAGCATCACCGACCAATGGGCGCAAGTCTCGCTCGCGGGACCGCGCGCGCGCGAGGTGCTCGCGAACCTGGTCGATCCTTCGCTGGACGTGTCGAACGAAGGGTTGCCTTACATGGGTACGCGCGAAGGCCGACTGAAGTTCGGCGCGACTGCGCGAATTTTCCGCATATCGTTCTCCGGCGAGCGTGCCTACGAAATCGCGGTCCCCGCCCGGTGGGGCGATGCGTTGATGCGCGCATTGATGGAGTGCGGTCGACCACACGGCATTGCACCCTACGGCACGGAAGCGCTAACGATATTGCGCGCGGAAAAAGGACATTTTGCCGGCGGCGAGTTGAACGGTCACACGACCGCCCGCGACCTCGGCGTGGGCAGGATGATGTCTGTAAAAAAGGACTTCGTGGGTCGGGCGCTGGCAGGCCGCACGGCGTTCGAAGAACCGGAACGACCGATATTGGTCGGGTTTGCGCCGCTTGATCGCAAAGCGAAACTCGATGGCGGCGCGCATTTCTTTGACGTCGGTGCATCTTCGGACATGGTCCATGATCTCGGTTATATGACGACTGCCACTTACTCGGCGACGCTCGGCCATTGGATCGGCCTCGGACTGCTGGCCAACGGACGCTCGCGGATCGGCGAGACCCTGAGGGCCGTCGATTTGGTGCGAGGCAAGGATATTTTGGTCCGAGTCTGCGAACCGTGTTTTGTGGATCCAGATGGGGAGCGATTGCGTGGCTGACGGAACCTTTGTGGCGTTGTCCGCCTTTCACAACGTCGCGCGCGCCGGGCGCCACGGCAACCCCGACGGCGTGCCAGGCGTTCGGGCGCGGTTGCTGTCGCCACTGTCGATCGCGCTGATTGCGCCGACACCGGGCGCGGGCGACCTATGTCTCGGTGCGCTCGCCGCTGCATACGGTGCCGACTGGGCAAATATTGCGCCGCGCCGATCGTCGCCAGGCGTCGCGGGGGCACGGCTTTCCTGGTCCGGTCCCGGCCGGTTCATCATGACGCTCCCGGAGGACGTCGATATCGAAGCACGGCTGCTCAAGGTTTGCGGCCAATCCGCCGCGATCGTCGATCAGTCCGACGGCCGCTTCGTTTTGCAGCTCGACGGGCCGCGCGTACGCGAGACGCTGGCCAAGGGCGTGTCGATCGATCTTCATCCGAAGGCCTTCGGATCCGGCGATACGGCGTTGGTCCAAGTCGCGCATCTGCAAACGCAATTGACCGCGATCGACGAGGCGCAAGGATTCGAGCTGATGTGTCCCCGAGCCGCCGCCGGCGACATATGGCATTGGCTCGCCGAGTCCGCTGCGGAGCATGGCGTTGAGCTGGAACCGTTTGAATGACGCCTCCCTATACGCTCACCCTCTCCTGTCCCGACCGTCCAGGCATCGTCGCAGCGGTCGCATCCCATCTGTCGGAGAATGGCTTCAACATCGTAGATGCTCAGCAATTCGACGATCCGGAGACCAAGCGATTTTTTATGCGTGTCGTATTCGGGCCGTTCGAAGACGGCGCCGCGCTTGCCGACTTTGATCGTGTTGCCGAGCGCTTTGGCATGGAATGGCGCCTACGGAGTGCCGACGACCGGCCCCGCGTTCTGATTCTCGTTTCCAAGTTCGACCATTGTCTCGTCGATCTCATCTACCGCACTCGGATCGGCGAACTCGACATGAACATCGTCGGTATCGTCGCCAACCATCCGCGCGAGACATATGCACTGGTCGATCTTGGCACCATAGCTTTCCACCATTTGCCCGTAAGGAAAGAAACCAAACTCGAGCAGGAAACACGGCTCGCCGAACTGGTGAACGAAACCCGCGCAGACTTGGTCGTGCTCGCGCGCTATATGCAAGTCCTCTCGGACGGGCTCGTTGCAAAGCTGCCGGGCAAGTGTATCAACATACATCACTCGTTTCTGCCGGGGTTCAAAGGCGCCAAGCCCTACCACCAGGCACATGCGCGAGGTGTCAAGTTGATCGGTGCGACGGCGCATTTCGTGACGTCGGACCTCGACGAGGGACCGATCATCGAACAGGATGTCGAGCGGATAACGCATCGCGACACGCCCGAGGACCTCGTACGAAAGGGGCGCGATATCGAACGCCGAGTGCTCGCTGCCGCAGTGCGGGCCTTCATCGAGAACCGCGTGCTGCTAAACGCGCACAAGACCGTCCTGTTCCGATGACGCCCCGAGCCGCAATCGACATGGCGTTCTTAGATCGGATTTATGCCGGTGCGTCCGAAGCCCGGAATTGCTAGGCTTAAAAGATGGCCCAGCGCCGCAAAAAATCCAGCCCGCGCGACCTTCCTTTCGAGCTGCGCACGCTGCAGATCTACGAAGCCGTGTGCAATACCGGATCGATGACGGAAGCGGCGCGCCGATTCCGTATGACGCAGCCCGCCGTTTCTCATGCGATCGGAACGCTGGAGCGGGTGCTCGGCGTCAAGCTGATCGACCGCAAACTTCGCCCGCTCGGCGTGACCCCAGCCGGGGCAACGCTGCGGCGCAGGGCCGAGCGGATTCTAGAAGAAGCGCTCCAGACGGTTCCGGCCGTTCTAAAATCCGCACGCACTAAACTGCCGCATGTCCGCCTCGGGGTCGTTCATTCGCTCGCCGCCTCGCTCGGCCCGCCGCTGGCGAAGTCTTTGAGCGATGCCGCCGCACATACGACTTTGTTGTCCGACCTCGCCGCCGGTCTCAGTGAAAACCTACTGCGCCGCCATGTCGATATCATCGTGTCGTCTGAGGACTTGCAGGATCTCGACGGCATCGAGCGCCACTCAATTTTGGTCGAACCTTTTCTGATCATCGTGCCGCGCGGGCGCGAGCAACTCGGGCGCGCAGGCCTGCAGGTGCTGGCGCGCGAAATGTCTTTCTTGCGCTATTCGGGGCGCTCGCAGACCGGTCTTTTGATCGAGCGTCATTTGCGGCGGCTCGGGCTCGACATTCCTCGCTACATGGAGTTCGACCTGAGTTCCGCGCTCGTTGCCGCAGTGGCAGAGGGGCACGGATGGGCGCTGACGACGCCGATATGCCTGCAAGAGGCGCGAGTTCGCCCGGAACTTGTGCTGCCATTGCCGCTCGCCGCACCCGGCCTGACCAGGCGCATCACGCTTATCGCCCATCGCGGTGAACTTGGCGATCTGCCGCGCGCGCTGGCTGAACGTGCGCGTCGCGTCGTGGAAACCCGCCTGCTGCCCGATATCCGGGCCCTCGTTCCATGGCTCGGCAACGCCATCGAAATCGACCCGAGGACGACATGAAAATCGCAAGCATCGAAGCAATTCCAGTCAGCATCCCCGCGACGCGCACCTGCACCTGGGCGTTCGGTCGGTCCTACGGGCACACGCGTACCGTCGTCAGGGTCCTCACCGAAGACGGGCTCACTGGCTGGGGCGAAGCGCCCGGCGACGGGTCGGCGGCCGTCATCTCCCAGCGTCTGGCGCCGCGGCTTGCGGGCGCCAACGCGTTCGAACGCGAAACGGCGCTGCGCCTGTGCCTCGGCGAACACAGGGATTTCGGCTATCTCGCCGATCCAGCGGGCGCTCTCGCCTTCGCCGGCATCGAAATCGCCCTGTGGGATCTCCTGGGCAAAGCGACCGGCCAACCGATCTTCCGCCTTCTCGGCGGCCCCGTCCGCGACCAGGCACCCTTCGTATCTTACGCTTACACGGTGGCACTCGAAGAGGGGCACGCGCTGGCCGACGTTCCAGGCATCATGGCCGACATCGCCCGACGCTCGATCGCCGCGTCCGGCGCATGCGCGTTCGAATTTAAGATCGGGCGCCACCCGGTCGAAACGGATATTGCAACCGTGCACGCGGTGCGCGCCGCACTCGGCCCCAAGATCGACCTCGCCGTCGATGCCAATCTCGGGATGGGGATCGACAAAGCGCGTCGCTTTTTGGCAGGCGCCGGGCGCGAGCTTGCGGACATCGAGGAGCCTGTCGCCCGTCTCGACGACATGCAACGCCTGCGCGCCGATTTCGGCGTGCCAATTTCAACCCATTGCACCGATTTCGAGAAGATCAAACATTATCCGGGCATCGATAATCTCGTCGGCGACCTGAATGTCGATGGTGGCTTGGGCGGCTGCATGCGCGCGGCCGCGCTTGCCGCTGCGATCGGCAAGCGGTTCTGGCTGCGGTCGAACGGCGAGACGGGTATCGGCTGGGCGGCCTTGTCTCATTTCGGGATCGCCTGTCCCGAGGCGGACCGCCCCGCCCAGTCGCTCATCGACTGGTGCGAGGACGATCTGATCGATGGGCCCGTCTGGCATGTCCGCGACGGCGGCGTCCGCCCGCCTGAGAAACCCGGGCTGGGTATCGAAATCGACCAAGACTCGCTCGCGCGCTACGCCGAGCGCTACCGGAAAAACGGCGCCTTCACCCGCTTCGACGCGTCCTGACGGAGAACGGCATGATCCACGCAACGGTGACGGCAGCCGAAATCGAGCGACTTTCTTGCTTGGCGCTTGTCCGGGCGGGAACATCGCCCGAAAACGCCCGCTCGGTCGCGGCGTCGGTCGCGCTTGCCGAATTGCAGGGAATCTCGAGCCACGGGCTTCTGCGCCTCGGCACCTATTGCGACCACGCCGCCTGCGGAAAGGTCGATGGCAGGGCGAAGCCAGAACTGTCTAAGCCGCGCCCCGGTCTCGTCGTGGTCGATGCCAAAACAGGCTTCGCGCATCCGGCGATTGACCTTGGCGTTCCGGCACTCGTCGAAGCGGCGCGCGCGAACGGAACAGCGATGCTGGGCGTCGCCAATTCCTACAATTGCGGCATCGTCGGCGATCATGTCGCGCGCATAGCGCGCGAGGGGCTTGTGGCGCTCGGCTTCGTCAACGCGCCCGCATCGATAGCGCCTTGGGGCGGCCGAACAGCGCTGTTCGGCACGAACCCAGTAGCCTTTGCCGCGCCGCGCGCCGAGGGCGATCCGTTGGTCCTCGACCAATCGTCGAGCGTCGTGGCGCGCGGGGAGATCATGCTGCGGGCGAAATCCGGCGAGCCGATCCCCGAGGGCTGGGCGCTTGACGCGCAGGGCAACCCGACCCGCGACGCGGCGGCCGCGCTCAAAGGAAGCCTGCTGCCGGCTGGCGGACACAAAGGGTCAGGTCAAGCATTGATGGTAGAGATCCTGGCTGCGGCCCTGACGGGCGCGCATTTCGGCTTCGAGGCGTCTTCCTTCGCCACGCCGGACGGCGGCCCGCCGCGAACGGGTCAGGCATTCTTCGCGGTCGATCCGGCGGCGTTCGGTCCGGGCTTCGGTGAACGCGTGGCAGCGCTGATCGCGCGCATGACCGAACAGCCGGGGGTTCGCGTGCCAGGCGCTAAGCGTGCGGCCGCAGCAGCGACGGGACGGGCGCACGGAATTCGCCTCACCGTTGCCAATCTGGCGGATTTGCGCCAAAGGGCCGGCGAATGACTTTCGCGCGCGAACTCGGAGCCTTTGCCGCCAACCTTGCAGTTGCAGGCCTGCCACCCGACGTCGATCGGGAAGCACGACGTTGCGTGCTCGATACTCTTGGAGTGGCGATTGCCGGCGCGCGCCATCCAATGCTTGAAGCCGTAATCAGGACGGCGCGCGAAGTTTACGGCACCGGGGCTTGCCGCACGGTCGTCGCCGGTTGCGATCTGACACCGGCAGGTGCAGCCTTCGTAAATGGGACTGCCGCGCATGCCTGGGACTTCGACGACACTTGTTATGTCGGAATCGTCCACGCGAGCGCAGTCGTGTTGCCCGCTATCACCGCACTTGCGCAATCACGCAATTCCACATATGGCGACTTGCGCGCCGCCTTCGTCGCGGGCGTAGAAACGATCTACGCCCTGGGCGACTCGCTCGGCAACGCCGTCTATTTCGACGGATGGTGGACGACGGGCCTATTCGGTTCCATCGGCGCGGCCGCAGGCGCTGCGCGCATTCTCGGACTTGATGCGCATGCCTGCGCGACGGCTATCGCGCATGCCGCAACTGCCGCAGCGGGATTGCGGGCGGTCTTGGGTACGGCGGCTAAGCCCCTCGGCTGCGGGCATGCCGCCCGACTCGGTGTCGAAGCGGCATCGCTTGCGGCGGCTGGTCTCGACGCGCCGCTCGACATCTTCGAACACCGTTTCGGCTTTGCCGCAACACGCGGCCGTACGCTGGCGCCTATACCCCTGCCGTACAAAGTATGGCGCATGCTTTCTCCCGGCGCGGCACGAAAGATATTTCCCGCTTGTTCTGCCGTGCAGGCAGCCGGCGAGGCGTTTCTCGAACTCAAACGCGAATATGCGATCGAAGCGGAAGCTATCACCGCCATCGAGTGCGCCACCACGCGTTTGGTGGTCGAATCTCTCATTTTCGAAAGGCCCGAAACGGCAGCGCAAGCCCAGTTTTCGATACAAGCGGCCCTCGCCTGCCTAATCGATACAGACCGCTTCGGCGTTAAGGAACTCTCCGAAAAGGCATGGCAAGCGCCGCGCGCCGGGGTGCAGCTCACCAAAATCCGCATGTCTCATGAAGCTCGCCTGTTCGACGAAGTAAGCGAACCGGAAGGGGCTGAGGTAACCGTTATTCTGGCAAACGGCGAACGCTTGCGGCGACGACTTGCAATTGCAACGGGCACGCCTGGACGCCCGATGACAGACGAACAGCAAGCCAAAAAATTTGCCGACTGTGCCACGCCTAGCCTAGGCGCCGAGGACGCAGAAGCGCTCCGGCTCTACGTGCTTCAAGGCGATGGAACGATACGCTGGCGGCAGGAAGATCCGGCTAATAAATCTGAAGAATTGGGTGCGCGGCGTTTCTGAGTACAGAAATCGATCGCCGCCATTCCTTCGGCAGGTCGATAAATCGCGGAGAAGACTGGACGTTCAGCGCCTGTAGGCTCGAAGCCTGCCTCAGTGCAGCCGGACAATCGTCGCGAATGAGCGCTTTGGAGCCGAGCGCTGAAGAAGATCGATCCGGCGTCCGAGGTTCAGATTCGTCGCCTTAAGCCAGGATATTGCCGCGCGCATACAGGATAGAATGCAGTCGCTTTGGCGAAGATTATGCCCGTCGCGCGTCGTGTCGTTTCACACAAAATGGCGTGCCGTAGCGGGCAAGGCTGGACAATACTGGGACTGGCTTCTGTGCCCATAAATGGCCAATCTCAAAGCGCGTAAACTGGATCGGTCCTCACTTTCGTCGTCGCTGACGTTCCCACGCGAACGGAGATGAGAACCGGTAGAAGATAGTAACGATCGCCGATCCAACAGGAATTTGCCACGCGCCGACAGGATAAAATTTGGTCACTTTGGCGAAGATTGCGTCCATTCGCGCGCGTCGTGTCGTTTCGCGCAAAATGGCGTGCCGTAGTGGATGTAGGTGAGAACCTTTGGCAGGAATTCTATAAGTCGCCGAAAACTGCGTAAACGTCTGAAATATTGTGCACTATTCCCCTAATCCACCGTCAACGGAATTTGGTTCAGACCAAAAGCCATGCTTGACCTTTCGCCTGACAGCGACGAAAGCAGCCGTCAACTTGAAAACCTGGCTTCGAGCTCGCGGACCTGCGCGGCACCTAGAAAGCGAGTTTCGCGACCGTGCAAAAGCAGAAACAGTTTTGCGGTCTCTTCGAGTTCTTCAGCGCTGTATACGGCATCCTCAAGCGTTGATCCGGCAACGACCGGACCGTGGTTGGCGAGCAGGACGGCATTGTGGCTTTTTGCTTTCGCTGCAACCGCATCGGCAAGCGCATGATCGCCGGGCGGGAAATAGGGAATCAGAGGTAACTTTCCGATTTTCATTACGTAATAGGCAGTTATTGGGGGAAGAACGTCGGAAGGGTCGTCGTGGCACATGCATGAAACAGCGACGCAATTTGTACAATGGAGATGGACGATCGCGTGCGATTGAGGCCGTTTGGCATACATCGAAAGGTGCAGAAATGCTTCCTTGGATGGCCTATCCCCGCCGATAAGCCTGCCGTCCGCAGATATCTTGGAGATACGCGCCGGATCGAGGCGGCCGAGACATGAGTTCGTCGGCGTTACCAGGATTCCGTCGTCGATCCGAGCGCTGATATTGCCCGAACTGCCATGAGCATAGCCCCTGCGATAGAGGCTCTCGCCCATTGCGACAATTTCATCTCTTAGGCGCGTCTCACTCATCGCTCAATCCTCGCGAAGGTAGGTTGCCACACGCTTTGAAAGGACCCAGCCGGCAACCTGGCTATCGAACGCCTTGAAATGCGGACTCGCCAGATGAACGTCGAACGCGTGGCGGTCATCGTACACTTCATAGAGAAATATGCGATTCAACGCCTCCGGACTGCGGCAGACGTCGAACTGGCGACACTCGGACTCCACGCGCAAGGATTCCCTGGCGTTCGCGAGCATGTGTGCCATGAACGACGTGAGGTGTGGAGCAGAAATCTCGAATTCCACGGTCACGACGTAGCTCATGTTTGATTCCGTTCCGAAGTTGAGGCGGCGCGCGCAAAGAAATCTGGCCCGCCGAAGTTTCCGGACTTTAAGGCTAAATGCAGTGTCCGCGCGCCTTCCACTTCCATCCATGGAACACCAGGCGAGATCTCGGCGCCGACACGCAGGCGCTCGACGCTGAGCCGGCGTACTACTGCGCCGGAGGTTTCTCCGCCTGCAACGATCAACCGAGTTATTCCACGCTCGACCAACATGGCGGAAAGATCGGCCAGCGTGCCCTCTATTAGTTCCCCGACGTTGTCTCGCCCCAGCGTCGCCTGAACCGCTGCGACGCGATCAGGTGGCGCACTCGCATAGATCAGGAATGGTGTACGGCCGATATGCGGGGTTGCCCATTCGATCGCCGCTTCGACACAGTTCCTGCCTTCGCCAATCAACAAAGGATCAATCTGAAGTGTCGGCCAATCTCGCGCCACGAAGCCAATTTGCTCCAGCGTGGCGGCCGAGCAGCTACCGGAAACGGCTGCAATTGGTCCGCCATCCGGCATTGCCGGGCGATGTCTGTTCCGAGCTTCAAGATAGCCCGCCGCAGCATAGATCGCCGGCAACCCGAGTGCTATTCCGGACCCTCCGGTAATCAGGATGTCGTCGGCGTGATCTGCCCCCTTCAGAGCGGTCCAAAAGTTAACTTAGACTGGACCCTGAAGGAGACTGAACATGGGCAAGAAGCACGGGCCTGAAGAAGTTATCGGCAAGCTGCGCGAGGCAGAGATCGTACTG
>JBILXZ010000076.1:0-9610 GCA_044378015.1 Tagaea sp.
AGGCGCCACAGATGCGGCAGCAATTCCATGTCGCCGTACCAAGCCACCGCCGGACGCAAGGCGCGGCACAGCGGCATGCCGTCGAGCCGCACATAAGCGATCGTGACCGGCTGCACGACCACGCCCGTACGGTCGGCGGCGGCGAACAAGGCGCTCTTGAAGGGCCGTGTGCGGTTGCCGTCGCCGGTGGTCCCTTCGGCGAACAGCACGAGCGCGCCACCCGCAGCCAGGCGCGTTTCGAGCGCCGATTTCTCCTCGGCAACGCGGTTTCGCTGGCGGCCGACGAAAACCGTGCGCTGGAGTTTGGCTAGCCAGCCGAAGAACGGCCAATCGGCGATTTCTGTTTTGGCGACGAAACTCACTTCGGCCAGCGCCGACAGAGCCACGATATCGATGTAAGAAACGTGGTTGGCGACGAACAGCACCGGCCGATCCGCGACCGGCGCGCCGGTTGTCTTGATCGCGATGCCGAACAGGCGCGCGCAACGCGCATGGTACCAGCGCGGCAGGACGCCCGCCGCCCGCCAATCGAGCGCCACGAACAGCGCCTGCAGCGGCATCAAAGGCAGCGTCATGGCGACATAGGCGGCCGCGCGCAAAGCGGCCAGCATGCGCGAGGCGATTTGGTCCAAGCCGGTCAGTCCGCGCTCGAACCGCCGACTTCGCGGCTGTAGTGCTTGAGGTATTTCGACGTGACCGCGTCGGTCACGACCTGGATGCAGACGTCGATCGTGTTGAATTCGCGGTCGACAACGGCCCCGTCGCCGACGAAACCGCCGACGCGCAGATAGCCTTTGATCAGCGGCGGCAGCGCGGCAATCGCGGCGCGCGCATCGAAAGCGCGCGCGGCATCCGCATGCACGGCGCGGTCGGCCGAAACGAGATCCATCGACACGTAGCGCTCCGGGAGCGCGCGCGCGCGAATGCTTTCGGGGGCGAGATGGTTGTGGTGCAGATATCCGAGAGCGCCCGCATGCGCGGCGACGTCCGTGCCGGGCAAACTTGCGCAGCCGAAAAGGATTTTGACGTCGTGCGCGAATACGTAGGCGGCTATGCCCTTCCACAGAAGCTGCATCGTCGGGCGGTTGCGATGGGCGGCATCCACGCAGGAGCGGCCGAGCTCGAGCAGTTCGCCCTCGTTCTCCAGCATGCGCGAAATGTCGAACTCGCCGGCCGAATAGAAGCCGTGATGGCGGTCGGCGACCGTCCGGCGCAGCAGCCGATACGTGCCCACGATCGCGGCCGGACCCGAGGCATTGGAATGGTCGAGGACGAGAAGATGGTCGCAATACTCGTCGTAGCGGTCGGCGTCGCGCTTGCGCGCGGCGGCAGGACCGGTCGGCCGCGCGCCCATCTCCTCGACGAAGACCCGGTAGCGCAAGGCCTGGGCCGCGTCGATCTCGGCCGCCGTCTCGGCCAGCCGCACTTCGAGTGCTCCCAAGCGCAGCCCCGCTTCGAGTCCCGCATCGGCAGGGACGGGGGCGGGAAACCCCGCGCCGGGAAGCAGCGCGTCGAACATCGCGGCATGAGCGGTCATTGCGGAATTTCCTTTTTCTTCGCAAGCGCTGGATCGTGTGCCGCCAACGGCACGCCGTAGAGTTCGAGACGGTGGCCGACCAGTTCGTAGCCGTGCTGGCGCGCCACTTCGCGCTGCAGACGCTCGATTTCTTCGTTGTGGAACTCGATCACCGTGCCGCTTTTTATGTCGATCATGTGGTCGTGATGTTCTTCGGGCGCTTCTTCGTAGCGCGAACGGCCGTCGCCGAAATCGAGGCGCGCCAGGATATTGGCTTCTTCGAAGAGCTTGACGGTTCGGTAGACGGTCGCGATCGAAATGCGCGGATCGATGGCCGAGGCGCGGCGATAGACCTGTTCGACGTCCGGGTGGTCCGTCGCTTCGGCCAAAACCCGCGCGATCACGCGGCGCTGGCCGGTCATCTTCAGGCCTTTTTCGGCGCAAAGCTGCTCGATTCGCTGTGGCATCGCAACGTAGCTCCCGTAGCCGTCAGGCATCGCAAAAGCGCCGCTCCTTTCTTTTCCGCCTGCAGGCCGCAAAGCGCTTGGATTGGCGCGTGCGACTCGAGACGTCTTGAATCGGAGACGACGATGTACCCGAATTATATTGCGTCGCGATGACGGCGGTTAGTCCCCATTGCCGCCGCGCCGCCGCTTGGCCTTGGTACCTAAACCGAGATCGCGCGCCAACTGGCTGCGCTTCTTGGCATAATTCGGAGCGACCATCGGATACTCGGGCGGCAGGCCCCAGCGCTCGCGATATTGTTCGGGCGACATGTTGTAGGCCGATTTCAGATGCCGTTTCAGCATCTTGAGCTTTTTCCCGTCTTCCAGGCAGACAATGAAATCGTTGGTCACCGATTTTTTGACCGATACCGCCGGCTGCGGCCGTTCGACCGGCACCGCACCGGTTTCGATCCCTGCAAGTGTCTGGTATGTCTGGCGAATTAGGATTTGAAGGGCATCGCCGTCAAGCGTGTTCTTGGCCGCGTGGGCAGCGACGATGTTGGCCGTCAGCGTCAGCAGATCGGCGCTGCGCGGCGTTTCCGGTTTCATGTCGATGGCCACAAGAGTCCTGTTTTTTCGAACAATTCGTTCGGATCATGTAGGCATCAGCGCAGCGAATCGCAAGTATTGCCAGTTACCCAAGCATCGTCGGCGCCGCCGACATCGTCAGAGCGGCAACAAAACGGCCGCCGCCGCGCGCGTAGTAGTTTGCCCGGCGACCCACTTCGGCAAATCCCAGCCCGCTATACAGGCGCTGGGCACCGCGATTGTCTTCGGCAACTTCGAGAAAAATAGCCGTCACGCGCGGCACGCAGGCCGCAATCGCCCGCACGAGAGCCCTGCCCACGCCCTGACGGCGGTAAGGGGCTTGCACGCCGAGGCTCAAAAGCTCGGCCGCATCGCCCGCAAGGCGGCCCAATGCGAAGCCGACAGGCGCTTGGCCGTCGAACGCCATCAACGCGTAGACGCCCGGCGACCGCAGCACGTCGGCCATTGCGCTCGGACCCCAGCCCTCGTCGAGACATTCGCAGTGCAAGGCCGACAGCACGGCACTGTAGGCGCGGTCGACCGGGTGGATTTCGATCATTGGGCCTTCGGCACGGTGGTGGCAGGCGGATGGATATAGAGCGGCAACAGCGGCCCGCCGAGCGGGGCGCTCGATTCGGCGAGGGCGGCGACCGTTCGCGCATCCGGAAGGCCCGCACCGGGGTCGACGCGCGCGACCTTGCCGAGTATCTGCAGGCGTTCGACAAAAACCGGCGCCAAATCGCCGCCGACGAGAAACGAAGCGCCGCTCGGGGCAAAATCGGCGGGCTTGACGGCCGCTGGCGCCTGCGTGTCCAGTTGGAAAAACGCTTCGGCGCGCTTGGAATCGAACGCGATCAAACGCCGCTCCGCCCCGGCGAGCGCCCCCATTTGGGCGGCGACCACGGCGAACGAGTCGAAGCCCACAAGGCGTGCGCCGCTGGCCTGGGCAAAGCCTTGGGCGGCCGCAATCCCGGCGCGCAGGCCGGTGAAATATCCAGGCCCGCGCACGGTCGCGACGCATTCGACGGCAGAGGCGGCAACACCCGCTTGCGCCAGCGCGTCCGCCACCATCGGCAAAAGGATTTCCGCGTGGCCGCGCGACGCAGCGACACGACGCCAAGCGCGCACCTCGCCCCCTACCCGAACGCAGACCGAAACGGCGGCAAAGCTCGTATCGAAGGCGAGAATATTCATGCTAGAACCGCGCCATGACTTTGGTGCCGATCGCCGCCCCGAAATTCGACGTCGATGTCGATCTGCGTTACGCGACAGCCGACAATTTCACCGGCAAATCGATCTATGCCAATGCCCAGGCTTGGCTGCACGCGGATGCCGCCGAAGCCCTTGCGCGCGCGATCGCGTTGGCCACCGCTCTCGGTTTGCGCTTCAGGATATTCGACGCGTTCCGCCCGTCCGAGGCGCAATGGGCGTTGTGGAATTTCCGTCCCGATCCCGATTTCGTCGCCGATCCGCGCCGCGGCTCGCCGCACTCGCGCGGGGTCGCGGTCGATCTCACGCTGATCGACGGGGAAACGGGCGCCGAACTCGACATGGGAACGGGCTTCGACGCGTTCACGACGCAATCCTACCATGGCGACACGGCGATCGGCCGCGACGCCCAGCGCAATCGGCACATTCTGCTCGGCGTGATGTCGGCGGCCGGCTGGGATTTCTACAGGCGCGAATGGTGGCACTATCAGCTCTTCGATTCGAGACGCTATCCGGTTCTGTCCGACAGCGTGCTGGCGGCGGGGCAGGCGGGCGGCCTGATGGCGAAGCCTTAGCCTGCGAATCGGAGACAAGGCGAGCGTGAAACGGCTTACCGTCATCGTCAAAGGCTGGCCGCGCCTTTCGGAAACCTTCGTCGCGCAAGAGCTGGTCGGGCTCGAAGCGCTTGGCCTCGAACTCGATCTGTGGTCGCTGCGCCATCCGACCGATACGCGCCGCCATGCGCTGCATCTGCAGCTCAAGGCACGCGTACGCTATCTGCCGGAGTATCTGTGGCACGAGCCGGGCCGCGTGGCGCGCGGCATTGCGGCGGCGGTCCGAAAACCGGGCTGGCGCGCGGCTTTTTGGGCCTTTCTCGACGACTGGTGGCGCGATCCCACGCCCAATCGCGGTCGCCGCTTCGGTCAGGCATGCGTATTGGCCGCCGAGATGGACCCCGCCACGGCGCATATTTACGCCCATTTCATCCACACGCCCGGCTCGGTCGCCCGCTATGCGGCGATGCTGTGCGATCTCGGCTGGTCGGCTTCCGCGCACGCCAAAGACATCTGGACCACGCCTTCATGGGAAAAGGCCGAAAAACTGGCGGACATGGCGTGGTGCACGACCTGCACGGCCGCGGGCGCCCGTCATCTCGATGCGCTTGTCCCGGGCAAGACGCACCTCGTCTACCACGGGCTCGATCTCGTCCGCTGGCCGCCGCCCGCCGAAGCACGGCCGGCACGCGACGGCTCGGACCCGCGCGATCCGGTCCGGATCGTTTCGGTTGGCCGGCTTGTGGCCAAAAAAGGCTACGACGATCTGATCGCAGCCTTGGGTCGGCTCGACAGAAGCGCGGCGTGGCGCCTCGTCCATATCGGCGGCGGGCCGCTCAAAGAGAGTCTGCGCGCGCAAGCCGAGGCTGCGGGCATCGCCGACCGCATCGACTGGCAGGGCGCGCAGGACCAGACGACCGTGCGCGCAGCCCTGGCGGCGGGCGACGTTTTCGTGCTGGCGAGCCGTATCGCCGCCGACGGCGACCGCGACGGGCTTCCGAACGTGCTGATGGAAGCGGCAAGCCAGGGCCTGGCGTTGATTGCAACCGAGGTTGCCGCAATTCCAGAATTTGTAACTTCCGATTGCGGCATACTCGTGCCGCCCGGCGACCCCGCCGCTTTGGCAAACGCTTTGCTGGCACTCGCTCGCGACCCGACGCGTCGCATGCGGCTGGGTGCGGTCGCTTTAAGTCGCGTGCAGCGCGATTTTCCGTTCGCGCGCGGACGCGAAGCGCTCTACCAATTGCTGCAACAATGCTTGTCGCCGCCTATGCACCGTTGAAACCGCCCGACCATCCGGTCCCGTCCGGCGACCGCCGCGTGGCGCGGCTGCTCGATGCCGCCCTCGTACGCGCGGGCCATCGCGTGGTGTGGCCGTCGCGTTTTCGCAGCCGCGACGGGGTCGGCGACCGGCTGCGCCAGCTGCGCTTGGCTTTGCTGGGCGGCCGTCTGGCCGACCGGATTTTGCGCCGCTTCGTCGCCCTGCCGACCGCGCATCGGCCGCAGGCCTGGATCACTTACCACCTCTACCACAAAGCCCCCGACCATCTGGGGCCGACGGTCGCGCGCGGGCTCGGCATTCCCTACATCGTCGTGGAGGCGTCGCTCGCGGCAAAACAACTGGGCGGCAAATGGGACATGGGCCATCGCGCCGCCGCGGCAGCACTCGGCCATGCGTCGGCGATCGTTTCGCTCAATCCGGC
This sequence comes from Tagaea sp., assembly GCA_044378015.1. Classification (GTDB taxonomy): domain Bacteria; phylum Pseudomonadota; class Alphaproteobacteria; order CACIAM-22H2; family CACIAM-22H2; genus Tagaea. Next base: position 6,017 of record JBILXZ010000076.1, read on the forward strand.
CGACGTGCCGGCGATCGACGCGTTCCGCAATCCGCGCGTGCCCCATTATCTTCTTCCGCCGTTTCTGGCGGCCGACGCCTATGCGCAGAGCCTGCCGCGCAAGGCCGGGCCGGCGCGCCTGCTGGCCGTGGGCATGATGCGCAAGGGCGACAAACGGCGTTCCTATGCCGTGCTGGCGCAAGCTCTCGCCAAGGTAAAGGCGCCCTGGCAGCTCGCGATCGCAGGCGACGGACCGATGCGCGCGGAAATCGAGGCCGACTTTGCGCCCTTCGGCGAACGCGTGCGATTCCACGGCGAATGCGACGAAGCGAAAATGGCCGCTTTGCGCGGCGCCGGCGATGTCTTCGTATGGCCCGCCATCGGCGAGGCGTTCGGCATGGCGCTGTTGGAAGCGCAAGCAAGCGGTCTGCCGGCGGTTGCAGGCATCACGCCTGGCGTTGCCGCCATCGTCGCCGACGGCCGGACCGGACTGCTCGCGACCCTCGGCGATGCGGAGGAATTCGCGAAAGCGTTGACGACGCTGTGCATCGACACGGACCTGCGCGCCGCAATGGGCCGGGCGGCGTTCGCCAAAGTGCGCGAGCAGCACGACATCGCCGGCGCAGCCGAACTGTTCGACCGAATCCTGCGGCGGCGCGCATGAGCGGCAAGCCCGTCTATGCGGCTTTCATGCGCCACGGCCCGACCGCTTGGAACGGGGCGCGCCGCCTGCAGGGGCGGGCCGACATCGAAATCACGGCGCGCTCGCAGCATTTTCTCGAAGAGCGGCGCGTGCCGCGCGAGTTCGGCCATTTCCGCGTGCTGTCCTCGCCCTTGCGCCGCTGTCGGCAGACGGCCGAGAGTCTCGGCCTCAAAGCCGAAATCGAGCCGCGTCTGGTCGAAATGGATTGGGGCGAATTCGAAGGCCGCACGATCGAAGAACTGCGCGTGTCGCACAATTTCGATTTCGCCGAAAACGAAAAGCGCGGCCTCGATTTCCAACCGCCGGGCGGCGAGTCGCCGCGCGCCGTGCAGGAACGCGTGGCGCCGTTGCTGCGGGAGATCGCGCTCGAAGGCCTCGATACTTTGTGCATCACGCATCGCGGCGTTTTCCGCGCCGTCTACGCGCGCGCGCGCAACTGGGACATGATCGGCCCGCCGCCCGACAAGCTCGACCTCTATTCGCTGCATGTGTTCGCCCTCGATGCGGACGGCACCCCGCATGTCGAAGCGCTCAATCTGGCGCTGAAACGGCGATGGCTGAAATCCTGATCCATGTCCAGCATCTGCTGGGCTCGGGCCACGCGCACCGCATGGCGGCGATCGCGGCCGCGGCGGCAGCGCGCGGCCATACCGTGACGCTCGCCTCGGGCGGGCGGCCGCTGGCGTTGGCTCTTGGCGAGGCCAAACTCGAACAATTGCCGAGCCTCGCCGCGGCCGATGCGAGCTTCAAAGATCTTCGGGACGACCGGAACCGACCCGTCGACGCCGAATGGCGCAGCCACCGGGCGGCTGCAACGCGGGCGCTCTTCGCACGCCTCAAGCCCGATCTTCTGGTCGTGGAACTCTACCCGTTCGGGCGCAGCATGCTGGCTTTCGAGCTTGAAGCGCTGCTCGGCGACGCAAGCGGCGTCCCGATTCTGTGCTCGGTGCGCGACGTGCTGCAGCGCCCGGCCGATCCTTCCAAGGCAGCCGCCCGAATCGCCGCCGCCGGGCGCTTCGATGCGATCCTCGTGCATGGCGACGGCGCATTCCTGCCGCTCGAAGCAAGCTGGCCCGAAGCCGCGACGCTGGGCTCCAAACTGCACTACACAGGCTATGTCGGACCGGCGGAAGGGCCCGCGAGCGCGACGCGCGGCGAAATCGTCGTGTCGGTCGGCGGCGGCGCGGCGGGGCATGCGCTGCTCTCAGCTTCCCTCGCCTTGGCCGCCGCACGCGCCCATGCGGGCGAGAAATGGCGGATACGCGTCGGCAATGCGACAGCCGTGCCTGCTTGCGCCAATCCGCATGTCGTGTGCGAGCCGAACCGGCCCGATTTCGCGGATCTTCTGCGCAATGCGCGCCTGTCGATCAGCCAGGCCGGCTACAATACCTGCGTCGATCTCCTGCGCGCGCGCTGCCCGGCCCTTCTGGTGCCTTTCGATGCGGGCAACGAACGCGAACAGACGATCCGCGCGCAGGCATTCGCAAAAGCGGGCTTGGCCCAGCTGTGCACGCCCGCGCAGCTCGCCGCGAGCATCGACGGCGCACACAAGCCGCGCGCCCACAACATCGCTTGCGAAGGAGCGGCTCGAACGGCCAAACTCTTCGAACGATGGCTATAGCGCATCCCTCCGCCGACTGGACCGACCTTGCCGCCGCGCTCGATGCATTTGCCGCCGCAGGAAAAACGGCGCGCGTCTGGTGGCGCGACGACGACGCCACGCACCCGACTGCCGCACTCGACCGATTGCTGACGATCGCGCCGGAGATCCCGCTCGCTCTGGCCGTGATCCCGGCGCGCGCGATTCCCGATTTGGCGGCGCGCCTGGCGCGCGCGCGGAATGTGCGCGTTTGCCAGCATGGCTGGAACCATTGGAACCATGCAGCCCCGGGCGCCCCCAAATCGGAATTGGGGGCCGAACGGCCGACGGCCTATGTCGTCGGCGAATTGGCGCGCGGCCACATGGCGCTGCGCAGCCTTTTCCCGAACATGCTGGCGATGCTGGTGCCGCCGCACAATCGCATCGCCCCTGCCGTCGCAGCCGCCTTGCGCGGCGCAGGCCTCGCCGGACTTTCGACCTTCAACGCGCGCAAAAACGCGCCGCACGGCATCGTCCAGGCCAACACGCATGTCGATCTCATGGATTGGGCCACGCGGCGCTTTGCGGGCGAAGCGGCATGCTTGGGCGCGCTTGTCGGGCATCTGCGCGCGAAATTCGCGGACCGCGCCGATGCGGACGAGCCGACCGGCATCCTTACCCATCATTTGGCGCACGACGAGGCGGCGTGGGCTTTCTTGCAGCGCCTGTTCGTGGCGCTCGGCACGCATCGTTCGGTTCGCTTTGCCGATCCTGCAGAAATCTTTGCGTCGCAACGATGACGGAGCGGCTTTCCTACCCCGCAAAGGCCGTGATGGGCGACTATGTCCGCGCCGCGATCGGCGTGTTTTTCACGGGCGTGCCCGCCGTATCGCTGGGTGCCTGGACTTTCGCACATTGGGTGCTGGTGCCGCTCTGCGTTCTGTTTCTGGCTTTCGCATGGCGCACGCGCGTGCGCCACCAGACGCAAATCGTATGGGACGACGCGGGTCTCTCGCTTTCGGGGGCGTCACAAGTTAGTGTCCGGTGGGATCAAGTTCGGTCGCTGAAGCTTGCATTCTACGCGACAGGGCGCGACCGCACGGGGGGGTGGATGCAACTGACGCTGAAATTCGACGCGGCGAAGATCGGCGCCGATTCGGGCGCAGACAATTTCCCTGCTTTCGCGGCCCGGGCCGCCCTCGCGGTCCAGGCTCTCGAACTGCGGATCGACGAGGCGTCGCGCGCCAATTTCAGCGCGCTCGGCATCCGTCTAGCGCCTCCCGTCGACGAGGCGGACGCGTGAACCTCCTCGAAGTCCGCGATCTGGCGATCG
>JBILXZ010000038.1:0-36294 GCA_044378015.1 Tagaea sp.
GACGCTGCGCTACCCACGGGGCTTCGCGCCTCGCCCCGTTGCAACAACCACCCAAACAGGGTCAAATAAGGAACAGACTCTACCTTCAAACGGGTGAGTTCATGGGCTCAGGCCAGTCTAACTGTTGTTGCTCGTCGGTGTTTTGCGGCCAGTGCTGGTCGGGCCACACGGTACCCGACGATAGTGCGAAGACTGGATTGTCGCCGATCGGAGCGGTGGTTTCGGGGCTCAAGTTGCAATCACCTTTGCCGACGATGCATTGCCGTAGAGAATTGACGAATACCGCCTCGGCAGTCCCGTTGCCCTATGCGTCGGATACTGGGGCGATTCGCGGAAGATCATCCACTCCTCCCTCAACGTCTACGACTCGACCCTCGCGGGGCTCGGCCGCAGCCTCGGCGACGAAAATGCGGTTCGGCCAGGCGGCATTGACGGGCCTCATCCAGTTCGGATAGCAAAGGTGGCTACACGCCGAAGTTTGGCCTCCCGCTTGCCGGGACGCCAACAGGGAGTTGCTAAATGTTCCGCTCATTGTCGTTTGCGCTGGCGCTTTTCCTTTTCCTGGGTTTCTCGGCCGTCGCCGCTTTCGTGTTCGTCAATGCCGACACCTACCTCGTCAGCGACAAGTATGTCGTCGCCTATCTTGGCGTGCCTGCGGCATTCGCAGCCGCATCGCTCGCGGCACTAGCGTTGGCGCGGGTCCGTCTCGCGATCCTCGCCAACACGGTCGGCGCTCTCCTCGCCCTTGCCGCGGCAGAGATATGGGTTGCCGCAGCGGCCGACGAAAGCAACAACACGCTGCGTCGCGCCGAACTCATGGAGGATGCTGCCCGGGAACGCGGCGAGACGGCGGATCGGCGCAACGGCACGCAGGTGCTGCTAGATCTGCGCGCCCGCAATCTCGACGCCTATCCGACCTGGAGCCCCACGCAATTTCTGGTGCGCGCGCCCGATCCCAAGGATTTTAAAGGCCCCTTCACCTTGGCCGACGGTCGGCAGGTGCTGCCGCTCACAAGCATCGCGCGCACCATGTCGGTCTACTGCAACGAGGGCGGCACGCGGCTCGTTTTCGCAGCCGATCGCTACGGCTTCAACAATTCCGACGAAATCTGGGAAACGACGCCGCTCGACACCGCCTTTCTGGGCGACTCGTTTGCGCAAGGTGCGTGTGTCGCCCCCGGACAGGATACGGCAGCGCTGCTGCGCGCGCGCGGACGCAAGGCTGCGACCATGGGTGTCGGCGGAACGGGGCCGCTCATCCAGCTCGGCATTCTGCGCGAATACGGACCCATCGCGCGGCCGAAGAACGTCTTTTGGCTGTTCTACGAAGCCAACGACATGCACGTCAATCTGTCGCTGGAATCGAAGTTCAGCGTGCTCAACGCCTATTTGGGCGAAGGGTCCGGCGGGCTGCAGACTCTTGCCGCCGTGCAGCCGCAGACCGATTCGATGCTGCGCGCGCTGATCGATTCCCGGCTCGACGCGATCGCCCGCAGCGAAACCGAAGTCTCGAAGCCCGTCTACGGACTCAAGGACCACCTCAAGCTCCAGGCCTTGCGCCAGAAACTGGGCCTCACCTCGTGCCCGCCGCGAAACCAGAATTTCGACCTGCTGCGCGCCATCTATGCGCGGGCTAAGGCGGAGGCCGCGGCGTGGGGCGGCGCCGTCACGGTCGTCTATCTGCCCGGCTCCGACCCGGTTTGCGACCTCTTCGACGGCGAGTCCGAAAAGGCAGGCTGGATGCGTGCCGGGGTAGCCCGCGCCGCCGGTGCCGCGGGGGTCGATTTCGTCGATCTGACGCCGAGTTTGAGCGAGGGCGGAAAGTACGTCGCCAACTTCGCTTATCCGGGTTCGCATTACGGCCCGGAAGGCTACCGCAAACTTGCCGACCTTATCGTCCGCCGCCTCGCGACTAACTGACGGGGCGAGCGGCGATGTGCGGCATAGCCGGGCTGCTCGATCGCCGAAACCGCCGAACGAGCGAGACACTCGCAGCACATCTGCGCCGCATGAACGACACGCTCGCCCATCGCGGGCCGGACGGCGCCGAAATCTGGACCGACGAAACCGCCGGCATCGGGCTTGGCCATCGGCGTCTTGCCATCGTCGATCTATCGCCGACCGGCGTACAGCCGATGCATTCGGCCGACGGGCGCTTTGTCGTCACTTACAACGGCGAGATATTCAATTTCCGCGAACTGCGCGCCAAACTCGAAGCGGTCGGCGTGCATTTTCGCGGCACCTCCGACACGGAAGTGATGCTCGAGGGATTTTCGCGCTGGGGTGTGCGCGCCACGATCGAAAAAACCGTCGGCATGTTCGCGATCGCCCTATGGGATCGACAGTCGAAAAACCTGTGGCTGATCCGCGACCGGCTTGGCGTGAAGCCGCTGTATTATGCCTATGACGGCACGCGGCTCATTTTCGGCTCCGAGCTCAAAGCGCTGCGCGCGGCCCCCGATTTTGCGCCGAGCTTGGATCGCGACGCGCTCGTGGCCTATTTCCGCCATGCCGATGTGCCGGGCCCCGCCACGATCTATCGCGAGGCCAAGAAACTGCCGCCCGGCACGTTGCTCGAATGGCAGGCGGGCAGCGAGCCGCGCCTCGAGACCTATTGGTCGGCGCGCGATGTTGCCGTCGCCGGCCGCGCGCACTGGCAAGCGCCGGTCGACGACGCAGCTGAAATCGAAAATCTCGACCGTCTGCTGCGCGACGCAGTCGCAAAGCGCATGATCGCCGACGTGCCGCTCGGCGCTTTTCTGTCGGGCGGCATCGACTCCTCGCTTGTCGTGGCGCTCATGCAGGCGCAAAGCGCCACGCCCGTTCGCACCTTCACCATCGGCTTCGACGAGGCGGGCTACGACGAAGCCAAACACGCCAAAGCGGTCGCGGCACATCTGGGCTGCGCGCACACCGAGCTTTACGTAACGCCCGACCAGGCGCGCGACGTGATCCCGAAACTCGCCGCGTTCTACGACGAGCCGTTTGCCGACGCCTCGCAAATACCGACATATCTCGTGGCGCAGATGACGCGCCAGCACGTGACTGTGGCGTTGTCCGGCGACGGCGGCGACGAGAATTTTGCCGGCTATAATCGCCATGTCTGGGCCGACCGTTTGGAAAGCGATCTGCGCTTTCTGCCGCGCTGGCTGCGGCGCACGATCGCAAGCGCTGTGACCTTGCCCGGCCAAACCGGCTATCGGCTGCTGAGCGCGTTGCTGCCAGCATCCAAGCGGCCCGTGCGCCCGGCCGAAAAAGCGGCAAAGATGGCCGCCTTGCTGCGCGCCGACGATCCCTCGGCGATCTATCGCGGGCTCGTGAGCCAATGGCCCGATCCGCGCATGCTGGTGCCCGGTGCCGCCGAGCCCGACGGCCCGATCTGGGACAAGAGCATCGCCGCCGACATGCCGGATTTCGCGGCGCGCATGCAGCTCTTGGATACGCTCACCTACCTGCCCGACGACGTGCTGACGAAGGTCGATCGCGCCACGATGGCGGTCGGGCTCGAAGGCCGCAATCCGCTGCTCGACCATCGCGTGGTCGAGGCCGCTTGGCGCCTGCCGCCGCACATGAAGCTGCGCGGCGGCGAGGGCAAATGGATTTTGCGCGAGATCCTGGCGCGCTACGTGCCGCGCGAATTGTTCGAACGGCCCAAAATGGGCTTTGCCGTGCCCATCGGGGCTTGGCTGCGGGGGCCGTTGCGCGACTGGGCGGCCGATTTGCTCGATCCCGCCGCGATCGCCGGCGACGGCATTTTGGCGCCCGCCCCGATCGCGGCCGCGTGGGCGGCGCACCAGGCGGGCGAGGATCGTACCTATGCTTTGTGGACCGTGCTGATGTTCCGCAGCTGGCAGAAACGCTGGGGATAGGGCATCAAGCGCCATGCGCATCCTGCAGCTCTGTGCCGTCGATTTCACGCTCTACCATTTCCTGATGCCGCTGATGCGGGCTTTGCGCGACGCCGGGCACGAGGTGACGGGGGCCTGCGCGCACGGCAATCTCGTGGCCAAGATCGAGGCCGAAGGATTCCGCGTGATCGACGTGCCGATCCGCCGCTCGGCCAATCCGCTTGCCTTGTGGCGCAGCTATCGCGCGATCCGACAAATGCTCGATTCCGAAAAATTCGACATGGTGCATGTGCACACGCCGGTCGCCGCCCTTGCCGGTCGCTTGGCCGCATGGCGCGCAGGCGTGCCCAAAATCGTCTACACCGCGCACGGCTTCTATTTCCACGAACACATGCCGTGGCCCAAGCGTGCGGCGCATATCGGCCTCGAATGGCTCGCCGGACGCACGACCGATCTGCTGCTGACGCAAGCCGAAGAAGATGCGGCGACCGCCCGCCGCTTGGGCCTTGCGCGTGGGCCCATCCATGCGATCGGCAACGGCTCGGACCCCGCGCGGTTCCGCCCCGCTTTGCCGGAAGAGACAACACGCGCCGCGATTCGCGCGTCGCTGGACACGCCACTGGATCGCCCCGTGATCCTGATGGTCGGCCGCCTCGTGGCCGAAAAAGGCTATCCGGAACTTGTCGAAGCGATGCGCGACGTCGATGCCGAATTGTGGATCGTGGGCGAGCGCCTCACCTCCGACCATGCGGGCGGGATCGGTGCGGCCCTCGCGGCAGCCCAAGCCGATCCGGTGCTGAAATCCCGCATTCGTCTGCTCGGCTACCGGTCGGACGTGCCCGAATTGCTGCGTGCCGCCGACATTTTTACGCTGCCCTCGCACCGCGAAGGCATGCCGCGGTCGATCGTCGAGGCGATGCTTACCGGTCTGCCGGTCGTGGCGACCGACATACGCGGCAGCCGCGAGGAAGTGAACGACGGCAATACCGGCCTGCTGGTGCCCGTACGCGACCCGAAAGCGCTAGCCGCCGCCCTTCAGCGCCTCGCAGGCGATCCTGCGTTGCGGGCGAAGCTCGGCGCCGCCGGCCTCGCCCGCGCCCGCGACCTTTACGACGAGGCCAAAGTCGTGGCGCGGCAGCTGTCGCTTGCTGCAATGCTTGCGCGCGACGTCAGGGCGCCGATCGGTTGAGCTCGGTCAGCCACGCCGCCACGCGTTTGCCGAGCGTCAGATTTCCCTCGCGCGACATGTGGCCGTTGCCGGTGTAGGCCTTGAGTTCCACCGACCAGTTCAGCAGATAGAGACTCTGCGCCGGATCGGGGTGGGCCGCGAATTCGTCGTGCGCGTCCAGAAACGGCACGCCGAGTTCGGCGCACTGCCGCGCCACCAGCGGGGCCACTTCGGCGCGCATGCCTTCGGCCAGCACGCTGGGCGACGGGATGGAAACGACAGCGAGCCCGATGCCGGCCGCGCGCGCCGTCGCCACGAAGCGCCGGAAATCGGCTTCGTAGGCGACGGCAAACCGCGCGAACTCGGCGCTCAGATCGGGTTTGACGAGGGCCGCGTCGCCCTCGCCGCGCGCGATGTCGACATTGGCGGCGCGCAGCGCGATCGTGTCGCGCAACTGCGCCGCGATGTCGTAGAGCGCCAGATGTGCCGCGAACGAGCCGCGCAGCCAATCGATGGCCACGCGCAGCGGCGGTCTTTCGTCCGAAGTGCCGGGCCGCGTGGCGCGGCCGGACAGCACGCGCCGGTAGTCCTGGATGTCGTTTTCGAAGACGCCCAGGACGATCAGATCGGGCTTGAGGGCGACGCCCTTGTCGCGCAGCCAGGCAAGCTGGTCGGCGATCGTATAGCCCGAAACCGCCCCGTTGTGGACCTGCAGGGGTCCAAGCGCACCCGACCGGCGCAGCTCGGCTTGCACCCATTGCGGCCACGTATCGTCGTTCGCGAGATAGGGGCCGAAAGTCTGGCTGTCGCCCAGCACCACGATCTGCTTGTGGCCGGGCTTCGGCTCTTCGTAGGAGCGGAAGCCGAGGCTGTTGGTCACCACATTGTAGGGGCGGCGCCACCAGACGATCCAATGGCCGTCCTGGTTGGGCACGAGATCGCCGGGCACGTCGGGTGCAAAGGCGTAGCGCGTGTTGCCGAGGCGGTCGCCCGGCGACATGCCGGGGGCGGCCGTCGGCGCCCACATCCAGATGCGTGCCCCCAGCTCCAACGCCACGACCGTGGCGCCGACGACCGCCAGGGCCACGAACAGGTCTTTTGCACGCATCGACGCCTCGTCCTCGGCAACCGCGAAGGCGGCTTGGTAGCACCAAGGTGCGCCCGCAGCAAAGCCCTTGCTGGACGCCCGGTCCCAAGGGGGATTAGATTGCCCGCCCATCCGTTGATGTAGGTCCGAATTTCGCCCCCCATCGCCGCAAAGGTGCCTTGGTCGTGCCGTTTTCTTCCGCTCTCGACGAATTCCTGATCCGCGATACGGCATCCTTGGCCGATGCGGCAAACCGCCTGCAAACCGGCAAACTCGGCCTGCTGTTCGTCGCCGATGCGGCCGGGCGCGTGCTGGGGCATCTCGACGGCACGATGGTTGCCGCCAAGAACGGTGCGGGCACCACCGCAGACGCCATGACGGCCGGGATTGCGACCGGCGCGGTTGCCCTGCAGCTCGACGGTCAGGGCCGCGCCGTCGGCATCAATATGCCGGGCCAGGCGCGCCGCGTGCCGATCGCCGAGCCCACGCTGGGCGGCAACGAGCTCAAATACGTCACCGAATGCGTGACCACGAATTGGATATCGAGCCAGGGCAGCTATGTGCGACACTTCGAGGCGGATTTCGCCAAGCTGCTCGGCGTGCCGCACGCGATCGCCGTGTCGAACGGCACGGTCGCCTTGCATCTGGCCCTTGCCGCCTACGGCATCGGCCCCGGCGACGAAGTGATCGTGCCCGACCTTACCTTCGCCGCCACCATCAATGCCGTGCTCTATACGGGGGCGACACCCGTGCTGGTCGACGTTTCGGCCGACACCTGGAACATGAATCCCGATGCGGTCGCCGCCGCCATCACGCCGCGCACCAAGGCGATCATGCCCGTGCATCTCTACGGCCAGCCCGCCGACATGGCGCCGATCCTGGCCCTTGCCAAGCGCCGCGGCCTGATCGTGGTCGAGGACGCGGCCGAAGCGGTGGGTGCCAAATGGAACGGCACGCCGTGCGGCGCGATCGGCGATTGCGGCACCTTCAGCTTTTTCTCGAACAAGCTCGTCACGACCGGCGAAGGCGGCATGGTCGTGTTCAAGGACGACAAGATCGCCGCGCGCGCCAAGCGCCTGCGCGACCACGGCATGAATCCCGACCGCAAATACTGGCACGACGAAGTCGGCTTCAACTACCGCCTCACCAATCTGCAGGCCGCGATCGGCTGCGCGCAGCTCGAGCAGCTCGAAGGTTTCCTCGTCCAGAAGCGGCGCATCTCGAACTTCTACAATGCGCGCTTCGCACCCGTGGCGGGCATCGAGACGCCGGCGATCCTCGAGGGCTTCGCCAATTCCTACTGGGTCTACACGATCCTGCTCGACACCGCCGACATCGGCATTTCGCGCGACGCGCTCATGGCGCGGCTCGCCGATGCGGGCATCGACACGCGGCCGGTGTTTTTCTGCCTGCACGACATGCCGCCCTACAAGGGCTTCTCGGGCAACCGCAGCTTCGCCAATGCGGCGCGCATTTCGGCCGAAGGCTTGAGCCTGCCGTCTTCGACGTCGATCAGCGACGACGAATTGGCCTTCGTCGCTGACACGGTTGCGCGCCTGGTCGCCGCCTGCCGACTGGCAAAAGCGTCGGCGGCGTGACGGGTTCGGCGAAAGCAGCAAGCGTCGCCGTCGCGATAGCGCTTGCGTTTGCCCCCGTCGCGGCCGTCGCACCCAACGGGCTTGCAGTTCTGCTGGCGGCGGGCGGCGTTGCTATTGCGGCGCTGGAGCCTCGTCGCTTGCGCCTTGCCAACGTGCCCTTGCTGCCGAAGGCCGCCGTCGGCGCTATTCTCGCCTGGGCACTCGCCTCGACCCAGTGGACGATCGACCCGCTCGAGGCTTTGGGCGGGCTGATGCGCGTGATCCCGGCGGCGTTTCTGGGGCTCGTCCTGCTCGACAAGTGCCTCGGCCTCGACGACGATTCGCGCGCGCGGCTTGCGCGCGCGCTCTTAACTGGATTCTGGTTCGCGCTTGGCCTGCTGGCGGTCGAGATGGCGACCCAAGCCATGTTCGGCCTTCACGGCTCGCTCTACGCAAACACCATCGGACCGATCGCGGCGACCGAATCATTCACCAACCGCGCCAAGACCGTGCTCGCCCTGCTGCTGCCGATGACAGCCGCGATCGCCGCCCGCCGCCACGGCGGCTGGGCGGGTCTTGCGACGATCGCCGCCTGCGTGCCGGTTTTTGTGCTCGGCGAATCGATGGCTGCAGCTCTCGCCCTGCCGGTCGCGGCCATCGCCGCCTTGTTCAGCCGCTTCGGCGGCGCCAGCGCACCCGCCCTTCTCGCCGCGCTGATCGGCGGAGCCGTGCTTGCGGCGCCGCTGGTGGCGCATGTTGGCGCGCTCGAACAACTCGGCGCGCGGCGCGATCTCACCGTTTCGATCTTCCATCGCGCTGTGATCTGGGCCTTCGTCGCCGAGCGCATCGCCGAGAAGCCCGTGCTCGGCTGGGGCATGCACGCGTCGCGCGACATGCCGGGCGGGCATTCCAAAATCACCGAAATCGCCGAGAAGATTCCGCTGCATCCGCACAACGCGCCACTGCAGATCTGGCTAGAGCTGGGTGCCGTGGGCGCGCTTGCCTTCGCCGCCCTGCTGGCGTGGCTCGCGCGCAAAACCGCCGGCCCGCCGCTTCGCCAAGCGGTGTCGGTCGCAACGCTCGTGACCGCCGTTATGGTCGCGTCCCTGAGCTACGGCATCTGGCAAGGCTGGTGGGTCGCGACCTTGTGGCTGCTGGCCGCATTGGCAGCCGCCACACAGCGGGATTCGTTGGGCGACCGCACGGCTTCATGATAGGGGAACGACTGGTTTCAGCGCCCATCGGAGTCGTCATGTCGCAGGTCCGCATCCGCCGAGCCCTCCTTTCCGTTTCCGACAAAACCGGCCTCGTCGAATTCGGCCGCACGCTTGCGCGGCACGGTGTGGAAATTCTGTCGACCGGCGGTACCGCCAAGGCGCTTGGCGACGCAGGCCTTGCCGTAACCGACGTCGGCACGCACACGGGCTTTCCAGAGATGATGGACGGGCGCGTCAAAACGCTGCACCCGACGGTGCACGGCGGCATCCTCGCGCGGCGCGACTTGAAGGACCACACGGACGCGATGGAAGCGCACAAAATCGCCCCCATCGACCTCGTCGTCGTCAATCTCTATCCGTTCGAAGCGGCCGTCGCCAAAGGGGCCGCGTTCGACGACTGCATCGAAAACATCGATATCGGCGGCCCGGCGATGATCCGCTCGGCCGCCAAGAACCACGAATTCGTCGTCGTGGTCGTCGAACCTTCGCAATACGCCGAGCTTGCCGAAACAATGGCCGCGAACGAAGGAGCCACGTCCCTCGACCTGCGCAAGCGCTTCGCGGCCTCCGCATATACGCGCACGGGCGCTTACGACGCCGCCATCTCGCGCTGGTTTGCGGGCGAGCTCGGCCAGACTTTCCCCGAACGGCTCAACCTCACGGCCGCGCGCGCGCAGGCTCTGCGCTACGGCGAAAACCCGCACCAGCAAGCGGCGTTCTACGTGGACGGTTCCAAGCGCCCCGGCCTTGCGACCGCGCGCCAGATCCAGGGCAAGGAACTCTCCTACAACAATCTCAACGACACCGACGCCGCGTTCGAAGCAGTCGCCGAATTCGAAGACGCGGCTTGCGTCATCGTCAAACACGCCAACCCGTGCGGTGTTGCGCGCGGGACCGACATCCACGCCGCCTATCTGAAGGCGCTTGCCTGCGATCCCGTGTCGGCGTTCGGTGGCATCGTCGCGTTCAACCGCGCGCTCGACGGGGCGACAGCGACCGAACTTGCCAAGCTCTTCGTCGAAGTGATCGTCGCCCCGGCCGCCGACGAGGCGGCCCTTTCCATACTCGGTGCCAAGAAGAATCTGCGCCTGCTGCTGACGGGGGCCGTGCCCGATCCGCAAGCGGCGGGCCTTACCGTGAAGTCGGTGTCGGGCGGCTATCTCGTGCAGACGCGCGATGCGGGCCGCATCCGCGAAAGCGATCTCAAAATCGTGACGAAACGCGCGCCCACGCCGGGCGAACTCGCCGACCTGCTGTTCGCGTTCCGCGTGGCCAAGCACGTCAAATCGAACGCGATCGTATACGCAAAAAATGGGGCCACGGTCGGCATCGGGGCGGGCCAGATGAGCCGCGTGGACTCCGCGCGCATCGCCGCCCACAAGGCCGCCGACGCCGCGCGCGAGGCGGGCGAAACGCAGAGCCGTTGTATTGGCTCGGTCGTGGCGTCGGATGCGTTTTTCCCGTTCGCCGACGGGCTGCTCGCGGCCGCAAACGCAGGCGCTACCGCCGTGATCCAGCCCGGCGGCTCTGTGCGCGACGCCGAAGTGATCGCCGCCGCCGACGAAAAGGGCCTCGTGATGGTCACGACCGGCATGCGGCATTTCCGGCACTAGCGAAAAAGCATCCGGCGGCGGCGCTTCGCATGCGGGCACGCGCCCGATACGGCAGGCCGCCACGCCGTCAGCGCTTCTCCATCAAGAACCATGTCATGTCGTCGCCCGGAAATGTCGGGTCGTGCCGGTAGTGAAAGCCGTATTCGACCAACCATAGATCGGGGAAGCGCTTCAGGATTTCGCCCGCAAAGTCTCGCTTGAACAGGCGGCCGGCATGGCCGCGGTAGGGAATTTCGACCGGCGTCGGGTTGTAGTATTCGGACACCAGGATCAGTCGCCGGGAGGCCCGATACAGATTGTCGTAGACCTTGTCGAGTTGGTCGGGGTTGATGTGGATAAGCACGCCCGAAATGAAGGCGAGATCGTAAGGCGATGTTGCGTGCGGCTCCAAAATCGAGCCGTGGAACACTTCCAGGCGGTCGATCTTGCGCAGCTGCGCGACGGCCTAGGCGTTGATTTCGATGGCTGCAAGATCGGCATGCGGAAACAGATGCCGAAGCGCAAGCAGGTTGATGCCGATATTCGGCCCGAACTCGACGGCAGAACTAATCCCGCCGCTGCGGTGCAGCGCCCTCGAAAGCAGATGCGTATACGTCGCAAGCAATTGGTCGGGCTGATTTCGCGCGATATAGGCGTTGCCGAACTCGCCGGCCCAAAAATCCTCTTGGGGCGTACTGAAGTTTGTCATTTCTCGACTTTCTGAGCAGTTGCGATGGAATTCTGTTTGGACCGCAAAGCGACTATACAATCGATCTAGACAGGCACCAACACCGCGCAGAACTGGTCGCCGCGATGCTCGGCGTTGAGCTCGGCCGCACGCGCATCGAACGCGGCGAGCTCGGCCTTCGAGAAGATCGGATTTTTCTTCGAATGCGCGCGCGGATCGGCAAGCGGAATGTCGCGCTTGTACTGTTCTGAGCCCCAGAACTGGAAACCGTCGGAATCGTCGTCGAGCCGCAGCACGCGGAAACCGTGCTGCTTGGCAAGGCGCGTAAAACTCTCGCGGCTGTGCAGATAAAGATGCCGGGGTGCATCGAGCTGCACCCAGTCCACGCCGTAAATGTCGAACGCGGCCGACGAACAGGTGGGCACGCGCATCAGCGCAAACCCGTCGGCCGCCACTAGCCGCCGCGCTGCCGCCATCGCCGCGTGCTGGTCGGGCAAATGCTCGAAACTGTGGTGGAACATCACGAGCCGATAGGTGCCGGCCACATCGTCGAGCGTCGCCCGCCTGGCGATGCGCACGCCGTCGAGCAAAACGTCGCCGTCGAGATGCGCGTCGATCCCTTCGGCGGCAAAACCGAACTGGCGCAGGCGCGCAACGCGCGCACCCTTGCCGCAGCCCACGTCGAGGATCGCATCGGACCGCGCAATGCCAAGCTCGCCCAGCAGCCGCAATTCGCGATTGGGTTTTCGGGCGTCGAAAAACCAGCCGAGCAACCCGCCGCTGCGCGCGTAGGCCCACGCCGCACCCAAACGCCGCTTGAGGCTCGGACGTTTGGGCAAGGCACCCTCGAGCGAATAATAAGCAGCCGGATAATACTGCGCGAGATCGACAGGGACTTGCGCGATCTGCAGCGCCCCGCAATCGCCGCATTCGAAATAGTCGAAGGTCGCCCGCGTGCCGTACATCATCTCGCGCGCGAGATGGTGGCATTTGGGTGCGCCCAAGCATATATGGCATCGTTGCGTCATTCTGCTAGCATGCTATGCTAGCACCATGGCGAAGACAACAGCGACAAGCGCAATCACGGTGCGCGGGCTCGATGCCGCCGCCCATCGCGCACTGAAGCAGCGCGCGGCGCGTGCCGGTCGCTCGCTCGAGTCCGAGGTTCGGCGGATTCTGGCGGCGGCACTCGACAGCGACGACGGCAAGCCGGGGACGCAAGCCCGACGCCTGTTCCACGAAAACTTCGGCGGCCCGCTCGATTTCGCGGCGTGGCCCAAGGTCCCCGGCGACGCCGTGCCGAGCAATCCGTTTGCGCGCAAGCAGCCCAAAAAATGATCCTGCTCGACACCAACGTGGTGTCGGAACTCATGCGACCGACCCCGTCGCCGCGCGTGCTGGACTGGCTCGACGGCCAACGACGCGGCGATCTGCGCATCGCCGCACCCGTGCTTTTCGAACTCGAATACGGATTGCATTTGCTGGCGCAGGGAAGACGCCGCAGCGATCTCTCGGGACGGCTTGCGCGCTTTCTCGCGCAATGGCTGGATGGTGCCGAGATCCTGCCGTTCGACGGCGATGCGGCGCGCCGGGCGGCGGCCTTCGTTGCAGCACGCCAGGCTTCGGGGCGCCCGCTGGCGGCCTTGGACGCGCAGATTGCCGGGATCGCGGCCGCACATGATGCCGTCTTGGCAACGCGCGACACGGCGGATTTCGCGGGTCTTGCGCTGCGCCTGGCAGATCCGTGGCGGGCTTGACGCGGGATCAGCGCACGTCCGGCACTTTGCGCCACAGCACGAACAGGCCGAGCACGAAAAACGGCAGGATGGTCGCCATGCCCACGCGCTGGCTCTCGAAGGCCAGCGTGACCGTGCCCAAGATCGCCGGGCCCATGAAGGCCGTGATGCGGCCCGACAGCGCAAACAGGCCGAAGACTTGGCCGCGCCGGGCTTCGGGTGCAAGGCGTGCGGCAAGCGAGCGGCTTGCGGCCTGGACGGGCCCGAAAAACGGGCCGATCGCAACGCCCAAAATCCAGAACGCCGTTTTCGACTCGACGACAAGCAAGGCCGCCCCGATCGCGCTCAGGCACACGAGCCCGATCATGATCGTCTTGCGCGAGCCGAGGCGGTCGTCGAGCCACGCAAACGCAAAGGCGCCGATGCCGGCACTCAAATTGAGCGCGATGCCGAAGACAATCACCTCTTCGAGCTTCATGCCAAACGTGCCCGCCGCATAGATGGCGCCGAACGCGAACAAGGTCGTGAGCCCGTCGGTATAGATCATGTTCGCCAGCAGGAACCAGCCGATGGCAGGATTGGCTTTCACGAAGCCGCGCAAGGCAGCCATGTCGGCCAGACCTTTTTTGACGGCCGCGAGCGGCGCCATCTGCGAGGGGCCTTCGCGCAACATGAGCAGCAGCGGCAACGCGAACACGAGCCACCACAGGGCGGTAAACGGGCCGACGATGCGCACATGCTCGGCCGCCGAACGGTCGAGCCCGAAGGGCGGCGTTGGCGTCTGCACAAAGCCGAATAGGAGGACGGCGAGGCACACGATGCCGCCGACATAGCCGAGCCCCCAGCCCCAGCCCGACACGCGCCCGATCTGGTCCGGGCTTGCGACCTTCGGCAAGAGTGCGTTGTAGAAGATCGTCGCGATCTCGAACGCAACCGTCGCGATCGCGAACAGCACGAGGGCCAACATCGCCGACGACGGATCGGGCTTCGCCCACCACAGGCCGGCGCAAGCACAGGCGGCGAGTAACGTGAAGGCGCCAAGATACGGCTTCTGGCGCCCGCCATGGTCGGCGACGGCCCCCAGGATCGGCCCCAGCAGCGCGATGCAAAGGCCCGCGACCGCTGCCGCGTGGCCCCACATGGCCGTACCCGTCACCGGATCGGGGGCGACATTCTGCGTGAAGTAGGTCGCGAAGATGAACGTCGTGATCACGGCCGGAAAGGCCGACGACGCCCAATCGTAAAGGCACCAGCTGAAGACCGTCTGCGGGGATTTCATGCGTCGCGCGGCACCCTTGTCGCCGAAAGCGCCGCAAGGCCCGTTCGCTGGCCTTGCTTTGCGTCTTCAATCGGTTAGATTTCGCTGCATCTTACCGCAAACGCCAAGCCACAGGCGCGCAATTCCCCATGGGCCACCCGACCGACGATACGCGCGACGAAGAGTTCCGCGCCTTGCTGCGCGCGGATTTGATCGCCGAGTTCGAAAAGCGGCTCGATCCGACGTTTGATGCAGATTACCGCAACCGTGAGGACCGCAACCGGTTTGCGGCCACCTTCATCCGTACGCTCGGTGCCGAGCGCATTCTCAATATCGGCGGCGGCGGACGGCGGCATCTGGCCAGCAAGCTGGGCGACGGCTGCACCGTATTCGAAGCCGACCTGGTGGGCGACTGCGATCTCAAGGTCGATCTCGACACGCTCGAACGTCTGCCGTTCGCGGACGGACATTTCGACCTGAGCAGCGCCTTCGACGTTCTCGAACATCGCGAGAATTTCCATTTCGTCAATCAGGAGTTGTGGCGGGTGGCCGGCAAAGCGATGCTGCTGTCGTTGCCGAACGCAGGGCCCGCGATCGTGTCGGAGGTTCTGCGCAATCGACCGCCGCGCAACCAGAACATCCATCACGGCGTCTACACGAAATTCTACGGCTTGCCGCTCGTGAAGCCGCGCGACCGCCATCGCTGGTGGCTGTTTTTCGAAGACATCGTGCGCTTCTATGTCTGGTTCGAGAAGCACAACGCCTGCAGCGTCGCCTTCGCCGTGCCCCGCCCCAAACCGGCGCGGCGCCTGCTGGCCGCACTCGTTGGCAAGCGGCTCTACTACACGTTCTTCTGCCCGCACGTCTGGATCTTGCTGCGCCGGAAGACCTGATCCCGGCGCCGCGTCATGATGCGACAAGTGCGCGCAATTCGCGGCCCGCGACGGTGAGCGCCGCAAGGTCGGCGGCCCCGGCTGCGCGCAATTCGCCGAGCACGGCCTCGTAGCGCGCCACGCCGGATTTATGCTGCGCCAAAAACGCGTCGATGCCTTCCGCCTCGCCCGCCGGCATGGCCGCCAAAGCGCGCACCGCGAGATCGGTCTGCTGCGCGTCGAGATCGTCGACCGTGGCCGCGATCGCGCGCGCGGCCCACGTGCTGCGCGCCGGGATGCGGGCTGCCGTTTCGCGCAGCCAGTCGAAGCCGAGCCGGGCGCCCAGCGCGAAATAGACCTGCGCCACGCGGGCCATGTCGGTCTTCGTCTGGTGTTGGATGCGCACGAGATCGAGCGCTGCCGCAAGATCGCCGAGGGCCGCGACCTCGCCTGCAAGGTCTTGCGGCACGCCGCCCGCGACGAGTTTGCCCGACCGGGCCGCGAACGCCGCCTGGCGCTCGAAATCGAGGGCCGCGCCGATCTCCCGCTTGAGCGCGGCAATGCCCGCCCCGTAGACGCCCAGCGTCGCCGCAATGTCGAAGGCGGGCTCCAGATTGCGCAACAGCCACGTCGTGGCCTTGTCGAGAATCTCCATTGTCGCGCGCAGCATGCCGAGCTGCAGGGCCGCGGCGACTTTGCTGTCGAGCGCTTCGATCTGCGCCCATATGCCGAGCAGCCCGAACGCGTCGCGCGCCAGCAGATAGGCGCGTGCCACGTCGCCGGGGCCGCGTCCGCTGCGCTCGCCCTGGTCGAACGCGAATCCGATGCCGCAGCGATTGACGAGCGAGTTGGTGACCACCGTCGCCACGATCTCGCGGCGCAGCGGATGTTTGAGGATCGCGTCCTTGTGGCCGCGGCGCAGCGCGTGCGGGAAGTATTTGACGAGATCGCCCGAAAGATACGGGTCGTCCGGCAATTTGCTGGCCAGCAGATCCTCGTAGAGCCCCATCTTGGCGTAGGCCAGCATCACGGCAAGCTCGGGCCGCGTGAAACCCTTGGAAGCCGCAGCGCGCGCCGCGATCGCTTCGTCGTCGGGCAGAAACTCTATCGCCCGGTTGAGGCGCCCGGTCTTCTCCTGATGGCGCATCAAGCGCGCGATACGCTCGATCCCGGCTGGCCCCTCGGCCTCGGCCAGGCTGATCGCCTGGGTCTGCAGATAATTGTCGCGCAAAACCTGCAGGCCGAGCTCGTCGGTCATCTCGGCGAGCAGCACGTCGCGCTGTTTGAGCGTCATGTCGCCCTGCGCCATCACGGCACCCAGCAGGATCTTGATGTTGACCTCGTGGTCGGACGTGGCGACACCGGCGGAATTGTCGATGGCGTCGGTGTTGATGCGCCCGCCTTTGGAAGCGTATTCGATGCGCCCGCGCTGTGTCGCACCCAGATTGGCGCCCTCGCCCACGACGCGCGCGCGGATGTCCGCCCCGTTCACGCGGATCGCATCGTTGGCGCGGTCGCCCGCCTCCGCATTGGTCTCGCTCGAGGCTTTGATGTAGTTGCCGATCCCGCCGAACCACAGGAGATCGACCTCGGCCAGCAGCATCGCCTTCATGAGCTCGAAAGGCGTGGCGCTGTCGGCCGATATGCCGAAGAGCTGCTTGATCTGCGGCGTAAGCTTGATCGATTTCGACTTGCGGTCGAACACGCCGCCGCCTTCGGAGACAAGCTTCGCGTCGTAGTCGGCCCATGACGAGCGCGGCAGCTTGAACATGCGCGCGCGTTCGGCAAACGCCGCGTCGGCGTCCGGATTGGGGTCGATGAAAATATGGCGATGGTCGAACGCGCCCACGAGCCTCGTGAAGCGCGAACGCAAAAGGCCGTTGCCGAACACGTCGCCCGACATGTCGCCCACGCCGACGCACGTGTGCGCTTGGGCTTGCGTGTCGATGCCCATTTCGCGGAAATGGCGTTTGACCGCTTCCCAGGCCCCGCGCGCCGTAATGCCCATGCCTTTGTGGTCGTAGCCCGCCGACCCGCCCGAGGCGAAGGCGTCGCCGAGCCAATGGCCGTATTCGATCGAGATGGCGTTGGCGATGTCGGAGAAGGTGGCCGTGCCCTTGTCGGCCGCGACCACGAGATAGGGATCGTCGCCGTCGCGCCGCACGACGTTTTTGGGCGGCACGATCTTGCCGGCCGCGATATTGTCGGTGATGTCGAGCAGGCCCCGCATCAGCGTCTGGTAGCAGGCAATGCCCTCGGCCATATACGCCTCGCGACCGGCTTCGGCCGGCGGCGGGCGCTTCACGAAGAAGCCGCCCTTCGAGCCCACGGGCACGATCACCGCGTTCTTGACCATCTGCGCCTTGATGAGGCCCAGAATTTCGGTGCGGAAATCCTCGCGCCGGTCGGACCAGCGAATGCCGCCGCGCGCGACCTTGCCGCCGCGCAGATGCACGGCTTCCACGCGCGTCGAATAGACCCACACTTCGACGAGCGGGCGCGGCAGCGGCAGCTCGTCGATCTTCTGGCTGTCGAACTTGATCGACAGATACGTCTTGGGCGCCCCCTCCGGCGCTGCTTGGAAATAGTTGGTGCGCAAGGCCGCCTGCAGCAGGTTGAGAAAGCGGCGCAGGATGCGGTCTTCGTCGAGATTGGCGACGTCGTCGAGCAGATGCGCTATTTCCACGGCGATCCCGCGCACGGCCGTGTCGCGGTCGCCCGCGAAGGCGGGATCGTGGCATGCCTTGAAGAAGTCGACCAGGCGGCGCGCGATCTTCGGATGGCGGGCGAGCGTGTCTTCCATGTAGGGCTGGCTGAACGGAATGCCCGCCTGGCGCAGATAGGCGGCGAGAGACCGCAGCACCGTGACCTCGCGCGTCGACATGGCCGCGGAGAGCACGAGCCGGTTGAAGCCGTCGGACGCCGCATTGCCCGTCCACACGGCGGCAAACGCTTCCTCGAACAGGGGCTTCACGCGCGCGAGATCCACGACCGCGCCGGCATGCACCACGAGGGTAAGATCGTGCATGTAGACGTCGCCCGCCGCATGCGCGGCAGCCGCATCGAGCGGCTGGATGCGGAAGGGTTCTTCCGTCATCACTTTGAGGCCCATGCTTTCGAGCATCGGCAGCACGTCCGACAGCGGAACCGGCGAATTGCGGTGGAAAATGCGCAAACGCAGTTCGTTCTCGGCCGCCTCGACGCTGCGGTAGAGATTGAGCGCAAGCGTCGTCTCCCCGGCCAGTACGGCTTCGACCGAAGCGATGTCGGCCACCGCCTGTTCGGGCGTGAAATGCTCGCGGTAGGCCGCCGGAAAGGCCGATTGGAAGCGGCGCAGCTTGGCGAGACCGCGCTCTTCGCCCGATGCGGCCACGAGCGCGTCTTTGAGGCGGTCGGCAAAGCCGCGCCCGGCCTCGACGAGCCGGGCTTCGACGTCTTCGACGCGAATGTCCGGGATGGCGCCCGGCGTGGTGCCGACGATGAAATGGCAGCGCACGAGCGCGCTGTCGTCGGCCAAGGTCACGTAGAAGGCCGATTTGCGGCCCGCATAGGCTTTGGCGAGGATCGTGTGGAAATTGTCGCGCAGCTCGGTGTTGAAGCGGTCGCGCGGCGCGTAGACGAGGGCCGACACGAACCGGTCGAACGGATCGCGGCGCAAGAAGAGCGCTATGCGCTGGCGCTCCTGCAGCCGCAGGATGCCGAGCGCCGTCTCGTAGAGCTCGTCGACCGTGCTCTGGAACAGCTCCTCGCGCGGATAGGTCTCGAGGATGTGCTGAAGCGCCTTGGCATTGTGCCCGTCGGAAGCGAAATCGGCCTTGGCGACGACGGCTGCGACCTTGTCGCGCAGCAGCGGGATCTCGCGCGGGCGCTGCATATAGGCGGCGGACGTGAACAGCCCGAGGAAGACCTTTTCGCCGACGACCGTGCCGGCGGCGTCGTAGACCTTGATGCCGATCGCGTCGAGATAGGCCGCCCTGTGCACGCTCGATCGGCGGTTGGCTTTGGCGACGCGCAACAGGTCGGGGGCGCGCACGAAATGCTGCAACGTTGCAGGCAGTTCGGCGATGCGGCGCAGCACGTCGAACACCACGAAGCTGTCGGCGCGCGCAAGTCCGAGGCCGGAGCCCGCCTTCACCGCACTGCGGAAGGAAGTACCCTCGCCGTGGTATTCGTATTCGCGATATCCCAAAAAGGTGAAATTGTCGGCTGCAAGCCAAGCCAGGAAATCGCGCGTGGTGGCGATTTCGGCGGCCTCGCGCGGCGGCGGGGCGGCGGCGAATCCTTCGACGACCCCGCGCACGTGGCCCAGCATCGCGCGCCAATCCGCGACGCAGGCGCGCACGTCGTCGAGCACGTTCTGGACGCCGTCGCGGATCGCGTCGAGCTGCGCCTGGTCGCCTTGCGCGTCGATTTCCACATGCATGAAGCTTTCGCGGACACCCTCTTCGCCGAGGCCGAGGGCAGCCCCGCCCGCGTCGCGCGCGACCGCGACGACCGGGTGGATCACCAAATGGACGGACAATTCGCGCCTGTTGATTTCCGCCGCGATCGAATCGACGAGGAACGGCATGTCGTCGTTGACGATCTCGACGACCGTATGGCTCGAGTGCCAGCCATGCTCGGACAGGCGCGGATTGTAGACGCGTACCTTGGCCTTGGCGGCCCCGCGCACGCGCCCGAACGACCACAAGGCGAGTGCTGAGCCGTAAAGATCCTCGGGGCTGCGCTCGGCCAGATCGTCGGCCGCCACATTGGCGTAGAATCGCTCGATGAAGGCCTCGGCCGTGTCGGCGGCGGCCCCGGACAGGCGCTGGCGGGCGAGGCTTGCCACGCGCGCGAGGATCTCGGTCTTGCGGCTTTCGGCGCGGATCGGCATGGCAACTCCCCGGAAAAGTCCTGATTTTATCCTTAGGACCGTGATAATTCAGCGACATCATAGGCCGAATTGTTGCAAGCGGGCAAAAGCTCGGGCAATTTCGACGCAGTTATCGCATCTTGGCAGCGGAATAGAGTTTCGCGAAAAGCCGTTGCTGGGGGTCCGGAAAGGATAGATTGAGGGCTAGAATGTCGTTATTGAAGGCCAACAGCCAGTCGCAAGAGCACCCGCCTTTGTCCGCAACGATACCTCCCTCGGCCGATTCGACCTCGCCTGCCTGGGTCCCGCTGCTGGCGTGGGCCACGCGCCGTTTCCACCCGAAGGGCACGGACCGCTTCGTGCGCGCCCTCCATCCGCCCGGCAATGGGCGACCCGTGCGCACCGTGCTCGACTACGACGAGGGCATGGTCATCAATATCGACACGCACTCTTTTCTCGAATGGTACATCTATTTCTACGGCGCCTTCCGGCCGCAAATCTCGAAGCTTTTGAACCGCATGCTGCGCCCGGGCCAGGTCGCGTTCGACATCGGCTCGAATATCGGGATGCATGCGATGATCATGGCCAACCGCGTCGGCCCTGCGGGCCAGGTGCATGTGTTCGAGCCCGACCCGCATCCGCTGGGCCGACTCAAGGCCAACATGAATCTGAACGGCCTTGCCAACGTGACCGTGAACCAGGCCGCGATTTCGAGCCGGACGGAAACGCGCCAGCTCTATTTGCACGACGATTCGATCGGCAATTTCGCCAATGCTTCGCTGCAAGCCGCCAATGTCGGCCGGTCGACGACGACGATCGACATGAAGGTCTGGTCGCTCGACGACTATGTCGCCGCCAACCCGATCCCGCGTCTCGACGCGATCAAGCTCCTGGCGCAGGGCGAGGAATGGAACGCGCTGCAGGGCGGCATCGAAACGATCAAGCGCTACCGCCCGAAAATCTTCTTCCTGTGGGAGCCGTCCTACTGGGCGCGCCAGTCGCTGTGCCTGATGGACGCGGTGCGCTTCTTCAAGGAACTCGGCTACGCCACATACCAGGTCGAGTTCGGCGCGCGCCGCCCGGTCACCGAAGAAATCCCGATGGGCCAGGTGCTGCTGGCGGTTCCGGATCGGCTCTAGCCGGACCGGAAGATAGCGCGGGTGGAATCGCGCCGACGATGAAGCACGCGAGGGATCGATCATGGTCGGCGGATCGACGACGGCCGCCGCCCGTAGAGCTTCGCGAACGCGGCGTTGAATCGCCTGACTCTGCCAAAACCCGCCTTCTATCAACTTCAAAGCGCGCGCGACGGTCGTTCGGGTGCCGTTCCATGCAGCGCAGAAGGGTGCGGTCTCCGGACGGCAACGAAGACATGGACGATACCCAGCCTGCTCGGCCGCGGCGGCGGTCGGGAAATAGCCGACATTCTTTGTCAAAGGGTGCTTCACAGGGCAAACCGGCCGACAATAGATCTTCGTCGTTCGAACGGCCGTGAAGAACTTTCCGTCAAAGGCCGGATCGCGCCGCAGCCTCGCTTCGTTGCAGATTTCAAAATCAAGCATCATGGAGCTTTAGCATCTGCAAATCCGCCTTGGGAGGATGCCAAGCTGATCGCATTCCAAAACGGCCAGTTTCGCCTGGCCGAAGACGATAGGTTCTCGGCGAACAAAAGACTGGCGGGGTTTTGCTATGCGTATGACGCTTCAAGACTGGGGTCTGCTCTTTTTTCTCTCGTTTCTTTGGGGCGGATCGTTTTTCTTCGTCGCAGTCGCGGTTCGGGAGCTTCCGCCATTGACTGTCGTGGCGCTGCGCACCGGCATCGCGGCGCTGACGCTTTTACTGATCCTGCGCATTCGCGGCGAAACGTGGCCCTTTGCCAAGGGGGCCATCATGGCGTTCTTCGTCATGGGCTTTTTGAACAACCTGCTGCCCTTCAGCCTTCTGTTCTGGGCGCAAACCACGATCCCAAGCGGCTTGGCCTCGATCCTCAACGCCACAACGCCTATCTTTTCGATCGTCGTCGCGCATTTTCTGCTCGCTGACGAACGCATGGCGACAAACAAAGCGGTCGGCATTCTGTTCGGTTTTCTGGGCGTCGCCGTCCTTCTGGGCAACGATGTTTTGGACGGTGCCGGCATCGCGTCCTTGGGGATGTTGGCTTGTCTGGGCGCTGCTCTCGCCTACGGTTTCGCCGGCGTATACGGGCGCAGATTCAAGACAATGAACCTGTCCGCAATTCAGGTTGCTTTTGGCCAGCTTGCCGCCACAACGTCGATGATGCTGCCGATCGTTTCGGCGGTCGACAACCCTTGGATGCTGGCGACGCCAACCCTGCCAGCCATCACATCCATTCTGGCGCTTGCAATCGTCTCGACGGCCTTGGCTTACGCGATCTTTTTTCGGATACTGGCTTCGGCAGGAGCAGTGAACGTCGCCCTCGTTACCTTGCTCGTCCCGGTCAGCGCGGTCTTTTTGGGCACCACCATTCTAGGCGAGGATCTGGCGCTGCGGCACTATGCCGGGATGGTGCTTATCGGCGCGGGATTGCTCGCCATCGACGGTCGCATTTTGGACAAACTGCGAAAAAACACGAATTCCGATTGAACTGTGAATCGACGCTACTCAAGCAGTTTGCGTATTCGAAGCGTCGGGTACAAGTCGATAAATCGATCCCGAGTCCATGTTAGCCTCGCAGAACAAGTCGCACTTCCGCTGCGTTCGGGAAACATGCCGATGCTACTCGGCAGCGCCTTGGGCGGCGGTGTTGCGCAGGATGAAGTCGGGCAGCCCCTGGCCCATCGAATGCTCGAAACGCATCGCGGCCCGACCCGGATTGAACGGAATGTTCAGCACGTCGCGCACGCGCGTTTCGAGCTTGTTGCGCCTCGCGACGATTTCTTCCGACGACAGATGGTCGGTGAAGACGAAGGCGCGATAGCCGCCGTTCGGATCGCCCTTGTAGTATTCGGGCGTCGTCATGAAATCGACCTCGTAGGAGTGCAAGCGGTCGCCGTGCCTGCTCTGCGTGAAGGTCCAAACGCCCTTCTGGCTCTCGTGCGGGACCGCGAGGTCGTAGTAGGGCGTGCCGGGATAGGTGGTGATGACCGTGCAGTCGAAATCGTCGACCTGCATCTTGATGAGCCAGTCTTCGATGTCCTGGATGGACTGGGCGGATTCGCCCGGATGGCCCACCGACATCAGCGCCTTGATTTTGAGATTGTGGCGCTTGGCGATCTCGACCGCGCGCGTGTTGTCGTCGAGCGAGGCGCGTTTTTCGATGTTCTCGAGGATGCGCGGGTTTGCGGCTTCGAAACCGCACAGCAGCCAGCGGAAGCCCGCCCGGTACATGGCCTCGGCCTGCGCGTCGGTGAACAGTTCCGACTTCACGAAACCGCGCAGACGGAACTCCACGCCGTGTTTCATCTGCAGGTCGGTGAGCGCGTTCATGAGCTCGACCATCGACTTGTTCACGTTCAACTCGTCGTCGTAGAACATGTAGCCGGTGTAGCCGTAGTCGAGATAAAGCCGCTCGACCTCGTCGACGATCGCCTTGGTCGGGCGCGTGCGGATCACGCGCAGACTCTTCGAGTTGCGCCCGCCGCAGAAGCCGCAGTTGAACGGGCAGCCGAGCTGCGCGATGAGGCTCGTGGCAGGGAAGGATTCGACCGAGTATTTGTAGCTCTTCAAATCGACGAGATGGCGGGCCGGCTCCGGCGTGCGCGTGTAGATCTCGTCGTTCATGAAGAAGCCGCCCTTCATGTCGTCGCCGTCGACGACCTTGGGCGGCTGGACCAATGTAATCGCGCTGAACACGGCCAACTCGCCGTCGCCCGCCACCAGCACGTCGAACATGTCCTCGAGCTGCTTGGCGGCTTTGGTCGCGCGCCCGAACGAGGTGCGCCCGAACTTGTTTTCGAGTTTCACGGCCGCGTAGGTGAGTGTGACGTGCGGGCCGCCGAGGACGAGGCGCAGGTCGCCGCGCACGGCGCGCAGGCGCTGGGCGATCAGCGCGACCGCCGGCAATTGCGGCGTGGTCGCGGTGATGCCGATCACGGTGTCTTGCGTCTTGCGCGCGTAGGTCTCGAGCGCGTCGAGATAATTGGCGATGCCCGAGAGATCGAGCAGGTTCACATGGATACCCTTGCGCTCGAGGGCCGCCGCCACTTTGAGCACGCCCAGGCTCACGAACACGCGCTCGTCCAACAGGAACGACGAGGGCGGGATCACCAGCGTGATCGACCGGTAGAACTGGTCGAGCATCGTCGGCAGGATTTTGGGCGCAAAATCGGGGACGGCAGCTTGCAACGCGGATGTCATGGGCGGACTTTGCCGATTCGAGGGATATACTTCCACAGATAACTGCAAGTTATGTGGCGCGCGGCTTCGCCCAAGAAAAGGCCTCGCCCCGAATTTACCGCCTTTATGGCGAAGCCAACACACGGGCTGGAAAACCATTCTCAATCAAGGCTTTGGCCGCAATTTCGTGGCCCGCACCGGACCAATGGCCGTCGCTGGGAAAGTCGAAACGCTGGCCGGTCGCGGCAAAAGCCGCAAAAAACGGCGTATCGAGGTCGATCGCGACGAAGCCTGCTTGGCGCGCGCGCTGCAGAAAAGCGTTTCGCATCGTCGCAAAATAGCTGCCGGCCTGGTCACGGGCGGCCTCGGGATAGCGGAAGCCATCGACCAAAAAGGCGATCTTTTCGGGTGCAAGGCCGGTGCGCGAAGGCAACTCGGCCAAAAACGCGTCGATCGCCGCGGTCGAATCGCGGACCAATTCTTCAGGCACTTGGGCGAGCGTGAAGCCGGCGAATTCCTCGGCAACACCCAAGCGGCGCAAGGCGGCCAACCGGTCGGGCAGCTGCAGATTGAGCCACAGATAGCGCACGAGGGCCGAGCGGGCGAGCCAGCCGCGCCAAGCCACCGGCGCAAAATCGGTGCGCGCCAAAACGAGCCCGCCCGCACCGTCCGCGCGATATTGGTGCATGCCGGGCTTGAGGCCGAAACGCGCGAGGCTTTCGGCGTAGTCGTTGCCGACAATGACCATCGCGATCCCGGCCGCACGGTAGTCGCGCGCGGCATGCTCGGCCCAGGCCAGATACTGCGAATAGGGTGCGCCCGACGCGGCAAACGAATAGACGCGGGCAGGTGCCGCCGCAGCCTGCAGGCGCGCCTGCAGCGTTTGCGCATAGGGCACCATCAGCGCTTCGACGAACGAATCGCCGATCACTGCGAGCAGCGGCCGCGGATCGTCGCGCGCGTATTCCTGGTCGTTGACGAAGCCCGCTTTGTTGACGCGGCCGCGATTGACGTTTTCGAAATCGCCGCCCAGCGAATAGACGAAGGATCGGTCGGGGGCCAGGCGAAAGATCGGCCGCGCGGCGTCGACCGGTTCGGACAGCATGGCCGAGCGCACCGGCAAAAAGCGCAAGGCGATTTCGCCAATACCGCACATCAACAGCAGCACGAAAAACGACACGGCAAGCCCGAGCAGAATGTCTTTGGCAAAGCGCACGGGTGCGCGTCTCACGCGTTGGGTTTGGGTGAAGCGTGCACGACCGTCGCCGCAAGTGCGCCCAGCACGAGCCACCAGATGCGCTGGAAAGCGACGTCGTGCACGGCCGAGAAGATCGCGAAGAACGCGACCAGCAGTAGGATCGCGACCGGCTGCGGGGCTGCCAGCCGCGCAAACCGCGTGCGCCAGCGCCACAGCAGCCACAGCGGCAGGCTGCCCGCGACGAGCACGCCCAGCAGCCCGAATTCGGCGAGGATCCAGACCGGCGTGGAATGCACGACCAAAGCGTTGCCGACAGCACTCAGATTGAGCCGTACGACGGCGCCCAAGCCGCCGCCGACCAGCAGATTGTCGCGCCAGATCGCCAAACCCTGCACGATGCTGTTCCAGCGCTCGGCGGTGGACGAGCCCGCCAGCACCTCGCTCGGATCGAAGATGGCGCCGTTTTCGGCCAGCAAGCGCGCGACCGGCGGGGCAAGCCAGTTCGGGATCGCCCACCACACAAAGCCGAGCAGGCTCGCCACGCACGCCGCCTGCAGCAGCAGCACGCGGCGCTGCGGCCAGCAGAACAAGGCCCAGGCCAGCAGCACGGCCATCGCGGCAAGGCCCGCGATCGAGCCTGCCTGCCACATGCCGAGCAGCAGCACGCCCAGCAGCAGCGCCCAGACAGGGCCCGAGCCCGCCCGCACGCGCACGCCCGCATAGGCAAGAGCGAGGCTGATGCACACCAACAGCTGGAACGAAAGCGTGTTGCGGTTGCCCGAATAGCCCTGGAAATTGGTCGCCATGAAATACTGGAGCGTGCCGAAACTCAGCAAGGTGCGTTCGATCGAATAGACCGCGATCACCACGACGGCCGTGGCGATCAGCGATTCGGCCAAGCGTCTACGTCCCTGCTTGCCGAACGACGCGACCATCAAAGCCCCGCACGCCGCATAGCCCAGCAGCACGAGCCAGCCGACCAAGCGGTTGCCGAACGCCCAACTCGAAAAGCCGAACGAGACATAGCCGCGCGCAAACGCGAACGCGAACAGCAGGCTCAAGGCGCCGAGCCAATAGACGAAGGGCTTGGCAAGGGCGACCGGCAAGCGGCGTGTGAAGGCAAGTTGGACGAGCACCAAACACAACGCCAGCACGGCCAGCGGATCGGCGAGGTTCAGCGAAATCCAGCCACCCGCAACCGACACCTGTATCTGGAAGAACAGGAAGAAGGCGGCAAGGTATGCGAGCAGCAATCCCGCCAACCGGTCGAAATCGGGCAGCGCATTGTCGAGCACTGGCGCGCGCACGACCGCAACGGCCGCAGGCGCGCGGCGCGCCAAAAGCGGTGCCGTCGCCAGCACCACGAGTGTCGCGCACAGCCCCACGAGCACCGAGGCCGCCACCGCATCGTGCGAGGATACGCCCAATGCACCGAACGCGTAGATCGCTGCGACTTCGCGCACACCCCAGCCATTGACGCTGATCGGCAGGCTCGCGGCGAACGTTACGATTGCGGCGGCCCCCATCGCCTGCCAGAACGGCAGTGCCACGCCGACCGCATCGAGGGCCGCCACATAGGCTGCAAAAACAAGCAAATTGGCGCCGAAGCTGATCGCGGCGATGCCCACAAAGCGCTTCAAAGCCGGGCCCGACAGCAATCTGCGCAGCAAGGCCGCTTCGTAGCGCGCACCCGTCATGGCGAAGCTCAAAGCCAACGCCAGCGGCACGACGATGGCGGCTTGCACCAAGGGCGTGCGCGCGAGCGCTTCGGCCACCGTCTGGCTGCCGAACACCACGACGAAGCCTGCCGCCGCCGCCGCCAAACCCACGAGCGCCATCACAAAGCGTTCGTAACCCGAGGCGACGACGATTGCGGGGGCCGGCACGTTGTGCCGACGCAGAACCAATTGGCGGCCCAAGATCGAGCCGAAAAGGTTGAACACGAACAGGCTGGAGACGAAGCCCGACACGCTCGCGCGCACCGTGACGGCCCAGGGGACCGCACAGCCGAAATGTGCGAGCACGCGATGCAGGCGAAAAATCACCGCGACGAGATTGACCGCCATCAGCGCCAAGACGGCGGCCGCCCAGCCCCAATCGAGATCGGCGTAGCCCGCGACGACTTTGTCGAGCCCGACCCACCAGGCGATCGCGAAAATCGCCAGCACCGTTCCGAAGATCGACAAAACGCGCTTCATGGATCCTGTCCAATGGCCGGGCCGAAGACCGGGCATCGCCTGCGATTTCCGGCTTGGGGGCGCTTGCTTAGCATATCGTCCGCCGGGCCCCTAGCGCTGCCGCAAGGCCCGCAAACCGCCAAAACAAGCTGTTGAATTCGCACCCCACCCGCCTATATTGCGCCGATGCAAGCCCCCCCTTCGGCGCCGAATGCGGACTCTCGCCCCATGACCCAGACAGCGGTCGACAAAACGGTTGCGATTCCGCCGCGCGGCGGCGTGCGCGCCCTTGCGCGCAACGCGCGCGCGATGCTCGACCCCAACCAGGTCGGCTACGTGATCTTCTACGTCACGAACCGCTGCAATTTCCGCTGCAAATTCTGCTTCTACAGCGCCGAGATCGAAAAGGGCTTGAAGCCCGACGAACTCACCTTGCCCGAGATCGAAAAAATCGCATCGAGCGTCGGCCCGCTCTTGCAGCTGTCCATGACCGGCGGCGAAGCGTTCCTGCGCGCCGACATGGAAGCCGTGACGCGTGCCTGGCTCGACCGCGCCACGCCGCGCTACGTGACGATCCCGACCAACGCGTCGATGCCCGACCGCATGGTGCGCTTCTTCACGGAAATCCTGCCGTCTTATCCCGACACGTTCTTCCGGCTCGTGTTTTCGATCGAAGGCATCGGCGAAGCGCACGACCAGCTGCGCTCGATGCCGGGCTCGTTCAAGAAGATCGAAGAAAGCTACGCGGCCCTGCTGCCGCTGCGCGCGAAATATCCCAATCTCACACTCGATTCGAATTCGGTCTTCACGGCCCAGTCGGAAGATACGCTACTCGACACGGTCAAATACATCGACGCGAATTTCGATTTCGACAACATCTCAGTCACCTTCGCGCGCGGCGACATCCAAAGCCCCGGCTTCAAGACGCTCGCGCGCGTCAAATACGAAGCGATCTTCGAATTCCTTTCGGCGCGCGAGAAGAACCGCGAAGGCCGTTTCCTCTATCCGATCTGGCGTGCCGCTTCCGACGTCGCGCGCGAGAATTTGCTGCGCGTAGTGTTCGACGAGGAGTTCGTGGCGCCGTGCGTGGCCGGCCGCAAGCTCATCGTGATCGGCGAAACCGGCGAAGTGTTCCCGTGCGAGATACTCGGCAAATCGATGGGCCGCCTGCGCGACCACGATTTCGACGTGCGCAAGCTGATGGCGCACGCCGAAAACGAGAAGCTGCGCAACTGGATCGTGGATTCGAAGTGCAAATGCTCGTTCGAATGCGCGCTCGCCGCCGGTGCGGTGTGGAGCCCTGCCAACTATCCGCGCATGGTCGCACGCAGCATCGGCAATATCGGCTCCAAAGACCGCCGCGCCCCCACCGCCGCCAAGCCTGCACGCTGAACGGCCGACGGTCGTGGCGTCCGTCAGCGTCGTCATCCCGTGCTTCAACGCGCAGCGCACGCTTGCCGTCTGCGTCGAAGCGCTGCTGGCCAACAACGTGCGCCCGCTCGAAATCATCCTCGTCGACGACGCTTCGAGCGATCCCGCCTCGCCCGCGCTCGCCGATGCGCTTGCCGCCTCCCATCCCGGCCTTGTGCGCGCAATTCGGCTCGAAAAGAACGGCGGGCCCGCCGTCGCGCGCAATCGCGGGGCAGCCGTCGCGTGCGGCACCTATCTCGTATTCGTGGACAGCGACACAAAACCTTCGCCCGACCTCGTCGAAAAATTCCTCGCGCGCATTCCGGAGGCCGATGCGGTCTCGGGCATCTACGCCATGGAGCCGCTCAACGACGAGCCGGTCGCGCGCTACAAGGCCTATTTGAACTACTACGCGTTTTCATCCGAAGGCGTGTTCGCCTACGAAACCTTTTCGGCGAGTACCGCCGGCATTCGCGCCGACGTGTTCGCGGCCCATGGCGGCTTCGACGAAAAACTCGCTTGGGGCATGGACTACGAAAACGAGGAATTCGGGCGGCGCATCATAACGCGCCACAGACTGCTGCTCGATCCTGCCATGACTTCGCAGCATCTGTTCCCGGGTTTCAGCAAGCTCACGCGTACCTATTTTTCGCGCGTGGCATTGTGGATGGAGTTTTTCCTCAAGAATCCGAAACTCGAAAGCGGCGGGTTGGCCACGCCGCGAATCGGCATCGGCACGGCGGCTGCCCCCGCCGCGTTGGGTTTCGCGGCCCTCGGTTTTCTGTGGCCCGGTTTTTTCGCGGCCAGCGCGGCTTTGTTGCTCGTCTTCGGCATTTGCATGGCCGGGTTCTACGGATTCGTAGCACGGCATCGGCCGGGCTTTCTGCCGAGCGCGATCGTGCTCAACATCTATTTCAGCAGCGTGATCGCCTGCGGTGCCGCCTATGGCGTGATGCGCAGCCTTGCCGGGCGCGGACGAGCCGCAAGCGCCCAGATACAGACAAAACCCTGATTTCTATGAGATGCGTTTCGAAGGGCGGCTGGAGCGGGAAAAGGGATTCGAACCCTCGACCCTCACGTTGGCAACGTGATGCTCTACCACTGAGCTATTCCCGCCCGCGCGCCCATAGCGAAAGCGGCGCGATAATAGGCCGGGTCGCTGCAATTGCAAGACAAAAACGTGACGGGGCCCGCGACTGAGCTTGGCCCCGGCCAGGGGGGTTGTTTTGGCACCCGAAACGCGCCATTTTCCCTCTGTTCTCGACAAACCAAGCACGGACAGAACCCCCATGGACCAACTGATCGGGGCCGCTCAGGCCAATGCGGCCGGCGGCGACATCGTCGTCGACTCGACCGACGAAGCCTTCGAAAAGGACGTGATCGCCGCGTCGGCCAAGACGCCGGTCATCGTCGATTTCTGGGCGCCCTGGTGCGGGCCGTGCAAGCAATTGGGCCCGGCCATCGAAAAGGTCGTGCGCGAGGCCAAGGGGGCCGTCAAGCTCGTCAAAATCAACATCGACGAACATCCCTATTTCGCGCAGCAGCTGCGCGTGCAGTCGATCCCGGCGGTGTTCGCCTTCAAGGCGGGCCGTCCGGTCGACGCGTTTTTGGGCGCGCTGCCCGAGGGCGATATCCGTAAATTCGTGAAAAAGCTCCTGGGCGACAAGGGCCCCTCGCCCATCGAACAAGCGCTCGAGCAGGCCAAGGAAGCGTTCGACGCGGGCGACGCGCCCACGGCCGCCGCCCTCTACGCGCAGATCCTGCAGCACGAGCCCGGCAACGCCAAAGCCGTTGCGGGTCTCGTCAAATGCCAGATCGCGGCGGGCGATCTCGATGCGGCAGCCGCCATGCTTGCCGGCTTGCCGCCCGAGCTTGCAAAAGACGGCGAGATCGCCGCCGCCAAGACGGCCCTCGACGTGGCCCGCCAGGGCGAGAAGGCGGGCGACGTGGCACCCTTGCGCGCCAAGCTCGACGCCAACCCGGCCGACCACGAAACGCGCGTGGCGCTTGCCCTGGCGCTGTTCGCGGGCGGTGCGGCCGAAGAGGCGATCGACCAGATGCTCGATCTCTACAAGCGCGACCGCAACTGGAACGACGGGGCCGCGCGCGCCCAGCTCGTCAAATTCTTCGAAGCGCTCGGCAACACGCATCCAGCGACGATCCAGGGGCGCCGCCGCCTCTCGTCGCTGATGTTCGCTTAAGCGCGCCCGCGTCGGTGGCCGTGAGCCTCGCCCGCACCTCGCCCGCCGACATGCCGGCAACCTTGCCGATCTTCCCGCTGTCCGGGGTTCTGCTGCTGCCGCGCGGCCGCTTGCCGCTGAATATTTTCGAGCCGCGCTATCTCGCCATGGTCGAAGACGCGCTCGCAAGCCACGACAAGCTGATCGGCATCATCCAGCCGACCGAAAAAGAACCGAACGGCCGGCCGCAAGCGCTCTACCCGATCGGCTGCGCCGGCCGCCTCGTGGGCTGGTCGGAGACCGACGACGGGCGTTATCTGATCCAGCTTGCCGGCGTGGCGCGCTTCGAACTCGGCGAGGAAATAGCGACGATGCGCGGCTACCGGCGCATCCGCGCGGATTTCTCGCGCTTCGAGGCCGATTTCCGCGAGCCCGAACGCGGCGGCTTCGACCGCAAGCGCCTGCTCTCCGGCCTCAAGGCCTATTTCGCCGCCGAAGAGCTCGAAGGCGACTGGGAGTCGATCAGCCAGGCCCCCGACGAGCGCATCGTCAGCACGCTCGCCATGCTGTGCCCGTTCACGGCCGAGGAAAAACAGAGCCTGCTCGAATGCACGACGCTCGCCGAGCGCGCCAAGGCGATGACGGGCTTCTGCGAAGCGCGCGCGGCCGCCGGTTCGCCCGATCCTTCGGGCGGCAAGCCGCCCGGCGGCAAACTGCACTGAGGAGCCCCAAAACAATGCCCGGCACCAATGCGGTCGATCCCAAGCTGCTCGAAATACTGGTCTGCCCCGTGACCAAGGGCAGCTTGCGCTACGACGCGGCGGCGGGCGAACTTGTCAGCGAAGCGGCGGGGCTTGCCTATCCGATCCGCGACGGCATCCCGATCATGCTCGTGGACGAGGCGCGCCGCATCGATGCCGCGCACGGCAGCCCGCTGTGATGCGAGATTCATTTTGAGTTTCTCGGTCCAGCATCGCCCGCTCGAAATCCGGCTGAAGAAAGCCGAAAAGCGCCTCGAGATCGACTACGACGACGGCAAGCGCTTCGCGCTGCCCGCAGAATTGCTGCGCGTGGAAAGCCCGTCGGCCGAAGTGATGGGCCACGGGCCGGGCCAGAAGCAGATCGTGGCGGGCCGGGCGGAGGTGGGCATTCTCGGCCTCGAGCAGGTCGGCAACTACGCGATCCGCATCAAGTTCGACGACCTGCACGACACCGGTATTTTCTCGTGGGACTATCTTTACGAGCTCGGCACGAACCAGGAGCGGCTCTACGCCGAGTATCTGGCGGCCCTCGCCGCCAAGGGCCTCAGCCGCGATCCGCGCGCGAAGAAGACAGGCTAGCCGCGGACGGCGGCGAAGGCAGCTCCACCACGACCCGCAGCCCGCCCGCCGCCGCCGTTTCGAGCGCGATGCTGCCGTTGTAGAGCGCGACGAGTTCGCCGCTGATCGCAAGGCCGAATCCGGTGCCGGGTGTCGATTCGTCGAGCCGCGTTCCCCGGCGCAGCGCTTGCGCGCGCGCTTCGGGTGCTATGCCCGGCCCGTCGTCTTCGACGACGCATCGCAGCCCCGCGCCGCCGCGCGCCAACGACACGCGAACCTCGCGCCGCGACCATTTGAGCGCATTGTCGAGAACGTTTCCCACGATGTCGGAAAGATCCTCCGGGCTTCCGGCGAAGGCCAGATCGGCGCCGCGAAACTCGGTGCCGATCTTGCGGTCGCGGTAGAGGCGCCCGAGCGCTTCGACCAGCCGCAGAACGACGGCCGCCGCGTCGGCGTCGAGGCCGCGCTGCGCGCTGGCAGCGCCCGCGCGCGCGCGCGCGAGATGGCGCTCGATATGGCCCTGCATCGCCGCACTTTGGGCCCGCACGATCTCGGCGGAGGGAGGCCGTCCGCCGTCGGCTTCGTTGCGCAGCACCGCGAGCGGCGTCTTCAGCGCGTGCGCGAGGTTGGAGGCCTCGGCGCGCGCGCGTTCGACCAGCGTGCGGTTGCGCGCCGCCACGTCCTTGAGGTCGGCGACGAGCGGTGCGACCTCGCGCGGCCAGGCTTCGTCGAGTGCGGCTTCGCGCCCGCGTTTCAGCTCCAGGACCGCCGCGCGCAGCCGGCGCAGCGGCGCAAGGCCGAAATGGATCTGCAGCGCGACCGCCAGGGCGAGACCGCCGCCGAGGGCCGCAAGCGAAAGCGCCAGGGCCGTCCGGAACGAGGCGAGCGCCTGCGCCACTTCCTTTTCGTCCGCCGCGATCACGAGCCGAACCGGCCGATCGAAGCCTTCGACGCCGATGCTGCGCTCGACCGCGATCAGCGTCTGTCCGTTCGGCCCGGCAAGACGATGGCGGTGGATT
This sequence comes from Tagaea sp., assembly GCA_044378015.1. GTDB lineage: Bacteria > Pseudomonadota > Alphaproteobacteria > CACIAM-22H2 > CACIAM-22H2 > Tagaea. Next base: position 33,498 of record JBILXZ010000038.1, read on the forward strand.
TCCGCCGGCTTGATTTCGTCCGGCGGATTCGGCAGCACGAAATCCCACAAAGAGCGCGAGCGCAGCGTCGGCTCGCCCGCGATTTCGATCTGCCAGTAGCGGCCGGAATAGGGCCGGTCGTAGAGGCTGTCGGGCAGCGCGCGCACGAGGCGCACCGCGCCGTCCGGCGCCGCCTCGACGGCGGCGACGATATGGTCCATGTCGTCGATCAGATGCGATTCGAGGATCGACGCGGCCTGGCCGCGGAATATCTCGACGAGTCCCAGACCCGCTCCGACGAGGGCTGCGCACAGCCACAGCAGCGAGGCGATCGCAAGGCGGCGCGAAAGCGATCCGGCGCCGTTCACGATGCGCCCGCCCCCGCCGCGCGCAGCCGATAGCCGCGCCCGCGCACCGTCTCGATCGCGTCGACGCCGAGCTTGCGCCGCAGCCGCGCCACGAATACCTCGATCGTGTTGCTGTCGCGGTCGAAATCCTGCGCGTAGATATGCTCGGTGAGCTCGGTGCGCGAAACGACGGCGCCGGGGCGATGCATCAGATAGGCGAGGATCTTGTATTCCTGCGCCGTCAACGCGACCGGCATGCCGTCGATGTCGACGCGCCCGCTGCGCGTGTCGAGACGGATCGGCCCGCAGGCCAGTTCCGCGCTCGCCAAGCCCGCCGCGCGCCGGACGACCGCGCGCAATCGCGCAAGCAGCTCCTCCATATGGAAGGGTTTGGCGAGATAGTCGTCCGCACCCGCGTCGATCCCCTCGACCTTTTCGGTCCAGCCCGCGCGCGCCGTCAGGATGACCACGGGGATACGGTTGCCGGCCCGCCGCCATTGCCGCAGCACGGTAAGCCCGTCGATCTTCGGCAGACCGAGATCGAGGATCGCCGCGTCGAACGGTTCGCTCGCGCCCAGAAAGGCCGCTTCCTCGCCGTCGGCAGCACGGTCCACCGCGTAGCCTGCGGCTTCGAGGGCCGTCGCGATCTGGGCTGCGAGGGTCGGGTCGTCTTCGACGACGAGAATGCGCATGGTTGCGAGGCGGCTCCGGTCAGCGTGCGAGACGTTCGAGCGTGCGGGCGTCGTAGTAGAACTTGCGGCGATTGCCGTCGGGCGCGATCAGCTTGATCTCGTAGACGTAGCGTCCGCCTTTGCGTTCGAGTTCGACGTCGATGATTTTGCCCGGCTGGTCGCGCGCGACGGCCGCCAGCAGCGTCTCGAGCCCCGCGATCTCGCCCGCTTCGCGCGCCCGGCGCGCGCGGTCGTGGTCGCCGTCGGCGCGCGCCGGGGCCGCGACCGCGAACAGCGACACTGCCACCGCCGCTACCGTCGCCAACGCCAAAAGCTTGCCGCGCATCGATTTCATTCCCGCACCTTGCCGCCCCCAACCTGAACCGCAGATGAACGGCGCGCTCACGCCGCGTTCAGGCGCGCGCGCGCATATTCGCATCGTACCCCGGCATTCCGCCGGGCGCACAGACCGGAGATCGCCGCCATGAAAACCCGATTCGCATTCGCCGTCGTCGCCTTGTCGCTGCTCGCAAGCCCCGCTTTCGCCTCCGACCGGGGACGCGGCGAGACGTTCGCGGCGCCGAAACTCACGCTGGGCGAAATCGACGCCCGCGTGCGGGAGAACGGCTATACAGCCGTCCGCAGCATCGAACTCAAACGCGACGGCAGCTACGAAGTGAAGGTGGTCGACGCCGAGAATCGCCGCACGTCGATCCGCGTGGACGGCAATACGGGCGCTTTTTCCCGGGACGACGACAAGCACCGCTCGAGCGCGCACGAGCGCCGCGAATACGGCGATCGCCGCTGATAACGCCGCCCCGGCGCCGGATTGGCCGGCGCCGGGCCCGACCCAAAACGCCGAGGAGCCTGTGCCCATGTCTGCAACGCCCCGATCTGCCGTGCCCGGCAATCTCGCCCGCCTCGTCCACTGGATCATGGCCGCCATGATCCTCGCTCTCTTCGTTCTCGGCACCGCACTCGAAGAAATCCCGCGCGGTGCCGCGCGCGACTTCGGCATGATGCTGCATCAATCTTTCGGCCTCGTCTTCGTGGCCTTGCTGCTGGTGCGCCTCGGCGCTCGGCCAGCGGCGGCCGCGACCGGTTCGGCCTTCGGCCGTTGGAGCGCGCACGCGATGCATGCGGCCCTCTACGCGCTGATGTTCGCAATACCGCTCGCCGGGCTCGGCAACCAATGGGCACGCGGCCGCGCATCGGATTTCTTCGGGGTGCTGGCGCTGCCCTCGCCTTTGGCGCCCGACCGGGCGCTGGCCAGGATGTTCGGCGAAATCCACGAAACGGCGGCGGCAGCACTCCTCGCGCTTGCGGGCATCCACATGCTTGCGGCGCTGTGGCATCACTTCGTGCGGCGCGACGACGTGCTGCGCAACATGCTGCCGGGGATCGGGCGCGGCTGACAGCGCGCGAAGGCGCCGGGCGCGAGGGATTGCTTTTTCTCGCCCGGCCGAAAGCGCAGCAGGAACGCATCACAGCTAGACTTTCCGTTTTATGGTTTAGTTTCTGTATTTTGAAAATAAACTTAGTTCTTGAAATAAACTTTTCTTCATGATCGAATCATCCATCGGTGCCGAGTTCGCACTCGGCTTCGGGCGCTGTTTGACATGTAAAGAAAGACGCGCGGCAACAGGCCCGCAAGCCAGGTTTTGCAACATGTAACCTCGAATCTTCGTAACGGTTACATTCTCTTAGAATCAACGGGTTAAATCGGTTGCGGTCGCCGGTTGTCGCGTGATGCAACCTATTTCGAGCATTGCGTCTTGGGCATTGCGGCAAGCTTGTTGC
>JBILXZ010000077.1:0-9357 GCA_044378015.1 Tagaea sp.
CGTAGGCGGGCACGCCCGGAATCACGTCGTAGGGAATGCCGAGAGCTTCGAGCCGGCGCATCTGTTCGGCGATTGCGCCGTAGAGCGACGGATCGCCGGAATGCACGCGGGCCACGCGCTGGCCTTTGGCATATGCGGCCGCCATCGAATCGACGATCGCGTCGAGGGCGAGCGGCGCGGTGTCGATCGCGTCGACGCCCGGCCGCCGCTCGGCGACGATCTCGGCCGGAACGAGCGAGCCCGCATAGAGAACGAGATCGGCGCTCTGGATGGCGCGCAAGCCGCGCAAGGTAATGAGATCGGGCGCGCCCGGACCCGCTCCGACGAAATCCACGCTCATGGCGTTTCCTTGGCCGCGTAGCCGCGCGGCGTGTAGAGAAGTTGGCGTCCGCCCATCGCGAAAGCGCGCGTGGCCGTGCTGCCGATCAAGACGAGCGTGAGCATGTCCACGCTTTCGATCCAGTCGCCGCCGAGGCGGGCGACCGCGACGTGTTCGCCGTCGCGGCCGAGATTGCGCGCGCACGCGACGAGGCAATCCGGGCCGCGCGCGGCAGCGAATATCTCGCGCGCCAGCGGCAGCAGGCTTCGCCGCCGCTCGGATGCGGGGTTGTAAAGAGCCACGACGAAATCGCCGTCGGCGGCGGCGCGCAAACGCCGCTCGATCGTCGCGCTCGGCGTCAGCAGATCCGAAAGCGAGATCGCGCAGAAATCGTGGCCGAGGGGCGCCCCAAGCCGCGCCGCCGCAGCCTGCAACGCCGAAATGCCGGGACAGACGCGCACCGCGATGCGTCGGCGCTCGGGCGCGCCGACCTCGAGCCGCTCGAACGCCAACGTCGCAAGCGCGTATATGCCCGCATCGCCCGAGCAGACCAAGGCCACGCGCCGTCCTTCGGCCGCAAGATCGAGCGCGCGCTCGACGCGGGCCGTCTCGTGGCCCAAGCCCGTTTCGAAGCGCTCCTTGCCGCCGACCAGATCGACGACGAGATCGAGATAGAGCCCGTAGCCGACCACGCAATCAGCCGCCGCAAGTGCCGCACTTGCCTCGGGCGTGCGCCAGCCGTCGGCTCCTGGCCCGATCCCGACGATGTCGAGATGCCCGCGCGCGCGGCCGATCGTCCCGGCATCGAGCGGGGCAACTGCCGCAGCCACTGCGCAAGTCGCGCGCGTCGATTTGCGTTTGGGCACCAGCAGCGTGCCCGAAGCGCCCACGGCCGCAAGCGCCGCTGCCTCGGCGACCGACGCGGTGCCGACCGTCGCGCGCACATAGTCGGAAGGCGCGGTCACGCGCGGCTCTTGCGCCGAAAGCGTGGCGGCATCGAAGAAGCGCGCGGTCACGCCCAAGGTGTCGGCCGCTTCCAGCAGGCCAAGCTCGTCCGATTTGACGTCGATCGACACGAGGCACGCGACGGCGTCCGCCGCCAAACCCGCCTCGTCGAGCGTTGCCGCGACCAGCCTTTCGATTTCCCCGCGCGGCGTTCCGCGTTCGCAGCCGACGCCGACCGCTAGCAGGGGCGGGTGGTAGACGAGTGCCTGCGAGTCGGCGGGCTGTTTGCGCGCTGTCACGCGGATCGTCGTTTGTGCCGCTTCGTCCTGCGGCAAGGCGTCGAGCCAAGCTGCGTCGCCTTCGATGCGCACGCTCTCGCCCGCGAGCAACGCGGCGGCAACTGGCTTCACCGCGTCGAGATTGCCGATGCGCCAGCCCTGCGGCGGTTCGTCGAGCGATATGCCGAGCGCCGCGTCGCCCGCCGTCGTGACGGCGGGCTGGCCGCCGAGGGCAGCGGCGACACTGTGCGCCAAACGGTTCGCGCCGCGATGCCCGCCCAGCAGCGGGATCGCGAACTTGCCGTCGGCACTGACGGCGACGACCGGCGGCTCGACGTGCTTGTCGCCGAGCAGAGGTGCGATCGCGCGCACGAGAATGCCCGCCGCGCAGAAGCCGACGACGGCGCGACCGGCTGCGAACAAAGCGGCAAGGTGCGCCGCCGCGTCGTCGAACGCGACGTCGGCGCCGACGACGCGCGGCCGGTAGCCATGCAGCTCGCCTTCGAGTCTGCGCGCGAGGTTCGCACCGGCTTGCGTGAGGCAGAAGAGAACCGGTTTCATGTCCAAGCCTTGCCGCGCCGATGCACGAGGATCAGCGAAAAATAGGGGGCGGTCGCGTGCGTGGCTTGCGCGAGTGGCAGCGTGCTTTCGCCGTCGAGCCCGGCACGTTCGACATAGAGGGCGCGGTCGTCGAGGCCGAGCCGCTCCAGCGTGGCGCGCAGGCGCGCGAAATGGCGGCCAAGCTTCAGGAAGACCAGCGATTCGTGGGCGGCGATGCGCCGCTCGATTTCGGCGTCGGGCAAGGTCGCGGGCACTACCGTCACGCTGTCTTCGCGCGCGGCAAGCGCATGGTGCGACAGTGCCGCCGAGGCCGCGAACGACGTGACGCCGGGCACGATGCGGGTTTGGAAACGCGCTGCAAGCCGCGCATGCAGATACATGTAGCTGCCGTAGAAAAGCGGGTCGCCCAAACAGAGCAGCGCAACGTCGCGCCCCGCCTCGAGGTGCTCGGCCAGCAGCGCGGCACCCGCGTCGTAGGCGTCTTGGGCGGGATGGCGTTCGATTTCGATCGGCAGGCGGATCGGCAGTTCGATCTTGCCGCTTGGAACATGCGGAGCTGCAATGCGGCGCGCCAGTGCCTCGCCCGACTCGGGCGCGGGATACGCGACGACCGCGCACGCCCCGATCAGCCGCACGGCTTTGAGCGTCAGCAGATCCGGATCGCCCGGCCCCACGCCGATGCCGTAGAGCGTGCCGTTCATGTCTTGCGTCCGATCCATTGCGTGACCGGCATCGCCGCCCGCCAGCCGCGATGCGGGCCGACCGGCTCCGCGTGCGCGACGGACAGGCGCGCCATCTCGCCGCCTTTGCGGCGGTGGAGTTCCGCCAGCACGCCTTCGCCTTCGAGCGTGACGGCATTGGCGACGAACATGCCGCCTTGTTTCAGCGCGGACCATGCGGCATCGACGAGGCCGGGCGTCGAAAGCCCGCCGCCGACGAAGACGGCATCGGGGGCGTCGAGGCCGACAAAGGCAGTCGGCGCCGAGCCTTCTATCGCCTGCAGTTGCGGCACGCCGAGCGTGCGCGCATTGCGCACCAGGCGCGCATGGCGGGCGGGATCGCGCTCGATCGCGACCGCGCGCGTATGCGCCGCCGCGCGCAGCCATTCGATGGCGACCGAGCCGTTTCCTGCCCCGACATCCCACAAAAGCTGGCCAGGCCGGGGTGCGAGGGCCGCAAGCGTCGCCGCACGCACCGCGCGTTTTGTGAGCTGCCCGTCATGCTCGAAAGCGTCGTCGGGCAGGCCGGGCACGCGCGACAGGGCGGGGGCGCTTGCGTCGGGGACGCACTCGATGGCGAGCGTATTGAGGTCGGCGTAGGGGCCCGGCGGCAGCGATGCGGCCGTTGCCGATACGCGCCGCATCTTCGGTCCGCCCAATCGTTCGAGCACGGTCGTCGCCGACGCGCCGTAGCCGCGCGCCGCAAGATACGCCGCGATCGTCGAAGGTGCGGCGCCGTCGGAGGTGAGCGCTAGCAGCTTGGCGCCCGGGGCGAGATGCAAGGCGAGCGACTCGAGCGGGCGGCCGTGCAGGCTTAGCTTTTCGGCCGCGTCGAGCGGCCAACCCATTTCCGCCGCCGCCAACGCAAAGGCCGAGACGTGCGGGAAAACCGCCGTCTCGTCGGTGGGGAAACGCTTCGACAGCGTGGCCCCGACGCCGAACCACATCGGATCGCCGGAGGCAAGCACGACGACCCGCGTGCCGCGTCGCGCGGCGATGAGGTCGAGCGTCGCCTCGATCGGACTCGTCCATTCGAGGCGTTCGGCGTCCGTCGGCCCGACAAGGCCGAGATGGCGCTTGCCGCCGACAAGCGTCTGCGCCGCCGCGATCGCCGACGACGCTGCCGCCGACAGGCCGCCGATCCCGTCTTCGCCGATGCCGACGACCGCGAGCCATTTGCTCATGGGGCGGCCTCCGGATTGCCGAACAGCGCGTTGATCGCCGCCGCCGCCATCGCGCTGCCGCCGCGCCGACCGGGCAGCGTCGCGAATTCGAGCCCGCGCGGATCGGCGACGAGTTCGGCTTTCGATTCTTCCGCCCCCACAAACCCGACCGGAAACGCGAACAGAGCTGCCGGACGCTTGCCGCCGGCATCGATGTTCTCGAGCAGCCGGAACAGCGCCGTCGGTGCATTGCCGATGGCGACGACCGCCCCTTCGATGTCCCACAGATCGACGGCCGCCGCCGAGCGCGTGGTGCCAAGGGAAGCCGCACGCGTTGCTGTCTCGGGCGCATCGATCGTGCATTTGATTTGCACGCCCGAAGGCAGGCGTTTGCGCAGAATGCCGTGGGCGACCATCTGCGCGTCGCACAGCACCGATGCGCCGTTCTGCAAGGCGGCACGCGCGGCGGCGATCGCGTTCGGGCTCACGACAAGCGTGTCGATCACATCGACCATGCCGCACGCGTGTGCGACGCGCGCGGCCAGTGCTGCATGGTCGGGGGCCAAGCGGTTCAAATCGCGCTCGCTGCCGATCGTGGCAAAGGAGCGGTGATAGATCTCGGCCGGGTCGCGCAGATACTCCATCGTCGCTCAGTCGTGTTTGTGCGGATGCGGATGGGGGTGCGCGTGGTCATGCCCGTGACCATGCCCATGCCCATGGTCGTGACCATGTGCGTGACCATGACCATGATCATGCCCGTGCCCATGATCCCCGTCGGTGCCGATGCCGCGCACATGCAGATGGTGCCCGGCTTGCAGCGCGCCGACATCGGCCTCGTAGCCGATGATCTGGGTCCGGTATTTGCAGACCATGCAGTTCATCGCGTTCTGGCCGCTGCCGATTTCGCCGAGCCGTTCGAGGAAGGCGGCGACGACGTTGGGATGCGTGCTGAGATAGTCGGCCGTCAGAAACTCGACGTCGCCGTTGAGGCGCGCCACTTCGGCGGTCTGCTCGTAGATGCGTTTGATGAGGATGCCGTTGAACAGAAAATACGGGAACACGACGATGCGCCGGAAGCCAAGACGCACGGCGCGCGCAAGGCACTCGTTCGTGCGCGGATGGGCAACGCCCGAATAGGCGACCGTCGCCCAGCCGAATCCCATGCCTTCCCACAGCATGCGCGCGACTTTGGCGACGTTCGAGTTGGCGTCGGGATCGTTGGTGCCGCGCCCAACGACCACCAGCAGCGTTTCCGCGCGCGTGACTGCGCGCGCGGCTTTCACCTCGGCCTCTTCGATGCGCTGTTTGGCGGCTTCGACGAGCTTCAGATCGATCGCAAGATCGCGTCCGAACTCGACCTTGACGCCGGGATTTTCGGCCGCCCACGTGTTGAGCTCCCACGGCAGGTCGTTCTTCACGTGGCCGGCCGCGAACAGCATCGCGGGCACGGCCTTGATGTGGGTGGCGCCTTGGGCTTTCAAGGCGTCGAGCCCTTCGCGGATCATGGGGCGCGCGAATTCGAGGAAGCCCGAGCCCACGGCGCGCCCGGGCAGCTGCTTGCGCAGTTCGGACACGAGCGTATCGAATTCGCGCACCGCGTCGAGGTCGCGGCTGCCGTGTCCGCAGATCATGATGGCGCTGTCGTTCATTTGGTGCTCCTGGTCGATTGATTTTCGCGGGCCCAGCGGCCAAGGTGCCCGGCATGCCGATTCTGCCGGGCCCTGGATTCGTCGATCCGCTGCTGATCTTGCTGGCGGCGCTTGCCGCCGACGCCGCGGTAGGCGAAATGCGCCCTGTTTTCGCGCGGATCGGCCATCCGGTGCAATGGCTGGGTGCGCTGATCGCGGCCCTCGAGGCGCGCCTCAATCGCCCGCAGCGCAGCCCGCGCGCGCGCCGCGTGCGCGGCGGACTCGCGGTGGCGCTCGTGGTCGGGCTTGCGGCCTTGCTGGGTTGGCTCGTGCTGCTCTTCGCGCGGCGCCATGCGTGGGGTGCGGCGGTCGAAATCCTGGTCGTGACGGTGCTGGTGGCGCAGCGCTCGCTCTACGACCATGTCGCCGCCGTCGCGAACGGCCTCGACAAAGGCGGGCTCGCGGGCGGGCGCTCGGCCGTGTCGCGCATCGTCGGCCGCGATCCCGAAAGCCTCGACGCGCACGGCGTGGCGCGCGCGGGCATCGAGTCGCTCGCCGAGAATTTCTCCGACGCGGTCGTGGCGCCGTGCTTCTGGTACGTGCTGTTCGGCCTGCCGGGCCTGATGGCCTACAAGGCCGCCAACACGCTCGATTCGATGATCGCGCACCGCAACGAACGCTATCTCGATTTCGGCCGCTACGCGGCCCGTCTCGACACGGCGATGAATTTCCTGCCGGCGCGGCTCAGCGCGCTGATCGTCGCGGCCGCCGCTTTCGTGGCGCCCGGCGCCAAACCCTTCAAGGCGGCGGCGACCGCGATAAGCGACGCGCGCAAACACCGCTCGGTCAACGCGGGCTGGCCCGAGGGGGCGTTTGCGGGCGCGCTCGATCTCGCGCTCGCGGGCCCCCGCCGCTACGGCAGCGAACGCGTCGACGATCCGTGGATCGGCAAGGGCCGCGCGCGCGCCACGATCGAAGACATTCGCCGCGCGCTTTGGCTGTTCGTGGCCGCATGCCTCGTGCATGCGGGGCTGATCGCCGCACTCGCCTTCGGCCGATTGGCGCTGCTGGCCTAGCTGCATCGCGCGAACTCCAGCAGCCGGTCGAGATCGAGGGAAGCTTCGAGATGGGCCGCAAGCGCATCGAGCGTGCGGTCGAGGGCCGCGTCCGCATCCTCCGGCACGGCGATGGCCGCATCCAGGCGCGCGAACCACGCTTTGCAGAATTCGGCGTTCGCGAACAGCCCGTGGATGTAGCAGCCCATCGCGCGCCCGTCGGCCGACACGGCGCCCTCGGGCCCGTCGTCGAGCGCGAGAAACGCCGCATCCGCGCCGGACGTGATGCCGAGATGGATTTCGTAGCCGCGGATGCGGCAGCCCGAACGCGCATCGGTCGCGTCGATCAAGCGCAACGTCTTAGCCGGGGCGAGCACGCTGTCGATTTCGAGCAGCCCGAGGCCCGCAACGGTCCCCGGCGGGCCTTCGAGACCGCCGGGATCGGCGATCGTGCGGCCCATCATCTGGTAGCCGCCGCACAGCCCCACGACGATGCCGCCGCGTCTTCGATGGGCGGCGATGTCGATGTCCCAGCCTTGCGCGCGCAGGAAAGCGAGGTCGGCGATCGTGGCTTTGGAGCCCGCCAGCAGCACGATGTCGCAATCGCCGGGCAAGGCTTCGCCCGGCGCGAGAAATGCCAGATCGATCTCGGGCAGGGCCGCCAGCGGATCCAGGTCGTCGAAATTGGCGATGTGCTTCAGGTGCGGCACGCGGATCTTGATCTTGGCGCCGCGCTTTCGCGCGTAGCGCTGCCCGAGGCCCGCGCTGTCCTCGGCGGGCAGCTCGGCTGCGGCGGCGAACCAGGGCACCACGCCCAGACACGGCCGCCCGGTCCAATGTTCGATCGCCTTGCGGCCGTCGTCGAACAAGGCGATGTCGCCGCGGAACTTGTTGACGATCGTGCCGACGATGCGCGCGCGTTCTTCGGGCTCCAGAACGGCGAAGGTGCCCGCGAAACTCGCGATGACGCCGCCGCGCTCGATGTCGCCGACCAGCACCACGGGCACGTTCTCGGCCTCGGCAAACCCCATGTTCGCGATGTCGCCCGCGCGCAGATTGGTCTCGGCGGGCGAACCCGCCCCCTCGACGAGCACGAGATCGCACTGGCCGCACAGGCGCCGGAAACTGCCCCGCACCTCGGCAAGCAATTGCGGCTTCAGCGCGTGGTAGTCGCGCGCGCGCGCCGTGGCGCGCACCTGGCCGCGCACGACGACTTGCGCGCCCGTATCGCTCTGCGGCTTCAAAAGCACGGGGTTCATGTCGCTGTGCGGGGACGCGAAACACGCGCGCGCCTGAAGGGCCTGCGCGCGCCCGATCTCGCCGCCGTCGGCCGTGACGGCGGCGTTGTTCGACATGTTCTGCGGCTTGAACGGGCGCACCGCCAAGCCCCGGCGCGCGTAGGCGCGCGCGAGCCCCGCCACCAGCAGCGACTTGCCGACGTCCGACCCGGTGCCCTGGAACATGAGTGCGCGCGCGGCCATGGCGGTTTCTAGAACTCCACGCCCGGTTGCGCCTTGATGCCGTCGCGGAACGGATGCTTGAGCAGCGTCATTTCGGTCGCAAGGTCGCACGCGTCGAGCAGGGCCTGCGGCGCGTTGCGGCCCGTGGCGACGCAATGCTGCAAGGGCGGCCGGGCAGCGAGCGTTTCGAGCACGGGGTCGAGGGAAAGATATTCGTAGCGCAGCACGATGTTGATCTCGTCGAGCACCACCATGCGGTAGCTTTCGTCCGCGAGCATGCGCTTGGATTCCGCCCATGCGCGCTCGGCGGCGGCCACGTCGCGCGCACGGTCCTGCGTTTCCCAGGTGAAGCCTTCGCCCATCGTCTTGATCTCGCAAAGTTCGGGAAACTTCGCGAGCAGACGCGCCTCGCCGGTGTCCCACGCCCCTTTCACGAACTGCACGACGCCCACTTTCATACCGTGGCCCAGGCAGCGCATGACCATGCCGAAGGCCGACGAGGATTTGCCTTTGCCCTTGCCGGTATGGACGATCAGCAAGCCCTTCTCGCCGGTCTTGCCCGCCATCATTTTGTCGCGCGCGGCCTTGATGCGGCGCATTTTTTCGTTGTGCTCGGTCTCGGCCGTCATGGCGTCTCCAGAATGCTTGCCAGCAGGGCGGGCACGTCGTTGGCGCCGGGGCGCCACAGGCCGCGCTCGCGCGCTTCGGAAAAGCGCGCGGCCATTTCGCGCAAAGCGGGCGCGTTGGCGTCGGCCACGAAATCGCGCACGGCATCGTCGCGCAGATAGGCGTCGAAGAGCAGGTCGAAATGCCGGTCTTCGACCGCGTCGGTCGAAGCGGCGAAGGCGAACAGATAGTCGACCGTCGCGGCCATCTCGAATGCGCCCTTGTAGCCGTGGCGCATCGCGCCTGCGATCCATTTGGGGTTGGCCGCGCGCGCGCGCACGATGCGCGCGATCTCTTCCTTGAGCGTGCGGATCTTCGGGCTTTCGGGGCGCGAATGGTCGTTGTGGTACACGGTCGGCGAAGCGCCCGACAGTTTTTTGACGGCGGCGGCAAGCCCGCCTTCGAACTGGTAGTAGTCGTCGCTGTCCAGCAGATCGTGTTCGCGATTGTCCTGGTTGTGCAGCACCGCTTCGACGCGCGCGAGGCGCTTCTCGAACAGCCCGTGCGCGGCCTCGCCCGCAGCGCCCGAACGATACGCATAGCCGCCCCAGGCCACGTAAGCG
>JBILXZ010000078.1:0-9114 GCA_044378015.1 Tagaea sp.
GATCTTCTCTTCCGTAAACCTGCTCTTCTTCATCGTCCGCTCCTCTCTTCGGGCGGACTCTACACTTCTCAGTGGGCGGGTTTCACGGGCTCAGGCCAATCTGGCAAAACATTGACAATATGTCGAGGCTAAAGTCGAGCGACCCTGTATACGGATCGCTTTCTTTCTCGTCTCCTTTGGCATTAGATTCAAACTATGAGATAATCAGTTTTGCATTAGGCGGAATGCAGTTTCATCAGGAAACGGGAGCGATCATTGACACCCACTCAGTACCGTTACCGGATGTAATCGGAAATATAACTCTAACTGCTTTTGGCGAAAGACTCGAAATCAGCTCGCTTCATTCATCGATGCTGATTGTCCTAAACAGCATCGATGAAGGTATGAGAGAATTTGTGGTTCCAAAGATAATCGCAGTGGCGCATGAAAAAGGGCTCGATGCTCAAAAGATCATTAACGAAACCGTCAAAGGAACTGTCATCATGAGATTCAAGGTAACTCAATTAAAGGAGTAATTTTGAATTTTTCCTAACTGCTTTTGGATAAAAATTTTATCGATAGCTTGAATGCAAAAAATTTGGCTTCTTTGCAATCTAAGAAATACATTCCCGCATTTCCCTGAACGCCGCGTCCATGGCCGCGGCAAGGCCGGGACCGTCGCAAAGGGCGCTTTTGCGCATGCGGGCGCGCATGCCCGCGCGCAAGGCGGCCAGCCCTTCGAGATCGTTTGCGGCCGCAACGGCGCGGGCGACGTAAGCGTCGGCGTCGTCGGTGCACCAGTCGGCTAGATCGATCGCCGACAAGAGGCAGTCGCCGTAGCGGCCCAAGGGCGGGCGGGCGCGCAAGGACACCAAGGGTACGCCCATCCACAAAGCTTCGAAGCTCGTAACGCCGCCATTGTGCGCGAACGGGTCGAGCGCGATATCGACGCTGCGATACGCGTCCCACGTCTTGGGCTGCGGGCGGGTGTAGCGCAGCTCCAGCCGTTCGGGTGCGATACCGTGTTTAGCGAAGCGCGCCTGCATGCGCGCGACGGCACCTTTGTCGACGAAGGCGAGCGCGTTCAGAAAAAGGCGCGATTTCGGAACGGCGCCGAGGATACGCGCCCATGTCGCGATCACATCGTCGTTGAGGCGCACGAGGCGCGAAAAACTCGCGAAGGTGACATGGCCTGCCGCCGCTGCCGGAAGCGGGCCGGGCTCGGGCATGTCGGCGGGCGGATCGTAGGCGAAGCACGCGCGCGGCAAGCGCCAGGGTTTTTCGGTGAGCGCTGCTTCCGAACCCGGCGGCAGCATCTGCGCGTCGCCGAGATAGTAGTCCATCTCCGGCACGCCGGTGGTGCCGCCATAGCCGAGCCACGTGACTTGCACGGGTGCCGCACGCCGCGCGAACAGCTTGAGTCGCGCGGCCGCCGTGTGGCCGGCGAGATCCACGAGCACGTCGATGCCGTCGCGGCGGATCGCGTCGAGCAGCGCCGCGTCGTCCAGCGCAGCGGCGTCGCGCCAATTCTCGAACAGCGGGCGCAACGCGGCCGTGCCGGCGTCGGGGCGCGCGACGGACGCGTAGGCGAAACTTTCGACCTTCGCGCGGTCGTGGTGCGGCACGACGGGGCTCAGAAAATAGCGTATCGAATGGAGCCGCAGATCCTGCGACACGTAGCCCACGCGCAAGCGCCGGCCGCCGATCGCGGGGGCCGCGAGTTTCGCCGCGCGCGACGGAACGAAACGCCTGCCCCACGCGACGTAGCGCGCCTTGAGGTCCGCTTCGTCGAGGGCCGGGTCGTAGTTGGCTGCGAACAGATCGTCGGTCCAGGCCTGCTCGTCGTCGGGATTGGCGGCGATGGCGGCGGCGAAGGCCGCGCGCGCCTCGGCCACGCGGCCGTCCTGCAGCAGCACCGTGCCGAGCCAGCGCTGGGCCGCCGCCGGATCGGCCGCACCCGGCAGCGCTCGGCGCGCGGCCGCCTCGGCCTTCGTGATGTCGCCGTACGCAAGGTCGGTCACCGAGCGCAAATGGAACAGCGCCGGCGACGCGGCGCCCGCCGCCGCTGCCGCGTCGAGAATGCGCGCGGCGTCTTCGTAGCGATCGAGCCGATGCAGGATTTCGACCTGCATCGCGCGAATGTCGGCATTGGCGGCAGCGATGCGCGCGGCAGCGGCGAGATCGGCCAAGGCCGCTTGCGCGTCGCCGCGCGCGGCATGAAGCTTGGCGCGCACTGTCAACGGCCCCGCCTGCCCCGGCTGCAGCGCAACCGCGCGCGCGGCGCAGGCATCGGCGCGTGGCAAATCGCCTGCCGCGAGAAAAATCTGCGCGCAGGCGAACTGGACCCGGCCGTCGGCGGCGTTCGCAGGATCGGCGTCGAGTGCCTGCGCCATAAGCAACGCTTCGTCCCAGGCCCCGGCTTGCGCCAGGGCCGCCAGCCTTTCGCTCACGCGGCAGGCTTGGAGGCGATCGCCTCTTCGAGCTCGTAGAAGGTCGGCTGCAGTTCGGACGGCACGCTCTTGCGGCCGATCTCGGTCGAAATCTGCGGCGCATTGCCCTGCAGATGTGCCACGAAGGTGTCGCGGATGATCTCGAAGAACTTGAACTCGTCCTCGTAGACCTGCTTCAGCCGGTTGGCCATCGGCCCCAGAATGCCGTACGACAGCAGCACGCCCAAGAACGTGCCCACCAGGGCCGAACCGATCAGGCCGCCCAGCACGATCGGCGGCTGGTCGATCGACGACATGGTCTTGATGACGCCCATGACGGCCGCGACGATGCCGAGCGCTGGGCACGCGTCGGCCGTGGTCGACAGAGCGCCCGAGCCGCGCATGACTTCGTGGTGGTGCTTCTCGAGCTCTTTGTTGAAGATTTCCTCGAGCTGGTGCGCGTCTTCCACGCCCATCGAGAGCATGCGCATGTGGTCGCAGATCAGCAGGATCGCGTATTTGTTGGCCAGCACCTTCGGATAGGCCATGAAGATGTTGGATTCGTCGGGCTTTTCGATGTGCGGCTCGACCGCCAGCGTGCCCTTGGAGCGCGCGAGCTTCAGGATCGTGAAGATCAGGCACAGAAGATCGATGTAGTCTTCGCGCTTGTATTTGGGGCCGCTGAAGACGCGGCCGAAATCCTTGATCGCATGGCTGATGACGCTGCCCGAGTTGCCGACGAGGAACGAGCCCGCCGCCGATCCGCCGATGATCAGGAACTCGAACGGCAGCGCTTTGAGGATGATGCCGATTTTGCCGCCGGCGATGATGTAGCCGCCGAACACGCAGAAAAGCACCAGCAGCAAGCCAATAATCGCAAACATTCGGCCCTCCCTGGGACCCTCATTGCACGAATCTCGACGCGCCATACTATGGCACGACATTTAACATTTGGTAATGTCAGCGAATTATCGCGTATTTACAATGTGTTGCGACGAATCTCTTCAGGCGCTGTCGCTGCGCTCGGGCACGATGCTCAAGGCGGGCTTGGGCGCCGGTGCCGGATTTCGCGCAGGCGCCGCCGGGGCGGGCTCGGCCAAGCGCAGTTTTTCCTGGCGCAGATACGCAAACGGGATCAGTGCCAGATAAAGCAGCCCCGCCGCGAGCAACGTCGCCCACGGCGCGCTCGCAAGAGCCGCAAAAAACAGCCCGACGCAAACGAGTGCCGGCACCAGCCAGCCACGCGGCACGTGCAGCTTTTTGCCCGAGAAGGTAGGCAGACGGCTCACCATCAAAAACGCCACGAGCGCCAGAACAAGCGCTCCCAGCCACGCGCGGTCGGCGATGCCCGCGCCGAATTCGAAATGCGCCATCAGCGGCATCAAAGCGAGCCCGGCCCCGGCGGGCGCCGGCACGCCGGTGAAAAAATTGCCCGCCCAGCTCGGCTGGTTCGGCTCGGACAGCATCGTGTTGAAACGCGCCAAGCGCAGCGCGCAGCACACGGCATAGGCAAGCGCCACGATCCACCCCAAGCCGCCCCAGGCGTTCAGCACCCAAAGATAAACGATGAGCGCCGGCGCCACGCCGAAGCTCAGAAAGTCCGACAGCGAGTCGAGTTCGGCGCCGAATTTCGACGTGCCGTTGAGCAGCCGCGCCATGCGCCCGTCGAGCCCGTCGAGCACGGCTGCAACCATGATCGCCGCCACCGCCATCTCGAAGCGCCCGTCGATCGCAAATCGTATCCCGGAAAGCCCCGCGCACAGGGCGCCGACCGTTATCGCGTTGGGGATGAGGCGGTTCATATTGCCCCCGCCCACCTGCTGCGCGCGCAACCGCGCGCGTTTTTCGCGATCGCGCCCGAACATCAGATCGTCTCCCCGCTGCGCTGCGGTTCGCTCGCAGCGAGGTCCGCGAGCACGGTTTCGCCGCCGATCGTGCTCTGGCCCACGCAAACGAGCGGGGCCACGCCTTCGGGCAGATAGACGTCGCAGCGGCTGCCGAAGCGGATCAAGCCGTAGCGCTCGCCCGTCTTGACCTGCTGGTCGTCCTTGATGTCGTAGAGGATGCGGCGTGCCACGAGCCCGGCGATCTGCACGAACGCGATCTCGCGCCCGTCGGCCATCGCAAGCCGCACCGACATGCGCTCGTTCTCGTCCGACGCTTTGTCGAGGGCCGCGTTGAGGAACTTGCCGGCCATATAGCGGGCCTTCACGACGCGCCCTGCGACGGGAACGCGGTTCACATGCACGTTGAACACGTTGAGGAACACCGAAATGCGCGTCAACGGCCGGTCGCCCATCTCGAGTTCGGGCGGCGGCACGGCGGGCACGATCAGCTGCACCATGCCGTCGGCGGGACTCACGACGAGGCCCGGCCTAGTCGGCACCACGCGGTCGGGATCGCGGAAGAAATAGATCATCCAGGCCGTGACGAGAGCCAGCACCGCCGCCAAGGGTGCCCAGGCAAAGGCCGCCAGGAAGGTCGCGACCACGCCGCCGGCAACAAACGGCACACCGGCTCGATGAATCGGCGCAGAGACCGATTTCCACATATCACTCATGGACTTGCACACCAATCTTAAAGCAAAACTTCGACTTGGACCGTCGAGTTTAGCGCCAAGCCGCCGAAGACGCCAGTTCAGTTGGTCTTCGGCACCGCAAAGACCTGGCCGGGGAAGATCAAATCCGGGTCGCCGATCTGCTCGCGATTGGCGTCGTAGATCGTCGTGAAGCGCACCCCGTCGCCATAGACGCGGCGCGCGATGCGCCACAGCGAATTGCCGGGCTGCACCACGACGATGTTCTGGCCCGGCGCGAACGCGACCATGGAATCGCGCTGGAAACGCGTCTCGGCGCGCGCCGCGACCTTGCCGTCGGCCCCCAGCTCGTCGGCGCGCAGCATATAAAAGCCCGGTGCCAGTTCGGGAATGCGCACGATCCATTTACCGTCGGCATCGACGCGCGCCTCGCCGGTCGGCCGATTGTCGAGATAGAGCCGCAATGCCGCGCCCGGCGTGCCGCGCCCGGCGATCGCCACCTCGCCCTGCTCGCCGTAGTCGATCGCGTCGATCGTCACGCGCGGGCCGCCCGCCCCAAGCGCTGCAGCTTCACCGCCCGGCGTTTGCAGCAGATTGGGGGCAGCGCGCCCGGGTTCGGTCGGCAGCAAGGCCGCAAGCGGCCCGCCGCCGCTTCCAACGACCGAGCCGCGCGGCGGCACGATAATCGCTACGCTGCGCTCGCTGGTCGTTTCGATGCCGTCGGCGCCGCGCGCGGACAGCGTGAGATCGTGCGGCCCCTCGGCCAACGGCTCGACCGTGACGAATACCCACTCGCCGCGCCCGTCGGCGGTCACGCGGCCGATTTCCTTGCCCGCGTCAAGAATCGCAACGCTCGCATTGGGAGCGGCGCGCCCGGCAATGACCGTATCGCCCGACGGGCTCACGCGCACCACGTCGAAACTGGGGCGCACAAGGGCTGCTGCAGGCGCAGTCTGCGGCGTTTCGGCACCGGCCGTCGGCGATGCCGTCGGCGCGAGCGGGCGCGGCGGCGGATCGGGCTGCCAGCTGCGCAGACCGAAAAGCACGGCCGCAATCAGGGCTGCGACGCCGAACAATCCCAGGACCTTGGTGCGATTCATGCGCGTGCGACTCGAAACGAAATCGTGAAAGGAAGCCTTACCTTAGGCTTCTTTCGCAGCCCCCCGCAATCGCCGCCGCTTCGCTACGGCGCGGGCCCCGAAATGCGATTGGCGATGGCGGGCAATTGGCGCAGATACGCGATCAGCGCCGCGCGATCGACGGGCGTGAGCGGCGCCGTGCTGTTCTTGACGACCTCGCTCATTTCGCCGCCCACAAAATCTCCCTCGGCCGTCATGCCAGTCGACAGCAGATCCTGATAATCGGCAGGCGACCATTTGCCGATGCCGGTGTCGCGGTCGGGCGTGATATTGGGCACGCGCCCGCCGCCCGGATGCGCGCGGTCGCCCGCGTAGAGCATGTCGCGCTTGAGGCCGCCCAAGGCGTTGCGCGGCGAATGGCATTCGGCGCAATGGCCCAGCGCTA
Organism: Tagaea sp.; assembly: GCA_044378015.1. GTDB lineage: Bacteria > Pseudomonadota > Alphaproteobacteria > CACIAM-22H2 > CACIAM-22H2 > Tagaea. The sequence continues at coordinate 6,469 of JBILXZ010000078.1, forward strand.
GGGCGAGATACGCCCCGCGATTGATCTCGGCCGATTTGGCCGCGTCCGGCGCGAACGCGCCGGGCGAAAAATGCAGCAGCTTCCAGCCGAACTGCAGCGGACGCAGATTAAACGGGAAGCCCACATCGTGCGGGCGGCTCGGCCTGTCCGAGGTCGGCAGCGCGAAGATATAGGCCTTCACGTCCAGCATGTCGTGGTCGGTCATCTTCGTGAAGGACGTATACGGAAAGACCGGGAAATAGTGCGCGCCGTCCGGCCGACGGCCAAGACGCAAAGCGCGCACGAAATCTTCGTCCGACCAGCGCCCGATGCCGGCGGTCGGGTGCGCCGTGATGTTGGGACCGTAGAAGCTGCCGAAAGGGGTCTTGAGTTCGCGCCCGCCCGCCAGAAGCTGGCCGCCGTTCTTGACGTCCGTGTGGCAGCCTGCACAGCCGCCGGCGGCGAACAGATATTCGCCGCGTTTGACGTCGCCCGCCGCATCCGCAGGGCGTGGCGCGAAAAACAAAACGCCCGCCAGGGCGACCACCCAGCCCAGGCGAGCGCTTGCGAGCATGGCGCTGCGCTTCCTCAGTTTGCGGCGCGGCGGAACGGCGTATGGCACGCGTCGCATGTTTGGCCGAGAGCGGGGAACGCGGCTTTGAAACCCGCCTCGTCGCCGGCATTTGCCAAGCGCACGAGATTGGCAGCTGCTTCGCGCTGGCGGTCGAAAATCGCGTCGAACTCCGCCTTGCGCTCCCAGATCGCGGCCGCCGCACGCGAATTGGGGGCCATCGATCCGGCCGGGAACAGCGACTTGCCCTTTTCGGCATCGCTTTGTATCGTCGCAGCGGCTTGGGCGGCTGCCGCTGCCGATGTCGCGCTCCAAGGCGTATCGCCGCGAAGAATTGGCACGAGCGCGCGCATGGCGCCGCCGTTGGCCTTCATGACGTCTTGGCGCGCGGCGATTTCGGGCGCCTGGGCGGAGGCACCTGCGGCCCCGCCAAGCAGGGCAACACCGAACGCGAGTGCGAAGCTTGTCGAACGCATGGAAATCTTCATCGGAGCACCCTCTGCTTATCGGGAAAGTGATTCGGGTCGAGCGGCAGCAAGCATGTTTCGCAAATCGGAAATCACGGGCAAGTTAAACATCGCCCCCGCAACAAGAACAACCCAACGAACAATCCAACGCGTGTGAATATACCGTTTAGAGATCGGCAACAGTCAATGTCCTCTTCGCTTGCTCAGCCCGCCTCCCCTCTTCGTGCAATTTGCGTTTACTGCGGTTCCTCGAACGACGGTCCGCGCAGCCATCGCGAAGCGGCTTTCAGGTTCGGCGCCCAACTCGCCTCCGAAGGCATCGACCTTGTCTATGGCGGCGGACGCGTGGGCCTCATGGGGGCGGTCGCGGACGGCGCGATCACCGGCGGCGGGCGCGTCGTCGGCATCATTCCCGAGCATCTGATGCGCGCCGAAGTCGGCCACGGCCAGGTCTCGGAGCTGCATGTCGTGCCGTCGATGCATGTACGCAAGGAAATGATGTTCGCGCGGTCCGACGGGTTTGCCGTGCTGCCCGGCGGCCCCGGAACCCTCGACGAAATGTTCGAGATCCTGACCTGGCGGCAATTGAGCCTGCACGACAAGCCGCTGGTCGTGTGCAATCTCGACGGCTACTGGAGCAAGCTGCTGGGTGCGATCGACGGCATCATCGAAAGCCGCTACGCCAAACCGAGCTTCCGCGACTTCTACCGCGTGGTCGACACGATCGACGACCTCCTGCCCGCTTTGCGCGCAGCCCCCGCGTCGCGCACGCAACCCCAACCGGCGAAGTTCTAGCGGCGCCGTCGTCCGGCATGGCGTTTGCGGAATTTCGGCATAACCGATTTCCCGTGTCGGCTGCCGAAAGGAAAAACCATGTCGCGTTCGTCGCCCCTGCCGCCGATTAACCGCGCTCTTCGCGTCTCGCGCCGTTCGCTGCTGCTTGCCGCCCCGGCGGTTGCGCTCGCGTTGGGCATCGGCCGCACAAATGCGCAAGCCACGCGCTTTCGCTTCAATTTGGGCTGGCGCGTCGATGCGGCGGCGGCGGGTCCGCTGCTGGCAAGCGAGCGCGGCTATTTCCGCGAAGAGGGCATCGACCTACGGTGCCTGGCAGATCGTCGCCGAAGATCCCGAAGGCAACGTGTTTCGCTTGAACCATAGCGGATAGCGGCGGGCATTTGCCCCCAAAATGCTGCGAGATGTCTGCGCTTGGTCGAAAAAGGTTTTCACTCTAGGTAAATAGGCAAAGATATTGAATATTTTCTGAAAACCGGTACAATTGTTTCATCGCCGCCGGGTTCACCCCAGCGGAAGGCGCTGTTTGAAATGTGAATGCATCAAAGCCGCCGAACCAGCGCAGAGCGCTTGCCGGAACATGTAACCAACAAACGCCGCGACGGTTACATCCGTTGGATTTCAGCGGTTTAAACAGGCGACCGTCGCTGGTCGTCGCATTTGGTAACCTATTCTTCAGGCGCGCGCGCGCGATCGGGCGACACGCGCCCCATGCAGGGGCGCACTTGCGTCGTTAAGCCGCTGGAACTCGGCGCGGCAACGGTGTATCCCCGTGCCGTTCCAGATCACAGACGTGCCCCAGGGGGAGCTCCGTTCCAATGCAGAAGATCAAGGTCG
>JBILXZ010000081.1:0-8877 GCA_044378015.1 Tagaea sp.
CGAAGCCTACACGATGGGAGTCGGTAGGGAAACCACGGCTAGCCTTGATAAGTTGTTGCGCTTTGTCCTAGCCTACACGATGGGAGTCGGTAGGGAAACCACGGCTGCAGCGTTCTGCTCGCACCAAGAGGAAATAGCCTACACGATGGGAGTCGGTAGGGAAACCACGGCCCAAAGCGCCGAATCATGCGACTGAACCTGAGCCTACACGATGGGAGTCGGTAGGGAAACCACGGCAGCGTCCACGCGCCGTGCCAACGCCAGATGAGCCTACACGATGGGAGTCGGTAGGGAAACCACGGCCCTTTCGACATAAGCATCGGAGCGTCTCTCAGCCTACACGATGGGAGTCGGTAGGGAAACCACGGCGAGAAAGACCGCGATGTCGATCTTGCCAACAGCCTACACGATGGGAGTCGGTAGGGAAACCACGGCTCGCCGGACAACGCGGCCTGGACAAGCTGGAGCCTACACGATGGGAGTCGGTAGGGAAACCACGGCGCCTTCGCTTCGGGGGTGATGACGGCGGCGAGCCTACACGATGGGAGTCGGTAGGGAAACCACGGCAGCTGTTGGCGGTCTAGGCGTCTGAAAATCAGCCTACACGATGGGAGTCGGTAGGGAAACCACGGCAGCTGTTGGCGGTCTAGGCGTCTGAAAATCAGCCTACACGATGGGAGTCGGTAGGGAAACCACGGCCACCGCAATCAAGAGCGGGGGGTATCGGAAATGTTCTTTCAGTTGTACATCCTTTAGCAACTTGCTTCTGCCTAACGTCATAGAGAAAGCGAGCCACTGCTCGCCGCGCCTCGACAAGGCGTTCGAGCCGCAACGGCTCCGCTTAGGTGTCGAGGAAGCTGCGCAGTTTGCGCGAGCGGCTCGGGTGCTTGAGCTTGCGCAGGGCCTTCGCCTCGATCTGGCGGATGCGCTCGCGCGTCACGTTGAACTGCTGGCCCACCTCTTCGAGCGTGTGGTCCGTGTTCATGCCGATGCCGAAGCGCATGCGCAGCACGCGCTCTTCGCGCGGCGTGAGCGTGGCGAGCACGCGCGTCGTCGTCTCGCGCAGATTGGCCTGGATCGCGGCGTCCACGGGGAGGACGGCGTTTTTGTCCTCGATGAAGTCGCCGAGATGCGAATCTTCCTCGTCGCCGATCGGCGTTTCGAGGCTGATCGGCTCCTTGGCGATCTTGAGGACCTTGCGCACCTTCTCGAGCGGCATGCCGAGCTTTTCGGCCAGCTCTTCGGGCGTGGGCTCGCGGCCGATCTCGTGCAGAATCTGGCGGCTCGTGCGCACGAGCTTGTTGATCGTCTCGATCATGTGCACGGGGATGCGGATCGTGCGCGCCTGGTCGGCGATCGAACGCGTGATCGCCTGGCGGATCCACCAGGTGGCGTAGGTGCTGAACTTGTAGCCGCGGCGGTACTCGAACTTGTCGACCGCTTTCATGAGGCCGATATTGCCTTCCTGGATCAGATCGAGGAACTGCAGGCCGCGATTGGTGTATTTCTTGGCGATCGAGATCACCAGACGCAGATTGGCCTCGACCATTTCCTTCTTGGCGCGCGCGGCTTCGCGCTCGCCCTGCTGGACCTGGCTCACGGTCTTCTTGAATTCGCCCGTCGGCAGGCCCGAACGTTCGGAGATTTCCGACACGTCCTTGCGCAGCTGCGCGATCTCGTTCTTGTACTTGGTCGTGTATTTCTTCCAGCCCTTGCCGGTGAGGCGCGCCACGCGGCCGAACCAGCGCGGATCGACTTCCTTGCCGGAATACTTCGACAGGAATTCGTCGCGCTTGATCCCGCTTTCTTCGGCGTAGCGAAGCAGGCGGCCTTCGGCCGTCAGCAGCTTGCGGTTGAGATCGTAGAGCTGGCCCATCAGCTGCTCGATGCGCGTGTTGTTGAGATGCACGTCGGCGAGCTGGTCGATCAGATCCTGCTTGAGCTTCTGGTAGTGCTTCTCCGAAACGGGGCTGAACTGCTTGCCGGCAAGGAGCGCTTCCATGCGCTTTTCCTGCATGCGGTAGAGGCGCTTGTAGACGCCCGCGAGCTTCTCGAGGCGCTCGAGCACTTCGGGCTTCAGCTGCTGTTCGAGGGCGGAGAGCGAGACGTTCTCCTCGCCGCCGTCGGCGTCGACCGCGGCGGCTCCCTCGCCTTCGGCGCCTTCGACGGGCTCGGCATCGTCGGTTTCGGCGGGCGGCGGACGGGGCGCTTCGATCGCCGCGGGCACGCCGCCGGGGCCGATGGCGCCGCCCGCACCGCCCGGGCCGCCGCCGTTCGTGGCGTCGAGATCGATCACGTCGCGCAGCAGCATCTTGCCTTCGACCAGCGCGTCGCGCCAATGCACGACGGCGCGCATCGTGAGCGGGCTTTCGCACAGGGCCGAAATCATCTTCTCGCGGCCGGCCTCGATGCGCTTGGCGATGGCGATTTCGCCCTCGCGGCTCAGGAGTTCGATCGAGCCCATCTCGCGCAAGTACATGCGCACGGGATCGTCGGTGCGCCCGATCGAATCGGCATCGACGTTGCCGCGTTTGCCTTCCTCTTCCTCGTCGGCTTCTTCGCCGCCCACGCGCGCCTGGATGGGCGCCTTGGGCCCGGCCTCCGCGCCGTCGGCGCCGCCGGCGGCGGCACCCTCTTCGTCGTCGGGCTCTTCGTTTTCGACGACGTTGATGCCCTGCTCGCTCAGCAGCGCCAGCGTGTCTTCGATCTGCTCGGACGACACCTGGTCGGGCGGCAGAACGGCGTTGATCTCGTCGTAGGTCACGTAGCCGCGTTCGCGTCCGCGGGCGATCATCTTCTTGACGAGGGCGGCGGTGGCATCCATCAGCGGGCCGTCGGGGGCCTCCTCGCGCGGGGGAGCGGCGGGGACGGGCTTGACCTTGGTCGACATCGAATGGCCTCGCGAGGAAAACGGCGGACGAATACCAAGTGAAAATCGGCCGACAATTCGCCGGGCGGATCAGCCCGCCCTAACGGTCGTCGTCGGGGGTCAATTCGGCCACCTGGGCGCGCAGGTGGGCGGCTTGGCCCTCGACCTTGGCGAGCGTCGCGTCCGACGGGTTGGCGGCCAAAGCGCGCTGGCTCGAGCGCAGCTCTTCTTCCATCCGACGGCGCGAAAACAGCGCCAACACGTGGCAGAAGCCGTTCCGGGCCGCTTGCGCAGAAGCAGCCGGATCGGCAAAAGCCCCGTGTTCGTAGAGGGTTGGCTGCATCAGCCGCGAAGCCTCGTCAGCCATTCCCTGACCGGATAAGTGGTCAATCAGAGCGCTTGTGTCAAGCGGAGTCTCGCTTGCGCCGTCGCTCGCATGGGCGGCATGCGCGCAATCGAGCAATGCGGTCCGAATCCGGTCGAGAGTGCGGTCGCCGAGTTCGATCTGGGCGAGCGTTTCCGCCGCCTCGACCAGCAATTCGGGATGGTTGAGGATCGTGGCCAGCAAGACCTGCGCCTGGCGACGCAACAACAGGCCGACATCGCCGGTAGCGCGCAGGCCGCTGGTGCTCAAAACCGGACCCTGACCAGGCTGGTTGCGGCGCCAATTCCTGTCCCGGTTGAGCGGCGCTGCAGGGGCTCGCCCCAAATTGCGCAAGCGCTTGTAAATCCACTCGCTTTCGTAGGCGCGCCGAACCGTGGGATCGGCGATTTTGGCAAGCCGCTCGCGCAAAGCTCCCTCAAGGGCAGCCCGTTGGTCGGGGCCGCTGACGGACTTGCCGACGATTTCGGCCTGGAAAATCACGTCGGCGATGCCGAGCGGACGGGCCAACAGCGCCGCGAACGCCTCGGCGCCAGCCTCGCGGACCAAACTGTCCGGGTCTTCGCCCGCCGGCAGGGTCGCAAAGCGCAGCGAAAAACCGGGTTTGAGCAGCGGCAGCGCCAAATCGGCGGCCTTTAGGGCGGCCCGCTGGCCGGCTGCGTCGCCGTCGAGGCAGACCGTCGGCTCACTGTCGATTTTCCACAGGGCGGCAAGCTGGCCCTCGGTCAGCGCCGTGCCGAGCGGGGCAACTGCGCCGGCAAAGCCCGCCTGGTGGAGTGCGATCACGTCCATATAGCCCTCGGCGACGACAGCTCTGGCTTTCTTGGCGCCGACAGCCAGGCGCGCTTTGTCGAGCGCGTAAAGATTGTCGCGCTTGTGGAACAGCGGCGTGTCGCGACTGTTGAGGTATTTGGGTTTCGAATCGTCCATCACGCGGCCGCCGAAAGCGATCACGCGCCCGCGCCGATCGGTGATCGGGAACATCGCCCGATTGCGGAAAAAGTCGAACGGCGCCCGCCCGTCGTCCGGCGTGCCGGTGAGGCCTGCCTCGGCAAGCTGGGCCGGCTCGAAGCCCTTGGCCTTCAGGGCCGCCTGCAGATTGCCGCGCCCGTCGGGCGCAAACCCCAGGCGAAAGCGCTCGATCGTGTCGTCGGAAAGGCCGCGGCCGCGCAAATAGCCAAGGGCCGCTTTGCCTTCTGGTGCAAACAGCCGTTCCTGGAACCACTGGCATGCCGCTTCGACGGCGTCGCCGAGGGTCTTGGCGCGTTCGGCCTGCTGGCGCTCCTGGGGGCTCAAACGCGGCACGTCGAGCCCGGCCTCACCCGCGAGCTTCTCGACCGCCTCGGGAAAGGCCAGATGGTCGATGCGCATCGTGAAGCCGATCACGTCGCCATGGGCGCCGCAGCCGAAGCAATGGAAGAAGTTCTTGTCGTCGTTGACGTAGAAACTCGGCGACTTCTCGTTGTGGAACGGGCAGCAGGCCTTGTACTCGCGCCCCGCCTTGGCGAGCTTCACCCGTCGCCCGACCACCGACGACAGCGTCAGCCGGGCGCGCAGCTCTTCGAGAAAGGCGGGCGGAAAAGCCATCCCGCGCGCCCTTACCCGCCGAGCCGCTTCTTGACGGCCGCCGACGCGGCGCCGAGGTCCATGACGCCGGTGTATTTGGCTTTCACGATCGCCATGACCTTGCCCATGTCCTTGAGGCTGCTCGCACCTGTCTCGGCAACAGCGGCTTCGATCGCGGCCTCGAATTCGGCCGGCGACATCTGCTGCGGAAGGAAACTTTCGAGCACGGCGATCTCGGCGGCTTCGGCCTGCGCCAGCTCCGGACGCCCGCCTTGATTGTAGAGCGCGATCGAATCGCGGCGGCTGGCGATCATCTTCTGCAGCATGGCGAGGATTTCGCCGTCGGAAATGCCGTCCATGTTGCCGGTCGCGCGCGCGTCGATGTCGCGCTTCTTCAGCTCGGCCATCGCAAGGCGCACGGCGCCCAGGCGCGCCGTGTCCTTGGCTTTCATGGCTTCTTTCATCGCTTCGGTGAAGCTTGTGCGCAGCGTCATTGGAAAAGTCCTTCGGGGAAAAACCGGATCAGGAATTGGCGAGACCGAAACCGGTCTTGCGCAGGATTTCTTCGGCGCGCGCCCACACGGCTTCGCGCCACGCAGGATCCGCAGGCGCAAACGCCTCGCGCATCTGCAGCTTGATGCGGCGCGACTCCTCGCCCGCCAGATCGGCGTGGTTGTGCAGCCAATTGTCCGCGCGCACGGCGTCGAGCACGTCGGCGAGATCGATCGTGCCGTATTCGAGCGCGATCGCCGTGAGTTCCGCCTGCGGCAGGAAGCGCACGAACCCCTCGCCGTTGGTGCCGCTCAGAACCGCCGAAGTCGACGTGCCGGCATCGGGCGAAGTCACGTCGGGGCCGTACCACTGGACGGCGCGCTCGAAACCGCTTTGGCCCGCCGGCAGCGCCCAAATGAGTTCGCCGTAGCCGCGCGGCCCCAAACCGGTGTGGAAATCGACGATCGCCACATGCCGGGCGCGCGCAAGCCAGTCGCGGAACAAGGTCGCGAGCATGCGGTGCGACCAAGTCGGCGCATGGCCGCCGAAAAAGATGCCGTCGGGATGGGTGTATTGCCCGCCCGACACGGCCGCTTGCCATGCCGCCCGGCCGTGGCGCTTGGCATAGACCTCGAGCTGCTGCTTGGTTGCGGCTTGGGCGGCTTGCGTCCATTCGGGCGGATTGAGGGCGGCCGCCATCGTCTCGTAGCCTGGATTTTCGGGATAGGGGCCGATATGCGGCACGAAATTCCTGTTGAGATCGACATTGTCTTCGTTGACCCGACGCAGCCACGCGAATCCGTGCGGGTTGATCGCGTGGATATGGAGCTGCGCCAAGCCCGGCGGCAATTCGCGGACTTCGCCGGTGCGAAACCAGCCGGTCTGGGCGCCCGAACCGCAGAACCCCTCTATTCCGTGGGTCGACGAGATCGTCACCAGCACGCGCGTGGCATCGGTCGGCCCCACCCATGCGGCGTCGCAGAAAAGCTGCTCGCCTTGCGGCCCGCGCAGTGGATGGCGCAACGTGCGCAGGCGCGCGGCGTGCGGCTTGGCGGCTTCCAGGAACAGGGCGCGCGCACCGCTGTAGTCGCGCGCGAAAAACGCATTGGCAGACATGGCCGATCAGGTTCCACTTCGAAAAAAGGGGCCGTAACTTTGCGCCACGCCGATGCGAAAAGCAAAGGGGCGCAAAACCGCGCCACTTTACAAGAAAGCGCGTTTGACCGCATGCTCGAAGCCATGAAGCGGGTTTTGGCACGTGTTCGGTTGTTTGCCGTGGCCCTGGCGCTGGCGGGCTGCCTTGCAGCAGCGTCGGCGCAGGCCGCCGACGCCCGCCTCGACCGCCTGTTCGAGCGCCTGATCGCAACCCAAGACCCGGCCGACGCCAAAACGATCGAACGGTCGATCTGGCAGATCTGGCTCGATCCGAAAGATTCGAGCACGCAGTCGCTGCTCGACCTGGCCCTGGTGGCCGAGCAGCGCGGCGACCAGCTCGGCGCCTTCGCGCTGTTCGACGCGATCGTGGTGCTGAAGCCCGACTATGCCGAAGGCTGGAACCGGCGCGCGACAATCCTGTTCCAACTCGGGCGGCTCGACGAATCCAAAGCCGACGCCGAAAAAGTCGTGGCCCTCGAGCCGCGCCATTTCGGCGCGCTTTCCGGCCTCGGCCTTATCGCCCAGGCCCGCAACGACGACACGGCCGCGCTCGAAGCCTTCGAACGGGCCTTGGCCGTCAATCCCCACATGCCGCAGATAAGCACCGCCGTCGACGATTTGCGCCGCAAACGGCGCAACGGCGCGATTTAGGAGTTGGCCACATGCTGATCAAGAGACCGCGCGGCTGGGAGATCCCCGAGCGCGAAACGACGCCGGAATCGGCATGGTCGCGCCGCCATGTGCTGTCGGCGGCTGCGGCAGCGGCGACCGCGGCAGCCCTGCCCGCGCGCGCGCAAGCGCCCGCCGGCGGCGAAGATCCGAGCGCGTCCCTTTATCCCGCCACGCGAAACATGCGCTACCGCGTCGAGCGCGAACTTACGGACGAGAAAATCGCCACCACCTACAACAACTTCTACGAATTCGGCACCTCGAAGATTATCTGGCAGGCGGCCCAGCGCCTGCCGATCCGCCCGTGGCAGGTGCAAATCGAAGGCATGGTCGAGCAGCCGCGCACGGTCGACGTCGACGACCTTCTGAAAGCCATGACGCTCGAAGAGCGCGTCTACCGCTTCCGCTGCGTCGAAGCCTGGGCGATGACCGTGCCGTGGACCGGCTTTTCGCTCGCCAGCCTCGTCGAATGGTGCAAGCCGCTGTCGTCGGCCAAATATCTGCAGATGGAAACGTTCCAGATGCCGAACGTGGCGCCCGGCCAGCGCGCCAGCTGGTATCCGTGGCCCTACACGGAGGGCCTGGCGCTCGACGAAGCGACGAACGAACTCGCCTTCATCGCGACCGGTATCTATGGGAAGCCGATGCCGCGCCAGAACGGCGCCCCGCTGCGGCTCGTGGTGCCTTGGAAATACGGCTTCAAATCCGTCAAGTCGCTGGTCAAATTCAAATTCACCGACCAGCGGCCGAAGACCTTCTGGCTCGAACTCGGCGAGCGCGAATACGGCTTCTGGGCCAACGTCAATCCGCGCGTTGCGCATCCGCGCTGGAGCCAGGCAAGCGAGGAACTGATCGGCAGGAACGGCGCGCGCGTGCCTTCGCAGCTTTTCAACGGTTATGGCGAGTTCGTGGCGAGCCTTTACGAGAACCGCCAGAACGAAAGGCTGTGGGCGTGAGGCAGTAAAAAACCCAAGCCCCGCGCGCATACGCCGCATCCGCAAACGCTTTGCGGGTGCCGCAGACTTGTCGTAAATACCCGCCATGCCGGATTCCGCACCCAAAGACCAGCGCCACGCACTGCCGATCGAAACCTTCGACAACCGGATCGGCGGCGACGCGCTCTTCCGCGCCATCGGCCATCCGCTAGCGCGTCCGCAAGCCCTTGCGCTCGTCGCGGCGCTCGAGAAGGCCGGCCGCGTCGCCGTCTACGATCCGTTCGGCGCCTTCGCCACGCTGAGCGCGCTCTACGATTTCTCGCGCGTCGAGGTCGCCGGGCTCTACGGCCGCGACCATCGCCATATCGGCACGCAAGTCGGCGGCCGCACCGTGCACTCGATCAAGACGATCGCGGCGGCCAAGGCCGACAGGATCCTCGTCGCCGCTTTCGACGCCGATCTGCTTGTCGCACAGGCCGCAACCTTCCTTCCGCCGGGCGCGGCGGTAGAAACGCTCGATCGGCTGCGCATCCCCGAGCGGCTGCTGACCGATCCCAAGCGCTATCTTTCGACGTTCAATTTCGTGACCAACCTCGTGCTGTTCCGCGACAGTGCCGTGCGCCACACGCGCATGGTCACGGCCAATTACTGGCACGGCTACGGGGCGCGGGGCGTGCGCGCGTGGATGCTACTGCTCGACGCCGACGGCAAGGAAATCGCGAACTGGGAAGAAGCGCTGCCCGACGCGGTCGCAGGCTTCACGGTCGACAGCCGCGACGTGCGAAAGCGCTTCAAGCTCGGCGATTTCG
>JBILXZ010000039.1:0-32501 GCA_044378015.1 Tagaea sp.
CATGGTGAGAACGACCGGCACCAGCAGCGAAACGGCCGTGACCGGCCCGAGGCCCGGCATCATGCCGATGAACGTGCCCATCACGCAGCCGAGCACGAGAATGCCGATATTCGTCGGCGACATCAGCGTCCAAAACCCGATCAGCAAGCCTTCGACCATCAGAACATCCGCCCGAAAATGCCCCAGTCCAGCTGGACGTCGAGGAACGTGAACATGATCCAGAAGCCGAGCGCGGTCGCCGCCGCGATCGGCAGCAGCACCAGCATGCGTCGCTCGCCGAGAATGTAGAATCCGCCGGCCAGAAAAAGCGCCGAGGTCACGGCGAAACCCAAACGGTCGATCGCCAGCGCGTAAAGCGCCATCAAGCCCGTCAGACCGAACGCGCGGCCCCACGCGAAGCCCCGGCCGACATCCTCCCCGCCCGGCGGCTTCAGCAGAAGCGCCAGCGACAGCGCGACGGCAAGCGGCCCCAGCACCAGCGGGAACGTGCGCGCCGAAAACGGCGTTTCGTCGGAACTGGGCGGCAGCTTGATGCCGAAGGCCAGCGCGAAATAGGCGAGCGAAAAAAGCAATATCAGCAGCGCGACGAGGCGCTCGGCATGCAAGCGATTCATATCCTGCGCCCCCCGGCGCTTTGGCGCGATCGCCGCCTGCACCGGACGGCGAGGATCGCGCTTGGCATGGTTTGGGCCGCGCTATCCGCGCCGTCAGGCCTTGATGAATTCGAGGTCCACGAGCATGCTGCGGATGTCTTTTTCGTGCTGGGCGAAGAAATCGGCCGTGGCCTGCCCGCGCGTGAAGAACATGTTCCAACCGTTGCGGGCGCGCACTTCTTCCCAGGCCGGCGTCTTGACCAGCCGCTCCATCAGATCGGCGAAAGCGGCGACGCGGGCAGGCGGCGTGCCCGGCGCCATGAAAAACGCGCGCACATTGGCAAGCGCCGGGCCCGGCACGCCCGACTCCGCGAGTGTGGGCACGGCGGGCACGTCCGACACGCGCTTGTCGTTCATGATCGCCAGCATCTTGGCCTGTCCGCCTTTGATCTGCGTCAGCGCTTCGGTGAACGGCATCACGAGGCATTGGATTTCGTTGCCGAGCAGGCCCGCCATGGCTTTGCCGCCGCCGTCGTAGGCGATGTACTGCATGGCTTTGGGATCGACGCCGGCGTTCTTGAGATAGAGCGCTGCCGCCAGATGGTCGATGCCGCCGCGCGGGCTGCCGCCGCCGAAGCGCACCGCGCGCGCATTGGTCTTCAACGCGGCCGTCAGCGCCTTGATGTCGGCGTGCGGAGAGGCGGGTGCCACGATCACGCCGAAAAGCTCGGCCGTGATCGTGTTGACCATCGTCACGTCGCGGTAGGTCTGGCGGAACTCCCCGCTCAACGAGCGCTGGACGATCGAAGTGCCGTTGACCATCAGCGTGTTTTGCTGGCGCGCCGCCGTTTCGACCAGATGCGCGATGGCGACCGAGCCGCCGCCGCCGGTACGGTTTTCGACCGACACGTTGGCGACCAGCCCCGATTTCTGGAGCGCTTCCTGGGTGCCGCGCGCCGTCTGGTCGAACCCGCCGCCGACGCCGAAGCCGACCAGAAACTGCACCCGGTCGATCACTTCCTGCGCCCGAGCATCGCGCGGAAGGCCCAATGCGGCAAGAGCCGCCGCCCCCCCAAGCAAGGCATAGCGGCGCGAAATTTGGTCGGCGATCGGTTGCATGGCGTGCTCCCTGGAATGTTTTTCGACGTTCATTGCCGAACGTCTTTAAACGAACCTAACATGGTGGCTGCCGCCGGAACAAGGCGGCGGGTCGGCACCGGGAAGCTTGCCAAGAATACAGGAATATGCTTCTATGACGGATCTGCCGCAAGCTGTGCGGCGGTGCGCTGTTTCTCATCGTGAATAAGTTTTTTCCTGGTTCCGCAGGGTTATTCGGCGACGCAACATAAATCGGCGCCGCGGCGACATCCCTGCAGAATCAAAGGAATATATATGTTACTGTCGCGCTTCGTCGCCCTTGGTAACCTATTTCAGGCCAGCGCGTCGCGCTGCTGGCGCGCGGCTTCGTAGTCCGGGTCGAGGGCAAGCGCGCGGTCGAAGGCCTCACGCGCCTCGTCGCGGCGGCCCAAGCCCAGCAAGGCCGCCCCGCGCCCGAAATGGCCGCGTTTGTCCTTGGGCGAGGCTTCGGCCAGCATGTCGAGTATGGCGAGCGCCTGGGCATGGTCGCCGTAGCTCATATAGGCGATCGACAGATTGACCACGATGTCGGGTTGGCCGGGCATCAACGCGCGCGCCTGCGACAGCAGGCCGATCGCTTCGAGATAGTCGCCCTGGCTCATGCGCACGAGGCCGAGATTGTTTGCCACCAGGCCGTTGCCGGGCTCGAGCGCGAGCGCGCGGCGGAAACACGCGGCGGCTTCCTCGTACCGGTTTTCCGCGCGGTGGATGGAACCCAGATTGGCGTGCGCGTCGGCGAAGTCGGGGGCAAGCGCCAGAGCCTTTTCCAGGCGCGCGATCGCGGGCGCGCGCTTGCCGAGCGCATGCAAAGCCAAGCCGCCGAGATTGAGCGCGTCGATGTCGTCGGGGTTGGCGTCGAGCAGCTGCGCGTAGATCGCCTCGGCCTCGGCGATCTTGCCTTTGCCGTGCAGATCGAGGGCCGCTCCAAGCGTGGCTTCGGTCATGCTCTCTCCTCAGGGGGTACGTCGCATCCGCGCCCCAACGGGCGCTGCATCATCGCGATATCGACCCAGCGCCCGTGTTTGTAGCCGATCGCTTCGAACACGCCAACCATGCGAAAGCCGAGCGCTTTGTGCAGGCCGATCGAGCCGGCATTGGCGCTGTCGCCGATCACCGCCACCATCTGGCGGGCGCCCCAAGCCTCGGCGCGCGCAAGCAGGGCTTCGAGCAAGCCGCGCCCGATGCCGCCGCCGAGCGCATCGGGGGCCACGTAGATCGAGTCTTCGAGCGAATAGCGATAGGCCGCGCGCGGCCGAAACGGCCCGGCATAGGCGTAGCCCGCGATCCGGCCCGCGCGCTCGGCCACGAGATAGGGCAGCGCTTTGGCAAGCAGGGCCGCGCGCCGTTCGGCCATCGTGGCGATATCGGGCGGGATTTCCTCGAAACTGCCGAGGCCGTGCGCCACATGGTGCGCGTAGATCGCCTGGATGGCGCCGATGTCGGCGTCGGTCGAATCGCGGATCGAAACCGACGCGGTCATGCGGCCTGCGGCACCAGCGTGCGGGAAAGATCGGCGAGCGTGCGCACGAGAACGCCCAGATCGGCGGCGAGCTTGGCGAAGCCCGGCGCCTTGGCGATCGCGAGCTCGTCCATGTAGAGGCCGCGATTGATCTCGATCTGAAGCGCGTGGCGCGCGGCCGACGGCGCGCCGTAGTGGCGCGTGATGAAGCCGCCGGCATAGGGATCGTTGCGCCCGACCGCGTAGCCGAGATCGCGCAGGCAGCGTTCGGCGGCGGCCGTCACGGCAGGCGCGCAAGAAGCGCCGAAACAGTCGCCGAGCACGAAATCGAGGCGGCGGCGGCCCGGATCGCGATCCATCGGGCCGCCGACCGACGGCATCGAATGGCAGTCGACCAGCAGGCACGCGCCGAACTGCGTTTGGGTGCGGGCCACCAGGCTTTCGAGGGCGGCATGGTAGGGCATGTAGAGCGCTTCGATGCGGCAGCGTGTTTCGGCGAAGTCGAGCTTGGCGCGGTAGATTTCGGCCCCGTTCGCCACCACGCGCGCCACCGTGCCGAGCCCGCCAGCCACGCGCGGCGAGCGGCGGTTCACGAAGGCCGGCAGCGGCCCCTCGAACATCGCCGGATCGAGTTCCCACGGCTCGCGGTTGGGATCGACGTAGGCGCGCGGGAACAAAGCTCTGACGAGCGCAGCACCGCTGGCCGCGGCGCTTGCGAAAAGTTCGTCGACGAACGCGTCTTCCGAGCGGCGCAGCACCGTCGGATCGAGGCGCGAGGCGGCCAGGAAATCGGCCGAATAATGGGCGCCCGAATGCGGCGAGGAAAAAACGAGCGGCGCGGCCGCCCCGGTCGCTTGCACGATTTCGAACGGCGGATCGGGCTCGTAAGTCGGGGTCGGCGGACGCGCCGAAGTGGTGGGCGTAGGAGCGGGCATCGGGATGGAGTCGTTTCGAAGGCTTGCCAAAAAAGCGAGGATCGGTATATTCCGCGCCTTCCCGGTCCGGATGGGCGCTTAGCTCAGCGGGAGAGCACTACCTTGACATGGTAGGGGTCACAGGTTCAATCCCTGTAGCGCCCACCATCCGGACCGAAGAGGCTTCGCGGGCCTACGCCGCCGGATCGGCGTCCATCGCGCGGTCCAGCATCTCCGACACGTTCCGGCACAGATCGTTGTAGGGCTGCGAGGTGCGGAAACCCGTGCCGCGCGGATAGGGGGCGGGCACGTCGAGTTCGCCCACCACGCGGCCGGGCCTCGCCGCCATCACCACGATGCGGGTCGAAAGATAAACGCTCTCGTAGACGCTGTGCGTCACGAACACGACCGTCCAGCGCTGCTTCTCCCACAAGGCCAGCAGGTCGTTGTTGAGCTTGAAGCGCGTGATCTCGTCCAGGGCCGCGAACGGTTCGTCCATCAGCAGAACTTTGGGCCGCAGTACGAGCGCGCGCGCGATCGACACGCGCATTTTCATCCCGCCCGACAATTCGCGCGGGTAGGATTCGGCGAAACGGTCCAGCCCGACCATGGCGAGCGCTTCGCGCACGCGTTCGGGCACGTCGCCCTTGGGCCTGTCCTTGAGCGTGAAAGGCAGGGCCACGTTGTCGTAGACGGTCGCCCACGGCATCAAGGTCGGCTCCTGGAACACGAAGCCGATCTCGCGCTCCGGCTTGCCGGCCGCGTCGTAGGCCGAAGACGGCCAGTCGATGCTGCCTTCGCTGGGCTCGCCCAGCCCTGCGATCATGCGCAAAGCGGTCGATTTGCCGCAGCCCGAAGGGCCCAGGAGCGAGATGAACTCGCCGCTGCGCACGTCGAGATCGAGGCCGCGAATGGCCTCCGTGCCGTTCGAGAAAACCTTGCGGATGCCTGCAAGGCGCACGAGGGGTTTGGCGTCGGACATGGCGGTGCTGGCGCTCAATTCTCGCGCCGCACCTGGCTCTCGTGCCAGCGATGCAGGAGCGCCCATTGCAGCCACATGGTGAGATAGAAAAGCACGATGCCGAACACGGACAGCATCAGCAGCGCCGCGAACATGCGCGGGATGTTGAGCATGTTGCCGCTCTCGACGATGCGCCACGCAAGGCCCGTCGCCGTGCCCGATCCGGCCACGAACTCGGCCACCACCGCACCGATCAGCGCCAAGCCGCCCGACACGCGCACGCCGCCCAGAATGTAGGGCAAGGCCGACGGGAACTGCAGATAGCGGAAGCGCTTCCAGCGCGAAGCACCGTAAAGCTCGAACAGATTCTTGAGCCCGTGGTCGGCCGAAGAAAGGCCGATCGTGGTGTTGGACAGGATCGGGAAGAACGCCACGAGCCACGCGAGGATCAGAAGGGCGAGCCACAGTTTTTCGAACCCGACCCAGATGATGACCAAGGGCGCTATCGCGACGACAGGGGTCACCTGCAGCATCACGGCATAGGGCCACAAGGTGCGCTCGAGCGTTCGGTTGAGCGTGAACAGCACGCCGAGGCTGATCCCCGTCGCCACGGCCGAGAGAAACGCCCCCAGCGTCACTTTGGTCGTGAACCACAGCGACTTCATCAGCGAGGGGCCGTCGCTCACCAACGCGGCGGCAATGAGGCTCGGTGCCGGCAGCACGAATTTGGGCACGTTCCACGCCGCCACCGCCCATTCCCAGGCGGCCAGAAACGCGATTCCCGCGCCTGCCGGCAGGGCGTAGCGCGAATGGCGGGCCCACGGCCCGTCGGCGCCGCTCGAACTCATTCGGCGGCGGCCGAAGCGGCCGAGGCCGCGCGCGTTTCATTTTCGCCGTGCGCTTCCAGCAACTCGCGCAGCTTGCGGCGCATGGCGAGGCCCGGCCGGTCGGACGGCATGTGGAATTCCTCGCCGTCGACCACGGCCAGCGGCACGTCCCAGCTGCAGCCTTCGAGGATGCGGCGATCCTCCTCGATGATCTTGCGGTCGAAGGCGATGACCTGCTCGGTCGAGGCCATCTCTTCGGTGTCGTTGCGGAAGCAGAACTGCACGAGCATCGTGCGGTCGTCGGTCATCGGCGTCGCCGCCGTAACGATCGTGTGGCGCAGGCCGTTGGGATAGGTGATGCCCAGACGCCGCACGAACGGCATGTACCAGGTGTTGGTGCGCCGCCGCGTGGTCGTGCCTTCGGCCACTTTGAGCGTCTCGGCCGCGTCCGCCCCCCGCACCGACACCTCGCTTTCGACGAAATAATCGAAGCCCCACGGTCCTTCGACCACGGTCGGCAGCTTGGGCGGCAGAGGACGCGAGGTGTCGCCGAACGTGCTGCGATGCACGAAGGCCGGGTGCGCCACGTCGAACGAGTTTTCCATGAGCCGCAAAGCGCCGATCGCCCATTCTTCGTAGAACTGGTCGATGCGCCGGAAACCCGGCTCGTCGGCTTCTGGGACCTGCGGCAATTCGCACAACGGTTCGCCCAAAGCGACCCACACATGGCCGTAACGCGCGGCGGCCTTGTAGCCGTCGACCGCGATGCGGCCCGTGTTTTCGGGGTTCTCGCGCTGCGGGATGCGCACGCATTTGCCCGTGCCGTCGAAGGTCCAGCCATGGTAGCCGCACACGATGTTGCCGCCCTCGAGATAGCCCAGCGACAGCTTGGCCGTGCGATGGCAGCAGCGGTCGGCGATCGCGGCAAGGCTGCCGTCGGGTTTGCGCCACACGACGATGGCTTCTCCCAGCAGCGTGAAAGGCTGCGGACCGGCGTCGAGGCGCCCCTCCGGCATGACCGGATACCAGAAGCGGCGCAGAACGGGCTGTTGGGTCGGCAGCATGGGGTACGCGCCTTTCCTACTCGGCCGCCTGGGCCGGGCGGCGATGGCGGGTCGCTTCGGTTTCGCCGTGCCGCGCGAGAAGCTCGCGCAGCATGCGCCGCATGCGCAATCCCGGCATGTCGCTCGGCATGTGCGTTTCGAAGCGCTCGTCGAGCGGCACGTCCGGATCGCACGATTCGAGAATGACCTTGTCCTCGAGCGTCACGAGCCGGTCGAACGCGACGATGTCGGCGGCCGGCGCTTGCTCTTCCGTGTCCGAGCGGTAGCACCATTGCACGAGCATCGTCGTGTCGTCGGTCATCGGCGTCGCGGCCGTGACGATCGTGTGGCGCAGGCCGTTGGGATAGGTGATGCCGAGGCGCCGCACGAACGGCATGAACCACGTGTTCTTGAGCTTGCGCACCGTGTCGCCTTCGCCGGCGCTCAGAACCTTCGTCGCCAGATCGCCGCGGATTTTGACCGGGATCTCGGCGCGCAGATGGAAGCCGTATTCGACCTCCTCGAGCTCGTTCTTGGCCGGGATCGGCTCGGAGGCCTCGCCGAACGTCTTGCGATGCGTGAAGGCCACGTGCGCGTTGTCGAAGGAATTCTCCATCAGCCGCAGCGCGCCGATTTTCCAGGGCTCGAAGAACTGGTCGATCTGGCGCAAGCCCGGCTCGTCGGCTTCCGGGATGTAGGGCAATTCGGCCAGCGGCTCGCCGAGCGCGACCCACACATGCCCGTAGCGCGTCGCGGCGCGATAGCCCGACACGCCCATCTTGCCGGTTGCCTCGGGATTTTCGCGCTGCGGGATGCGCACGCATTTGCCCGACGCGTCGAACGTCCAGCCGTGGTAGCCGCACACGACGTTGCCGCCTTCGAGATAGCCCAGCGACAATTTGGCCGAGCGGTGGCAGCAGCGGTCTTCGATGCAAGCGATCGTGCCGTCCGCCTTGCGCCACAGCACGATGGGCACGCCCAGCAGCGTGAAGCCGTAGGGCGCGTCGCCGAGCTTGCCAACGGGCATCACGGGATACCAGAAACGGCGCAGAACCGGCTGTTGGGTGACCAGCATCGAACGCTCCTGTGCTTAAAGGCCGCGGCGCTTGTTCACGAAGTCGAGCGTGAAGGCCGAACGCCAGTCGAAATCCGGCTTGTAGAGGCCTTCGTCGCGCATCATCTCGAAATGGCCGCGAAAGCGCGCTTCGCTCATCGTGCCGATGCCGTTGCGCTTGGTTTCGTCGGTTTCGACGATGCCGTATTTCTTCATCTTGTCGATGGCGTCGGCGATCAGCGCGTCCGAATTGTCGGGATTGTCGCGCTTGATGAGGACTGCGGCCGGGGCGGGATCGCGGAAGAAATCGATCCAGCCGTCGATCGTCGCGTCGACGAAGCATTGGATCGCGCGCGGCTTTTCGCGGATCGTCTTGGTCGGGAAGATCGGCATCGACGAGTAGCTGAGATAGCCGAGATCGGACAGCATGAACACGGTCGGCTCGATATTGGCCTCGGCGCGCACCTTGAAAGGCTCGCTCGAGATGAAAGCCTGCTGGATCGCCATTTTGTCGACGAGCCACGGGCCCATCTGGAAATTGTAGGCGCGGATCTGCGCGTCGGTGAAGCCATAGCGCGCGCGCAGAAACGGCCAGAAGGTGGTGCGCGAGCTCTGCCCGATCAGGATCGGGCGGCCTTTCATGTCTTCGAGCTTTTCGATGCCGTTGCCCGGATGCGTCATCAGGATCTGCGGCGTCTTCTGGAACGAGGCCATCACGGCCTGGGCCGCGAAGCCCGCCTCGTTGAGGCGGAACGGATCGTCGGTGAACGAGCCCATCATGCCGTCGACCGCGCCGCCCGCCAGCAGCGCCTTGGCGTCCGTGCCGGGACCGCCGATGCGGATCGTCACGTCGAGGCCGCAGGCGCGATACATGCCCTTGGCCACGGCTTGGTAGTAGCCGCCATGCTCGGCTTGCGCGCGCCAGCTGCTGAGGAACGTCATCTTTTCCTGGGCATGGGCGATTTGAGGCGCAAAAAGGACGGCCGCCAGAGCAAGGCCAGTTGCAAACCGAGCGATCATCGAAAAATCCCCCCACCGAGAGACGACGCAAGCGCCCGATGCGCCTACCGCTAAGGGGTGGACGCAGCAAGCATTGTGCCAGCAAGCGGACAATTCCCGCCCGCGCCTGGCGCTGTTGTTGCATCGTATCGAGCAGGTGTGCGGCGCTGCGCGCCCAAAAATTCAGCATTTTGGCGGAAGGCTATAAATGGCCGATTCCATCACAAAACGCGATGCCGAAGGCGACGCACGGCTGGCGCGGTTTCGCCGCGCGATCGGATCGATCGCCTACAGCGACGATCCGCAAACGCTGAAGGCGATGAGCCGCGATTGGTCGGCCGTGAGTCCGCTTTTGCGCAAATCGCTGCGCGGGCGCGTCGCCGATGCGATCGTGGCGCCGACCTCGCGCGAAGAGATCGTCGCGATCGCCAGAGCTGCCGTCGCGCACGGCGTCAAGCTGGTCGCGCGCGGCGGCGGGACGGCCAATTACGGCCAAAGCGTTCCGCTCGACGGCGGCGTGCTCGTCGATTTTCGGGGCTATGCCGGCATTGTCGATGTCACGGCCACGCATGTGCGCGCGCGGGCGGGCACCAACATGGAAGCGCTCGACGCCGAATTGCGTCCGCGCGGGCTCGAACTGCGCATCCATCCCTCGACGCGCCATGCCTCGACCCTGGCGGGCTTCATCGCCGGCGGCTCGGGCGGGATCGGCAGCATCCGCTACGGGCTGCTGCGTGACCGCGGCAACATCTCGGCGATCGAATTGCTGAGCATTGAGGCCGAACCGCAAACGGTCGAGCTGCGCGGCAAAGCAACGGGCCTCGTCCACCATGCCTACGGCACCAACGGACTCATCGCCGAAATCGAGCTGCCGCTGGCGCCGGCCTGGGAATGGCGCGAAACGATCTTCGCGTTTCCGGATTTTGCGGCCGCCTTGGCGTGCGGCGTGCGCGCGGGCAACGAAGACGCGCTGCTTCTCAAAGTGCTGTCCTTGCAGGAATGGCCGATACCGCGGCTCATGCCGGCAATGGCGGGCCTGGTGCCGGAGGGTTGCACGATGCTGTCGGCGATGGTGGCAAAGCAGCATCGCGACGAGCTGGTGGAACTGGCCGAGGAATTCGGCGGCAAGCTGGCGAGCGAGTCGGGCGAAGGCAAAGGCCCGTACGGCGAACCGCTCTACAAATTCTGCTACGGCCACAGCCTTGCGCAAGTGCAGAAGAGCAATTCGAGATTCACGAGCGTTCAGACGCTGTTCGCGCACGCCGATCTCAAACGCCAGATCGGCGATCTGCATCCGCTGTTCGCGGGGTCCCTGCCCTTTCGCCTCGAATTCCAGAAGTCGCAGGGCCGGCTGGCGGCGGTCGGCTCGCCGCTGTTCATCTACGAAAGCGAAGCGCAGATGGCCGCCGTCGTGGCCCAGATCCAGGCAGGCGGCGGCCAGGTCGCGAACTCGCACACGACCTCGGTGCGCGCGGTCGGCATGAAAATCGTGTCCGACGCCGACATCGCGTTCGCGCGGCGCATGGATCCCCACGGGCTGCTCAATCCGGGCAAAATCGATCTTGCGGCCGACGAAAGCGACGCGCTCAAAACCGGGCTCGCGACGTCGGGCTGGCATCTCGAAGAACGAAGCGCACGTGCATCGGACGGCCGATCGGCCTAGACTTGAGTCCGCCCGAAAGAAGCCGGTTTGCAAGAAATCGCAAGGGGGAAGCTTCGAAGCCATGGAACGGTTGAAGTTCGGCAACCGGCATTTGCGCGCGGAAGCGCTGCCGGAATTGGGCGGGCGCCTTTCGCGTCTGCGGTATCTTGCGGAGGACGGCCCACGCGACGTGCTGGTGCCGATCGGCGCCGAACCGGCCTTGCCGCCATCCTGGCCCAAAGGCGGCGCCTATCCGCTGGTCCCCTATTCCAATCGCATCGTCGACGCGCGGTTGCTGCACGCGGGCAAGACCCATTCGCTCGTGGCGCATCCGGACGCCAAACCGCATGCGTTGCATGGCCATACGCAGCTGCGACCCTGGCGCATTGCCGCGCGCAGCGATGTCGGCGTCGCGCTCGCGATCGAACATGCCGGCGACGCGCACTGGCCGTGGGCGTTTTCCGCTTCGCAGCGTTTTTGGATCGAAGACGCGACGCTCAACGTCGCCATCGAGCTTCGCAACGATGCGGCAAGCGACGCCCCGGCGGGAATCGGCTGGCACCCGTATTTCGCGATTTCGGGCGATCCGGCGATCGCGCTCGACGCCCGGACCGAATGGCTGCAGGACGACGCCAACGTGCCGACCGGCGAAACGATTGCCGCCCCGCAAGGCGGCCTTGCGCTCGATCGCGCGGGCGGTACGCGCTATCTGGGCGGATGGAACGGCGGCGCCAGTTTCGACACGGGCCTTGGTCTCGGCCTTGCGCTGCGCGCAGACCCGATTTTCGGGCAGATGGTCGTCCATCGGCCGCGCAATATCGATTATTTGTGCCTCGAACCCGTTTCGCACGTCGCAAACGGGTTCAATCTCGCGGCCAAGGGTTGGCGCGAAACCGGCACGGTCGTTCTGAAGCCTGGGGAATCGGTTGCCGGCCGACTTGCTCTCACGGTGGAAAGCAAGCAACCATTGAGAGCAGCTGAATCGGAACCAGCGCTGCACCGCAAGAAGCGCCCAGCCTGACAGGTAGAACCTGATAGGGCGGGGCGCGTCGTTGCCGCGAGCCTCGAAGAGGCCCGCGAAGCCAAAAAGGCTTAGATGACCTTCAGATTGTCGGCCGAAGTCTTGCCCTTCTTGGGATCGGGCTTTTCTTCGTACGACACCTTCTGGCCTTCATTCAGACCGCGAAGCCCAGCGCGCTCGACCGCCGAGATATGAACGAACACGTCGGCGCCGCCGCTTTCCGGCTGGATGAAGCCGTAACCCTTGGTGCCGTTGAACCACTTTACCGTACCTGTAGGCATATTGATCACTCCTAGATGTCAGTTACCGGTTATGTCCATAACCGCTTAACGGCAAATTAGCAACAAGCGCGATTCGCATGGTTGCGTGGCTCGAGGCGGCGTTCGGCGCGTACCCGGCGCCAACGGCATCCCCGGCGCCCCTTCGAATCGGCCAAAACCAGCTTCTTTTACAGATGCTTGCCCTGGATTCGACGCTATCGCCCGGAGGCTGGTGGCGGGCATTTGCGCAAAACCGTGCCGATCGCCCGGCGAGCGGCGCTTTCGATGGTCGGATCGCTCGCCTCGATATTCGCGATCGTCATGCGGCCGTTTTCGCCGGGCAGACCAAACGTCTGGACCAGCCGCACGCCGCCTTGGCCGTATTCGATACGCATGGTAGCCGGCGTGGGTTGCGAATAGGCGGCATCGAAGCTTTGCCGATTGGCCCCGATCACGGCGGTGTAACGGCGGCGCTCGAACTCGACGTAGTTGGTGTCGCAGTTCGCAGCCGGATTGCCGATCGCCCAGCGCCCTTGGATGTCGGCGGGCGGGCCCGAAAGGATCGCATCGGCCCGCTGTTCCGCGTCGAGAATCGGCGGCAACAGAGCGACAAAAACGACCGCGAGCGTCGCGGCCGCGGCGATCGCAGCGGCCACGGCGTACTTGCGTCGCCGCTTGGCCGCGATGCGGGCTGCGACCGCGCGGAACAGCAGCGGCAGTTCGTCGCGCTCGAAAGCTTTGGCGCGCAAGGCGAGGCTGTCGTCGGCCGTGCCGAGCGCGCCGGCGAACACCGTGACTTTCTCGGCCGCCGGATCGCCCGGAACGTGCCCGACGATATGGATGTCGATCGCGCCTCCGACTTTGCCGAAACTGGCCGTGCCCAACGCCATGCGCAGGCGCTGGGCCGTGACGAGCGCCCAATCGACGGCGGCATCGGCGGCCGCGAAATTGCGCGTGGCCAGCCGTTCCTGGCCGTTGCCGAGCGACAGCGTCGCGCGGCACACGAATTTGAGGTCGCTTGCGGTCACGCCGCATTATAGCGAGCGGACCTGCGCACGCCAGCACAAGCCGTCAGCCGCGCTCGCGCGTGGTGCGGAAGACGAGGCCCGGCCAGTCGCTTTGGATGCGGTTGAGCTCCCACGCGTTGCGCGCGAGAAACACCGGCGCGCCGTCGCGGTCGTCGGCCAGGCTGCCGCGATTGCCGTCGACGAATTTCTTGAGCGCCGCCGCATCCGGGCTCGAGACCCAGCGCGCCGCCTCGAACGGCGCGGGCTCGAAGCCGGCCTTGACGTCGTATTCGGCGGCGATGCGGCTCGCGAGAACGTCGATCTGCAGCGCGCCCACCACGCCGACGATCCATTGCGCGCCCAGCAGCGGACGGAAGACCTGCGTCACCCCCTCTTCGGCGAGATCCTCGAGCGCCCGACGCAGCTGCTTGGCCTTCAGCGGATCGTCGAGCCGCACGCGGCGCAGGATTTCGGGCGCGAAGTTCGGGATGCCCGTGAAGCGCAGCGCTTCGCCCTCGGTCAGCGCGTCGCCGACGCGCAAAGTGCCGTGGTTCGGAATGCCGATGATGTCGCCGGGCAGGGCTTCTTCGGCGAGTTCGCGCTCCTGGGCGAAGAAGAAGATCGGACTGTGGATCGCGATCGCCTTGCCGGTGCGCACCTGCACGAGCTTCATGCCGCGCTTGAAGCGGCCCGAGCACAGGCGCAGGAACGCGATGCGGTCGCGGTGGTTGGGGTCCATGTTGGCCTGGACCTTGAACACGAATCCCGTCACCCGCGCTTCTTCGGGATCGATGTTGCGCGGCTCGGCGGGCTGGAAGCGCGGGCTGGGCGCGAATTCCGCAAGCCCGTGGATCAGCGATTCGACGCCGTAGTCTTTGAGCGCGCTGCCGAAGAAAACCGGCGTCATGTTGCCGCTGCGGTAGGCTTCGAGATCGAACGCGGGATAGGCCGACAGCGCCAGGCCCGCCTGCTCGCGAAACTCGCGCAGCGGCCGTTCGGCGACGGCCGCGTCGAGGGCCGGGTCGTCGATGCCTTCCGTCGCTTGCGTGCGCTCGTAGCTGGCGCCGACCTTGCCCGTCAGAAACGCGTTGCTGCGCAGATCGAAGCAGCCGTGGAAATCCGAGCCCATGCCCACCGGCCACACCATCGGGCACACGTCGAGCTGCAGCGTCTTTTCGATTTCGTCGAGCAAATCGAACGGATCGCGGCCTTCGCGGTCGATCTTGTTGACGAAAACGGAAATCGGAATGTCGCGCAGGCGGCAGACCTCGAACAGCTTGCGCGTCTGCGTCTCGATGCCTTTGGCGGCGTCGATCACCATCACGGCCGAGTCGACCGCCGTCAGCGTGCGGTAGGTATCTTCGCTGAAATCCTCGTGGCCGGGCGTGTCGAGCAGGTTGAACGTGGCGCCCGCGTAGTCGAACGTCATGACCGAGCTTGTGACCGAGATGCCGCGCGCCTGCTCGATCGCCATCCAGTCCGAGCGCGCGCGACGGCGCTCGCCGCGCGCCTTCACCTGGCCCGCCAGGCGGATGGCTCCGCCGAACAGCAAGAGCTTTTCGGTCAGCGTCGTTTTGCCCGCGTCGGGATGCGAGATGATGGCAAAGGTGCGGCGCGTGGCGGCACCGCTTTGGGGGCTTGGCGGCATGGGTGCGCTTGCACATAGCCCCCGGGGCCGGAGGCTGCAAGGACCAAAATGGCGCTTTCGCTAAAGCGGCAGACGGATGCGCACGCGCGCGCCGCCCATCGGCGATTCCTCGATGCGCACGTCGCCGCCGTGGCCGCGCACCACGTCGCGCGCGATGGTAAGGCCGAGCCCCACGCCGCCGGTCTGCGCGTTGCGCGCCGGATCGAGGCGGAAGAAGGGTTTGAACACGTCTTCGCGCGATTCCGCCGGAATGCCCGGGCCGTCGTCGTCGATCGATATCTCGACTTCGGTCGCATGCCGCGCCGCGACCACGCGCACCTGGGCGGCGTGGCGCACGGCGTTGGCGATGAGATTTTCGAGGCAGCGTTTGATCGCGTGCGGGCGCACGGGCAGTGCAAGATCGCCCGCGATGCTCAAAGCGACCGAATGCCCGCCGCGCTGGGTCGCGGCGATGATCGCGTCGAGCAGCGCGGCAAGATCGGTCGTCTCGATCTGCTCTTCGCCCTCGCCGCGCACGAAGGCGAGATAGGATTCGACCATGCGCGCCATGTCGCCGACGTCGGCCTTGAGGCCCTGCGCCGAGGGGTGGTCGCCCAGCATCGCGAGCTCGAGCTTCATGCGCGTGAGCGGCGTGCGCAGATCGTGGCTGATGCCGGCCAGCATCTCGGTGCGCTGCGCCATATAGCGCGCGATGCGTTCGCGCATGGTGAGAAAAGCCGCCGCCGCCTGGCGGACTTCGCTGGCGCCGTGCGGGCGGAATTCGGCGTCGATGCGGCCTTTGCCGAAATCGTCGGCGGCTTGCGCCAGCTGCCGGATCGGCCGCACCTGGTTGCGCATGAAGGCCGAGGCGACGGCGATCAGGATCAGCGACGTGCCGACCATGAAAAGCAGGAAGATGTAGACGTTCGTGGTGAAAACGCGCTGGCGCGAGGCGACGAGATGCAAAACCCCTTCCGGCAGCTGGACAGCGAGGCGGAGGTCGGCCGGATCGCCCCACGCGTCGAGCAGGAAAGGCCGGCGCACGCGCTCGATGAGGCCCGAGACGAGATAGTGCTCGAGGAGCGTGTCCGGCGCCTCCGGGCCCGTCCGGTCGAGGATCGCTCCCGCTTCGAAGCGATAGGTCGAGCCGTGCGCAAGATGCATCGTCTGGAACAGCCACGCGCGGTCGGAATCGCCCGGAAAGCGGCCGAGCGTCTGCACGACAGACGCCACCTCGCCCGCCAGCGCGTTCGACAGGCGCCGCGAGACCGTGTCCCAGACGCGGTCGTAGAAGACGAGACCGGCGACGAGCTGCACCAGCACCATGGGCGCCACGATGATGACGAGCGCGCGCGCATAGAGCGTGCGGGGCAGATATTTGCGAAGCGTGTTGCCGACCGAGCCCATCTTCGTTCCGTCAATCCGTGCGCAGGAGGTAGCCGGCCCCGCGCACCGTCTGAAG
The DNA here is from genome assembly GCA_044378015.1 of Tagaea sp. Classification (GTDB taxonomy): domain Bacteria; phylum Pseudomonadota; class Alphaproteobacteria; order CACIAM-22H2; family CACIAM-22H2; genus Tagaea. The sequence continues at coordinate 16,007 of JBILXZ010000039.1, forward strand.
AAAACGCGGATTGCGCGGGTCTTCTTCGATCTTCGGGCGCAGGCGCGTGACGGTCACGTCGACCGTGCGCACATTGCCCGACAGGCGCGAGCGGCGCAGCAGTTCCTCGCGGCTCACGGGCGCGTTGGCGGCGCTCGCCAGTACCTTCAGCAACGAGGTTTCGGCCGAAGTGAGCTTCACCTGTGCTGCGCCGCGCGTGAGCTGCTCGCGCGCAATGTCGAAGCGGAAACCGCCGAAATCCACGGCATCGGGCGCTTCGCTGGGCGGCGGCGCGCGGCGCAGAATGGCGCGGATGCGCAAGACCAGCTCTTCGGGCTCGAAAGGCTTGGGCAGATAGTCGTCCGCCCCCGAGGCAAGGCCCGAAATGCGGTCGGCGGTTTCGCCGCGCGCGGTTAAAAGCACGATCGGCACGTCGCGCTTTGCGCCGCGCAGGCGCTTGGTGAAGGCGATGCCATCTTCGCCGGGCAGCATCACGTCGAGCACCACGAGGTCGAAGGCGAGCGCGTCGAGCTGGGCTTCGGCTTCGGTCGTGTCGGCGGCGGTCGCCACGCGGTAGCCCTGCTCGGCCAGAAACCGGCGCAGCAATTCGCGCGTGCGCGTATCGTCGTCGACGACGAGGAGATGGGCTCCGTCAGCCATGGCCACGAATCTAGGGCTGTCGACCGCCCGTGCCAACAGACCATTTGGCGACAAATTCGCGCGCGGCCCGTTCACGCGCGGCGCGACGCGGCCGACGGCGGCGTTTTGGCGGGCTCGGCGGCGACTTTGCGCCGGTCGCGCTCGTCGATGAGCCCCAGCATCACGCGCCGAAAGCCTTCGACGGCCGCCGGCCCCGCCGCGCGATAGGCGGCCGCGATGCGCCGACGCTGGTTTTCCGACAGTTTGCGCTCGAGGGCGGCCCCCTGCTCGGTCAGTTCCAGACGACGCTGGCGGCGATCGACAGCACCCTGGCGCTGCAGAACGTAGCCTTTGCGCACCAGCTCGCCCAGCACGCGCGACAGGCTTTGCTTCGTGATGCGGAGAATCGCCAGCAATTCGCCGACATTGATGCCCGGATAGCGGCCGACGAAATAGATCGCGCGGTGGTGCGCGCGTCCGAAACCGATTTCGTCGAGCATGCGGTCGGGTTCGGCCGTGAAGTCCCGGTAGGCGTAGAACAGCAGCTCGATGCCGAGGCGCAGATCTTCGTCGCGCAGATAGAGATGCTGGAGGCCGGGGCGCAAATCAGGCATGTGGTTTTTTCATGCTCCGAATATGTCAGTGATGTTGACATATATGCCGCAAGAGTGTTTCTTTGCGCAAGCCCAAAACGGGCCGGAAATTGCGCCTGCACTCCTGCAGGCGAAACGAAAGACCCCTACAGCGAGGAAATTCGCCATGGCTCTGGTTCCCTTCGACGATCGCGACGGTTTTGTGTGGTGGAACGGCAATCTTGTGCCGTGGCGCGATGCCAAGCTGCACGTGCTGTCGCACGGGCTGCACTATGCCTCGGCCGTGTTCGAGGGCGAGCGCGCCTACAACGGCAAGGTTTTCAAGCTGCGCGAGCATTCGCAGCGCCTGCTCGATTCGGCGCGCATTCTGGGCTTCGAAATTCCCTACACGGTCGAAGAGATCGACGCCGCCACCAACGCCGTCGTGGCCGCCAACCGCCAGCCCGACTGCTATATCCGCCCGATCGCCTGGCGCGGTTCGGAAATGATGGGCGTGTCGGCCCAGCAATCGAAAATCAACGTCGCGATCGCGAGCTGGGCCTGGGGCAGCTACTTCTCGGACAAGGAGAAGGGCATTCGCATGTGCTGGGCCAAATGGTCGCGCCCCGCGCCGAACACCGCGCCGACAAGCTCGAAGGCGGCCGGCCTCTACATGATCTGCACCATGTCCAAGCACGAGGCCGAAAAGAACGGCTATGCCGACGCGCTGATGCTCGATTGGCGCGGCCAGATCGCCGAGGCGACGGGCGCCAACATCTTCCTGGCGATCGACGGCGTCTTGCACACGCCCAAGCCCGACTGCTTCCTCGACGGGATCACGCGCCGCTCGGTCATCGCGATGGCCAAGGCGCGCCAGATCCAGATCGTCGAACGCGCGATCTGGCCCGACGAATTGGCGCAAGCCCAAGAGGCGTTCCTGACCGGCACGGCCGCCGAGATCACGCCGGTCGGCGAGATCGACAAATACCGCTTCACGCCCGGCCCGATCACCAAGGCGCTGCTCGAGGATTTCGGGCGTGCCACGCGCGGCGAGGTCGATTTCCCGATCTCGTAATGCGCGAAAGTCCGGTCCCGGCGGCCGAAATCGCGGCCCGCTTCCGCGCCGCCTGGGACCGGTTCGCGCGCGACTATCCCGAACCCGCCGCAGGTCCGCGTCTCGTCGATCCGCTGCTGCGGCTGGTCGGCAAGGATTCGCAAAGCTATGCGCGGATCGAGCGCGCGCGCGCGCTCGATCGTCTGGCGCGCGATGCCGTGCTGGCCGAACTGGTCGGCGAAGGCTTTGCCGCCGACACCGCGCGCCAAGCGCTCGACGCGGCCCTTCAGGGCGCGCGCGGCAGATAGCGGTCGGCGAGCATGAAAAAAGCCGCCACGCCGACGCCGAACATGCCGTTGATGAACACGCCGCGCGCCATGTTTTCGAGCACGAACCCGGCCGCGACGGGGCTCCCGCGCATCGGTGCGAGCACGAACCAGCCGAACAGGGTCGGCCCCAAAATGCCGAACACGAAGCCCATCGGCAACGGGTGCAGGTTCGCCGGAAAGCGATTCCGCAAGGCGGCATAGACGAGCGCCCACACCCCGCCCCAGAAAGCCGCATTCAGCACCAAGGGCACGCCGAGCGGGCCGACGGGCCGCATCGCGTATGGCGGGTTCGGCAGAATACCGGATTTGAAAAGCAGCTGGATCGCACCCTGGTGGAAGACCAGCACCGACAGCGCGCCGCACGCGAAGGCGAGAGCCACCCAATAGGGCGAAACGTCGCGCAGCTTCATCGATTCTGCTCCCAGCGGCGCGCAGCTTCGTCGTCGCTTGTCTTGGCGTCGACCCATTGCGGACCTGCCGCCGTGTCTTCGAGTTTCCAGAAGGGTGCGCGCGTCTTGAGCCAGTCGATCAGAAAATGGCACGCGGCGAAAGCGGCTTCGCGATGCGCGCTGGCCGCCGCGCACAAAACGATAGGCTCGCCCGGTTCCATGCGGCCGAAGCGATGCACGATCAGCGTGGCCTGCAACGGCCAGCGGCGATGCGCCTCCGCGTCGATTTCGGCGAGCTGTTTTTCGGTCATGCCGGGATAATGCTCGAGCGTCATGGCCCCGATCGCGGCATCGCCCGCCATGTCGCGCACGAGCCCCACGAAACTCGTGACCGCACCGATATCGGTGCGCCCGGCCGCAAGTGCCGCAAGCTCGGCGCCGACATCGAAAGCCTCGCGCTGCACGCGGATCGCCATTTCTAACCCCCTGTGACCGGCGGGAAGATCGCGATTTCGTCGCCGTCTGCGATCGGATGGTCGAGCGGCACGTAAGTCTGGTTCACCGCCACGCGCACGACGTCGCGGCGCGCCAGCGCTTGCGCATGGCCGGGCGAACGTTCGACCAGCCAATCCAGCAACTGGCCGACCGTCGCGACCTCGGCGGGTTTTTCGAGATTCTCTTCGCCCGTGCCCACGCGTGTGCGCAGCCAGGCGAACCACAGGATTTTCACTGGGCAACCTCCGTGTAGGGCAGGAAATCGACGAGGCTGCCCGCCGCCACCGCGCGCGTGTCTTCGTCGAGTTCGATGAGACCGTCGGACTCGACGAGCGAAGTGAGGATGCCCGCCCCGTCGCGCGGAAACTTGTGCGCGACCGGAATGCCGTCTTCGCCCGCCGCCAGGCGCGCGCGCAGCCATTCGCGCCGCCCGGCCTTTTTGCCGATGTCGGCGGCCGTGCGCACGCGCTGCAGGCGCGGCACGACGTCGGCGGCCCCTGCAAGGCGCAGCAGCACGGGCCGCGCGAAGCGCAGGAACGTGACCATCATCGCCACCGGGTTGCCCGGCAATCCCAAAAACGCCTTGCCCGCGAGCGTGCCGAACGCGACAGGCCGCCCGGGACGAATGGCAAGACGCCAGAAATGCAAAGCGCCCTGCGCTTCGACCGCCGCGCGCACATGGTCTTCCTCGCCCATCGACATGCCGCCGGAGGTGATCACGGCATCGTGCGTTGCGGCGGCCGCGGCCAAAGCTTCGCGCACCGCATCTGGCCGGTCGGCGAGGATGCCGAGATCGCTCACCGCAAAACCGAGCCGGTCGAGGGCGGCCAGCAGCACGAAGCGATTGGCATCGTAGACGGTGCCTGTCGGCGCCGCGCAGCCGGGTTCGCGCAATTCGTCGCCGGTCGAAAACACCGCGACGCGCAGCGGCGCATAGGCATCGAACGCGGACATCCCCAGCGACGCGACGAGGCCGACGTCTTGCGCGCGCAGACGGTGGCCCGCCTTCAGCACGGTCGCACCGGCGCAAATGTCTTCGCCGGCCTTGCGCCGGTTGGCCCCGCGCTTGAGGCCCGGCGGCAGCACGGCGAATTCGCCCTCGACGCGCACGTCTTCCTGCATGAAGACCGTGTCGGCGCCCTGCGGCATCGGAGCGCCGGTGAACGCGCGCGCAGCCGTGCGGCTGCGCAAAGGTTCGGCCATCGGATGGCCGGCGGCGCTGCGCCCGACGATCTGCAGCCGCGTGGCGGCGACCGGATCGAGATCGGCGAACGCAACCGCATAACCGTCGACGGCCGCATTGTCGTGCGGCGGGACGCTGCGCGCGGCGACCACGTCGCGCGCCAGAATGCGCCCGACCGCATTGCGCAAAGCGGCGCGCTCGACCGGCGCCAGCGGTGTGGCGCGCTCGGCGAGTATCCGGGCGGCTGCGTCCGCGCGCATCAGTTCGCCACCGAAGGCAAAACAATCGTCGGAGAGCTGCGCCATCAGCCAAGCCCCGTGCGGGCCACGACAAAAGCGGCAATGGCGGCGGTGTCGTCGAGGTCGAGGCGCGGCACGCGCAATCCCTCGAGCGCGGCGTCGCTCGCCACGGCCACGATGCCCGGGTCGTCGGGGGCCAGCAGCTTCTTGCCCAGCGCCGGGCGATGCACTTCGATCTTGTCGTGCGCGTGGCGCTTGAAGCCCTCGACGACCAGAAGATCGACCGGCGCCAGACGCGCGACGAGTTCTTCGAGCGCGGGCTCGGGCGCGTCGCGCAATTCGCGCATCAGCGCGAAACGGCGCGCCGAGGCGACGAGCACTTCGTGCGCCCCCGCGGCGCGGTGCGCGTAGCTGTCCTTGCCCGGCGTGTCGACGTCGAATTCGTGGTGCGCGTGCTTGATGGTGGAAACGCGCAAGCCCCGCGCGACCAGCGCGGGCAGCAGCCGGACCACGAGCGACGTTTTGCCGCTGCCGCTCCAGCCCGCAAGACCGATGATGCGCATCGCGCTCAGACCGACTGGCGCGCAGGAGCCGCAGGCTTGGCCGGCGCCGGCGACGCGTCTTCGTCGACATGCCTGAGGCCGGTCGCAAGATAGTCGTAGCCGGTGTAGAGCGTGAGCGCCGCCGCAAGCCACAAGCCGACTTCGCCCACGGGCAGCACCGGCAGCATCGCGGTGGGGGCGGCGTCGCCGACAATGAGGAAGCCCAGCGCCGTCATCTGGATGCCGGTCTTCCATTTGGCGAGTTTGGAGACCGGCAGCCCGACGCGGATTTCCGCCAGATACTCGCGCAAGCCCGAGACCAGCACTTCGCGCAGCAGGATCACCAGCGCCGCAAGGACGGTGAAGCCGTCGACGCGTCCGAAAGCGACGAGCAGCAGGATGGTCGCGGCGACCAGGAGTTTGTCGGCGATGGGGTCGAAAATGCGCCCGAGCTTGGATTGCTGCGCCCAGGCGCGCGCCAGATACCCGTCAAGCCAGTCCGTCGCCGCGGCGACTGCGTAGACGCCGCAGGCCACATAGCGCCACAGATCGCCGTCCAGCCAGAACAGCGCGACGATCACGGGAATGGCGAAGATGCGGCTCAAGGTCAGCCACATCGGCAGCGAAAAAGTCATCGTCCTCGCGTCGTTCGAGATGGGGTGGCGGGGTGCGGAATCCAGCGTGCTATTTTACCCGCCGCCGTGGAAGTGGTCATAGATTTTTTTGGCGGCCGCTTTGCCGACCCCGGCCACCGCTTCGAGATCGGCGAGTCCGGCGCGTTTGACGGCTGTCGACGAGCCGAAATGCAGCAAAAGCGCCTTTTTGCGGCGCGGGCCGATGCCCTCCACCTCGTCCAGGGACGAGCTGGAGATCGCCTTGGAGCGCCGCGCGCGATGGCTGCCGATGGCAAAGCGGTGGGCTTCGTCGCGCAGGCGTTGCAGGTAGTAGAGAACCGGGTCGCGCGGCTCGAGCTGGAAGGGCGCGCGACCGGGCAGGAAAAACCGTTCGTGCCCCGCGTCGCGGTCCGGCCCTTTGGCGATCGCGGCGAACGGCAGATCGTCGATGCCGAGTTCGGCCAACACGCCCGCAACGGCGCCGAGTTGGCCTTGCCCGCCGTCGATCAGCACGAGATCGGGCCATGTGCCTTCCTCGCGGTTCGGATCCTCGCGCAATGCGCGCGAAAAGCGTCGTTCGAAAACTTCGCGCATCATCGCGTAGTCGTCGCCGCCTTCGCCCACGTCGGATTTGCCGACCCTGCGTATGTTGAATTTCCGGTACTGCGCTTTGGCGAAGCCTTCCGGCCCCGCGACGATCATCGCGCCGACGGCCCCGGTTCCCTGGATATGGCTGTTGTCGTAGACCTCGATGCGCGCGGGCGGGGCGTCGAGGCCGAACACGGTCGCGACCCCGTCGAGCAGCTTGGCTTGGGCGCCCGTTTCGGCCATGCGGCGCGCGAGCGCTTCGCGCGCGTTGGCGAGCGCATGGTCGACCGGTTTGCGCTTCTCCCCGCGCTCGGGGACCGCGATGCGCACGCGCGCTTCCGCCCGCGCGCCCAGCGCTTCTTCGATCAGCGCGCGCTCGGCCACGTCCTGCGACAGCAGAATTGCGGGCGGCGGCGGCTTGTCGGCGTAGAACTGGCCGAGAAAAGCCGCCAACACGTCGGCCGCGTCGACGAGCTTGTCGTGGCGCGGGAAATAGGCGCGGTTGCCGTAGTTGCGCCCGCCCCGGAAGAAGAACACCTGGATGCAGCTCTGTCCGCCCTCGGCGTGGATAGCGACGACGTCGCAGTCGCCGAGATCCTCGAAATTGATGTCCTGGCGCGCCTGCACGGCCGTGAGCGCGCGAATACGGTCGCGATACATCGCGGCCGTTTCGAAATCCGTCGCGTCCGCCGCCGTCTGCATTTTGGCGACGAGTTCGCTTTGCGCCCCGCGCGACCGGCCTTCGAGAAAATCGATCGCCTCGCCGACGAGGCCGCGATAATCCGCCGCCGAGATGCGGCCCACGCACGGGGCGGAACAGCGCTTGATCTGGTAGAGCAGGCAGGGCCGCGTGCGCTGGCTGAAGATCGCGTCGGTGCACGAGCGCAGCAGAAACGCGCGCTGCATGGCGGTGAGCGTCTGGTTGACCGCGCCCGCCGACGCGAACGGGCCGAAATAGCGGCCCTTGCGCTCGCGGCTGCCGCGATGCTTGGCGACTTGCGCGAAATCGTGGTCTTCGTAAAGCGCGATGTAGGGAAACGATTTGTCGTCGCGCAGCAGCACGTTGTAGCGCGGCATCAGCCGCTTGATGAGATTGCTCTCGAGCAGCAGCGCCTCGGCTTCCGTGTGCGTCGTGACGATTTCCAGGCGCCGCGTTTCGGCGACCATGCGCAGGAGCCGGTTGGGCATGCGCTCGAACTGCAGATACTGCGCGACGCGTTTGCGCAAGGCGCGCGCCTTGCCCACGTAGAGCGCATCGCCCTTGGCGTCGAGCATGCGGTAGACGCCCGGGCCCAGTGGCAACGTCGCCAACGCCGCGCGCAGCACGCCCGCACCTTCGGCGGCGATCGGCGGCGGTTCGAACTGCAGCGCGTCTTCTTCGGACGGATTTTCCATGGCCGCTTTGCGTTAGCGAGTCCGGCTGAAACGGGCAAGAGGATGCGTTACATGGTGCTTGGCGCGCGCGCCTGCACGCGGGGCAGGCATCGCCTGTTCCGCGCCGTTCTTCTATCCACGAAGTCTGTGGATAAACTTGTGCAAAACCGCCTTCGAAGCCCTTTGGAGCCAGGAAAACCGGTCCTTCATGTCGTATTGCCTAGTTTTTTGGCTTTTTTCTTAAGCCGCTGATTTATCTGGATATAGAGGTTAAAAATCGCCATCGATGGTTCACATTTCCTTCAGAAATCGCCGAATTCCGCCGTTTTTAAGGCGGAATCCGGGCGATGTGCACAAGTGGGAACCGCAATTCCTGTACGTGCTTTCGCCGCGTCAAGCGCCTTTTCGGAATATTTCGATGCCGACGGCAACCGCATCGGCGGCAATGTCGAGCTTCTCGACGCGCACGCGCACCCACAGCACTTCGGGCATCGCAAGGCATTGAACGGCAACACGTTCGGCCAACGTTTCGACGAGGTTGACATGCCCGGCATCGACGATTCGGCGAATGCGGTCGATCGCATGGTCGTAGCGCACGACTTCGCGGATCGAATCGCGCTGCGGCGGCCGGTCGGGCACGCCGAGTTCGATGTTGAAACGCACGCGCTGGGCGGCACCCTGCTCGCGCGCGAAGATACCGATGCGCGCGGGCAGCACCAGATCGCGGATCAACACGACGCGGCAGTCGCTGGCGTTCATTCGTCGGGTTGATGGGTGCCGGGCGCGCCCCAATTGAGATGCTGGCCGCCGTCGAGCGCGATCATCTGGCCCGTGACGGAGCGCGCCGCGGCCAGGAAGCGCACGGCCGCGCACACCTCGTCGAGGTCGGGCGCGCGACGCAGCGGCACGCTTGCGACCTGGCGCGCGAACTGGGCGGGGTCCTGGCGGATGTTCGCCAGCGTCGGCCCCGGACCGATCGCGTTGACGCGGATGCGCGGGGCAAGCGCCAGCGCAAGCGTCTGCGTCAAGGTCCACAAGCCCGCCTTCGACAGCGTGTAGGTGGTGAAATGCGGCGTGAGATTCCACACGCGCTGGTCGATCAGATTGACGGCGACCCCTTCGGCGTGCGGCGGCAGGCGGCGCGCCATTTCCTGGATCAGCACGAAGGGCGCGCGCAGATTGGCCTCCATGTGCATGTCCCAGCCGGCGCGCGTCGCGTCGTCGATTTCGTCGCGCTCGAAGGTCGACGCGTTGTTGACGAGAACGCCGATCGGCCCGAGGGCCGCGTGCGCGTCGTCTGCGAGCTGCTGCACCTGCGCTTCGCTCGCCAGATCGGCCTTGAAGGCGAAGGCGCGCCCGCCGTCGTCCGCGATCTCGGCGACGAGCGCCAGCGCTTCGTCGTGCGACCGCGCGTAGTGGATGCCGACGGCGAAGCCCTGGCGGGCGAGGTCGCGCGCGATCGCGCGGCCGATGCGTTTGGCAGCGCCGGTGACGAGGGCCGTGCGCGGCAGGTTGGGCGGCGGTTTCATCAAGCTCCGATACCCTTCGCGCGCGACGCGCGCAACAGCGCCGTGCCGAAAACGGCAGGCGCGATCGCGGCGATCGCGTAGGCGAGCGCGTAGCTGTCGCTCGCGAGCACGATCGACGCGAACGCGCCCGGCACCAGCGCCACGCCGCCGAAGGTGAACAGGCCGATGGCGCCCGTGGCCTCGCCCACGCGGTCGGGCGGCGCGATGCGCGCCACCTCGCCCAGATAGACGCCGTTCCACGACATCGCGGTCGCCCCGAACAGAATGCAGGCGAGCAGCAACGCGGGATAGCCGAGCGCCGGCGCGGCAAAACCGACGAAAGCACCGAGTGCCGCCATCGCAAGCCCCAGCAGCCCGAGCACGCGGTCGGGTCGGCCGGTGCGATCGGCGACCGAACCCCACACGACGCGGCATACCACGCCTGCGGCTTGCGCGGCGGCGAGCACGCCCGCAGCCGCGACCAGATCGAGGGCCGCGTCGTGCACGAGAAACGCCACGAGAAATCCCGCAAGCGAACCCTGCAGACCCGAGAACGCCGCAGACGCAAGGCCCAAGCGGCGCAATTCCGGCACGGCCCAAAGGCGCTGCAGAGGTTCGGCGAACTGCGCGCGCAGCGAGAAGGCGGGCCGAACGGCCGTGCGGCCGCTTGCGAAACGCTCGCGCCACGGCGAAAGACCGAGTGCGGCCGCCAGCAGAACGCAAGCCGCAACCGCGGCGGCACCGCGCCAGCCGAGCGCCAAAGCAAGCGGCGGCATGCTCAAGGCCGCCAGCATGAAACCGCCGGGCACGCCCGTCTGCTTCAGCGAGAACACGAGATTGCGGTTGGCGGACTGCGTGTTGCCGACGAGAATCGCCGAGGAAGCCGGCGTCGTGGGCCCCAGGCTGATGCCGCAAGCGACGGCGGCGAGCGCGACGCTCCACGGCGTGCCGATCGCCAGCAGCAACTGCCCGGCAGCGCCGCTGCACAAGGTGACTTGCATGGTGCCGAGCGCGCCCAAGCGCTGGATGAGACCGCCGCTCGCAAGCCCCGCCACGGCCGCGATGCCGTAGAGGGCGGCAATGTAGTAGCCGACGCCCGCCGTCGGCACGCCCAAATCGGGGCCGACCAGCGGGGCGAGAACGGCGACCGAAAGGCTCGCCCCGCTCACGAGAATCTGCACGCCCAGCGTCAGGGACAGCGGCAGCCAGAACGCGCTCACTTGCGCGCACCGCCCGGCGGGGGTCGGCGCGCGCGGCCTTTGCGCGAATTGACGGCGCCTGCGGTCGAACGCGGGCGCGGCCGGTCGGGCTCCACTCGGTAGCCCGCTTGCGCACCTTCGCCCACGCCGCCCGGCATTTCGAGTTCGATCGATTCGAGCCGTTTGATTTCGTCGCGCAGGCGCGCGGCTTCCTCGAATTCGAGATTGGCCGCCGCCTCGCGCATGCGCGCTTCGAGGCCCGCGATGTGGCTGCGCAGATTGTGGCCGACCAGATGCTGGGTTCCCTCGTCGCCGGTGCCGACCGTCACGCGGTCGCGCTCGTAGACGCTGCCCAGAATGTCGCCGATCTGCTTGCGGATCGTCTCGGGCGTGATGCCGTGCGCCTGGTTGTAGGCGACCTGCTTGGCGCGCCTGCGGTCGGTTTCGGTCAGGGCCGCTTCCATCGAATCGGTGCGCTTGTCGGCATAGAGGATCACGCGCCCGTCGACGTTGCGCGCCGCGCGGCCGATCGTCTGGATGAGCGACGTGCGCGAGCGCAGGTACCCCTCCTTGTCGGCGTCGAGAATGGCCACGAGCGCGCATTCGGGAATGTCGAGCCCTTCGCGCAGCAGGTTGATGCCGATCAGCGCATCGAAGGCGCCGAGCCTGAGATCGCGGATGATCTCGATGCGCTCGAGCGTCTCGACGTCCGAATGCATGTAGCGCACGCGCACGCCGTTCTCGTGCAGATACTCCGTCAGATCCTCGGCCATGCGCTTGGTGAGCGTGGTCACGAGCGCGCGCTGGCCCTTCTTGGCGACGGCCTTGAGTTCGCCCAAAAGATCGTCGACCTGGCGCTCGGTCGGGCGGATTTCGACGGGCGGATCGACGAGGCCCGTGGGCCGGATCACCTGCTCGACGAACACGCCCTTCGTGCGCTCGAGCTCCCAAGTGCCGGGCGTGGCCGAGACGAACACGGTCTGCGGACGCATCGCGTCCCATTCTTCGAATTTGAGCGGCCGGTTGTCGATGCAGGACGGCAGGCGGAAGCCGTATTCGGCCAAGGTCGACTTGCGCATGTAGTCGCCTTTGTACATGCCGCCGATCTGCGGCACCATCACGTGGCTTTCGTCGCAGATCAGCACCGCGTTCTTGGGCAGATACTCGAACAGGGTCGGCGGGGCCGCACCGGGCGGGCGGCCCGTCAGGTAGCGCGAATAGTTTTCGATGCCCGCGCACGAGCCCGTGGCCGCCATCATCTCGATGTCGAAGGTCGTGCGCTGCTCGAGCCGCTGCGCTTCGAGCAGCTTGCCGCCCGCGTTGAGCTCGGTCAGGCGCAGCTTGAGATCGGCTTTGATCTGCGAAATCGCCTGTTCGAGCGTGGGCTGCGGCGTGACGTAGTGCGAATTGGCGTAGAGCTTGGCCGCGGCGAGGGTCGCCTTCTTCTCGCCCGTCAGCGGGTCGAATTCGAAGATCGCCTCGATCTCGTCCCCGAACAGCGACACGCGCCACGCGCGATCCTCGCAGTGGGCCGGGAAAATCTCGACCGCGTCGCCGCGCGCGCGGAAAGTGCCGCGCTGGAAGGCCGCTTCGTTGCGCTTGTAGTGCAGCTTCACGAGCTCGCGCAGCAGCGCGTTGCGGTCCATGCGCTGGCCGGTCTTCAGCGTCAGCGTCATCGAGGAATAGGTCTCGACCGAGCCGATGCCGTAGATGCAGCTCACCGACGCCACGATGATCGTGTCCTGGCGCTCGAGCAACGCGCGCGTCGCCGAATGGCGCATGCGGTCGATCTGTTCGTTGATAGAGCTTTCCTTCTCGATGTAGGTGTCCGAGCGCGGCACGTAGGCTTCGGGTTGGTAGTAGTCGTAGTAGCTGACGAAATATTCGACCGCGTTGTTCGGAAAAAACGACTTCATCTCGCCGTAGAGCTGGGCGGCGAGCGTCTTGTTGGGGGCGAGCACAAGGGCCGGGCGCTGCAGATTCTGGATCACATGCGCCATCGTGAAGGTCTTGCCCGAGCCCGTGACGCCGAGCAGCACCTGGTCCTTCTCGCCGCGCCGCAGCGCTTGCGTGATCTCCGCGATCGCCGCCGGCTGGTCGCCGGCCGGCACGTAGTCGGAGACGACCGCCAGCCGCTCGGGCGCGCGCGCGTCGGGATCGACCGCAAGCGGCGGTGCCGGATTCTGCAGCGCGTCGGGCAAGGGTGCGGAGATCTTCGGAAGAGCCATGGCGCGCGCACTCTAGCGCGTTGCCGCCGCCCGTCAACGCGCGCGAAGGGCCTTCACATGCCCCGTTTTGGCGTAGGCGAGGATCGATTTGTCGGCGGTGACGAGCGTGAGACCGTTCGCGCGCGCGGTCGCGACCAGAAACCGGTCGGCCGGATCGGCATGGAACGCGCCCGGCAGCCGCGTCGATTCGCGCGCCGCTCGCGAGTCGAGCGACAGTTCCACGAGGCCGGCCGACGCGACCGCATCGCGCCACCAGCTTTCCAGCGGCTCGTCCAGCGCTATGCGGCTCTTGGCCGTCAGTACGCCAATTTCCCAAGCCGACACGGCCGAGACGAACAGCGTTTTTGCAGCGGCGGCAGCGGCGACGGCAGTTCGAGCGACCGGCGCGATCGGCTCGCGCCAAACGATCCAGGCCAGGACGTGGGTATCAATCAGGATCAAGTTTCGCGTCCGGCTTGAGGACATTCCATTCCACGTCAAGCGGCGAAAGGATGTCGCCGAGGATGCGTCCGCGCCCTTTCATGCCACCGAAGATCGACTTGCGGCGCGGGCTCGCGCGCGGGCGCGAGAGTTCGGCCACGACCTTGCCGCGTTTCGTCAGCGCGAAGGTCGTCCCTTCGCTTGCGGCGCGCGCGACGTACTCGGCCATGCGCGCCTTGAAGGTCGCCATGGGCACTTTCTCGACGCCGGGCAGCTTCGATCCATCGGGCATGGGCATCCTCCGAACAGGTCGTTTCATTATGACCTGTCCGGCAGAACGCGTCAAACCAGCGTCACCACCACATTGCCGACCGTTTGGCCGCTTTCGACGGCTTCGTGGGCGCGCGCGATGTCGGCCAATGCGAAACGCTTCGCGATACGCGTCTTGAGATGCCCCATGGCGACGCGCGCGTTCACGTAGGCGCAGCCGTCGCGGCGCTGGGCGGGCGACAATTCGTACATGATGAAGCAAGCGAAAGTGAGGTTCTTGGCGATCGACGGCATGAAGGGCAGCTGGAACTCCGCCTTGCCCGAGCCGTAGATCGCGGCGAGTCCGCCCGGCTTCAGCGCCGCGACCGTCGCGGCCGCGTTGGCCGCAATGTCCATGTCGATCACGCGGTGCACGCCCTCGCCGCCGGTAAGTTCGCGCACGCGCGCGGCCACGTCTTCGCGGCGATAGTCGATCGTGGCATCGGCGCCGGCTTCCTTGGCGATCGCGGCTTTTTCGGGCGACGACACCGTCGCATAGACCGTCGCCCCCTCGTACTTCGACATTTGAATGGCGGCATGGCCGACAGCACCCGCGCCGCCCGTGACGAGCACGCGGCGCTGGGCGACCCCGCCATTCATCGTCACCGCGCGCCACGCGGTCAAAGCCGGAATGCCGAGACACGCGCCCGTGTCGAAATCGACGTTGCTCGGCAAAGCGGGCGCCAATTCGACCGGCACGCAGACATGGTCGGCGGCAGTGCCGTCGGCGCGCTGCCATTGCGCATTGAACACCCAGACGCGGGCGCCGATGCGCGCGGGATCCACGTTCGGGCCAACCGCATCGATGGTGCCCGCGCCGTCCGAATGCGGGATCACGCGCGGATACGCCGCATTGCGCGAGGCAACCGCGCGCGCTTTGACGTCGGACGGATTGACGCCCGAGGCTGCGAGCTTCACCCGCACCTCGCCCGGTCCGGGCAGGGGATCGGGCAACACGGCCAGCGACAGCACGTCGGCCGCCGGCCCGAATGTCGAATAGATCGCAGCCCGCATGTTTTTTTCCCTCGCGAATCGAAGCGAGGTGAAGTCTAGCGATTCCGCGCCTGCCAGGCGCGCATTTGGGCGATCTCTTTTTCCTGGTCGCGGACGATGCCCTCCGCGAGCGACCGAATCTCGGGATCCGCACCGTGCCGAATCACGATTCGCGCCATTTCAACCGCCCCCTCGTGGTGCGCGATCATGCCTGCCACGAAATCCTTGTCGGCATTGCCGCTGTAGCGGATGTCCATGTCCTTGTGCATTTTGGCGTTGGCGGCGCGGAAAGCGCGCGTCGCCGCCCCGTCGTTGGCGGATGCGCCGTGGTTTGCGTGCTGGGCAGCCGCCGGGCCGCCGACGAGAGCCGCCGCCACGAGGGCGGCAAAGGCGCGTTTGCGGATCATTGCGTTCGGGCCTCCTTCGGAAAGCCGCGCGATTGTGCGCGGACAATCTTTCGACCACTCTGCCGCGCGGGAAGGTCAAGCCGATTGCCAGCACCGCGCGGGGGGTCTAATTTCCAGCGTCGTTTTTCCGTCCCATCGCACCCCAAGGAAGCTCCTATGTCGATCGTCGCCGACCGTCTCCAGCGCGTGAAGCCTTCGCCCACCATTGCCGTGTCGATGAAGGCGGCGGAACTCAAGGCCGCCGGCAAGGACGTGATCGGCCTTGGCGCAGGCGAACCCGATTTCGACACGCCGCAGAACATCAAGGATGCGGCCAAGCGCGCCATCGACGCGGGCGACACGAAATACACGGCCGTCGACGGCACGCCCGCGCTCAAAAAGGCGATCATCGCGAAGTTCGAACGCGAAAACGGCCTCAAATACGCCGCCAACCAGATCACGGTCGGTACGGGCGGCAAGCAAGTGCTCTACAACGCGCTGATGGCGACGCTGAACCCCGGCGACGAGGTCATCGTGCCGGCGCCCTATTGGGTGAGCTACCCCGACATGGTGATCCTTGCCGAGGGCACGCCCGTCGAGGTGGCGTGCTCGGAGAACCAGAATTTCAAGCTGACGCCCGAAGCGCTCGAAGCGGCGATCACGCCCAAGACCAAATGGGTGATCTTGAATTCCCCCTCGAACCCGACGGGGGCCGCCTATTCGGCCGCCGACCTCAAAGCGCTTGCCGACGTGCTGCTGCGCCATCCGCATGTCTGGATCATGACCGACGACATGTACGAACATCTGCTCTACGACGATTTCAAGTTCGCCACGATCGCCCAGGTCGAGCCGAAGCTCTACGACCGCACCTTGACCGTCAACGGCGTGTCGAAGGCCTATTGCATGACCGGCTGGCGCATCGGCTATGCGGGCGGGCCTGCAGCGCTCGTCAAGGCCATGCAGGCGATCCAGTCGCAATCGACCTCGAACCCGAGTTCGGTGAGCCAAGCCGCCGCGGTCGAAGCGCTGAACGGTCCCAACGGCTTCATCGCCGAACACAACAAAGCATTCGTCGAACGCCGCAACATGGTCGTTGCGATGCTGAACGAGGCCAAGGGCCTGCGCTGCCCGATGCCGGACGGCGCGTTCTACGTGTTTCCGTCGTGTGCGGGCACCATCGGCAGGAAGACGCCCGACGGCAAGACGATCAAGACCGACACGGATTTCGTGACGTATCTGCTGGAGAGCGCGGGCGTCGCGGTCGTCCAAGGGTCGGCGTTCGGGCTCGCGCCCTATTTCCGCATTTCCTACGCCACGTCGTCCGAAGCACTGCGCGAGGCCTGCACGCGCATCCAGAAGGCCTGTGCGGCACTGACGTAAGCGCCGCTTCGGCGGGGGAGAACACGCGCGTGAAAATCGTATTCGTCGGTGCGGGCGGGGTCGGCGGCTATTTCG
>JBILXZ010000082.1:0-8651 GCA_044378015.1 Tagaea sp.
TCAACACGTCCAGCGTCTCGTCCGCATCGGCAGCGACCGCGAGCCTCACCAACCTCTTGACCTTCCAGCAGGCGGTTGCAACCTCGCTCGGTGGCAACGCGTCCGACTCTCGCTCGCTCTCGATGCAATCGGGTTTCGTGAACTCGATCGTGGACGCAACCACGGCCGGCCTCGGCGCGATCGTCGATGCCGACATCGGCAGGGCGTCGGCCGTCGTGCAGGCGCTGCAGGTTCGCCAGCAGCTCGGCATCCAGTCGTTGTCGATCGCGAACCAGCAACCCTCGGTTCTGCTCGGCTTGTTCCGCTGACAGCCGTCCGTCTTCGTCGCAGACGGGTCGAGAAGCCGGCCAAGGGCCCCGCACGTCGCGGGGCCCTTTCTTTTGGCGGCAAAAGAAAACACGCGCCGCCGCAAATTTTTCTGCAACATCACGGCAGTGACGACGCGGCATTCCCGCAGTATGCTTCTCGCACGGAGGAGCGCACGAAAATGCGAGGCGCGAACGTGAAACACCATCGTCTGCGCAAACGGCTGCAACGGCGCGCAAACGCAGCCGCGCAAAGCCGAAAATCGGGTGCGGCGACGGCTTTCGGCAGAGCTTGATGGCAGAACGGCATCCGCTATTGACCCGGCAGCTTCGGCAAGTCGCGCGCGACGGCGCGATCGATATGGCGCAACTTTGCGAAATCGTGAGCCAAACGTACAGCCGTCTCGAGCAGTCGCGCACGCCGATGCAAGCCCCGGAATCCCCGCGCCTCGAGGATTACGCCGACTTGTTGCCCGACTGGTTCTGGGAGACCGACGACCGCCACCGCCATACCTTTCTGTCGGACGGCATCCGGCGCATCGGCATGGAGCCCGCGTCACAGATCGGCAAGTCGCGTTGGGACTTGATCGACGAAGAATGGAAACGCGATCCAGCGTTCCGCGCGCATCTCGAGGCTGTGGAGCGGCAGGAACCATTTGCGGACCTCGTTTGCCGCTTGAGCGCGCCAGGCATTGCCGCCTGCTGGATTTCGATGTCGGGCAAGCCGCGCTACGCGGCCAACGGCGTATTCCAAGGCTATCGCGGCACAGCGCGCGAAATCGGCTCGCAAATCGAAGCCGCGCGGCAACTGCGGCTGTCCATCGTGGCCCAAACCGGACTGTTCGACGAACTCGAGAAGACCCGCGAACGCCTGGAACTGGCGCTCGACACGGCGGCCATGGGCTGGTGGGATCTCGACACGCGCAGCGGCGAGCAATACTGGTCGCCGCGCGCGCGCCAGATCTGGGGCGTCGGGCCCGAAATCGAGCCGACCTACGAAAACTTCGTCGCGGCATTGCATCCGGCAGACCGCGCGAAACCCGTCGATCTGCTGGACAGTCCAAAGTCGGTAGGTCGACGGCGCTACCGCGTCGGCCTTCCCGAAGGCGAGATACGCTACGTGCGCGAGGATTTTCGCATCGACCGGCGCGCCGACGGCACGATCGAGCGAATATTCGCGACCGTGCTCGACTTGACCGACATCGAAACGCTGCGGACCGACGCCGAGCGCGCGAAAGTCGCGGCGGAGAAGGCGAACCTCGCGAAGTCGCGATTCCTGGCGACGATGAGCCACGAAATCCGTACGCCGATGAACGGCGTGCTCGGCATGGTCGAACTGCTGGCCGGCACGCCGCTCGACGCGCGCCAGCGCAGCTACGTCGAGGTGGCCAGCCGATCCGCCAGCGACTTGCTCGGCATCATCGACGCGATCCTGGACTATTCGCGCCTCGAGGCGGGCGATATGGCGATCGAAAGAGTGCCTTTCGATCCGGCGGAAATACTGAAGCAAACGGTCGCGCTGCTCGCGGTAGCGGCGGAGAGCAAGGGTCTCGCCGTCAGCGTCGCCGTGTCGCCCGAGCTGCCCGCGCCGCTCGCGGGCGATCCCACGCGCTTTCGCCAGGTTCTGCTGAACCTCGTCGGCAACGCCGTCAAGTTCACGGAGCGCGGCCGCATCGATGTTCGGCTCGACGCCGAAACGTCGGCGAACGCGCAGCCGGTCCTCGTCGCGTCGGTCGCCGACAGCGGCATCGGCATCGCGCAAGACGCGCTCGAGCATCTGTTCGACCGGTTCAACCAAGCCGACGCGTCGATCGCGCGCCGCTTCGGCGGATCGGGTTTGGGCCTCGCCATTTCGCGCGAACTCGCGCTGCTGATGGGCGGCGACATCGCGGTGCGATCGACGCTGGGACGCGGCTCCGTGTTCGAACTGCGCCTGCCGCTCGTCGTCGCCGCGCCGGAGACGCATCGGGGCGCCGACCCGTCGGGCATCCAGCGTGCCGCCTACCGGGAGCTCGACGTGCTCGTCGCCGAAGACAACGAAGTCAACCGCATGGTCGTCGACGAACTGCTGTCGCGCATGGGCCATCGCTGCACCTTCGCGCGCAACGGCACCGATGCGGTCGCCTTGGCGCGGACGAAGCTTTTCGACGTCGTGCTGATGGACGCGCAGATGCCGGAGATCGACGGCATCGAGGCGACGCGCTGGATCCGCACGCTGCCGCCGCCCTACAACGCCGTGCCGATCGTGGCCCAGACGGCCAACGCCATGCGCGGCGACCGCGAAAGATATCTCGAAGCCGGAATGACGGACTACATCGCCAAGCCGATCAACGGCGCGGAACTGGCGGCAGCGTTGCAGCGCGCGACCGGCGCCGCATCCAAGCCGACGCACGCGCGTCCGGCCGTCGGCGCGCCCGCAAGCGCGGCCGCGCGCAAGGGTCTTGCCGGGCTGGCCGCCGAACTTCGCGACGCAAAGGAGAGCGACTGACATATGGTCGATTCGGCTGCCTTCAGCCCGTCCGAACTGCGGATCCTCGTCATCGACGACAACCAGCAAATGCGCTCGATCGTCAAATCGATGCTGAACGGCTTCGGCGTGACCCAGATCGTGCCAGCAACCGACGGCGCCGACGCGCTCGAGAAGCTCGTCGCCCAGCAATTCGACGCTGCGGTCTGCGATTGGCTGATGGCGCCGATGGACGGACTCGCTTTCGTCCAAGCGGTGCGCAACCATGCCGTCGAGGATCTGCGCACGCTGCCGATACTCATGCTGACCGCGCAGAAGGAGATACGCAACGTGCTCGACGCGCGCAGCGCGGGAGTCGACGCCTACGTGGTCAAGCCGGTCAGCGCCTCGCAGCTTTGGGCGCGGCTCGAATCGATAGTCCAGCGCGCCAAACAGGTTTCGCCGACGGAGCCGCAAGCTGCGGAAAGGGCCGCCGTCGCCGCGACGAGCGGGCTTTCGCATCTGGCCGACGCCTATCGCGAGGTGCTGCGGCTGGATTGCGAGGAATTGGCGCGCGGCATGGGCCTGCTGCTCGGGAGCGACTGGGACGATCGCGATATATGGGACGCCATGTTCAAGAAGGCGCACGACCTCAAAGGCCAAGCCGGTTCCTTCGACTACACGCTCGCGACGGACCTCGCCGATGTGCTGTGCGAATTGCTTCGCCCTATTCGCCAGGAGTTTTCGCGCCGCAATCTTCGCGCGGGCGAGCTGAAGACGGTTCTGCAGGCGAATATCGGCGCGCTGCAGCTTATCGCGCGGGAAAACATGATCGGCGACGGCGGCCCCGAAGGCCGGGAATTGCTCGACCAGATGGACACGAAACGCTACCGCCTCCTGTCGGCTTGGGGCATCGAGCAATGATCGAAGAATCGGCGATTGCGGATGCGGCGATCGCCGGCGAATTCGGGCCGCTCGAGCGCTTTCTCGAATCGCAGGAGTTGGAAGGCATCGTGCTTCATTGGGTGTCCGCCGAGACCGTTCCCGACGTGCCCGAACTTGCGTTTCTGCACGCGTATTGGCTTCGTCTGCCGAAGGTCGGCGCACTTGCGCGCTACGACGCGATCGACCCTCTCGAAATGCGCCCGGCTCTCGGCTACGTGATGCTTCTCGAAGCGGATGCCGCCGCCGAAGACTATCGGTACCGTCTCTACGGATCGCGCATCGCCGAGCGTGCCGGCTTCGATTTGACCGGAAAGCTCACACGCGACGTGCCGACCCATCCGGCGATCGGGCTCCTCTTTCGCGTCTGCTATCGCGCATGCGCGGCGCGCAGGCTCCCGCTCTTCACGCGCCACGTCCCGCCGGCAAACGTCGGCGTCGTCTATTGGAGCCGCATCGTTCTGCCGCTGGCCGACGAAAAAGGCGAGGCGCGCCATTTCCTCGTCGGCAACGTGCCCGGGAAAGGACATCCGGCGTAGCGGAGCCGATTCCGCCGTGCCGATCGCAGCGCGCACTCCCACCCGCGCGGCGATCTCTGATAGGGTTGCGCGTTTCCAAACGCAGACATCGGAGGCACGATGCATCGGACTATTGCCGCATTGGCCGCGATCGCGGCCGTTTTAGCGAACCCGTCGACCGCGCAAGTGCAGAGCGAAAAAGCGGCGTACCGCGTGGTGCGGCTGGCCGAAGGGCTCGAAAATCCTTGGGCATTGGCGCTGCTGCCGGACGGCCGCTTGCTCGTGACCGAGCGCCCCGGCCGATTGCGCGTCGTCGCAGACGGCGCATTGGCGCCGAGTCCGCTCGCCGGCGTGCCGGAGGTTTGGGCGCGCGGCCAAGGCGGCTTGTTCGATCTGGCATTGCACCCGGATTTCGCGTCGAACCGACTGCTCTATTTCAGCTATGCAGCACCAGTCGGCAACGGCGCTTTGACGCGACTGGCGCGCGCGCGCCTCGGCGCCGTCGGGCTCGAGAATGTCGAGACGTTGTTCGACTCGGCGCCGGCCGTTTCTTCGGCTCGGCATTTCGGCGGTCGCATCGTTTTCGGGCGCGACGGCAAAGTCTATCTCACCACCGGCGACCGCGCCGAAGACATGCGCGCCCAGGACGGCCGCGATCTCAACGGCAAGCTCGTGCGCCTGGAACCCGACGGCAAAGTGCCGACCGACAATCCCTTTGTCGGCCGCAGCGACATGCGACCCGAGATCTACGCTCTCGGTCTGCGAAACACCCAGGGCATGGCGCTCGACGCAAGCGGCGCGATCTGGGGGGCGGACCATGGCGCGCAGGGCGGCGACGAACTGAACAGCCTCGCACGCGGCGGGAATTACGGCTGGCCGATCGTCACCCACAGCCGCAACTACGGCACCGGCACCCAGATCGGCGAAACCACGTCGCGCCCGGGCTTTGCCGATCCGCGCGTCGTCTGGACGCCGTCTATCGCGCCCTCCGGGCTTGCAATCTATACCGGAGCCGCTTTTCCGGGATGGCAAGGATCGGCGTTTGTCGGCGCCTTGCGCGGCCAGGGTCTTTACCGGATCGAATTGCAGGCGGATGGCAGCCATCGCCAGGAGCGCCTGCTGGCAGAACTTGGAGCCCGCATCCGCGACGTACGGGTCGACCCGCAGGGACGGATCTACGTGCTGACGGATGCGCGCAACGGCATTCTCGTCCGCCTCGACCCGAGCTGAGACCCGGCTCCCCGTTGCGGCGGGCAAGCCGCCTTGCGGACGGGCTTGCCGAGCGACCCGAGATATTTTAGACTTAAAATATCTTCGTCGCGAGGCTGCCTCGATGCAACGCCCGTCTGCCGCACCGCCCGCAGCGTTTCTGGTCGGCCGTCACGCCTTGGTGACCGGCGCTTCGCGCGGCATCGGCGCGGCGATCGCGCGCCGTCTCGCCGCGCACGGCGCGCATTTGACGCTCGTCGCGCGCAACGCCGAACCGCTCGCAGCGCTTGCCGACGAGATCGCGGGCGACGCCCTTGCCTGCGACGTGACGGATGCGGCGGCCCTGGCCCGCGCTTTTGCCCGCGCAAGCGCGCGCCAACCCGTCGACATCCTCGTCAACAACGCCGGCGGCGCCGCGAGCGCGCGCTTCGCGGACACAAGCGCCGAGCAATGGGCGCAAGCGCTCGCCCTCAACCTCACCGCCGCGTTCGACGCGACCAAGCTGGCCGTTCCGGCCATGGAAGCGCGCGGCTGGGGCCGCATCGTGAATGTCGCATCCACGGCCGGCCTCAAAGGCTACCCCTTCGTCTCGGCCTATGTCGCCGCCAAACACGGATTGATCGGCCTCACGCGCGCGCTCGGCCTCGAGCTTGCGCGCACCGGCGTCACCGTAAACGCAGTGTGTCCGGGCTTCGCCGACACGCCGATGCTGGCCCAAGCCGCCGCAGACGTCGCCGCGCGCACCGGCGGGGATGCGTCGCGCATCATGGACAAGTACGCCGCCGCCAATCCGATGGGACGACTGGTGGCGCCCGACGAAGTGGCTGCGGCCGTGGCGTATCTGTGCTCGCCAGCGGCAGGCGGCGTCACCGGCACGACGCTCGCCGTCGCAGGCGGCGAGATATGAACCTCGCGGGCGAACGGGCGGGCGACCGCGAACAAGGGCACGAAAATTCGGAGCATTTGCAGCTGCGCGCGTGGCTGCGACTGCTCACGTGCGCCAATCTGGTCGAGCGCCGGGTACGCGCCAATCTGCGCGAAAGCTTCGACATCACGCTGCCGCGCTTCGACGTTCTGTCGCAGCTCGCGCGCGCCCAGAGCCACGGCAATGTCGACGGGCTGACGATGGGCGAATTGTCGCAGCGCATGATGGTCTCGGCGGGCAATGTCACCGGGCTCGTCGAGGGTCTCGTGGCG
This sequence comes from Tagaea sp., assembly GCA_044378015.1. GTDB lineage: Bacteria > Pseudomonadota > Alphaproteobacteria > CACIAM-22H2 > CACIAM-22H2 > Tagaea. Next base: position 6,618 of record JBILXZ010000082.1, read on the forward strand.
GATCGTCTGATCGTTCGCATGGCGCAGGCCAAAGACCGCCGCTCGGCGCGGGTAAAACTCACGCCCAAGGGCTTGCGCGCCTTCGAAGAGATGCTGGGGCCGCACGAAATCTGGATCGACGCTGCGTTCTCGGGCCTCGACGAAGGCGATCTCAAGCGCCTGCTGGCCTTGCTCGCCAAACTCAAGATTTCCGCCGCGGGAGCGACGCCATGAGCTTCAGGAATTTCGACGCGCACGCCTATCGCGCCGCGCACTTTCTCTGGGCGGTCGAAGGCAAGGTCGCGACAGTGACGTTGAACCGGCCCGAGCGCAAGAACCCGCTGACATTCGAGAGCTACGCCGAATTGCGCGACCTGTTCGCCAGCCTCGTCGATTGCCGCGAGATCAAGGCCGTCGTCATCGCAGGCGCCGGCGGCAATTTCTGTTCGGGCGGCGACGTGCACGAGATAATCGGCCCGCTCGTCGGCATGGAAATGCCGGATCTTCTGCGCTTCACGCGGCTCACGGGCGATCTCGTGCGCGCGATCCGCGCCTGTCCGCAAACGGTCGTGGCCGCGATCGACGGCGTGTGCGCGGGTGCCGGCGCCGCGATCGCCATGGCGGCCGATCTGCGCTTCGGCACCGAGCGCGCGAAGGTCGCCTATCTGTTCGTGCGCGTCGGCTTGGCAGGCTGCGACATGGGGGCCTGCAGCATCCTGCCGCGCATCGTGGGACAGGGCCGTGCGGCCGAGCTGCTCTATACCGGGCGCAGTCTCGCAGGGCCCGAGGGCGAACGCTGGGGTTTCTTCAACCGGCTCTGCGCTCCCGAAACGCTGCTCGGCGACGCGCAAGCCTTCGCCAAAGACATTGCCGACGGCCCGACCTTTGCCCATGCGATGACCAAGACGGCCCTCGACCATCAATGGAACATGAGCGTGTCGCAAGCCATCGAGGCCGAGGCGCAGGCGCAGGCGATCTGCATGCAGACCGAAGATTTCGCGCGCGCCTATCGCGCGTTTGCGGCCAAACAGAAACCCGTCTTCGAGGGCAATTGATGGCGGACCGCTCCTACCTCGCCTGGCCGTTTTTCGACGAAGGCCACTTGGCGCTCGCCGCGCGGTTGGACGCGTTCGGGCGCGATGTCGTGGAGCGCCGCGCGGCCGACCACGGCGATCCGGACGCCCTGACCAAGGAATTTGCGCGTTCGCTGGCGGGCGCCGGATTTCTCGACGTGGCCGTTCCGGCCGGAAAACACGATGTGCGCAGCCTTTGTTTGGCGCGCGAGCATCTGGCCTACCGCTCGGGGCTCGCCGATTTCGCGTTCGCAATGCAAGGTCTCGGCACGGGGCCGATCCTGCTGTTCGGCACCGACGCGCAGAAGGCAGCCTATTTGCCTTCCGCACGCACGGGCGAAAGCCTCGCCGCCTTTGCATTGTCGGAGCCCGAGGGCGGTTCGGACGTGTCGGCCCTTCGGCTCGAAGCGACGCGCAGCGGCAACGGCTTCGTGCTCGACGGGCGCAAAACCTGGATCTCGAACGGCGGCATTGCCGGCCACTATGTCGTGTTCGCGCGCACCGGCGAAGCGCCGGGCGCCAAGGGACTTTCGGCCTTCGTCGTCGACGCGGCCCAGCAGGGGCTGGACGTCGAAGCGCGCATCGAGACGATCGCCCCCCATCCGCTCGCCACGCTGCGCTTCGACAAGGCCTTCGTGCCGGCAGACGCGATGCTTGGGCATCCCGGCGACGGCTTCAAAATCGCGATGGCGACGCTCGACATTTTCCGCTCGACGGTGGCGGCCGCAGCGCTTGGCTTTGCGCGCCGCGCCCTCGACGAGGCTTTGGCATATGCGAACGCGCGCGAGGCGTTCGGCAGCAAGCTCGCCGACTTCCAGCTCACGCAAGCCGCCCTTGCCGACATGGCAACCGAACTCGACGCGGCCGCCCTGCTCGTCTACCGCGCCGCATGGACCAAGGACGTGCAAGGCGTGCGCGTCACGCGCGAAGCGTCGATGGCCAAGCTCTACGCGACCGAAATGGCGCAGCGCGCGGCCGACCG
>JBILXZ010000040.1:0-32050 GCA_044378015.1 Tagaea sp.
GATAACTTCTTCAGGCCCGTGCTTCTTGCCCATGTTCAGTCTCCTTCAGGGTCCAGTCTAAGTTAACTTTTGGACCGCTCTGAAGGGGGCAGATCAAAACGACCTAATCTGTTCTGTGGACACTGACGGCGAATACCAGAACAAAGAGCTGTATCTGCAGATTGACGCACATTCGCCCAGGATGTGAGTGTTCAATCTGTTCAGACGATTTATTGGGGAAATGTCGGTCAATTATGTAAGGTCCATAGACCGTCAAATGTCGGCCACACGCAAACGGCCGCAAAAGATTCCAACGGAGGATTCCTTGACTCGCCCGCTAAGATCCCGTCAGTGGTTTAACAATCCGGAAAATCCTGGCATGACCGCTCTGTATCTCGAGCGGTATCTCAATTTCGGCATGACCCTCGACGAGCTCAAGTCGGGCAAGCCGATCATCGGCATCGCGCAGACGGGATCCGACCTGTCGCCGTGCAACCGCCACCATCTCGAGCTCGCCAAGCGCGTGCGCGAGGGCATCATCGCGGCCGGCGGCGTATGCTTCGAGTTCCCGTGCCATCCGATCCAGGAAACCGGCAAGCGCCCGACCGCGAGTCTCGACCGGAACCTTTCGTACCTTTCGCTGGTCGAAGTTCTGTTCGGCTATCCGATCGACGGCGTCGTGCTGACCACGGGCTGCGACAAGACGACGCCCGCGCTGCTAATGGCGGCCGCCACCGTCAACATTCCGGCGATCGGCCTCAATGTGGGCCCGATGCTGAACGGCTGGAACGGCAAGGAGCGCGTGGGCTCGGGCATGGTCGTCTGGAAGGCGCGCGAGCGCCACGCGGCCGGCGAAATCACCTACGAGCAGTTCATCGATATCGTCAGCTCGTCCGCCCCGTCGAACGGCCATTGCAACACGATGGGCACCGCCTCGACGATGAACGCGCTTTCCGAAGCGCTCGGCATGTGCCTGCCCGGTTCGGCGGCGATCCCGGCTCCATACCGCGAACGCGGCCAGATCGCCTACGAGACCGGCCGGCGCATCGTCGCGATGGTCGCCGAGGACCTCAAGCCGTCGGACATCATGACGCGCGAGGCGTTCGAAAACGCGATCGTCGCCAGTACGGCCATCGGCGGCTCGACCAATGCGCCCGTGCATGTGAATGCGATCGCCAAGCATATGGGCGTGAAGCTCGACATTGCCGACTGGGAAAAGCACGGCTTCGAGATCCCGCTTCTCGTCAACCTGCAGCCGGCGGGCGAGTATCTTGCCGAAGAGTATTACCGCGCCGGCGGCCTGCCTGCGGTGATCGCCGAGCTGATGAGGCACGGCAAGATCCGCGAGAATGCGATGACGGTTTCCGGCAAGACCATCGGCGAGAACTGCAAGAATGCGAAGTCCGGCGATCCCGACGTAATCCGGAGCTGGGGCAATCCGCTGCGCAGGAACGCGGGCTTCCTAAACCTCAAGGGCACGCTCTTCGACAGCGCCATCATGAAGACGAGCGTCATTTCGAAAGAATTCCAGAACCGCTATCTCTCGAGCCCGATGGACCCCAATGCCTTCGAAGGCAAGGTCGCCGTGTTCGAAGGGCCAGAGGACTATCACCACCGGATCGACGATCCGTCGCTCGGCATCGACGAGCACACGATCCTGATCATTCGCGGTGTCGGCCCTATCGGCTATCCCGGTGCGGCCGAAGTCGTGAACATGCAACCGCCGGCAGCGCTCATCCGGCGCGGCGTGCTGTCGCTGCCTTGCATCGGCGACGGACGGCAGTCAGGCACGTCGGGCACGCCCTCGATTCTGAATGCCTCGCCCGAGGCGGCGGTCGGCGGCGGCCTCGCGATCCTGAGGACCGGCGACCGCATCCGCATCGATCTCAACAAGCGCACGGCCGACATCCTGCTGCCGCCCGAAGAGATCAAGAAGCGGCACGCCGATCTGGCCGCCAAGGGCGGCTTCCCCTATCCGGCCAGTCAGACGCCGTGGCAGGAGATCCAACGTTCGATGGTCGACCAGCTGTCAGAAGGCATGACGCTGAAGCCGGCGGTCAAATACCAAAAAATCGCGCAGACCTCGGGAACGCCGCGCGACAATCATTGATAGATCACTTATGCCGGAGCCATCCATGAGCCGCTCTCCCGATCTTCACGGACCGGGAGAGCGACGCGGGCCAAGATTTTCGCATTCGAGGACCGGAGGTTTCGGAGGTTCGCAACGGACAGGTGGATGAACCTGCTGCATCGGTTGGATGTTCTACGGCGAGATGCCCGAAAAGGCGGCTTTGATCGGCGCCGTCATCGTGATCGGCAGCCTGGCAGTCAACATCGCGGCTGGAACACGAGAGAAGAAAGTCTGAACCGGGACGGCAATTTCCTAAAGAGCGCGCGGGTCGTCGGCGTCGGCGTCACCCGGACGGACAACGACGCGGCCGCTTTCCTCGACGGGTTCGCCTGGCACGTCGGCAGCGTCGCCGCTTTGCTCAGGCTGATGGAACGACGGCGCCACGTACCCGCGACGGCTTGAGGCGCGCGATACGCGTGCGGCGGTGTATTTGAATTCGGGGATCTTGCCGACCGGATCGAGTTCCGCGTTCGTCAGCCGGTTGGCCGGTGCCTCGCCGAAGCAGAAAGGCATGTAGATCATGCCGTCCGGTACGTCCGGGTCGGCGCGCATGCTGACCTCGAGCGCGCCGTGGCGCGTTTCGACACAGACGGCGGCGCCCTCAGCAAGACCGTGCGCCGCGATCTCGCGCCGATTCATCGAGGCGATCGCGACGGGTTCGAGACTGTCGAGCATCGCGGCCCGGCGCGTCATTGCCCCTGTGTGCCAATGTTCAAGCAGCCGACCGGTGCTGAGCACCAGCGGATAGGCGGCGTCCGTTTCCTCGCCCGGGCGCAGGAAATCGACCGGCACGAGGCGCGCCCGGCGCGCCTTCGTGGGGAACCCGTCGCCGAACAGAATGTCGTGGCCGGCATGATCTGCATCGTCGGCGGGGTAGGTGACCGCGCCCTCGCGCAGCAGTCGCGCCCACGGCAGACCGCCGAGCGAGGGCATCGTAGCACGCATCTCCTCGTAGACCTCATCCACGCCGGCATAGCGCCAGTCGAGGCCGATCCGCCGTGCAATATCGACGATCAATTCCCAGTCTTGCCGCGCATCGCCCGGCAGCGGAATGACCGGTCGGCCGATCTGCACCTGCCGGTTCGTGTTCGTAAAGCTGCCGAACTTCTCGGCATGCGCCGAGGCCGGCAGAACCACGTCGGCCTGCCATGCCGTCTCGGTCAAGAAGATGTCCTGCACGACAAAATGTTCGAGCTTGGCAAAGGCGGCGCGCGCGTGGCTCTGGTCTGGGTCCGACATGGCGGGGTTCTCGCCCATCACGTACATGGCGCGAATCTCGTGCCGGTCGATCGCATCGATGATTTCGACCACTGTCAGGCCGCGTTTGGGATCGAGCGCGCGGCCCCAGCGCTTCTCGTAGTCCGCGCGGGTGCCCGCATTCTCGACCGGATGGTAGTCCGGATACATCATCGGAATAAGGCCAGCGTCCGAAGCGCCCTGGACGTTGTTCTGGCCGCGCAGCGGATGCAAGCCCGTGCCCGGTCGGCCGATCTGGCCGGTGATCAAGGCGAGCGCGATCAGGCAGCGCGCATTGTCGGTGCCGTGGATGTGCTGGGAGATGCCCATGCCCCAGAAGATGATCGAGCGCTTCGACGTGGCGTAGCGCCGGGCCACGGCGCGAAGCGTGGCGGCATCGACGCCGCAGACCGACGCCATGCGCTCGGGCGCGTATTCCGCCACACGCGCGGCAAGTTCGTCGAATCCGTCCACGTTCGCCGCGACATAGACCGGGTCGTAGAGCTTCTCGGCTACGATCACATGCAGCAGTGCGTTCAGCAGCGCCACGTCGGTGCCTGGCGTGAAGCGCAGTGCATGCTCGGCATGGCGCATCAGCGCCTGGCCGCGTGGATCGATGACGATCAGATGCGCGCCGCGCCGCGCAGCCTGCTTGAGAAACGTTGCCGCCACCGGATGGTTCTGCTCGGGCCTCGCACCGATCACGATGATGCAGTCCGCTTCCTTCGCTGCGGCGAAGGGGGCGGTGACGGCGGCCGAACCCACGCCTTCGAGCAGTGCCGCGACCGACGAGGCGTGGCATAGGCGCGTGCAATGGTCGACATTGTTGGTGCCGAAGCCCTGGCGCACGAGTTTCTGGAAGAGATACGCCTCTTCGTTGGAACCCTTGGCGGAGCCGAAACCGGCAAGCGCGACGCCGCCGTAAGTGTCGCGCACGCGCTTGAGGCCTCCGGCGGCGCGGGAAAGCGCCTCTTCCCACGTCGCCGGACGGAACACGGCCCAAGGATTTGCAGGATCGATGCGAACGTCGCCGGATTTGGGCACGCCGTCGCGCCGGATCAGTGGCTGCGTCAGCCGGTGAGGATGGCGCACATAGTCGAACCCGAAGCGACCCTTCACGCACAGGCGATTCTCGTTGGACGGCCCCTCGCGCCCATCGACCTGCACGATCCGGTTGCCGACGACGCCCACCCGCGTCTGGCAACCTACGCCGCAGAAAGGACACAGCGTATCGACCGAGCGCTCGGGCTGAGTCGTTCGACGCATTGCAGCCTCGTCCATCATGCTTTTCTCGAACAGCGCACCCGTCGGGCAGGCCTGCACGCATTCCCCGCAGCCGACGCAGGTCGATCCGCCCATCGGGTCGGCCAGGTCGAAGACCGGGGCCGTATCGCAGCCGCGATGTCCCATGCCGATCACGTCGTTGACCTGCACCTCGCGGCACGCGCGAGCGCACAGGCCGCACGCAATGCACGCTGCGAGATTGACCGCGATCGCGGCGTGCGATGCATCGTGCCCGTCGGAGCACCGCTCGCGCTTCGGCAGTCGGCCGACGACGACGCCCAGTTTCTCCGCCCATTGCCAAAAGGACGCGTCCGGGTCTGGACTGTCGGCGCGCGCGGGCATATCGCTGGCAAGCAGTTCGAACACCATGGCGCGGGCTTTCGCCGCGCGCGGCGCGGCGGTCGAAACAGTCATGCCCGCAGCGGGTTTGCGGATGCAGCTTGCCGCCAGCACGCGCTCGCCTTCGATCTCGCACACGCAGGCCCGGCAATTTCCGTCGGGCCGGTAGCCCGTCGAATCGAGATGGCACAGATGCGGGATCTCGTTGCCCTCGCGCTTGGCGACATCCCATATCGTCTCGCCCGGTGCCGCGACCACCGCCTTGCCGTCGAGCGTGAAGCCGATCGGACCGCTCATTGCGACTTCCCGTCGGCGAAGAAGCGCAGCACGCTGCGCACCGGGTTGGGTGCGGCCTGGCCGAGACCGCAGATCGACGCATCGCGCAACACCGCATCGAGATCGCCGAGCGTGTCCGCCGACCAGTCGTCGGCCGCAAGCAGCGAGGCCATCTTCTCGGTTCCCGCCCGGCACGGCGTGCACTGGCCGCAGGATTCGTCGCGGAAGAATCGGACCAGATTTCCGGCGACGACGCGCGGATTGTCGGCCTGGGACAGCACGATCACGCCATGGCTTCCGACGAACGCGCCGTGCGCGTCGAGCGTGCCGAAATCGAGCGGCTGATCTGCAAGCCTTGCCGGCAGTATGCCGCCCGATGCCCCGCCCGGAAGATAGCCGATCAGTTCGTGGCCGGGCGCCATGCCGCCGCAGAATTCGTCGATCAACTCGCGCGCGGTGATGCCGGCCGGTGCGACCTTCACGCCGGGTGAGGCCACGCGGCCCGAGACCGAAAACGTTCGCTTGCCCTTGTGGCCGCGCCGCCCGGCATTCGCGAATTTCTCGGGGCCGTCCTCGAGAATTTCGCGCAGCCAATGGAGCGTCTCGACATTGTGATTGAGCGTGGGCCGCCCGAACAGACCGCGCTCGGCGATATAGGGCGGGCGATGGCGCGGCAGACCGCGCTTGCCCTCGATCGATTCGATCATCGCGGACTCTTCGCCGCAGATATAGGCCCCCGCTCCGCGACGTAGCTCGACATGGCCGGATGCGACCAACCCCGCGCGCTCGAGTGCTGCGATCCCGTCGCCGAGGATGGTGCGGACGGCCGGATACTCGTCGCGCAGATATATGTAGATACGTTCCGCCTCGACCGCCCACGCGGCGATCAAAGCCCCTTCGAGCGTGCGGTGAGGGTCGCTTTCCAGATAGTGCCGATCCTTGAAGGTGCCGGGCTCGCCCTCGTCGGCATTTACCGTCATCAGACGCGGGGCTGGCTGGGCGTGCACACTTTTCCATTTGCGCGCGACCGGAAAACCAGCGCCGCCAAGTCCCCGCAGGCCCGACGCGTCGAGGGCCGCGGACGTTGCCAGGCGCGCGTCGGGAGCTGCGCGCAGCCTTTCCAACAGCCGGTAGCCGCCCTGCGCAAGGTATGCGTCGAAGGCAATGTGGGGCGGAATCGCGGCGTGCCCATTGTCCAAGGCGATGGCGTTGGAGAGGCTGTCCTGCGTGGCACTCTCGATCGCGTGCTGGCCCAGCATCGCAGCGGGAGCGGCAGCGCAGCGCCCGATGCAGGGGGCCCCGACGACACGGATCTTGGCGGGATCGGCGGCCGCACGCATCGCACAAAGCAGGGTCTCGGCACCCATCATCGCGCAGGACAGCGAGTTGCAGATGCGCAGCGTGCGGGCGGGCGGCGGCGCCTCGCCTTCCTTCACAACGTCGAAATGATGGTAGAAGCTCGCGACCTCGTAGACCTCGGCTTCCGACAGGCGCATCTCGTGCGCGAGGGCATTGAGATGGCGCGCGGCGAGATGGCCGTAACGGTCCTGGATCAGATGCAGATTCTCGATCAGCCGATCGCGCGTGCGCGGCGCCGTGCCGAGGAGCGCGCGCAGTTCCGCCCGCGCCGCCTCGTCCATCGCCCGGCCTTTCCGTCCGTTCTTTCGCTCGCCTCCGGTTTGCGACGGCATGGATAGGGTTGCTCCCGCGTTTGAACCCACATTTTCCAGATGGGTCTTCGAAGCCGCCTAAACCGTAGCATGCTCGGCCCGACGATCAAGCTAGGGAACAGGCATTGGACAATCTGGCGTGCCGCTTTGGGCCTACGCCAGAAATCCTCCGAACACCTCGCAACTATGCCGCGACGCGCTCATTCGGCGGCTTGACGGCCGCCTGCGAGCGCAACGCGCGGACGCTTGTGGAAAGCACCGTCCTTCATGATCGCAAGCAGCCGGTCTTTGGATTGAAGCAAGGAAACGTCTTGCGAGGGGTCGCCATCGACCAGCAGCAGATCGGCAAGAAAGCCGGCACGGATCTGGCCGAGATCGGCCATGCCCATGATTTCGCCGCCAGTCTTGGTCGCGCAAAGCAACGCTTCGCCGTGGCCGTAGCCAAAAAGTTTCACGAACAACTCGAGATCCTTGGCGTTCGTCCCCTGCGGCGTCCAGGCAAAGCCGTAGTCGCCGCCGGGTACGACGCGCACACCGCGACGGCGCAGCTTGTCGTAGGTCGCAGCACAGGCTTCAAGTGCGCGCTTGATGCCGAGGTCAGTTGCTACCTGCTCGGTGATGCCCCAGCGATTTGCATAGTACATTGTGTTGTAAAGAATGCCCACGGCGGGTCCGACGAACGTGCGGTGTTTCTCACGCTCAAGCATGTCGATCGCTTCGTCGTCAGCGAATTCGCAATGGTAGATCACGTCGACGCCGCAGCGTACGGCGGCTTTTACGGACTCGCCGGCCCGGCAATGCGCGTTGACGCGCTTGCCGTATGCTTGCGCCACCTCGACAGCGGCTTTGATCTCGGCGTCGTTCATGACCGTCATTGCGGCCTTCGCGGATTTGATGAAATCGTCGCCCGAAATATTGATCTTGATGTTGTCCACGCCTTCGCGCACGCACATGCGCGCGGCACGGCGCACCTCGTCCGGGCCGTCGGCGATGAGAGCGAAGGACTCGCGGTGCATGTGCATGCGGCGCTCGTCGCCAAGCCCGCCCGTCACGGTGATTTCGGGGCTCGCCGCGCGCAGGCGCGGGCCCGCAATGCGACCTGCCTCGATCTCGTTGCGGATCACCACGTCAAGCCGGACCTTGGCGGATGCGGCACCGTAGAGCGACGTAAAGCCCGCATCGAGCATCGCGCGCGCATTGTGCATCGTGACCAGCACGTGTTCTTCGGGCGGGATGTCGCCGATCTCGACGGTCGTAGCGGCGTTCGAGAAAGACGGGTGCGCATGTCCTTCGACGAGGCCCGGTATCAAGGTGCAGCCGGCCGCGTCGATCGTCTCGGCACCGTCGCGCGGCAGCCGCTCGCTGCCCTTGGCGACTTTCGAAATGCGACTGCCCTCGACCAGCACTTCGCCCGGATACGTAGCCGCACCGGTCGCATCCCACACGCCAACATTCACGAACAAAGTGCGGTTCATGGCGATTTCTCTCCCGATGTTTGGCGCGTCTTTGGCGTCGCCGTTGCAAGAATGTGCGCATGCGCGGCACGAAATTCAACTGCGGCAAATAACCGTAGAATCTTGCACGGCAACAAATTCCAAAAGAAAACTGTATAATTTAAGGTAACGTTTTTTGGAGAGGTTGGTGCAAAACCGGGCGCATTCTCATATAACGAAGCGTGCCGCGAATTACGGATGTCGGACTCGAACCGACACCGGTGAATGTGGCTTGCAGGAGAGACGCCGGCCTTGACGTTGCAATTGACCCTCACGATTCTGCTCAACGGCCTCACGCTCGCGGCCCTCTACTTCATTGTGGCCAGCGGTTTCTCTTTGATTTTCGGGCTCATGCGCACGGTCAACATGGCGCACGGCTCGCTTTACATGGTCGGCGCCTATGTCGGCTATGCGGTTTTCGAGCCGCTATACGACCAGGACGTCTGGTACGCGTGGTATGTGGGCCTTGTCGCGGGCATGGCGGTTGCGGCTGTTCTCGGCGTAGCGATGCAAAAGACCGTACTGGGCTGGATGCAGGGGCAGGAGCTGCGCCAAGCGCTGGTCACAATCGGCATTTCGATCATCGTTGCAGACCAGCTGCTCGCCAATTTCGGCGCCACGTCGCGCCAGTTCTTCGCGCCCGACGCGATTTTCGGCGCCTCGTTCGTGCCCGGCGTCGGCCGCTATCCGACTTTCCGCCTTTTCCAGATCGGCGTTGCGATCGCCGTCGGCATCGGGCTTTGGCTGCTGCTCAATCGCACCAAGGTCGGGCTCATGATCCGGGCCGGCGTCGACGACCGAGACATTCTGTCGGCGTGCGGCGTCAATGTACCCGTGGTCAATATCGTGGTGTTCGCGCTGGGCGCGGCGTTGGCCGGGCTTGGCGGTGTGATCGGAGCGACCGCGCAGCCATTAGCCCAAGGCGTCGACGGGCGGTTTCTACTTATCTCACTCGTGGTGGTGATCGTCGGCGGCATGGGCTCGATTACCGGCACCGCTATCGGCGCCATTCTCGTGGGCCTGGCCGAACAGGTCGGCCAAGCGTTGTTTCCGACCTACTCGGTCATCTTGACCTTCGTGATCATGGTGGTTGTGCTCGCCTTGCGCCCGCAAGGCATCATGGGGCGCGCACGATGATGGCATGGCTGCAGTCGCGCGCCGGATGGTGGACGGCCGGGGGCTTTGCCTTCCTGCTCGTGCTGCCGGCGATCCTGCCCGAACTGATGCCGGCCAATCAGGCGAATTTCTGGCTCGGCAACATTTTCGGGCGCGCGATCGTTTTCGGCATCATCGCGATGTCGCTGACGTTCCTCGCCACCTACGGCGGCTTCGTGTCGCTCGCCCAAATGAGCGTGGCGGGCGTGGCGGGCTATGTGGTCGCCATCACCGTCAACGGAGCGGCACCCAGCATCGTCGGCGGCCTCACTTATCTCATTGCCATTCCGCTCGGGATCGTTTCCGCGGTTCTGGCAGCTTTGTTCGTTGGCATCGTTTCGGTGCGCACGCGCGACATCTATCTGCTGATGATCACGCTGGCCTTGGCGATGGGGTTCTTCCGGTTCGTCGAAACCAATATCGCCTGGTTCAACGGCTACGAGGGTATTCGCAACGTCCTCGGCCCGACCGTGTTCGGCTTGCCGTTTCGCGATCCGCACGTCATCTACTACGTGTCGCTTCTGCTCGCCGCAATGCTTTATGGCGGCGTGCTCTATCTCGTGCGCAGCCCGTTCGGGCTGGTGCTGCAGGGCATTCGCGACAATCCGCGGCGCATCGCGGCCCTTGGCTACAATGTGGCGCTGCATCGGGTTGCGGCGTTCGGTGTGGCGGGCTTCATCGCGGGCTGCGGCGGCGTGATGATGACGATCTACAACATCGGTATTTCTCCCGGCTCGGTCGGCCTCGGCGCCACCATCAACGTGCTGATCATGAGCGTAATCGGCGGCCTGGGCCATCCGATCGGCGCCTTCATCGGCTCGCTGATCTTCGCCTTCTTCGACACGTTCGCCGCCACGATCTACGACCGCAACCGCTTCAACACGCTGATCGGCGTCGTGTTCTTGGTCATCGTACTTGTCTCGCCCGACGGCCTGATCGGCTTGGCGAAGCGCAGCTACGCCTATCTCAAAGCCAAATCCGCACCGCAACGCTGGGACAAACCGACCTAAGGAGCCGCCACCAACGCGCAAACGGCGCCAAGGTTCCGCGCCGTTTGCGTCCGAAAAACGGAACCGAAAACAAAATGGAGGAAACCCCCGATGACGATTCGCGTTTCTCGCCGCCGCGCCCTGCAGGGTGCGGGCGCACTGGCCGTCGCCGCTGCAACCCTTAAAGCCCCCGCCATCGCCCAAAACGCGCCGATTCGCATCGGCTCGGTCGCCACGCTCGAAGGTCCGTTCGCGACCGGCGGGCAGGATGCCTACCGCGCAATGGAAATGCTGTTCCAAGCCGAAAACATGACGATCGGCGGACGGCGCATCGAATGGATCCGCGAATCCTCGAACGCCCAGGCCGACGTGGCACTCGCGCGCGCACGCAAGCTGATCGAGCAGGACAACGTCGATTTCATCATCGGCCCGCTGTCGGGTGCCGAAGGTATCGCGCTCAAGGACTATTCGGCGACGCTGAACGGCAAGACTATCATCAACGGCGGTTCGGGTGCGGCCGACACCACGCTGCGCAACCCGTCGCGCAACTTCTTCCGCTTCAACACCGACGGCACGCAGTGGATGGCGGGTCTAGGTACCTATGTGCGCCGCACGCTCAACGTCAGCGAAGTCACGATCGTGGCCGGCGACTACGCGTTCCCGTACGCGCAAGTCTTCGGCTTCAGCCTCGAATTCTGCCGACTGGGCGGCAAAGCCAACTATCTGTGGGCGCCGCTCGGCACCACCGATTTCGCCTCGCAGATCGCGCAGATTCCGCGCAGCTCGGGCGCCCTCGTCGTCGTGCATGGCGGCACCGACGGGCTGGCGTTCATGACCCAGTACGCGCAGGCGGGCGGCAACCTGCCCCTCATCGGTGGCTCGATCATGGCCGACGCGACCATGATGTCGGCGCGCGGGCCCCATCGCCGCCTGATGGTGGGCATGGTGTCCGGCGGTCCCGTGGCCGACGTGATCGACGACCCGCAATGGAACGATTTCGTCGCCCGCTACAAGCGCATGCCGGGCGCCTTCCCCTCGCCCTCGATCCACGCCGTCAATTTCGCAACGAACACGATGGCGGCGATCCTGGCGCTCAAGCAGGTCAACGGCGACCTGTCGGGCGGACAGGCGGCGTTCCAGCGCGCGTTGCAGGGCCTCAAATTCAAGGCGCCGACCGGCGCAGAGGTCTCGCTCGACCACAACCGGCATGCGATTTCGGACGTGTTCTTGAACCGCATCGAAGAGCGCAACGGCCAGCCCACGACCGTCGCATTCCAGCGCGCCACCCAGATCAACCAGACTCTGGGCGTGCCGGAAGCGCAGTTCCTGGCGTTGGGCGCACCGTCGCGCAACAACCCGGGCTGCGTGGCAGCCTCCTGAGGCGAAAGGACGGGGGGACCGGGCTTCCGGTCCCCCCGTCCATTTTCTTCTTTCCCGGAACGCCATGTCGCAATCCCCCGCCATCGAACTCAATAATGTCGGCCGCCGCTTCGGCGCGCTTCAGGCGGTGCGCGACGTCACGTTCGACGTTGCGCGCGGCGAGCGACATGCAGTACTCGGTCCCAACGGGGCGGGCAAAACCACGTTGTTCAACACGATCTGCGGCGATTTTCCGCCGACCGCCGGATCGATCAAGCTGTTCGGCGAGGAAATCTCCCATATTCCCGCCCACCGCCGCGCCCGGCGCGGCATCGGGCGCACGTACCAGCAATCGCTGCTCTTCGACGGGCTCAGCGTGCGCGACAATCTTTTCGTGGCGGTGCGCGGCGTTCAGCCCAACCGCTTCAGTTTTCTGGTGCCGCGCCGCGACGATGCATTCGTCGCAAAGGCGCGCGACGTCGCCGAGCGCGTGCGTTTGAGCCACGTGCTCGGCGTTGCGGTCGGCGATCTCAGCCACGGCCAGCGCCGCCAGCTCGAGGTCGGCATGGCGCTGGCGTCCGATCCCAAGCTGCTCATGCTCGACGAGCCGGCCGCCGGCCTGTCGCCCGTCGAACGACCGGAGCTGTCGAAACTGCTGAAGGACTTGCCGCGCGATCTCACCATCGTGCTGATCGAACACGACATGGACATTGCCCTGCCATTTGCCGATCTGGTTACGGTGATGAAAGACGGGGCCGTCGTCGTTTCCGACACGCCCGACCGCATCCAGGACGACCCGGTCGTGCACGAAATCTATCTCGGCCATGGCGGCCACAAACACTGAGGGATCCGATGCCGCGCTTCGAACGCAAAGACCTGATGGCGAAATTCAAGGCAATGGCCAAAAAGCGCGTGCCGATCGTCGGCGGCGGCGCGGGCACGGGCCTTTCGGCCAAGTGCGAGGAAAAAGGCGGCATCGACCTTATCGTTATCTATAATTCGGGCCGCTATCGTATGGCTGGGCGCGGCTCGCTTGCGGGCTTGCTCGCCTACGGCAACGCCAACGAAATCGTCAAGGATATGGCGCGCGAAGTGCTGCCGGTCGTCGAACGTACGCCCGTACTGGCGGGCGTCAACGCGACCGATCCCTTCGCGCTGATGGACCATCTGCTCGACGAGCTCAAAGCGCTCGGCTTTTCCGGCGTGCAGAATTTCCCGACGGTCGGCCTCATCGACGGCACGTTCCGCGCCAATCTCGAAGAGACGGGCATGGGCTACGGCCACGAGATCGACATGATCGCCAAAGCCCGCGCCAAGGACATGCTGACGACGCCCTACGTGTTCAGTGCCGACGAAGCGGCTGCGATGACGAAAGCCGGAGCCGACATTGTCGTGGCGCATCTTGGTCTTACGACCGGCGGCTCGATCGGGGCGGAGACCGCTCTCAAGCTCCAGGACTGCCCCAAACTCGTCGATGAATGGGCGGAAGCCGCCAAGCGCGTGCGCAACGACGTGCTCGTGCTGTGCCACGGCGGTCCCATCGCGATGCCCGAAGACGCACAGTACGTTTTGCGCAACACCAAGAACTGCCATGGCTTCTACGGCGCATCGTCGATGGAACGCCTGCCCACGGAAGTCGCCCTGGTCGAGCAGACCAAGCGCTTCAAAGCGCTGAGGTTCTGACGATGGCGCGCGCCTATGCGAGCACGGTGATCGACGCACCCGTCGAGAGAGTTTGGAGCCTTTTGCGGGACTTCAACGGCTTGCCGAGCTGGAATCCGGCGGTCGCGCGCAGTCGCATCGAAGACGGGCTGGCGGCCGACGTGGTGGGCTGCGTGCGCAGTTTCCATCTGCGCGACGGCACGCATGTGCGCGAGCGCCTGCTCACACTCGACGACGCCAAGCGCGTGCTTGCCTACAATTTCGAAACGCCGGCCTTTCCGGTCGGCGACTATGTGGCAACGCTCAGCGCCATCCCCGTAACGTCGGGCGACCGCTGCTTCGTCGAATGGGAAGCTCACTTCGTCGAAGCGGCGGCGGACGCTGGCAAATACGAAGCCGTCATTTCCAAAGACGTCTTCGCGACCGGGCTCGCGGCCCTGCGCGACAAGGCCGCGACGGCGCCCACGCCGCCTGGTGCGCGGCGCTGGAAGGGGCGCCGTCCGGCCAAAGTCTTCTGCTCGAGCGTGATCCGCGGGCCTGCCGCCAGAGTATGGCCGATCCTGCGGGATTTCGCCGGCATGGGAGCATGGCATTCGGACATTTCGCGCATGCACATGCTCGACGGAAAACGGTCGGACCATGTCGGCGCGACGCGCGACTTCCTGTTCGGCGAAGGGCGGCTGCACGAAGAGCTTCTGCACCTGTGCGACCGCACGATGAGCTTTTCCTACCGCATCAATATGAGCCCGCTGCCGTGGCTCGAATACGTTGCGGGCGCGCGCATCTGGCCGGTCACCGATGCGGGCGCGACCTTCGCCGTTTGGACGGCCGACTGGGATGCGAGCGCCAACGACGATGTCGAGCTCATCCCCAAGGTCCACAACGACGTGTTCCAGAAGGCGTTCGACACGATCGATGCCAAGTACTTCGCCGGCGGTGCGCGATGAGCACGCAAATCGTCGAGCGCATGGCGGTCGAAATCGACGGCACGGGCGACCCCGTGGTGCTGATCCACGGGCTCGGCGGCACGTCGAACGTGTGGACGCCGCTGATGCCGGTCTTTGCGGGACGCGCGCGCGTGATCCGCTTCGATCTGCCGGGCTCCGGCCGGTCCCCGCTCGGGTCAAGCGCCCTGTCGGTCCAAGCCTTCGTCGATCGCATCGCCAAGGCCATGCGCGTGCTGGGAGCCGAGCGCGCGCGCGTGGCAGGCCATTCCCTGGGCACGATCGTGGCAGCGCACCTTGCGCAGCAGCATTCCGATCTGGTCCGCGACCTCGTGCTGCTCGGCGCCTTGCCCGAGCCACCGGAACCCGCGCGTGCGGGTCTCAAAGTGCGCGCGGCCAAAGTGCGCGAGGAAGGAATGGCCGCCATCATCGATCCGCTGATCGAAGCCGCCTTGTCGCGCGACACCCGCGAGAAGAATCCGCTAGCCGTCGCCTATGTGCGCGAGAGCGTGCTTCGCCAGGATCCGATGGGCTACGCGGCGACCTGCGATGCGCTGGCAGGTGCACGCAGTGCGGATTTCGCGCGCATCGGCAAACGCGCATTGCTGGCGACCGGCGAGGACGACGCGATCGGCACGCCCGCAATGTCGCGCGACATCGCAGGGCGGTTGCCGCAGGCGCATGCCGAAATTCTGCCGCGCACGGGGCATTGGACACCGATCGAACGGCCGACTGAAATCGCCCGTGCCGTCTCGCAATTCTGGTTCGGACGCTAGGGGAGAGCAAGGATGGACGGCATTCTGTTCGCGAATGTGCGGGTGATCGACGGTTCGGGCGACTATCCGTTTCCGGGCGAAGTGCTGGTCGAGGGCAACCGCATCAAGCGCGTGGCGCGCGGTACACGCGCGATCGCAACCAAGGGCGTCACGGTCATCGACGGCGCGGGCGCGACGCTGATGCCCGGCATGATCGAAGCGCACACGCACCTGTCGTGGAACGACCAGCCGAGCCTCGATGCGATTTTCCGCATGCCGCCCGAAGAGCATACGCTGGACGCGGCTCGCATCGCCAAGATCTACATCGACCATGGCTGGACCTCGGCCGTGGGGGCGGCGGCGGCGAAACCGCGGCTCGACGTGGTGATCCGCAACGCGATCAATGCGGGCCAGATTCCGGGTCCGCGCTACCTTGCCAACGGCCAGGAGATCGGCACGCTAGGCGGGCTCGGCGACACCACGCCCCCGCATGTCGACCATCCAGGCTTGAGCTTCGGCTGCATCGTTTCGGGTCCGCACGAGATGCGCAAGGCCGTGCGCACTTTCATCAAATACGGCGTCGATCTTCTTAAGATCAACCTGTCGGGCGAGGAAATCACGGGCGTGGGGGCCGAAGAAACGCCGATGAGCGACGAGGAAGTCGCCGTCGCCGTCTCCGAGGCGCACCGGCGCGGCAAACGCATCTGCGCGCATGCGCGCTCCGCGCAGTCGGTCAAGATGTGCGTGCGCCACGGCGTGGACATCATCTACCACGGAAGCTTTGCCGACGAAGAAGCGCTCGACATGCTCGAGGCGCGCAAGGACAAGCACCATTTCGCGCCAGGTCTCGCTTGGCTCATCCGGACTGCGCGCGACGCAAGCGCTTGGGGCATCAATCCCGGTTCGCCGCTCGCCCAAGCCTACGAGCGCGAACTCGTCGCCGCGATCGACGTGTGCAAGAAAATGCACAAGCGCGGCATACGCGTGCTGCCGGGCGGCGACTACGGCTTTGCCTGGACGCCGCACGGCACCAACGCGAAAGACCTGCAGTATTTTGTCGAACTGCTCGGCTTCTCGCCAATGGAAGCGCTCCTGTCGGCGACCAAACATGGCGGGGCGATCATGGGCATGGCCAACGAGCTCGGCCAGATCAAGGAAGGGTTCCTCGCCGATCTGCTGCTCGTAGACGGCGATCCGCTTGCCGACATCCGTATCCTGCAGGACAAGGAGCGCCTACTCGCGATCGTCAAGGACGGCAAGTTCCACAAAGCGCCGCATGTCGCGGGCGCCCGCCCGCCGATATGAACGCCATGGCCGCGAAATCCAAAACCGCATCGCCGGTTCCAGTCTTGCAGGTAACAGACTTGCAGGTCCATTTCGGCCTTGCCCACGTGCTGCAGGGAATTTCGCTGACCCTCGATCGCGGCGTGCTGGGCGTGATCGGGCGCAACGGCATGGGAAAGACAACGCTCTGCCAAACGATCCTTGGACTCAAGCCTGCGACGTCGGGTTCGATCAAGTTTATTGGCAGAGAAGTGCTGGGGCTGCCCGCCAACGAGATTTCCAACCTCGGCATCGCTTACGTGCCGCAAGGGCGGCGCACTTGGCCGAGCCTGACGGTCGACGAGCATCTGCGCCTCGTGGCGCAGAAGCGCCCGCCCAAGGGCGGTTGGACCGTCGCGCGCGTCTACGACACGTTCCCGCGTCTGGCCGAGCGACGGCGCAACGGCGGCACGCAGCTCTCCGGCGGCGAGCAGCAGATGCTCGCGATCGGGCGCGCCTTGCTGCTGAATCCACCTCTGCTCGTCATGGACGAACCGACCGAGGGCTTGGCGCCCGTCATCGTCGATCAGGTCGAAGAATTGCTGAAGAAGCTGGCGGCCGAAGGTTCTATGGCGGTGCTGCTGGTTGAACAGAATCTGGGTGTGGCAACCGCCGCCGCAACGCGCGTGGCGATCGTTGTCAACGGGAGCATCGCGCGCGAATTGCCGGCTGCCGAACTGGCAGCGGACCGTGCACTGCAGGAGCGCCTGCTCGGCGTACACAGCCATGCGGCCGACGACACCCCAGCCGTGCCGACACTTGCGCAAGCCGAAGGGCCGAGCGAGGAACCTTCGGCGCCGGCGCAAGTCTTGCGGGTCGTCCGACGCGCAAGCGAAACGCCGACCGAGGCCGGGCCCGGCTTTTCGGCGGCGCGTGCGCCAACCCGCTGGTCGCACGGCAATCCGCTGTCCGACCGTGCGGCGGCTTTGGGGCCGACCGCGCCCCCGGCTGAACCGCAAGAAGCGCCGCCCCCGCCCCCGCCCGGCCCCGGCCAGATGGCAGGGCGCAACGTATATGTCGCGGGCACATACGACACCAAGGCGCGCGAACTTCTCTATATCAAGGGTCTGCTCGACCGGCTCGGGGTCAAGACCGTCTCGGTCGATCTATCGACGTCGCGCAAACCCTCGCCCGCCGATGTCTCTCCGCAGGAAGTGGCGCGCCACCACCCCAAGGGCATCGCCGGCGTATTCTCCGACGATCGCGGTGCGGCCGTCTCGGCAATGGCGCAGGCGTTCGAGCGGTTCGTCGCCGCGCGCCGCGACATTGCGGGCATGATTTCGGCGGGCGGTTCGGGCGGCACGTCCCTTGCCACGCCCGGGATGCGCCGGCTTGCCGTGGGCGTGCCCAAGATCATGGTCTCGACGGTCGCCTCGGGCGACGTGGGGCGCTACGTCGGACCCGCCGACATCATGATGATGTATTCGGTCGTCGACGTGCAGGGGCTCAATCGCATTTCCGAGCAGGTTCTGGCCAACGCCGCCCATGCCATGGCGGGCATGGTCGCCAACAAGCCCAAAATCTCGGCCTATGCCAAGCCTGCGCTCGGCATGACCATGTTCGGCGTGACCACGCCGTGCGTGCAGGAACTGCAGCGACTGCTATCGCCGCGCTACGACTGTCTCGTCTTCCATGCGACCGGCACGGGTGGCCAGTCGATGGAGAAGCTCGTCGATTCAGGATTGCTCGAAGGCGTCGTCGATGCGACCACGACCGAGGTCTGCGACCTGCTGATGGGCGGTGTATTTCCGTGCACGGAGGACCGCTTCGGCGCCATCGCGCGAACGCGGGTACCCTATGTCGGTTCATGCGGCGCGCTCGACATGGTAAATTTCGGGCCGCTCGACACGGTGCCCGCCAAGTATCGCGGGCGCAATCTCTACGTCCACAATCCGCAGGTCACCTTGATGCGCACGACGGCCGAAGAAAACGCGCGCATCGGCCAATGGATCGCCGAAAAGCTCAACAGATGCGACGGGCCCGTGCGCTTCTTTCTGCCCGAAGGCGGCGTGTCGCTGATCGACGTGCCCGGCAAACCCTTCCACGATCCCGCCGCCGACAAAGCCCTGTTCGACGCGCTCGCCCGACATCTGAAACAGACAGCCGACCGCAAACTTTTGCGCCTGCCCCACTCCGTCAACGATCCAGCCTTCGCCAAAGCGCTGGCCGATACCTATCTGCAACTCGTGCGCACGCCTGCTGGCGTCGCCGCCCGCGCCTGAAGAAAACGAGGAGGACACCATGTCTGGGTTTGGAACCTTCATCATGACCTTGATCGTCGCAGCGGCGATCGTCGCGGTCGTGGTCTGGCTGTTGTCGTGGCTCTATCGCCGCTCCACCAAAGAGGTATCGTTCGTGCGCACAGGCTTCGGCGGGCAGAAGGTCGTCGCCAATGGCGGCGCGCTGGTGCTGCCGATCTTGCACGAAACGATCCCGGTCGGCATGGGCACCACGCGCCTGGAAGTTCGGCGCGCGCGCGAAACCTCGCTCATCACGCGCGACCGCATGCGCGTCGACGTAACGACCGAGTTCTACGTTCACGTGGCGCCGAACGACGAGGCGATCGCCAAGGCCGCGCAGACGCTCGGCCATCGCACGATGCAGCCCGAATCGCTGCGCGAACTGATCGAGGGCAAATTCGTCGATGCGCTGCGAACCTCGGCCGCCGAAATGACGATGGAAGAGATGCACGAAAAGCGCGGCGAGTACGTCAAGCGCGTGCGCGCGGCCGTGGCCGAGGATCTGGTGCTGAACGGTCTCGAACTCGAAACCGTGTCGCTGACCGCCATGGACCAGACGGCGCTAGAATTCTTCAACCCCTCCAACGCGTTCGACGCCGAGGGCATGACTCGTCTAACGGAACAGATCGAGCGGCGCAAGAAAATCCGCAACGACATCGAACTCGACACGCTGGTCCAGATCCGCAACAAGAATCTCGAGGCAGAGAAACTCACGCTCGATATCGACCGCGAAAGCGAATACGCCAAGCTCGCCCAGGAACGCGAGCTCGAGATCCGGCGCGCCGAGCAGCGCTCGGATCTCGTGCGCGAACGCGCCCAGCAGGAGCAGACGGCCGAGCAGGCGCAGATCGCGGCGCGCGAGCAGATCGAACGCGCGCGCATCTCGATGGAACGCGCCCTCGACGAAGAGCGCATCGCGCGCGAACGCGCCGTGCAGGAAATGGAGATCGAGCGCCGGCGCACGCTCGAACTGGCCGAACAGCTGCGCGCCGTCGCGGTCGCGGAAGCGAGCAAGGCGCAGTCGATCGCCCAGGCTGACGCCGATCGGGCACGCGCCGAGGCCGTCTCGGCCGAAGAGCGCGTGTTTTCCGCGCGCGAGATCGAGCAGGCCGAGCGGCGCAAGCAGATCGAGCTGATCGGCGCGCGCCAGGAAGCCGAGCGCGAGGCCATCCGCCTCACGCTTGCCGCCGAAGCCGACAAGACGGCGGCCGGCGACCGGGCGGCCGCACTGCGCGTTGCCGCGGAAGGCGAGGCCGACGCGGAGAAGATCCGCGTCGCGGCCCTCAATCTGCGCAATGCCGCGGACGCCGCGGGCTTGCGCGGCATGAACGAAGCGCAGAACGTGCTCACCGATGCGGCCCGCGCGTCGGCCGCGCGCCTGCGCCTCATCGACAAGCTCGAATCCATCGTGCGCGAGAGTGCCCGACCGATGGAGAATATCGACTCGATCCGCGTGCTGCATGTGGAGGGGTTGGGCGGTTCGGCACCTGCCGCGGGCGGCGACGGCGGAGCGGTCAATCTGCCCGAATCGATCGTCAATTCGGCGTTGCGCTACCGCGCGCAAGGCCCGCTGATCGATTCGCTGCTGCGCGAACTGGGCATTCCCGGTGCGGCGTCCGGCAAGATCGCCGACGGGCCGATGACGACGGAAACCCAGCCGCGCGACGCGGGCGCGTGATCCCATGCCCAAAGTCTACGTCTCCAGCGTGATCGACGCTTCGGCCGAACGCGTTTGGCGCGAGGTGCGCGACTTCGCGTCCCTTCCCAAATGGGTTCCGACAGTGGCCGAGTGTCGCATCGAAAGCAACGTGCCCGCCGACCAGATCGGCTGCGTGCGCGCCTTCAAACTCAAGGACGGCGGCATGCTGCGCGAGAAGCTGTTGGCGCTGTCGGACTACGATTTTTCGACGACCTATTCGATTCTCGAATCGCCGATGGCAGTCGAAAACTACATCGCGACCTTGCGTCTGGTGCCGGTGACCGACGGCGAACGTTGCTTCGCCGAATGGACGGCCGAGTTCGACTGCGATCCGGCTCGCGCCGAAGCGTTGGTCGACCAGATCGGCCGCGACGTCTTCCAGGCCGCGTTCGACGAATTGAAACGCCGCGTGGCGCGGCGCTAGGCAAGCACGGATGGTCGAGGTCGTCTGCTCCACCGTGATCGACGCGCCGCTTGAAGCGGTATGGGCGGTGCTGCGCGATTTCGCCGAAGCCGGGCCGATCCCGGGCAGCAATCTCGCGGGCACGCTCGAGGGCGGCCGCACGGCCGCAACGGTGGGTGCGACGCGCGCGGCCGCGACGCAAAGCGGTGCCGCGCTGCGCGAGCGCCTGATCGATCTCGACGACCGCAGGCACACGCTCAAAACCTGCCTTGTCGATACGCCTTTGGCGCTCTACGGCTATGTGGCGCACCAATCGTTGCGCCGCGTGACCGACGGCGACCGCACCTTCTGGCAATGGCGCGCGAGCTTTGCGACCGATCCGCAGCGCCGCGACGATTTTGCCGCCCGCATCGCCGAGGACGTGATGGCGGCGGGCTTCGCCTCGGTGCGCGCGCGCGTGAGCCGCACGCGCAGCGCCGGCAGCGAACCGGCGGTGATGCGCGTGGCCCGCGCGGCAACGGCCGCAACGGCCCCGACCCCGGGCCCGCTCGAAGCCGCGATCGTCCAAGTCAGCCGACATGGCGGTCCAGAAGTGCTTGAAAATGCCCGCGCCAACGTGCTGCCGCCCGGCCCCGGCCAGGTGCGCGTGCGGCACAGCGCGATCGGCATCAACTATATCGACGTCTATTGCCGCACCGGGGCCTATCCGTTGCTCACCCCGCCCGGAGTGCCGGGCATGGAAGCAGCGGGGATCGTAGTCGACGTAGGCGAAGGCGTCGTCGGATTCCTGCCGGGCGATCGCGTGGCCTACGCCGCCCCGCCGGTAGGCGCCTATGCGAGCCTGCGCAACATCGCGGCCGACGCGCTCGTGCTCGTGCCGCCATCGATCGACGACGAAACCGCCGCAGCCGCGATGCTGAAGGGATTGAGCGCGGAGTATCTGCTGCACCGCGTGCATCGGGTGCACGAAGGCGACCGCGTTCTGGTCCATTCGGCGGCCGGCGGCGTCGGGCTACTGCTGTGCCAATGGGCCAAGAAGCTGGGCGCAGTCGTCGTCGGAACCGTCTCGTCGGCCGACAAAGCCAGGCTCGCGCGCGACCACGGCTGCGACTATCCGATCGTGTCGCGCGGCACGAGCTTTCTGAAGGCCGTGCAAGACGCCACGAAGGGAAAAGGCTGCGACGTTGTCTACGACGGCATCGGCAAGGCAAGCTTCCTCGAATCCTTCGAGGCACTCGCGATGCGCGGCCATCTGGTCAGCTACGGCCAGGCGTCCGGCGCCCTCGATCCTGTCGATCCCGCGATCTTTTCGCGCAAAAGTGCGAGCCTAACGCGGCCGGTGCTGTTCCACTACACGGCCGATCCCGAAACCTTGCGCGCGATGGCCGCCAATCTGTTCGCGGCGATCGACGCAGGCCTGCGGGCCGCCCCACGCCAACGCTACGCGCTGTCGCAAGCCGCGCAAGCGCACCGCGATCTCGAAGGCCGCCGCACGGTCGGCGCCAGCATTCTCGTGCCGTGATGTTTCGACAAACCCCAATACACAGGACGATTCCCCGATGAAACTTGCGCGCTTTGCGGTCGACGGAAAAACGGCGATCGGCGTGGTCGATGCCGAAAAAGGCACTGTGCAAGCGCTTGCGACGCACGAGGACGACATGGTGCGGATCGTCGAGGCGAATGCGCAGCCTGCTCAAACGCTCAAGACGGCGGGTCCGATTCGCGCACTTGCCGAGATTGCGATTCTGGCGCCGCTGCATGCGCCGCGCCGCAACATCATCTGCGTGGGCAAAAACTACCGCGAGCACGCGGTCGAGTTCGCGCGCTCGGGCTTCGAAGCGGGCGCGGTCGCAGGTGCCGAAGTCGACGCCTATCCCGCCGTGTTCAGCAAACCCGCCAGTACGATCTGTGCGGCAACCGATTCCGTAAGTCTGCACGCGCAAGCCACGTCCGCCGTCGACTACGAGGGCGAATTGGCCTTCATCATCGGCAAGCGCGGCAAGGACATCCGCAAGGAGAATGCGTATTCGCACGTCTGGGGTTATGTCGCGATCAACGATGTTACGGCGCGCGACCGGCAGAGGAACCACAAACAATGGTTTCTGGGCAAAGCGCTCGACGGGTTCTGCCCGATGGGGCCATGGATCGCCACTGCCGACGAGGTCGATGCGGAGGATCTCAGCCTCAAGACCTGGGTCAATGGCGAATTGCGCCAGAACGCGAACACCCGGGATCTGCTGTTCGACATCCCGACCTTGATCGCGACGATCTCGAGCGGTCTGACGCTGGAGCCCGGCGACATCATAGCGACCGGAACGCCCGTCGGCGTCGGCATCGGCTTGAAGCCGCCGGTGTTCCTGAAAACGGACGACGTCGTAACGATCGAAATCACAGGCTTGGGCCGCTTGCACAATCGCTTTTGCTAGCGCGACGCAAGACGCGATAGAAGGGCGCTAGGATGAGTGACCTGACCGGGTTTCCTTGTACCAAGCTAGCTGAGATGATCGGTTTGGCCCAAGAAAACCCTGTCAGATCAGGATTGCAGCCTGAAACTGTTCCGACAGTTACGACGGCGGACAGACCGGACGAAGCGATGCAACTGCTCGCGTGGCTCGCCCTCTTCGCAAATGAAAGAATTTCTGCCAAGGAGTGTTTCGGCGTCTACACGACCCAGGAAGCCACAAGCGACGCTCAATAAAGTCCTTACAAGGTGCGTGGATCAATGCGCTTCGACGCCTTGGGTTGGAGGGGCGTTATCGCTATCACGATATTCGGGCCACCTGAGTGACCCAGTTGGCAATGGTCGCCAGCAGGCCCGCCACAAATCCACGGCCACAACGGCTCTTTACACGCGTGTCGCTGATGGGGCAAAACGCGCTGCGGTGTTGGCAATGCGCTCCACCTCCGACCTTGCGGCGGAGGAGTTCATCCAGCAAAGTCCCACTCTAGAGTCCCACTCTCGCAAGAGAGCGATTTCGTGAAACCATCTAAACACTTGATTTAAAACGGATTGCCGGTTTAGCTCAGCGGTAGAGCAGCGGTTTTGTAAACCGAAGGTCGGGGGTTCAATCCCCTCAACCGGCACCGTTTTAAAATCAATGGGTTAGCGAATATCCGCTTCTAGAGTTTTTGACCTATTTTTCTCTTGTGCACCCACTATGCACCCGCTGGGGGCGATTTCGTCGATTTTCGGGCTTTGGCGGATAAAATTAACCTATAGTTGTAATTCTATGGGTTATTCGGAGCCGTCGCCAATATTGCACGCCCAAAAGACAAAAGCGGGGCAGGTTTCCCCGCCGCCGCTTCGATCTTCGCACCGTGCCTAATGTTGGGCTTAGTGCTTGGGCTGGTCGAGCACCATGCTTTGCCGCCGCTGTTGCACAACGATAACCAGCTTGCGCGCGTGCGCTGGGATCGGTTCGCCCGCGAAGACGACGACAAACGAAGCCCCGTCCGTCGCCGCCTCAAGCTGGTCAAGCCGTCGATTGATCTCTCGTTTCATTCGATCCCCCTGCCTTCCGCGTGACACCGTGCAAGCCATTCCTCGACCGTAGCGCAGGGGCGGGGCATCAGCGCGTAGGCGCCCCGGTGGTCGGGCGGGATCGTTTCGTCAGTGTAGAAGACATAGCGCCGCCGTTTGGCCGTGCGGGTTTCGAGCGTCGCAAGCCGCCGATCTATGCTGCCGCTCATTGCAGTACCCCGAGTGCAGCACGCGGCACGCCGGTAACGACGAATAGCGCCGCCGCCGTTTCGCCAGGATGCGCCGCGCACCATGCCGCCCAACGTGTCGCGCACTCGGATTGCGTTGCGCCTGCGACCAGCACTTGCCGCGCCGATCCTGCCGCCTGTTCGAGCGTCGAAAGTCGTTTGTCGATGTCGCGTTTCATGCGGCACCTCTATTGCTATTCGATTCCGGCCAGTAGGAACGGGGGCAATCTTTTAAATTCACCTCAATTGTTTCCACCAGCTTTTCATGCCTTTCGCCGTTGGGATCGATGAAATATTCCACGACGTTGATCCGCAGCATTTCAACACCCATTGGCGCCAATTCCCGCTCGACCTTTTCCAGACGCTTTGCAAATCCGCTCATTGCTTCGTTCCCTGTGTGCTTTCGAGCCGCGCCAATCGCGCCTCTAGTTCGACTGTCTCAAGTGCACGGCGTTTCAGTTCGAGCACGCCCGCGACTGCCGCCGCTTCGTCGGTCGTGATTTCGCCCTTGCCGGTCGCGTCAACGACTGCCGCAAGCGCAGCCAGGATGTCGGGTGCCGTCTTGATTGCGGGAAGGTCGAGCCGCACGGGGCGCCCTTTCCGCACGGGCCATATGCGCGACAAGATGATTTCTGCCGCCTTCAAGTCGCCGGTCTTCGCGGCCTTGAGCACGTTGGCGAGCACGGCTTCCGCTTCCCCGTCCGCCATCGCGTCGAGGATCAGCGTCGCCGCATTGCGACTGCCAGCCGTGCGACCGGGGCCGCCCTGCCAGCCGGGCTTGAATCGGCCATCGGCCTTTTGATCGTCTTTTTTTGATGGTGCCATTTCTAGAACGCGCCTCCGCAATCGCCATTAGACGCCCGTACAGGGGCCATCGGAAAAATGGGCCTGACGGTTTCCAAAGCGCCCGCCGTCGAATCCTGCGCTTGCCCTAGCGCGAAGCCGGGCCGGTTTGAGAGATAGGCGAGGCCGTACCAAGCGAGCATCGACGCTTCCGCCCTGCCGTCGTCTTTAGCGCGTCGCCAGTGTCCGCCGTGCGCCGGTAGCAGTTGGCTTGCGCGAAGCCGTGCGCCGTCTTTGCCTGCCGGGACGGTTAGGGTCCGCTTCCATGCCGCCGGGGTTACGAGTTCGACCGGCACCCGGAGTGCTGCCAATGCGCCAAGGATCGAACCGAAACCTTTGCCGAAAGCGAACATCGAAGACGTGCCTTGTCCAGGCATTGCGCCGACACGCTCGACAACGGCGAACGCGGGCCGGTGCTGTTCGAGCAGTTCGACCAGCGCAGCAAGGTCCATGTCGCATTTCGTCTTGCCGTTCCGCTCGACTGCCAGCGTCGGCATGTCTTCGAGGTGTAGATCGCCGCCAAGGTCGAGCCAAGCCAACGCGCCGCCGAATCCCGGATCGATACCGAGTACCGCTGCCGGTTGGAACGCCCCAGAGGCCCCAGCCGTCGGGGCGTGTCTCACATGCCCGGGGTTATAGGGGTGAGACACACACGCATGTGGGACGGTGTGAAACGATGTGGGACGCATGTGAGACACGCTGGGGTTTTGGGTGCTCATTGCGGCACCTCGACCAGCCGGGCTTTCGGGTCCGACGGGCGCCCGTATGTCTCGACGACGATCCGCTTGTCGCGCAGAAGCCGGTGCATCGCCGCTTCAAATGCCGCCTTCGACACGCCCTGCCGGTCGGGATGCTTAGCGAATGTGTTCGGGGCGTAGTTCCGGGATTGCTTCGTTGCCGAGACATTGCTTTCGGTCGAGCGGTGCCATTTCAGCAATTCGAGGAACACGGCGCCCGCGCGATTTTCCATGATTGCACGGTCGAGCGGTCCCGCTGGCGTGTCCGACACAAGCACGCCGTTTTGCCACGTCATTTTGATTTCGTCGCCAACGCCCGCGTAATTCGATTTCATGCGCTTGAGCAAACGCGCGTCGGGATCGCCTTCGCCCTCTTTGGCCGGTGGGCGTGTCAGGTAAAGCCGACTGCGAACGCTGTTGTTCCAAGCCGTCGAGCCGCTAAGGCCGGTTCCGGTTTGCTGGCCTGCGACGGACGGATGCGCCGTCAAGATAACCGCGCCGTCGATTTCGTTGGCTAGGTTCCGCAACAAGCCGACGAAGCCGCGCACCTGCGACCGGAAATTCTCATTCCCGCCGAATGTGTCTGCGACCGTATCGACGATAACCAGCCGTGCGCCCATGCCGAGCACGCGCCGCCGCAATTCGTGATAAACGCGTGTCGGCTTTCCGGGGTCGTTGCCCTGCGATGGAAACGACATCAGGACATTTTCTTGCCCGGTGCGCGCTGCCCACGCCATGCCATCGACCGATTGAAACGGTGCGGCGTATCCGTCGAGAATCGCTTTCAAGCGAATATGGACTTCGGCTTCGTCGTCTTCGCAAAACATCGCGAAGGCTTTGCGCTTGGGAACATCGAAGCCCAGCCAATCCCGCCCGAGTGCCGCCGACGCCATAAGCTGCAACATCAAAAGCGACTTGCCGACGCCACCGTCGCCGCCGATCAAAGTAACGGCACGATCCGGTATCCAACCCGGCACAAGCCAGCGCCGTTCGGGGATCGGCACGCCTTCAAGATGCGCTGCGAACGTCGCAGGCATTTCGGGGCCGGGCTGTTGGCGGTTCGCCATGCTTTCGGCCTGCCGCAAGGGAACGATCGATTGCGTATTCATGCCGCCGCCTTGTCGATACCGACGAAGATTTGAGGGGCAGGCAGGGGCCGCGTTAACACCCGCTCAAGCTGGCGCCCGTGCTCAAGGTCTTGCGCCTGTATCCCGCCCGGCAGGCGGTGCAAGATTGCCCGGAGTTCGATGTCGTCGGCGGCAAGCGGTACGATGCCAGTGTAACGCGCCTGGAGCCATGCCAGGGGGCCGCGCCACACTTGCGTAGGGCTTTGGGTATCCGCGAAGACGGCATAGCCCAGCGTCGGCGCCAGCCCGGTTAGCGTCGCCCACCATTCGGGCCGGTCAAGGTCGAACGCCACAAGGTCGATAGTGTCGCCGTAGAGCGTCGCGTCGAGCGGGCCGGGGTGGTCGATGTCCGGTGCCGGTGCGTCGGGATCGACGCGGGCCGGAATAACGAAGGCTTCGACGCCATCGGGTGCAAAATAGAATTTATTTTCCGCCGCCACGATCCGCGCCACGCCGACGAAGCCCGACACGTCCACAAAGAAACTCGGCACGCCTGCCGCCTTGAGCCGCTTGCGGTGGTCGAGCGTCAGCGCCTTGCGTGCTGCGATAAATTCGCCGGGAAGGTCGGCCTCGTATATCATTCGCCACCTTCGAGGTTCATGGACTTGCGAGCATTTGACCCCATCGCGATCATGTTTAACCCTTGCGTGTGGGCTTCGTGAGGAGTCACGATTATTGCGGTCACAAGAGCAATTCGGTTTTCACCCAGATGTTCGATAAACCAACAGCCGGGTTGCAATTCATCAATCTGGCTCCATAGGTGAGCAAATGAAGATTGCTGATTGGATGAAAACGTTTCTGAAATACGGGCGCCGCTTCGTGCAGATTGAGGCTCGGTTATCTGCGCTGGAAAAGCGCCTAGATGATGAATGGCCCGCACAGTATTGCCGAGCATGTGGAAAACGCGCGGCAAGGCTTCTGCCAGATGAACTCCCGCCAAATGACAAAGGTTTAGTGCGCGAGAGGTGGCGGTGTGAAATGTGCGGCGAATTCGACACTCGCTGGAGGAAGCCTTAATCATTTGACCTCGCTTTCGCCGTCGCTAAAGTGCGCGCCACGATCTTCGCCACGATGTCGCCAATCGGCTTGAACGTGTTCGGCGCTGCGGCTTGGGTTTTCGTCGGCTTAGGCTGCATTGGCGCTGGCCTCCGACGTGTTCGTGCGGGGCGCAGACAATCGGCTTTCGGCCCATGCGAGAGCTTCGTCTGCGGCATAAAGCGCCTTACGCGAAAACAGACGATACGGCGGACCATTACCGGCAGTCGCCATCTTTTCAAGTTGCCGTACAGGCACCGGATAGCCGTGCGCCTTCAAGAGTTCGGAGATGTCTCTGCGGCCAAACCAGCGACGCGAAACCGCCGCGTTAATGGCCATACGCTCGGCTTCTTTCTTTTCAAAGGCCGCTTTCAAATTCGCGGCTGCGGTACTCTGGCTATCGTCGGCCATCTTTTTGTCCCTCAAGCGCACGACGGGTTTGCCGTGCGTTCATGAGGGCATGATCAAACGAATTATAGAGTTAGAACTAGACCAGCTATTTTACCGAAACCCCTACCGTCGTCGATGCGCCGCGTCGAACGCTATCGCAAGAGAAGCGCGCAAAGCCGCATCGGTCTTGGCATCGCGGTCAATGCGTTCGGCACGCTGTTTTGGACTTTCGTTTCGCTCACGCTCCAGGACTTGCAAAGCCGATTTCATCAATGAGTCGCGCAGCCGAATAAATCGTGGGTCTTTTCGCGCCTTCGTGAGAGTACCGGGCGACGGGATAGGCGGATACGGCTGGCCCGGCTGTTTCTCTTTCTCGAATTCTCGCGCAGCCTCTTTTTGCCAGCCACGCCGATACTTGTGTTCCTTATCTCCAAGCGCCCACGTGACCTCAAAGTGCGCTAACTGAATCCACCATTTCGGGACGTTCCGCCGATATTCGATTCCCTCACCCTTTGATCCGGTGATTTTGAATTCTTGGATCGGCGGTTTACGCCGCCGCCCCGTAGGCTGCCCAGTGCGCTTGTATGGCATAGCGCCCTCCGCTGGGCGTCCGCACAATTGCAACGGGGCAGGCGGTGCGGTTCCGCTTTTCGACTGGCCGGTCTAGCCCCGTTGGTTTTGATGTAGTGTCTCGCGCCTGCAATTTCTAGATCGCGCCGCCGCCGTTCGCAGATTTCTTAGCCTTAAGTTCGACGACATTGCCGGTCGTCGGGTTCAAGATGCGCTCAATCGCTGCGCCCAGCTTTTCCAAAGCCTCGCGCTTTTCGGCTTCGTAGTCGTGAAGGTTATAGACGCCTTCAATGCCTTGTATGATGTGACCCAAGACGCGCTCTGCAACCTCGCTTTCGACACCGGCCTTTGCCATTAGCGTGCGTCCCGTGCGCCGTAGATCGTGCAGGCGCCAGCTTGGCATTTCATCGTCGATTCCCTCGGCTTTGCGAGCTGCATTGATCGCTATATCGAGTTCTATCTTGCATTTAGAAAAGCCCTGAAATTGGGTTTTTCCGTTAGTCGTGAAGACGAATGGACAATTGTTGATCTTTGGACGTGCTCTTATGATTTCGAGGACTTTGTCGGTTAGCGGCACAAGGTGCTTGATATTCGTCTTGTATCGACTTGCTGGAATAACGAGCCGGTCTTTGCTGATTTCGCCCCATTCCATACATGTGATTTCGTCGCGCCGCTGCGCGGTGAGCGTCAGCACGCGGACAATAGCCGCGAACGTCGGATTGATTTTGTCGGTTTTGAGTGCCGCCCAGATTTCGCGCAATTCGCTTTCGGTAAGGGTCCGCGTCCGCTTACGCTCCCTCGCCTTCATATCGAGCACCTTGCGAAATACGGGCGCCCGGAAATTGTCAGGGTCGCCCTTGGCTTCATACCAATTCAACGCGCCCCGGATATGAGCGAGCATCCGAAAGGCGAGCATCTTGCCGTTGTTGTGAGCAATGCCGTCGATCAGTTCCTTGATTTGCGACTTGCGGATTTCTAAGACTTGAACTTTCCCGATCTTCGGTTTGACCAGCCTGTCGAAGAATGAGCCAGTTTCAACGGCAGACCGAAGCTTGTTCTTATGGACGTGCTCCGTCATATAACGGTCGATTACATCCGATACAGTCTTAGCGGTTTTGGCCTTTGCCCGCGCCTCGACCTTCGCGCCCAGCGGATCGCCGCCGTCCGCAACGATACCAGCGTGCTTCTGGGCGATTGTGCGCGCGCCCTCTGGCGTGAGTTGCCCGTGAAGCCCCAAGGCTATCCAGCGCCGTTTCCCGGTCGATCTTTGACGGTAGCGAAACCCGTAGGTGATCTTCCCAGACGGCAAACACCGGGCGACAAAGCCCTCGACCGTTTCGTCTGCCACGATGTCGCCGGGCTTCATGGCGTCGATTGTGCGCTTGGTTATGGCCTTCAACATTTTGCACCCGAAAAGAAGGATATTCTCTGTGCACCCACCGTGCACCCACGCGGCGGGAAACTCAAGTGTAAAGTTTGGAAACCCAAGAGGGCCAAAATAGCTATATGTAAAGCCAATTATTTAGGCTTTGGGAAATTCGAGCGTACTTGACGGCAACCCGAGAAAGCCCATAACATCTAATTTGTAAACCGAAGGTCGGGGATTCAATCCCCTCAACCGGCACCGTTTTTGTCCGCGCCCGGCATGCAATCGCCCGGCTGGATCGCGCCGAAAATCATTTCGGCATGTGGACGGCGATGCGATTGCCTTCGCTGTCCGCGAACTCCGCGACCGTGCCGAAGCTGCCGACGTCCTTTTTGGGATAGAGGATTTTGCCGCCGTTCGCGGTCGCGCGCGCCAGCACGGCGTCGATGTTGGAAACGCCGAAATAGACGACCGGGCCGGCCATCGCCGGAACGTAGACGTCGCCTTTGGCCAGTGCGCCCGTCGCACCTTGGGCGCCCGGCTCGAACGCGAACAGCGCCATCTCGTAGCCGTCGATCCGTCGGCGCTCGAGATCGGTCTCGAAAACCGCCTCGTAGAAACGCACCGCGCGGTCCATGTCGGCGACGGGTATCTCGAAATAGGTTACGGGATTTGCCGGAGACATGCGGCGCAACACCGGATCGCAGATGCCGAAAACAGCGGATTAATCGAGTTAGGCCGCTTCCGAGCCCGGGCCGCGCTTGAAGGCGAGCAGGCGAGCGACTTCGAGCACGACCAGAAGCTTGCCCTTGAGCCGGTAGATGCCGCCCGACACTTCGCGCCAGCGCGGATCGAGCGTATTGGGATTGCGCTCGTAGGTGTCCGACGACAGCGACAGCACTTCGCCCACGCCGTCCACCATCAGCGCGTAGAGCTCGCCCTTGTGGTCCACCACCACGTTCATGCCCTGCTCCGTGCCCTCGCGCTTGGGCAGGCCCAGGCGGCGGCGCACGTCGCACGCCGTGACGATGCGCCCGCGCAGATTGAGGGCACCCGCCACTTCGGGCGGTGCGAGCGGCACGCGCGTGATGCGCTGGGGGCCCAGCACGTCCTGCACGGTCAGCACGGGAATGCCGAAAAGCTGGTCGGCCACCGTCATCGTGACGAAATCGTTGGCGACGTTCGAGCCCGTCGTCTTGGCGGCCGTACCCTTGTCGGCGGGAACCAGCGCGTTGCTCATGTTCGTCTCTCCTCTTGGCGGCCGCCTACTGCGCCGCGACGCGGGCAGAGGCACCCAGCTCGTTCAGCGAAGCCAGCAGGCCCTCGCGGTCGAGCTT
>JBILXZ010000083.1:0-8401 GCA_044378015.1 Tagaea sp.
CTGATTGTTTCGGCCCGTCGCCGGTTGGGACGTACGCGCTGCCGGCGCCGCGTTCGGCGCCGACGCTGCGGCAGGTGCGGGATCGTTTGCGGCCTGCGTCTGTATCGGGGCTGCCTGGCGGGCCAACGGCGCCTGGGTCTCGCGCGGGCGCCCCTGGCGCGTGGACGGCTGGGCCGTGCGAGCGGGATCGGCGCGCGCTGCGGGCAAGGTCGCCGACGGCGGGGGAAGTGCAGCGCCCTGGGTCCGCGTCTCGCGCGCGCCGGGCGGCGGCGGCAATGCATCGGACGCCACGGCGGTGCGCGGGACGGCCGCGATCGTCTGGTTCTCGTCGCGGCCCGTGAGAGCGGCTTTGAGACGCTGGCTTTCAGCCGCTTGGATTTCGACGCGCACGCGCGCCGTCCCCTGCCCCTCGAAACCCAGCAGTTGGGCGGCGCGGCGCGACAGGTCGATGATGCGGCCGCGCGCGAACGGCCCGCGGTCGTTCACGCGCAGTACGATCGACCGGCCGTTCTCGAGATTCGTCACGCGCACCAGACTCGGCATCGGCAACGTTTTGTGCGCGGCCGTCAGCGCGTTCATGTCGTAAAGCTCGCCGTTTGCGGTGAGCCTGCCATGGAAATCGATGCCGCTGCGCTCGCCGCCGTAGAAGGAGGCAATGCCGGTCTCGGCGTAGGACCAGTCCTCGGCCGGATAGTACCAAACCCCGGCAATCTGATAGGGCTCGCCGACCTTGTAGATGCCCTGCGGCCGAACAGGCGGCGGCGCGGCCTGTTCGGCCGGGCCCTGGATTTTCTTGACGGCATTCACGCCGAATTTGAGCTCGGCGCAAGCACCTAGCGCCAGCGTTGCCGCCGATACAGCGAATATCGCCCGGAGACGCTTGGTTGACGCAATCACGATGCCGAAAACCCCAGAATTTGCGCCCGAATCGAAAAGACGCAGGCAACGTTCTCGAAAAAGCTAAACCTCGCCGATCGCGTCGGCAAGCAGTCCAACGGAGGCTGCGAAATTGACCGAGCGGTTCCAGCGCATGATGACGCGGAAATTCGGATAGACCAGAAAGGCGCGCGCGCCGTCGCCGTCGGGCTGCGCGATCGCCGCGCGCAAGTCGCGCACGGGCAGGTCGCGCCCGTCGGGCAGGCGCACGCCGAGTTCCTGCCACTCGGCAAGCGGCTTCCAGACGTTGTTGTGGTCGACGAGCGCGCGCTCGAAACCCATCGGAAGCTGCGCCTGTCGCCCCCAGGTTTCGTCCGATTTCCAGCCGACCCTGACGAGATAGTTGGCGATCGAGGCGAAAACGTCGGCGCGGGTGTTCCAGATGTCGGCCTTGCCGTCGCCGTCGAAATCGACCGCGTAGGCGAGATAGGACGACGGCATGAACTGGCTCTGTCCCATTGCCCCCGCCCACGAGCCGCGCATTTCGGCCGGGCTCATCACGCCCTTGTCGGCGATGCGCAAGGCGTTGAGCAGCTCTTCGCGGAAAAAGGCGGAACGGCGGCCGTCGTAGGCAAGCGTGGCAAGGGCCGCAAAAACATTGTGTCCGCCGGTGAGGCGCCCGAAATCGGTTTCCACGGCCCACAGCGCCACGATGAAGCGCGGCTGCACGGGATAGCGCTGCACGACCTGCCCGAGCAGGGCGCCGTTTTCGGCCAAGCGCAGGCGCCCGGTATCGATGCGCACGCGATTGACCACGCGCGCGAAATACTGCTCGAACGTAAGCCACACCTCGGGTTGGGCGCGGTCGAGTTCGAGGATGCGCGCGAGCGGCGCCACGCCGGCAAAAGCCTGGTCGAGCGTCGTTCGCCGGAGGCCTTTCTGCAGCGCCTCCTCGCGAAAACCGCGCAGCCATGCATCAAAGGGCATGTCGTTGGCAAGCGCCAGGGACGGCAGAGCGACCGCAGCCGCAGCTCCCGCCAGCACAGCGCGCCGACTCGTTTGCATATCCATGGCTATCAAGTGCCACGCCGCAGCCAAGATGCGCAATTGGCGAATTGTTGCGGTTTGCGACGCCCCGGCATGTTGCGCAAGCCACGGAAAAGGGGCACTTTCCGGTTCGTTCGGAAAACTCGACAAGGTTGGTTCCCATGGGCGTTGCCGTCGTCATCCCCGCGCGATTTGCTTCGACGCGCTTCCCGGGCAAGCCGTTGGCGCTGGTTGCGGGCCTGCCGATGCTCGTTCGGGTCTGGGCGATCGCCAAGGCTGCGGCGGGCGTGGACCGCGTGGTGGTCGCGACCGACGATGCCCGTATCGCGCGGGCAGTCGCCGCCGTCGGCGGCGAAGCGGTGATGACGCCCGAATCCTGCCGTAACGGCACCGAGCGCACGAAAGCGGCGGTCGACGCGCTCGACCTCCAAGCGGACGCGATCGTCAATCTGCAAGGCGATGCCGTGCTCACCCCGCCCTGGGCGATCGGCGCCTTGGCCGAGGCGATGCTCGCGAACCCCGGCATCCGCATCGCCACCTTGGCGACGAAAATGTCGGCAGCGGCCTTTGCGGCGCTCAAACGCCAGAAGGCCGACGGCCAAGCCGGCGGCACGACCGTGACCTTCGACCGCTTCGGCGACGCGATGTATTTTTCGAAAAGCCTGATCCCGTTCGTCAAAAAGCCCGACGACGATCCGCCGCTCTATCGGCATATCGGCATCTACGCCTACAGGCGCGATGCGCTGGCCGACTATGTCGGCTTTCCGATGGGGCCGTTCGAGCGCGCCGAAGAGCTCGAGCAGTTGCGCGCGCTCGAGAACGGCATGCGCATGCGCGTGGTGCTGTGCGACTATCGCGGCCGCACGCATTGGTCGATCGACAGCCCGACCGACCTCGCCGAAGCTGAAGCCATCGTCGCGCGCGAGGGCGAGCTGCTTTCCCGCTACGACGGCACGCAAAGGCTCGGCTGATGCGCCGTCTGCTGCTCGTGCGCCACGGCAACACGTTCGAAGACGGCGCGGTTCCCACGCGCGTCGGCGCGCGCTCGGACCTTCCGCTCACGCAAAGAGGCGTGGCGCAAGCGCAGACATTCGCGGCCGCCGCCCGTGCGGCCGGTCTTTGCCTGGGGCCGTTCCTGGCGGGGCCCCTCCAGCGCACGCGCGATTTCGTCGCGCGCGGATTCGACGTGGCGCCGACCCTCGACGCGCGTCTGCGCGAAATCGACTACGGGGACTGGGAGGGATTGACCGATGCCGCGATCGCGGCGCGGGTCGGGTCGGCAATCCTCGAAGATTGGAACCGGCGCTGCGCGTGGCCGCAGGGGCAGAACTGGGCGCCGGAAGAAGCCGAAATCGCGGGGGGTGCTGCGTCGCTTGTGCGGGAACTCGCGCGCGGCGCGCCGGGTTGCGTGCCGGTGCTTTGCAGTTCGCAAGGCGTGCTGCGCTATTTCGCCAAGCTGGATCCGGCGTTTTTCGCGAACGCCCAACGCGACGGCAAGCTGGGTGTGGGCACGGGTGCGTGCTGCGGCGTGCGCGTCGCGCCGTCCGGCGCGTTGGCAGTCGATTTCTGGAACGACAAGCCGGACGCCGCGCGGCTTGCGGCCTGGGCCCGCGCAGCGCCCCGATCCGCTCGCTCTATGCCGCCAACGCCAGTTTGAGGACCAGCGCCGCCCCGTCGCGCGTCTCGCCGAGCGACAGGCTGCCGCCCATGCTCGCCGCAAGGCGTTTGGATATCGCAAGGCCGAGGCCCGTGCCTTTGTGCGCGACGGTCTTCTCGGGGTCTTGCGCGTAGGCCTCGCCGAAATTCGCACGCATGAATTCCGAAAAGCCGGGACCGCGATCGCGGACGGTGATGGAAACATGGCGCGCCGCGCGCGCGACCTCGATCAGAACAGGCGCGCCGCTCGGGCTCACCTTTATCGCGTTGGAAAGCAGATTGAGAACGATCTGCAGCAGCCCACGCCTTTCGCCGACGGCGCGCAAGCGTTTCTGCGCCGAACGCAGAACGATCTCCACGCCCGCCGCCGCCGCGATCGGATGGACGGTCCGCATCGCCTCTTCCAGGACCCCGTCTATTTCGACGGTCTTTTCGCCGCCGGGGTCGGCCCCGCTTTCGGCGCGGCTGAGATCGAGCAGATCGTCGATCAGGCTCAGCAAATGGCGTGCCGATTTGCCGATGTCGCCGGCGTATTCCTTGTAGCGCGCGCTGCCGACCGGTCCGAAAAGCTCCATCGCCATGATGTCGGAAAAGCCGATGATGGCGTTGAGCGGCGTGCGCATTTCGTGGCTCATCGAGGCGAAGAAAAGCGCTTTCGAACGCTGCGCGGCCTCGGCGTGTTCGAGCGCGTTTTGCGTGTCGCGCCGTGCGGTCTGGATTTCGCGCTCGAACCGCCGACGTTCGCGTATCGCGAAGAACGAGAAAACGTATTCGTCAGACGACGTGAGCTTGCCGTACATCAGGCATGGAATGTTCGCCCCCGTTTTGCCGACGAGATTGCAGGCGATCTCTTCCACCTTGCCGGCGGTCAGAAGCACCGGCAGAATCCGGCTATCGAGGAATATCCGTCCGCCGACGTCGAACAGATCGCCGATCGACATTTTCCCGACGATGTCCGTCGCTGCCAATTCGACGAGGTCGAGAAGCGTGCGGTTGACGCGCCGAACGGTGCGGTCTGAGTTGCACACCGCGTAGCCGCAAGGCGCTTCGTCGAAATAGTCGAATTGCGCGCTCACTGCGGACGGGCCCTCATCTTTGCGCCAGAAACGCGCGAATGCAGGCGGCGACCTCGTCGGGCGCGGATTGGTGCGGACAATGGCCCGTCGCGCGCAGCATCGCCAACCGACAGTCGGGCATCGTGCGCGCGACGTACTCGCCGACGCAAACGGGCGCGATCGGGTCGCTGCTGCATTGGAGAGCGAGGCTGCGCACGCGCACCGTCCGCAGGACGGCGCGGCAATCGGACAGAAAAGTCGCATGCGCGAAGTCTTTCGCGATCTCGGGGTCCATGCGGCAGAAGCTTTCGCCGAGTTCCTCCGCGAGTTCCGGTCGGTCGGCATTGCCCATGATGACCGGCGCGTAGGCGGCGCTCCAGCCGATGTAGTTGCTTTCGAGATATTCGAGAAGCTGGTCGATGTCGCTGCGCGAGAAGCCGCCGCGATAGTCGCCGTCGTCGAGGTAGCGCGGCGACGGCGCGATCATGGCAAGATTCGCGAAGCTTGCGGGCGCGCGCGCCGCGGCCAGCATCGCGATCATGGCGCCGACCGAGTGCTCGACGAGCGTCACGGCGCCGACGCCGTAGGCGTGCGCGATTTCGACCGTATCCTGCGCGTAACTGTCGAGCGTTGCGTAGCGCGCTTTCGAGTAGGCGTTCGGATCAGATCGGCCCGATCCGACATGGTCGAAGCAGACGATTTTGTGGCTCGCTTCGAAATGCGCCGCGAGTTGCCGCCAAACCGTCTGGTCGCAGCCGAAACCGTGCGAGAACACGATCGTGTTCTCGCCGCCGCCGATGACTGTCACGGCATTTCGCTTTGCCAGAGAGATCATGGCAACTCTCCCGGGTGGGCGTGCAAGGATCGGCAGAATGCCACCCTCACGATTAAGGTGAGGTTAATCGGGATCTCGCGCTCTAGCCTTCGTCGGCGGGCGGCGGTTCCGGCTCGCTCTCGGGCACTTCCGGATCGGGGCTTGGGAACAGCGCGTCCGTGCGCCCGAGTTTGTGGTAATAGGCGAGGCCGATATATTCTCGGATCGCTTCGGACAGAAAGTTCAGATTGTGCCCGAGGCGGAAAGCGCTGTCGAAGGGCTGGTTGGGATCGGTCGCAAAATCGATCGGGTAGGCCAGAAGATGCGGCCAGCCCGCCTTGCGGAACGTGCCGATCGCGCGCGGCATGTGGCGCGCCGAGGTGATCAGCAGCCAGGTTTCTTCCGGTTCCGGCTTGATGAGCGCGAGGCTCAGCATCGCGTTTTCGTAGGTGTTGCGCGACTGGTTCTCGAAGATGATGCGCGTGGTGTCGAGGCCGATGCGCGCGAAAATGCGCCGGACGACGTCGGCCTCGGTGTCCTTGCCGTCGATGAGTTCGATCGAGCCGCCGGTGAACACGTGCCGGGCGGCCGGATAGCGGCGCGCAAGTTCGATGAAGGCGTCGAGCCGCGGGCTGCCGGCAGCCAGTTGCGACGAGGGCACGCCGCGCTTGCCGATCACGTAGTAATCGATCACGCCGCCGAGCACGAGAATGCCGTCGATGCGCGGCGGAAGCGTGGCGCGCGGCGGAAACCGGTCCTCGATCGGGTGCAAAGCCATTTGCCCCAGCGGGAACATCGCGACCGCCAACGACAGCGCGGCGGCAAGGCAGACAAGCAAACGGCCGAACCGCCACCACGGCGTCCACAGAACCAAGCAGCCAGCTATCCAGATCGACAGCAGCAGGCTCGCCGGCTCGGCCACGAGCCAGAAAAGCTTCGAAAGATAGAGTTGGAAGTCGCCGCCGCTCATTTTTTACGGCATGCACTGTAGGCCGTTGCGTGCGCGAAGCGCAACCGCGCCAACCCGAAAACCGAAGAATTCTAAAAGCGATCGAATCACGCCAGAACGGCCGCGACCGGACGGCGCAGCGAATACGGCAAAGCCGGCCCGTAGCCGAAACGCATGACGATATCCGGACGGCGGCCGGGCAAGCCGACGAGGCGCGCGAGTTCCGGGCGCAGGCTTGCGACCTCGACCGGCTGGTTCAAAAAGGCGTGTTTCATGCCAAGCGCTGTAGCCTGCAGCGCGAAGCGCTGGCATGCGCGCCCGGCCGCGACCCAGTGCGCGCGGTCGTCGCGTTGCGCCGCGAACACGGCGATCCCGGCCGACGAGGCAATCTGCCGGGCGTATCTGTCGTTCTCGGCGTCGGCCTTGAAGACCATGTCGAACAGCAGCGGCGCGAGCCAACTCGGCAGCGTCGCGTTGCCGCTTGTGGCGCTGAACAGACCGTCGGCGGCCGCAAGCGCTTGGTGCGGGTTGAAGCGCAGCCAGCCCGCGAGTTCGCGCCGGAAGGCGCGGTCGGCCATTTGCGCGCCGTTGCCCGCAAGCACGAGGTCGCGAATACGGTCGATCTGGATGCGTTCGGTGACAAGAACGAGATCCACCCCCGGCACGACCGCGGCGGCCGCGGCGAGCTTCGCAAGCGCGCTCGTCGGCACCGCTTTTCCGTCGAATTCGCCCCGCGTCGATTGCCGTATCGGAATCGCGTCGCAAAGGTCGCGCTCGGTCGGGGGCGCCTTCGAAAAAGCGAGCGAGACTGTATCGGCAGTCGGCGCATCGAAGCCGAGCGCACCGATCCCGCCTCCAGCACCTGCCGCGATCAAGAGGTTCTCCGCAGCGCAGCCGAGGCTCGCAAACAGATGATGGTCGTCCGGATCGACGATCGCCAAGCGACGGGTCTTGTCGGCGAGGATGTCGATGCCGCCGAGCGTGCTGCGAAAACGCCAAGGCTGCGTATTGTGGCTGTTGGCGGCGAGGGTCGCATAGCGGATCAAATCGTGCGTGTCCGGCGCGATTTGCGGCACGCGGCGTGCGACCGCAGCGGCAGCCTTGTATTCGGACATCGTCCCCATCCGCGATATGCTCGCGTAAGCGGTGCCGGCTGCCGCTGCGGCGAGGCCGCCGAGAACGATCGCGCGTCGATGGACCATGTCTTCGAACCGTTCCGGTTACCTGCCGCAATCGGGGACGAAGCGGCTCGCCGGTCGCTTGGTGCCAGAAGCAGGTTCGTCCCCGGAGCCTCGGAATCTACGCACGAACGGACCCGGCGTGCGGCGCGCGCCCCTGCTCTAGCCTGCGCTTGCGTCCGCGGCTATAAAGCGGGGCATCGTCGGCGCTGCGGTGCGGATGGGTGGCCGAGCGGTTTAAGGCAGCGGTCTTGAAAACCGCCGTCGGTGCAAGCCGACCGTGAGTTCGAATCTCACCCCATCCGCCACCCCGGCGATCGGTTTTCGTTGGCGCTCAGGCCTTGG
Organism: Tagaea sp.; assembly: GCA_044378015.1. GTDB lineage: Bacteria > Pseudomonadota > Alphaproteobacteria > CACIAM-22H2 > CACIAM-22H2 > Tagaea. Next base: position 7,921 of record JBILXZ010000083.1, read on the forward strand.
GATCGCCGCTCTGTGCCTGGAGTTTCGCCAGGATTTTGCGCTGGTTCTCGAGCGTCTGGTTGATCTTGAAGTACCAGCAGAACGGTTCGCGGAATACAAGCAACGCAACGCCGAACATTGCGACGAGCAGCACGATTGTGACCTTGTCCACGTTGTTCTCCCTGCTTGATCCTCGACCGGCACATCATACCAAAGCACACGGGGCAATATGAAGCGCCACGCGTTCGGCGCCGGGTACCGCGCATCTGTCACGTTTGGCACGCCGCGCACCATGCGGCGGACTGGCGCACTTCGTTCCAATGCGCTTTGATCGACCGTCTGCGATTTGCGGAGAAAAGGATTCGAAGATGCGCGACGACGGCCGAACGGCGAGAGGCGGCAAGCCGCTTTACGGCGCAAGGCTCGGCATTCTGATGCTGAAGGCGCGTTTTCCGCGCATCCCCGGCGACATGGGCAACGCGACGACTTGGCCGTTTCCCGT
>JBILXZ010000041.1:0-31192 GCA_044378015.1 Tagaea sp.
TCCGCGCTGTTCCATTCCTTGAGGCGCTGCGGATTGCCCGCCGGGCCCCACGACACCCAGAGCGCGCCGAGCGGATCGGGCAACCGGGTGGAATTCGACCATTGGCCGACCTGAGCGCCCGCAGCGCGCATCTGGGTGAAATTCTCGACGACCTGAAGCCGCGCATCGACGCCCACCGCTTTCCACATCTCGATGACGACTTGGCCTGCGTCGAGGGAGCGGGTGTAGTAGTGCGGCGCTGCCCGGTACACGATCGGCTCGCCGCGGTAGCCCGCCTCGCGCAGCAGACGCCGCGCTTCGGCCGGGTCGTGGCGCAGCTGGCGCCCTTGCAGGAACATGTCGCCGAATTCGGGGTAATTGTGGCTCGGCGGAACCACCGCTTGTCCAAGCCACAATCCGTCGACCAACGCCTTGCGGTCGATCGCCATCGACAGCGCCTGGCGCACGCGCTTGTCGCCCATCGCCGGGCCTTTGTCGTTGTAGGTGAGCATATGGCTGTTGGCGAGAACGACCGAGCGTGCTTCGATATCGCGTCCGCGATTGATGACCGCAATCTGGTCGGGCGGCACGTTTGTGATCATGTCGAACTCGCCCGCAGCCAAGCCGGCAAGGCGCGTGGCAAGTTGGGGGACCGCCCGGAAGTTAACTTGGCGTGCGGTCGGTCGGCCCATGAAATAATCGTCGAAGGCTTCCAGCTCGACGATCTGGTCGCGCGCCAAGCGGCGCACGCGGAAAGGTCCGGTGCCGACCGGCGCCTGGCCGAACCCGTCCATGCCCAGGCTTTCGTACGCGCGCTTGTTCACGATCCAAGACGCCCAGGAAGACAGGCGCTGCTCGAGAAGAACGTCCGCCGATCGCGTGAGGAACCGCACTGTATAGGCGTCGAGGGCGGTCACCGATTCGAGGACGCCGAAATAGGCCGGGCCTTCGACGATGGAAGGCTTGGCGCCCCAGAGGCGCCCTTCGGCGAAGGTGAAAACGACGTCGTCCGCGCCGAGCGTGTCGCCGTTGTGGAACTTCACGTCTCGGCGCAGCCGCACGATGAGCTCGCGCGGGCCGCGGCGCTCCCACGATTCCGCGAGATGGGGCTTGAGAGCCGAACCGCCGCCGTCGGGCGAGCCGAGGAAATCGCGTCGGATAAGCGTGTCGAAAATCGAATAGGTGACACGCGTGCCGACATTGCTGAGCTCGTTGGCCGGCTCCAGCGTCGGCGGCAATTCGGCGACCGCGATGTTCATGATCGGGCGGCGGTCGGCCTGGGCGAAGGCATGGGGCAAACGCGCTGCAAACGGGGCCGCAAGGGCGGAGGCCACAAGGCGGCGGCGGACAGGATCTATCGTCATTGTTCCTCCAAGGATCAGCGCAAAGTGGGGTCGAGCCGATCGCGGGCCCAGTCGCCCACGATGCTCATCGAAAGAGTCGTGAACACGATCGCAAGACCCGGAAACACCGCGATCCACCATGCGGATTGCAGATACTCGCGGCCGTGCCCGACCATGTTGCCGAGGCTGGTCAGCGGCGGCTGCACGCCGAGCCCCAGAAAGGACAGGCCGGTTTCGAGGATGATGTGTTCGGGAAAATTCAGCGTGATGTTCACGATCAGCACGCTCGCGATGTTCGGCAGGATGTGGCGCCCGTAGACGCGCCAGGGCGAGGCGCCCAGCTGGCGGATCGCGATCGCGTAGCCGTGTTCTTTGGCCGACAGCGTCATGCCGCGCACGAGGCGCGTGTAGCGCTCCCAGCCGAAAAGCCCCATCAGGGCGATGAACAGCGGCAGCGAGTTGCCGAAGAAGGCGAGAACCGAGAGAGCAATGATCATGAACGGCATCGAGGCCTGGAAGTCGACGAAGGTCATGACGAGATCGTCGACCCAGCCGCGGAAATGCGCGGCGACGAACCCGAGCAGCGTCCCGATGGCCGCCCCAATGGCGGTGCCGAGCAAGGCCACGAGCAGGCTCATGCGGATCGAATAGAACAGGCGGCTGGCAACGTCGCGGCCGAGCTCGTCGGTGCCCAGGAAATGCCGCCAATCGCCGCCCAGGAACACGGGCGGCTGCAGCCGCGCGCGCAGATCGATCTGCGCGTAATGGTAGGGCGACACGAGTTCGACCGTCAGTGCTATCGCGACCGTGGCGACGAGCCACGCGATGCAGACGGCAACGAAGAACGGGCAGCCCGCCATCGTGCGGCGCGCGCGCCGCCATGCGCCAAGCAGCGACGGGGATGCGACGGCTGCTGTCGTATCCGCGGGCATCTCAAGGTTCCAGTTTGGGCGCTGTGCGCACGCGCGGGTCGAGCCAGCCATACAGAAGATCGACGGTGAAGTTGCTCGCGACCATCGAGCCTGCGACCAGCAGCAGGATCACTTGCACGACTGCGACGTCGCGCTGCGACACCGCCAGCACCAACTGGCGGCCGATGCCGGGCCAGGCGAAAACGCTTTCGGTGACCACGGCGCCTGCGATGAGGCTGCCGACCATGAAGCCGACCACCGTGACCGTCGGGATCGCGGCGTTGGGCAGGGCATGCCAGTTCACGACCCGATACCACGGGACGCCCTTTGCGATCGCGGTGCGCACATAGGGCTGGCCGAGTACTTCGAGCATCGTCGAACGCGTGAAGCGCGCAAGAATGCCCGCACCTGCCGTACCCAGCACGATCACGGGCAAAATCGCGTGGCGCCAGGATTCGGCCCCGCTCGACGGCAGCCAGCGCAGATTGACGGCAAACAGCAGAACGAGCAGAAGTCCCAAAACGAAATTCGGCACCGAATAGCCGGCGACCGAAAACGCCATCGTCGCGCGGTCGATCCAAGTGTCGCGATGCAGAGCGGCATAGATGCCGGCGGGGATGCCGACCAACAGCTTCACGGCGAGGGCGGGCAGCATCAGCGCCAGCGTAATCGGCAGGCGGTCGAGCACCAGGTCCAGGGCAGGTTTGCGGTCGCGCATCGACACGCCGAGATCGCCCTGCGCGATCGCGCCGAAATAGTCGATGTACTGCTGCCACAGCGGCTGGTCGAGGCCCCAGGCAGCACGGAATGCCGCGATCGCCTCGGGCGGCGCTTCCGGTCCCATCATCATCAGGGCGGGGTCGCCCGACAAGCGCAGCACGATGAACGCGAAGGTGACGACGAACAGGATAGTCGCGAGCGCGCGAAGGATTTTTCCGGCAAGGAAGCGCAGCATGGTTCAGGCCGCCTTTTCGGCCGTCGCCGTCGGGACGGCGAGATGGCAGGCCGCGTGGTGGCCGCTGCCGAGATCGGCAAGGCCGGGCTCGATCTCGCGGCATTTGGCCACCGCAAGCGGGCAACGCGTGTGGAATCGGCAACCCTGCGGCAGCTCGAAGGGGCTCGGCGGATCGCCATGCACGAGTACGCGGCTGCGCGGCCGCGAGGGGTCCGCGACCGGGACTGCCGCGACAAGCGCCTTCGTGTAGGGATGGACGGGTCGATCGAAAACGCGGTCGCGCGGACCGCGCTCGACGATGCGGCCCAGATACATGACCGCGATTTCGTCGCTGATGTAGTGGACGATCTTGAGGTCGTGGCTGATGAACACGAACGTGATGCCCAGGCGGCGCTGCAGCGTCTGCAGCAGATTGACGATTTGGGCTTGGATCGACACGTCGAGCGCCGAGATCGGCTCGTCGCAGACGAGCAGGTCCGGTTCGAGCACGAGCGCGCGCGCGATCACCGCGCGCTGGCGCTGGCCGCCGGACAGTTCGTGGGGGTAGCGCTGCGCGAGTTGTTTGCTGAGGCCGACCGCGTCGAGGAGTTCCGAGACGCGCCGTGCGCGACGGTCCGACGGACCGACATTGTGGATCTCCAAAGGTTCGGCGATCTGTTCGCCGACCGAAAGGCGACGGTCGAGCGCGCCAAGCGAGTCCTGGAAGATCATCTGCATGCGGCGTCGGCCCGCCCGCCACGCATCCGTGTCGGCCTCCGGCAAGGCCTCGCCGGCGAAACGAACGCTGCCGGCCGTCGGCGTTTCCATGCCGAGCAGCAGGCGGCCCAACGTCGATTTGCCGCAACCGCTTTCGCCGACCACGCCGAGCGTGCGCCCGCGGGGAATCGCAAGGCTGACGCCGTCGACGGCCTTCAGATACGCGCGACGCCCGAACAGGTCGCCCGGCTTGCGCACCCGGTAGTGCTTGACCACGCCGTCGGCCTGCAGGAGGGCTTGCGTCATGCGGCACCGCGCATGTCGGCGTGGCAGGCGCGCCAATGGCCGGGCGCGTGCGCCGCGAACGAGGGCACTTTGCTGCAGGCGAGACTCGCCTGCGCGCAGCGCGGCGCGAAAGCGCAGCCGCCGGGCAGTTGGCTGGGGTCGGGCACCACGCCCGGAATCGGCCGCAGCTCCTCGCCGCGCGAATGCATGGTCGGCAGCGAGGCAAGCAGGCCTTGCGTATAGGGATGGCGCGGGTCGGCGAAGATCCGGGCCGTGGGCGCCAGTTCGACGACGCGCCCGCAATACATGACCGCGACAGTTTCGGCCATCTCGGCCACCACGCCCAGATCGTGCGTGATCAGCACGATCGCCATTTTCTGCTCGTCCCGAAGGCTGCGCAGCAGATCGAGGATCTGGGCTTGGATCGTCACGTCGAGGGCCGTCGTCGGCTCGTCCGCGATGAGAATGTCGGGCGTGCCCGCAAGCGCCATGGCGATCATCACGCGCTGGTTCATGCCGCCCGACAATTGGTGCGGATATTCCGACAAGCGCCGCCGCGCGGCGGTAATGCCGACCCGGTCGAGCAGGCGGACCGCTTCGGCGGCGGCGGCGCCGCCGCGCAGGCCGCGGTGCAGCGCGAGCGCCTCGCAGATTTGCGTGCCGATGCGATGGACCGGATTGAGCGAGCTCATCGGGTCCTGGAAGATCATCGCGATACGGCGCCCGCGAACCTTCTCCATTTCCGGTTCGGTCTTGCCGACAAGCTCCTCGCCGTCGATGCGGATGCTGCCCGACACGGAACCGCGTTTGCCCAACAGCCCCATAGCCGCCATCATCGTGACGCTCTTGCCGCAGCCGCTTTCGCCGACGATGCCGAGCGTGCGTCCGGCGGCCACGTCGAGATCGATGCCGTGCAGCACGTCGATGCGCGTGCCGCGCGCTTCGAATCCGACCTTCAGATTCCGGATCGACAGACGCGCGACCGGCGTGCCGTTCAGGTCCGGGCGGGAATGTAGTTCGTCGCCCGCAGATCCATCACGAACGAGGGTGCCGGTTTCCATTGGACGTCCTTGCGCTTGCCCGTGAAGGTCGCGTTCTGGTGCAAAACCGTGTAGGCGGGATCTTCGCGCTCGGCGATCTCGAGCAGACGACCGAAGACCGCCTTGCGGCGCGCGCGGTCGGTCGAGCTTTCGAGCTCGCCCGAGAGACCGTTGAATTCGGCATTCGCCCATTCGCCAACCTGCTGTTGCTGGCCGTTCGGGCCGTGCTGGTTGACGATCGAACTCACCGGGTCGGCGAACGGCGCCGAATTCGACCAGTCGCGCAGCGCGCGACCGCCGGTCTTGTCGAAGATCTGCTGCCAGTTCTCGCGCATCTGGATCTGCACGTTGAGCCCGACCGCCGACAGCATCGCGGTCACGGCCTGCGCGGTCGCATTCTGGTTGGTGTAGTAGTTGTTGAGCTGGCGGAACGGGATCGGTTCGCCGCGATAGCCTGCCGCGCGCAGCAGTTCGCGCGCGCGCGCCGGATCGTAAGCGGGCACGCGCCAATCGGCGTGGAACATGTCGCCGTAGTATTCCCATTGCAGACCGTTGGGCACTTTGGTGCGGCCGGCCCACAGCGAGTCGACGATCGCCTGGCGGTCGATCGCGTGCGTGACGGCCTGCCGGATGCGCGCATCGGCGAGCTGCGGGTGGTTTTTGTCGAACACCATGATGCGGTGGTTGCCGATGAGGCCTCCGACTACTTCGAAGCGGCCGTTGCGTTCCACGCCCGCGATCTGGTCGGGCGGCAGGTCGCAGGCGAAATCGAATTCGCCGGAAAGCAAGCCGTTGACGCGGCTGGTTACTTCCGGAATGGCGATGAACCGAACCTCTCGGATCGGCGGGCGCCCGCCCCAATACGCGTCGTGCGCTTCCAGCACGAGTAACTGATCGGCCTTGAATTCTTTGACCTTGTAGGGACCGGTGCCGATCGGTTTCTGCACGAAGGCAAGCCAATTCGCCGCTTCGGCGAAGCCGCGCTTGGATACGATCTCGCTGCCGTAGCGCTGGATGCGCCCTTCGAGCGTGACGTCCGGCGTCTTGTTGACGAAGCGCACCGTGTAGCGGTCGACGATCTCGATCTTTTCGAGCGACGGCCAATTGCGCTTCGCGACAGCCGTCACCTCCGGCGGCACGCCGTCGCCGCGCGCGGCGGCGGTGGCGCTGAACAACGTCTGGGACGCGCTCGCGTCGGGGCCGAACATGCGCTCGGGTCCGTAGGTGAAGACGACGTCTTCGGCCGTCAGTTCGTCGCCGTTGTGGAAGCGCACGCCGCGGCGCAGAGAGAGTTCGACCGTGCGGTCGTCGATGCGCTTCCATTCGGTCGCGAGGGCCGGGATCATTTCGCCTCGGCCCTGGTGGTTGCGGCCGATCAGCGTCTCGAAGATGCTCGCGAATACCCGCTCGCCCACATTGCTCTGCTCGCGCAAGACGTCCAGAGCGCCTGCGTTGACGATCTGCTGCACGGCGATGCGCACGACCGGGCGCGCGTCGCTACCTTGCGCTAATACGCGGCCCGACGCGAATATCGCGGGTGCGGCGATCGCGGTTTTGAGGATCGAGCGGCGATCAATCGGCAGCATGGCGATTCTCCTGGAGAGGAACGGGTTGCGGGATCGGGCGCTGTTCGAGCCCGGCGGGCGTGGCGCGGAAATGAGTCAATGTGCGATCGGCGTGCGCGAGCCGCCAATCGAGCATTTTCTGCGCGTATTGGAGGACGAGCGGCGCATAGGCCGGGTCGTCTGCGCGGTTCTCGAACTGGCCGGGATCCTTCGCGAGATCGAAGAACAGCGGCGGCAGTGCCGGGAAATGCACGTATTTGTATTTCTCGTCGCGAATGACGGCGAGGTTGGCCGTATCCATCGTGAGGCCGAGCGCGGTTTCGGGCTTCGAGTAGTAGATGTCGCGATAATCGAACTCGAAATGCACTTCGCGGCGCCAGTCCGCAGGCGTGCGGCCATGGCAGAAGGGCAGCAGCGAGCTTCCCTCGCACTGGCGCGGGATCGCCAGTCCCGCCCAATGCAGGATCGTCGGCATGCAGTCGATCGTTTCGGTGAAGCGATCGACGATCTTTCCGCGTCCGGGATCGGCGGCGGGCGAGGGATCGCGCACGATCATCGGGATGCGGAAAGATTCGTCGTTGTAGCCGACCTTGCCGAGCAGATGGTGGTCCCCAAGCTGTTCGCCGTGGTCGCACGTGAATACGATCAGCGTATTGTCCCACTGGCCGGACTCGCGCAGGAAGTCGAAAACGCGGCCGAGATGCGCGTCGATCTCGCTCATCAAGCCGAAGTAAGTCGCGCGCATCTGGCGCACTTCGGCTTCCGACATGTCGCAGGAGCGGCCCGTGCCGTCCTGGAAGAACTTGCTCTGCTGCGAAGCGCCCACATAGTGCGCCATCACCGGATGCTGGGCAGCCTCGGCCTCGGGCGACGCGGCGCGAACGGGCGGCGGCATGTCGGCGGGGTCGTACATCGTGTTGTAGGGGGCCGGCGCCACGAAAGGCGGATGCGGCCGGTAGTAGCCAAGATGCAGGAACCACGGCCGCCCTTGCGCACCTTTGAGATAGGTGAGCGCTCGGTCCGTGAACCAGGCCGTGTCGGAGAGTTCGGCCGGTATGCGCGAGGCCCGCGCAGTCGCGCCGCCCTTGGGATCGACCGGCCCTTCGGGCAGCCAAATGTCTTCTCGGTCTTCGGGCAGCACGTATCCCTTGCTGGCCATCCACGCGAAATAGGCTTCCTTGTAGGGCTCGAACGCGCCGACGGGTCGGAACCCGTCCATGATGTCGCCGAGCACGAAGAAGCGCGGATCGTGGGGGCCGGTCGTGCGCGGATCGGGCGTCGTCGTCGTGTATCCGATCAAGGCCGGGTCGTAGCCGCCGACGCGCAGTTCCTTGCCGAGATTGGTGAAGCGCGCATCGAGCGGGATCGTGTTCTGAACCTGGCGATGGTTCATCTGGTAGAGGCCCGTCAGCAGGCTCGCGCGCGCCGGGCCGCAGGGGGCCGCTTGGGTATAGTGGTTCCGGAAAGTCGTGCCTGCTTCGCACAGCATGTCGAGATTGGGCGTGCGAAGGAATTCGGCGCCGAGTTTCGGGAGGAAATCGCCGCGCCATTGATCGACGACGACGAGAAGAATGTTCTTGGGTGCGGATGTTTGTTTTTGCATGGCGCAGAAATTACGCGCCGTCTATGACAAATGTCTTTCAGTCGCGTGATCCTTAAAATCGTTGCCCACAGCTTTGTCACGCGAATGACACCGAGGATCGTCTGAATCAATTCGACAAAAGAGACCGCTACCGCAACAACCCGATACAGGTGTCGCGTTGGAACCGGAAAACGAAAATGGGAAAGAGTTGATCCTTCCGCCGCGAGGTAAAGGGCGCTTTGTTGAAGAGCGTCCACGAAAAGGTCGAATACTGGCGGATCGATCGGCCTGTTCGCGCTTGCGCAAGGCTCGCCTGGATAGGTGCGCACGGGCGACCGCGCGCCTTGAAGGGACTGCCGCTCAGCCTGCGATGCGCGCTGCCAAGGCCGTTCCCGACAGCCATGCTGCTTCGACGCCCGGGCCCAAGAGCCAATCCCCGCAGACGCCGAGGCGCGACCCGGTGTCGAGCAACTGGCCGGGGCCGTTTGCATCTGGATTTGCGTAACGCCAGCGATGCGCCGCCCGCACGATCGTCGGCGGCAACTCATTATCGATGCGCCGCGCGAAGGCTGCCGCAAGTTGGTCCGCGACCCAGGCCGGGTCGGCTTCGAGATGCTTGCGCGACCAGTCGGGGGCGGCCTGCAGCACCCACGCCTCGGGTCCCGAGCGGCCGGGCTTGGCGTTGTTGCGCGCCGCCAGAGCGATTTCGGCGCCCGCGTCGCCGCGCAGGCAATCGCGCGGGGGCGGAAGTTTTTCGGCAAAAGCGAGCATGGCGGTCCAGCAAGGCGTGCTTTGCACGGCCGCGGCGTGCGCAGCAAACTCGGGCGCAATCGAGTCCAACAGCGCGCCGGCCTGTTCTGCAGGTGTCGCAACCACGGCGAAATCGACCTCGACTGCTTCGCCGTGGTCGAGCACGAGGTGCCAGCCGGGCTTGGCCGCTTCGATCTTCAGCACGCGCGTTGCGAATCGGACCGATTGACCGGACGCCATTTGCCGGATCGGCGCGCCCATTGTCGGCGTGCCGACATAGGCTGCGGAACCTGCTTCGGGCCATGGGGCCGCGAGGCCGGCTGCGATCCACGCTTCGAGGCGCCGCCGAAAAGCCGGGTCGGCAGCCGTGAAAACGGGGGCACCGTGGTCGAAGGCCGCCTCGCCGACGGACGTCGAAATGCGTCGCGTCGACATTCGACCGCCGGGGCCGCGTCCCTTGTCGAACAGTTGCACCGCATAATTGCGGCGTGACAGCGCTTCGGCGCAAGCAAGGCCCGCCATGCCGGCGCCGACGATTCCAATCCGCATTGCTCGTGTTCCTTCGCTAAGCTAGTGGCGCTTGCGGCCGGCAAGGCGCGAAATATAAGGCCGGATCGGAAGAAACAAGCGGTAGCCCAGTTCCAGCGTCGGCAGCACCCCGGGCAGTGCCGCGACGCGCGCGGCCCAACGCCAGCCCGGCAACTGCGCCCAGATTGCCGCGAATGCGGCAGCGCCCGAACGAACTTGGCCGTCGTGCCCGCGCACATGGAAGCGCCGCATGGCCTGGGCTTGCGTAACTCCCTCGGGCGTGGCGGCATCGGGCGCGGCGACGTCGACGAAACAGACGACGCCTTCTTTGTCCTGGCGCCGGTAATAGGCGATCTCCGCCCGGCAGAGCGGGCACGCGCCGTCGTAATAGGCCGTTGTTTTGGGTTGCTCGGTCGTCACGGCGCTTCTCCTCGACCGCCATGCGGCTTTTGTTTTGCGGCATCTGCCGCGTGTTTCGCGCGGCCGAGACGCGGCAGCGCGTAGGGAACCTGTTCGCGGTAGCGCAAAAAACGTTCGCGATAGCGCGCCGCGAAGCGTTTTTCCTTGAGACGCGGTGCCAGCAGGCAATAGAGCGTGAAGGCAATTGCGACGGCCAGCTGGTCGGGCGTCCATACCGGCACTGTCCACAGCGTCAGCGCAAAGGCAACGTAGATCGGCTGCCGGACCAGGCGAAACAGCCCGCGCGTCGGCATGTCGGGAAAAACCGGACGGATCCGCGCCAAAAGCGACATCCAGCCTAGAGCGCCCGTTTGCACTTCGGCACCCGCATCGAAGCTCGCTTTGAGCAACAGCAGCCAGCTTGCGGCATAGGCGCAAGAGACCGCCCAGAACGCAATGCCTTCGGCCCGCCACCACACGATGCCCGACGGCGTCCACAGCGCGAACAATGCGAGCAGCTGCGCCGATGCCACGATGGCGTAGGTCGTGGTCGCAAGGATCGCGCCGTGCGGGCTGGGGACCGCGCGGGCAAGTGCGCGGTCCCCGCGCCGGGTGAGCAGCAACGAATGGGCGAGCGGAAACTGCAGGAGCAGGAACGCGTTGGCGATCGCGGCCCACGGCCATGCGAGCGTGCCGAGGCTTCGGCTCATGCCGAAGAACATGGCCGCGACCATCGCGAGAACAGCGACTGCAAACAGGCTGTGGCAAACGAACCCAAGCAGCAAGGCCGCCGCAATCCGCGCGGGCCCGCGCGGCGCCTTCAGCGCCGCCGAAACCAACGAAAAGAGGCCGGCAATTCGCGGATCGGCGAGAGCGGGATGTTTGTGCAGGGGCTGCATGGGGCGCTCAAACATCCAAGGCGAATTGCTGATCGCGCGGGCTGGCTTTGGTGGTCTTCGATTTACGCCGCTTCGGCGCGATGCCGGCTTTGCGGCTGCCGTGTTTGTCGACGATGCGGCGCGCCGCCTCCTTGTGGTCCGGACTGCGGCGCAGCGCGTAGAGGGCGTCGCGGGCGGCGCGGGCTGCCGCGGCATTGTCGACGATCGGCGGCGGATAGCGCAAGACTGCCGCACGCTCCCAGCGCCAAGGCTCGTGGACGAACGCGTCGGGGACCCGGTCGAGCTCCGGCACGTAGGTGCGAACGAACATCCCCGTCGGATCCTGGCCATATCCCTGTTTGACGGGATTGTATATTCGCATCGTGTTGATGCCCGTGGTGCCGGACTGCATCTGCACCTGAGGCCAATGGATGCCGGGCTCGTAATCGACGAATTTGCGCGCCAGATGCAGCCCGGCGTCGCGCCACGGCAGCCAAAGATGGTAGCTCGCGAACGACATCAGCATCGCGCGCATGCGGAAATTGATCCAACCGTGCAGGTCGAGGGCGCGCATGCAGGCATCGACGAACGGATAGCCCGTATCGCCGGCGCACCAAGCGGCCAGTCGGGCGGGATCGGCGCGGTCCGGGCGGACGCCGTCGTAGGCGCGGTGCAGGTTTTCGTATTCGAGGCGCGGCTCGTCTTCGAGCTTCTGCATGAAATGGCAATGCCAGTGCTGGCGTGCGGCGAACGAGCGCAGCGACGCGCGCCAACCCGGCGCGTCGGCATCGGCGGCAGGGTCGAGGCTTGCCAACCGTCGCCAAGTGGCTTGTGCGACTTCGCGCATCGAGATCGTTCCCCAGGCAAGATGCGGCGACAGGCGCGAACTGGCTTCGAACGCCGTCACGGGGCTCGACATCTGGAACCTGTACGCCCGGCCCCGCGTTTCTAGAAAGCTTGCGAGCGTTTCCAGCGCCGCGGTTCGGCCGCCGGTTTGTCGGTGCGGACACGGATCGGGCGGCAAGCCAAGTTCGGCGCTTTTCGGCACGCGGGTCGGGCCTGCCGTTTCGATCGGCTTCAGAGCGGCCGGGGCGGCTGCGATTGTCTGCGCCATGTCGCGGTCCCAGGCGCGGGCCCAGCCGTTGCGCGTGCCGATCCGGCGGATCACGCCGAATTGCCGCGATTCCCGCCACGGCACGCCCACGCTTCTGCACCACGCCGCGACGGCGCGGTCGCGCGCGTAGGTCCAGCCGTTGCCAGTCTCTTCGTGGCTGAAAAGGGCTGCTATGCCGAAGCGGGCATGCAGCCCGTCGAAGATCGCAGTCGCGTCTCCGACCATCACCTGAAGCGGTTGGCCGAGCGCCGCAAGATCGGCCTGAAGTTCGGCAAGGCATTCGGCCGCGAATTCCCATTGCCGCGCCGACGAGTCCGGTTGCCGCCACAGGGCAGGCTCGACGATATAGAGCGGCAGGACCGGGCCTGCTTCGGCGGCCAGCGCAAATGGATGGTGATCGGCGATCCGCAGGTCGCGCTTGAACCAAACGACGTTGATCGGCGCCTTCATGCGAGACCGAGCTCCCGCAGTTCGCCGGGGATCCGCGTCTTGAACGGGAAGAAGCCGCGCGTCGCATGCGGCCAGAAGGCGCTGTCCCAGCGGCGGCGCACGAACGCGAGCGCAAGGCCTTCTTTGGCGAGCGCCGGGACGAGCTGCGCCAACGCGTCGGCGACCGGTCCAACGGGTGCTTCGGCGGTCGCGACGTGCCGCGCGCCGACCTCGCGTGCGGCCGCGACGATGGTCGCCGCATCGAGCGTCGGCGACACCCGCACGGGGCAGCCGAAATGGCGCTGAACGCGCGCCGCCGCGTCCGAAGCTGCCGGATGCATGAAGCGGCGGGCATTGCTGCCCCACATCACATCGGCATCGGCCGCGACGATCGCGGCTGCAAACCGGTCTCGGGTGTCGAACAGCGATTCGGGATGCATATCCTCCGGCGTGACCAGCAGGAGTGCGGGCGTTGCGACCGCCGGCATCGGCAGGGGGGCAAGCAGGCGGGCGGGGGGAAGCGGCGGCTCGGCCAATGCGGCGGCTTGTGTGGCCAAGCCGTGCGGGGCGAAGCGACCTTCGGTGCAACGCTGGATGTTGTCGCGGGTCGCAAGATAGGTTTTTCCAGCCGTGTGGAGGCCCGCGACCCAGCGCCAAGAAAGCGTGTTGCTCGCGGGATCGGCATCGATCAGATGCCGCAGGAAGAAATCGGCGCCGAGCGCCCACGGCAAGCGCAGCGTGAAAATCCAGATCGAAGCGAACCACATTCGCGCGTGGTTGTGCAGATAGCCCGTCTCGACAAGCTCGCGCGCCCAATCGTCGAACCCTTCGATGCCGGTCTCGCCGCGTTCCGCGGCAGCGACCTTGGCGGTTTTCTCGTGCGCGTTGCGCGCGTCGAGAAAGCGGGCCCAAACCGCCGGATGCAGCTGAAGCCAGCCCTTCCAATAGGTCCGCCAGAGGACCTCCTGCACGAATTTCTCGGCCGCCTCGAGCGTATGCCGGGCCAGAACCGCGCCAACCACCTCGGCTTCGGTGACGATTCGGTGCCGCAGATACGGCGAAAGCCTCGAGACCGCAGTTTCGCGTCCGGGCCCTGGATCGGCATTTCGGCCCGCCGCATAGCGCCGACCGGCGCCCGGCACGAAACGTTCGAGACGGTCCAGCGCATCTGCGCGCGACGGCGGAAAGAAAGTCGAACTCATGGCATCAGCAACTTGTTGCAAAATCTGCGAATTTCAATCGCGGCAACCGCGCGACAATGCGACGCCTTTGTTCTTGTTCGACAATTTTCGTTCTCCGCGGTCGGCGCGCCTGCGCGGCCGGAGCGCGCTCCTTCCGCCGCCGAAAACGGCGCGGCGTACGGATCATACGGCCAGCGTGTCGCCGCCTTTGAGCGCCAGCATTTCGCGCGCCTCGTCGGGTGTGGCAAGCGCGAGGCCCAAGCCCTCGACGATCTGGCGCGCAAGCCGCACTTGCTGCGCGTTGGACTCCGCCAAACGTCCCGGTCCGGCCCACAGCGAATCTTCGAGACCGACGCGCACGTGGCCGCCCATCGCCGCCGACATGGCCGCGACCGGCAGCTGGTGCCTGCCTGCCCCCAGCACCGACCAGACATAGGCGTCGCCGAACAGCCGGTCGGCAGTGCGCTTCATGTGCATCACGTCGTCGGCGTGCGCGCCGATGCCGCCAAGGAGCCCGAAAACCGTCTGCACGAAGAGCGGCGCCCGCACGAGGCCGCGCTCGAGAAAATGCGCGAGGTTGTAGAGATGGGCCGTGTCGTAGCACTCGAATTCGAATCGCGTCCCGACGGCCGAAAGCGTCGCAATCACGTACTCGATGTCGGCGAACGTGTTGCGGAACAGAATGTCCTTGTCGGCCAGATAGGCGTGCTCCCACGGATGCTTGAATTCTTTGAAGCGGTTCAGCATGCCGAACAGTCCGAAATTCATCGAGCCCATGTTCAGCGACGCAACTTCTGGTCTGAACGCGGCGGCCGGGCGCACGCGCTCGGCGACCCGCATCGTCGGCGCGCCGCCGGTTGTCAGGTTCACCACGCAGTTCGAGCGCTGCTTGATCGATTTGAGAAACGGCGCGAATGCCTCCGGCGTTTGGTCCGGCTGGCCGGTGACCGGATTGCGCGCGTGCAGGTGGACGATCGCCGCGCCCGCCTCTGCCGCTCCGATCGCCGCTTCGGCGATCTCGTCGGGCGTTACGGGCAGGGCCGCCGACATCGACGGCGTGTGGATCGCGCCGGTTACCGCGCATGTGATGATGACCTTGCGGCTCAATGTCCTCTCCCGTCGCCGTTTTCGGGATCGTGCCTCAAAACGCTTTCCGGCGATAGCGCGGCGGCGGCGGCGCGCGAATCCACGGCCGCGTTCGGCGTCCTGCCGTCCTGAAATGCCGTCCGGAACTATTCGCTTGTAACGCCCGTCGCTCCCGCCCACATAACACGAAACAACAGATTTCATGGCGACACGTTTTCGCCGCCCGCGGATCGCCTTCGCAACCAACGACTTACCCGGAGGTGCCGCATGCCGCACGTCGATCGTCCAAGGCTCGCCAAGATAGCCTTCGTCGGAAACGCGCTTCCGCGCCGCTGCGGCATTGCGACCTTCACCGGCGACATCCACCGCGCGATCGGCGCCGCGCGACCCGCGCTGGAGACGGGCATCGTCGCGATGAACGACGGCGCCAACCGCTACCGCTATCCGGCCGACGTGATCCTGCAGATCTCCGACGGCGTGCGCGAAGACTATGCCGCTGCCGCCGCGTTTCTCAATCGCGGTCGCTACGACGTGGTGTCGCTGCAGCACGAGTTCGGGATTTTCGGCGGCCCCGCTGGCGCCTACGTTCTGGGGCTTCTGGAACTGCTGGCGATGCCGGTCGTCACCACGTTCCACACGGTTCTGGCCGAACCTTCCGCCGCCCAGCGCGAAGTGGTCTGCCGCATCGGCGCGCTGTCGGCGAAAGTGATCGTGATGGCCGAGAAGGGCGTGGAACTGCTCGTCGCTGTCTACGGCCTGCAGCGCGACAAGATCGCGTTCGTCGCGCACGGCATTCCCGACGTGCCGTTCGCAGCGCCGGACGCCGCCAAAGCAGTGCTTGGATTTGCCGACCGGAAGGTGGTTCTGACCTTCGGGCTGCTGTCGCCGAACAAGGGCATCGAAACGATGATCGACGCGATGCCGCGACTCCTCGAGCGCTGTCCCTCGGCCGTCTATGTGGTGCTCGGCGCGACCCATCCCAATCTCGTGCGCGCGCAGGGCGAGGCCTATCGCGAGGCGCTGCGCGCGCGCGCGCGCAAACTCGGCGTCGCCGACAAGGTCGTGTTCGAAAACGGCTTCGTCGACCACGACACGCTGCTCTCCTACATCTCGATGTGCGACGTCTACGTGACGCCGTATCTGAACGCCGCACAGCTGACGTCGGGCACGCTCGCCTACAGTTTCGGTCTGGGGCGCGCGGTGGTGTCCACGCCCTATTGGCACGCGCGCGAATTGCTGGCCGACGGCGGCGGCGTGCTGGTGCCTTTCGGCGACAGTGCGGCGACGGGCGACGCGGTCGCGGCCTTGCTGACAGACGACGCGGCGCGCGACGCGATGCGCAGCCGCGCCTACAGCGCGAGCCGCTCGATGGTTTGGGCGCGCGTCGCCGAGCGCTACATTTCGCTGTTCGAGGAGAGCATGCGGCCGTCGCGAACGAAGGCGAAGCGCCGCGCGGTTTCGGCCGCCGCGTTGCGGCTGCCTGGCATCCGCTTGGACCATCTTTTCGCGATGAGCGACGATACGGGGCTCTTCCAGCATGCGCTGCATTCGATCCCGGATCGCGCGCACGGCTATTGCGTGGACGACAATGCGCGCGCCCTGATCCTTGCCGTCGATCTTGCGCATGCCGGCGCGCCGATCGCGGCCGAAGCGCTCGGCGACACTTATGCGGCTTTCCTGCAGCATGCCTGGAATCCGGATTTGGGCCGTTTCCGCAACTTCATGGGTTTCGACCGGCAATGGCGCGAGGAATCGGGCTCGGAAGACAGCCATGGCCGCGCGCTGTGGGCGCTCGGCGTTTGCGCGGGCCGCGATCCTTCGCCCACGCGGCGCGCATGGGCAGCCGCTTTGTTCGCCCAGGCGCTGCCGGCGGCGGCGCACTTCGCGTCGCCGCGGGCCTGGGCGTTCGCGCTGCTGGGCATCGATGCCGCGCGCGGCGCGCGCGGCGTTTCGGACGCGTTTTCGCCGCTGCGCGACGCGCTCGCCGCGCGCCTTGCCGCGCTTTTCGCGGCCGTCGAAACGCCGTCGTGGCGGTGGTTCGAGGCCGGCTTGAGCTACGACAACGCGCGCTTGGCGCAGGCCCTGATCGAATCCGGCCGCAGCGCGGGCAACGTCGCGTGGATCGGGCAGGGCGTGCGGGCCTTGCGCTGGCTCGCGGCGCTGCAGACGGCGGCGGGCGGCCATTTCCGTCCCGTGGGAACCGAGAGCTTCGGCGAACGCTATCGGCCGCCGCGCGCGTTCGACCAGCAGCCGCTGGAAGCGGCGGCGACGATTTCGGCGGCTTTGGCGGCGCTGC
The DNA here is from genome assembly GCA_044378015.1 of Tagaea sp. GTDB lineage: Bacteria > Pseudomonadota > Alphaproteobacteria > CACIAM-22H2 > CACIAM-22H2 > Tagaea. The sequence continues at coordinate 17,018 of JBILXZ010000041.1, forward strand.
GGGCGACAGGCGATGTCGACTGGCTCGAGACCGCGAAGGACGCGTTCCAATGGTTCCAAGGGCGCAACGACCTCGGCGTCGATCTGGTCGATGCGGCGACGGGCGCGTGCCGCGACGGCCTGCACCCCGACCGCGCGAACGAAAACCGCGGCGGCGAGTCGGCCGTGTCGTATCTGCTCGCACTCGTCGAAATGCAGATCGCCGCCCGCGCAGGCGATCTTTCGGTTCCGCCGCCATCGTCGCCGTTCGCCCGGATGCCGATCTACGATCGGAGTTCGGCATGCCCAACGGAAGTATTCTGAGCCGTTTGGGGCCGGTGCTGCGCCCCGATTCGGCGCGCGTCATCATCCGTCCGTTCCGCCCGGCCGTGGAGCCGCGCGATCTGACGCCGACCGACAAGACGCGCGCCAACCACATCGTCGACCGCGTCGTGGGGGGGGCCCCCGACGGGGCCGGGCGCTGCCGCCCGAGGAGGCGGCGCGCCAGCTCGCCGACATTCTGGCGAATTTCGACCAGCGCCACCGCAATCTCGTCGGGCTGTTCGAAGCGCGCGCCGACGAGATGGAGGAAGCGTTCACGGACCACGCGGCTTTCACGAAGACGCAGCGCCAGCTCATCGGGGCGTTTTTCCTGCACGAGTATTCGTTCGAGGCGTCGGCGCTTTTCAATCCGAGCATCGTGCTGCATCCCGACCAGGCCGAGTGCTGGACGGGCTCGTGCCGTTTCATCTTGAGCCTGCGTGCGGTCGGCGAGGGGCATATTTCGTCGCTGACGTTCCGCACGGGCACGATCGGCGCCGACGGTGCGGTCGCGATCGACGAGAAATCCAAGCTCGCCGCGATTCCGGCGGTCCGCAGCCGCGTTCCGGGCCAGCTCGGCGACGACGTGACCGTCGGTTTCGACGCCGCGACCGGCATCAGCGAACGGGTGATCTTCCCGGTGACGGACGCGCAGTCGAACGGCATCGAAGACGCGCGGTTCGTGCGGCTCGACGACGACGGGCGCATCCGCTATCTCGCCACCTACACGGCCTACAACGGCCGCGAAATCCGCTCCGAACTGATCGAGACGCCGGATTTCGTCGATTTCCGCCTCACGCCTTTGCGCGGCTATGCGGCGCGCAACAAAGGCATGGCGCTGTTTCCGCGCAAGATCGCCGGCAAGTACGCGATGATCGCGCGCCAGGACAACGAAAATCTGCATCTGCTCTATTCGAGCGACCTCTATTTCTGGGAGGGCGGCACGCCGATCCTGCGGCCGCGCCATTTCTGGGAGTTCGTGCAGATCGGCAATTGCGGTTCGCCGGTCGAGCTCGAAGAAGGCTGGCTGCTGCTGACGCACGGCGTGGGGGCGATCCGCAAATACACGATCGGCGCCGTGCTTCTCGACAAGAAGGACCCGTCGATCGTGTTGGCCCGTTCGCGCGAACCGTTGATCCGACCCGAGCCGTTCGAACGCGAAGGCTACGTGCCGAATGTGGTCTACACGTGCGGCCTCATCAAACACGGGGCCGATCTCGTGATTCCGTACGCCGTGTCGGACACGTTCACGAATTTCGCGACGATCCCGGTTCTGCAGCTGCTCAAAACGCTCGAGCCGGTCTGACGTCTGCAGAAAATCCAAATGCATTGTGTGCAATAGGAAATTGCTGGTTTTTGCGGCATGCGTCGCCCAATTCGTCGGCGAAATGCACACACGATAAACTACATGATTCTTGTGTTGCCGCCGACGCCGAATTTTCGAGCGATCGCCCTTGTTTGTCGGGACGCCAAGGGCCATCTGCGATTGCGACGTTGCCGTTTTCGGCAATCCTTCCGCATTCCAGGAGTTTCCCCATGCTCAACAACGTGTCGCGCCGCGGCTTTCTCGCGGGCTCGGCGTCGCTGACCGCTCTCGGCGCCAGCGGGCTTGCCGCACCGGCGATCGCGCAAGGTGCCATGACCCCGGTCAAGTTCACGCTGCCCTTCGTGGCGCAAGGGGCGACGGCATTCGCGTTCGTTGCGCGCGAGCGAGGCTTTTTCCGCGCGCGCGGCCTCGACGTCGATATCGCCCTCGGCACCGGCTCGCCGCCGGCAGCCCAAGCGATCGCCGCCGGGCAGTTCGACATCGGTCTGGTCTCCGCCGCAGCGACGATCCAGCAGGCTGCGCGCGGCCTCAGCCTTACGGCCGTCGGCACGATGATGTACGACGCGACGATGGCGATCGCGGTTCCCGCCGACAGTCCGATCCGCGCGCCCAAGGATCTCGAAGGCAAGCGCCTTGGCGCCAATCCGCGGGGCCTGGATTTCGCTTTCTGGCCCGCCTATGCGCGCCTTGCGAACATCAACACGGCCGGCATCACGGTCCAGCAGCTGGATCCGAACGTGCTCGAGCGAACCTTGTCGCAGCGCCAGGTCGATGCGGTCACTTGCGTCGCGGCTTCTTCGCTGCCCACGTTCCAGTCGCTCAATCTGCCGGTGCGGTTCATGATGTGGAAGGACGCAGGCCTCGGTTTCTACCACAACACCGTCGTGACGCGGCCCGAAGTGGCGGCACAGCGCCCGCAGATGGTGCAGGGCGTGGTCGACGCGCTCGGCGAGGCGATGGCGCTCACCTTGCGCGACCCGGATGCCGCTCTCGAAGCCTTCGTGCGCCAGCGTCCGGAGATCGGCATGTCCGACCAGACGCGCGGCTCGGCGCGCCTGGGCCAGGGGCTTATGGGCGTGACGGTGATCCAAGACGAGGCGATCCGCAACGGCATCGGCTTCTCCGACATGGCCAAGGTCGACAAGATGACCGAAACGGTGATGGAGTTCTCGGTGCAGGACGGCCGCCGCCCCGCGACCGACCAGCTCTACACGAACCGCTTTGCGGGCAACATCAAGCTCACGGCCGCCGAGTGGGACGCCGCGCGCGCGCGCAAGGCGCCGTTCGCGCAGTTCCTCGCCTAGTCGAGAAAAGGCGGCGGCCCTGCCGGCTGGCGGGGCCGCCGCCGCTTTTGCCGTGTCCGATCCGCGTTTCATCCGCGTACGCGACGTCGCGAAAACCTACGTCGCGGGCGCTGCGGAGGTCGAAGCCGTCGCGCGTGTGGCGTTCGACGTCGCCGAGGGCCAGTTCGTTTCGATCCTCGGACCGTCGGGCTGCGGCAAGTCGACGTTGCTGATGATGTGCGCAGGGCTCGAGCCCGTGTCGGACGGGACGATCGAAATCGCCGGGCGGCAGGTCGCAGGCCCGCGCCGCGAATTCGGCCTGATTTTCCAGGACGCGACGCTGCTGCCTTGGAAGAGTTCGCTTGAAAACGTGCTGTTCCCGATCCGCATGATGAAGCGCGATCCAGCGCGGTATCGCGACCGCGCGGAAGCGCTGCTGCGCCAGGTCGGTCTCGGCGACTTCCTGCACAAGCGGCCCTCCGAACTGTCGGGCGGCATGCGCCAGCGCGTGGCGATCTGCCGCGCCCTGATCCACGACCCCGAACTGCTGATGATGGACGAGCCGTTCAGCGCGCTCGACGCGATCACGCGCGACGAGATGAACGAGGCGCTCGCGCGCATCTGGGAAACCCAGCGCAAGACCGGCCTCTTCGTCACCCACTCGATCCGCGAGGCGGTGTTTTTGGCCGACCGCGTGCTGGTGATGAGCGGCCGGCCCTCGACGATCGCGCTCGATTTCCAGGTGCCGTTCGCGCGGCCGCGCGATCCGGCTCTCGTCGAGACGCCGGAATTCGCCAGAATCTGCGCGATGCTGAAGCGCACGATCGAAGCCGGGTACGCGCGCGGCAGCCGGGGTGCGGCATGACCGGCATCGGCCCGACGGCGCTCGGCGAGGATCCGGCCGAAATGCGCCGCCGGGCGCGCATCGCACGCGCGCGCAAAGCCAGGATCGCGCAGGTCTTCAAGCATGTCGCAATGCCGGTGCTGACGGCACTTGCGGTTCTGTTCGCCTGGGAGGCGGCCGTCGATCTCAAGGGCATCCCGAAGGTGATACTGCCCGCCCCGTCGGACATCGCCGAGCGCGTCTGGTCGGCCCGCAATCTGCTCTACGCCAACGCGATCTCCACAACGACCGAGGCTGTCGCGGGTTTTGCGATCGCGACGTCGCTCGGGATCGCGCTTGCCGCAAGCCTCGTCTATTCGAGCTGGCTGCGGGCGGCCCTCTATCCGAACATCGTTTTCTTCCAGCTGATCCCCAAGATCGCGCTCGCACCCTTGTTCATCGTGTGGCTCGGCATCGGCGCCGAGAGTCGCCTGACCTTCGCCGTGTTCATTTCGTTTTTTCCGGTCGTGATCGCGACGATCACGGGCCTCACCAACGTGCCCGGCGACATGCTGCGCCTGTGCCGAGGTCTTACCGCCTCGAACTGGCAGATATTCTGGGCCGTGCGCTTCCCCTACGCGCTGCCGCATCTGTTCTCGGGCATGAAAATCGCCATCACCTTCGCGATCATCGGCGTCGTGGTGGGCGAGTTCATCACCGCAAACAAGGGGCTCGGCTATCTCATCATGTTCGCGTCCTCTATGGCCGAGACGACCACCATACTTGCGGCGATCGCGATTTTGTGTGCGATCGGGCTCGCGCTTTTCGGCGTCGTCGCTCTCGCCGAGAAAATCGTTCTCAAAGCCTACGGCCACAAGGCGGCCTGACGGCCGACACGCGCGGCCCTATCCGAAGGTCGATTCCCCGCGCATTCGATGCTAAAAGCCGAACGCGTTGCCGGTCTTGGCGGCGGGGGGCGGACATGGTCGAGATCGAGGATATCAAGATCGGCTGCACCGGCGGCGGTGCCACCCATAGCGACGTCGCGATCCCCGACATCGCGACGAAAGTGCGCATGGTCAAAGATGCGGGCGTGTTCGACTACATCGACCGCACGCCGCCCGACGACGAGTTTCGCGCCCTTCTGAAGGCGAGCGAGAGCTGCGACCTGCCGGTCGCGGCCGGCGGCTGGTTCTACGTTTGCGGCCGCGACGAAGCGCTGTTCGAGCAGAACATCGCGAAAGCGAGGCTGCTCGGCAGCGCGGTGCACAACGTGCAGCTCCTGACCTGCCATGCCGACGGGCACGCGCTGACGGACGGCGAGGTCGCCGATTTCTATCTGTGGGCCCACGAATTCGCCATGCGCCACGGCGTGGTTCCGTGCTTCGAGGTGCATGTGAACATGTGGTCCGAGCATTTCGGGCGCGTGGCGCGCGTGGCGGCCCTGGTCGAAGCGCGCGGCGTGCCGTTCCGCATGACGCTCGACCACAGCCACGTCGTGTTCAAGATCGGCAATCCGGACGAACAGGACGTGCAGAACATGCGGGCCGAAATCGAAAGCGGCGCGCTCGTGCTCGAGCCCGGTCGCGAGGGCAACGTCGCACAAACCTGGATCGAAGCGGGCTGGGTGCATCACGCGCATGCGCGCGCGGCCGTGCCGGCAAACCCGAAGAACATCCGCGCGCGCCACCCCGACGGCAGCTTCGGGCGCGGCATCCAATATCCGTTCGTCGAGCCGGCACCGGGCGCATACCATGCGGCGTGGGACGGCGAAAAGCTCGAGCCGTGGAAACGCACGATGCGCGATCTGCTGCGCCACCGCGCGCGCGATCCCAAGGCCGTGCTCGGCCAGATTTCGTGCGAGCACATCCCGAACATCGATTACGGTGCAGGACAGGGCTATTCGATATTCGACGACAATGTCGCGTGCGCCCATTGGCTGCGCGCGGAGTGGGCCGCCGCCCGCGCGCAGGCGACGGACGGCAAATCGACTGGGGAGAGAAAAACATGAAGGTTCGCGCCGCCGTAGCCTACAAAGCCAAATCGCCGTTGGTTCTCGAGACGATCGATCTCGAAGGTCCGAAGGAAGGCGAGGTGCTGGTCGAGATCAAGGCGACCGGCATCTGCCATACCGACGAATACACGCTGTCGGGTGCCGATCCCGAAGGGCTGTTTCCCGTCGTGCTCGGACACGAGGGCGCCGGGATCGTCGTCGATGTCGGCAAAGGCGTGACGACGCTGCAGAAGGGCGACCATGTGATCCCGCTCTACACGCCCGAATGCCGCCAGTGCAAAACCTGCCTCAGCCAGAAATCCAATCTGTGCACCGCGATCCGCGCCACGCAAGGCAAAGGCGTGATGCCCGACGGCACGAGCCGCTTTTCGTGCAGCGGCGCTGCCGTGCTGCACTACATGGGCTGTTCCACCTTCGCAAATTTCACCGTGCTGCCCGAGATCGCGCTCGCGAAAATCCGCAAAGACGCGCCGTTCGACAAGGTCTGCTACATCGGCTGCGGCGTCACGACCGGGATCGGCGCGGTGCTGCACACGGCGAAGGTCGAGCCGGGCGCCAACGTCGTGGTGTTCGGCCTCGGCGGCATCGGGCTCAACGTCCTTCAGGGCGCCCGCATGGCGGGCGCCGACATGATCGTGGGCGTGGACATCAACCCCGCGCGCGAGGCGATCGCGCGCAAATTCGGCATGACGCATTTCGTGAACCCCAAAGACCTCGAGGGCGACCTCGTCGCCCATCTCGTCGAGCTCACCAAGGGCGGCGCCGACTACAGCTTCGAATGCGTGGGCAACACGACGCTGATGCGCCAGGCCCTCGAATGCTGCCATCGCGGCTGGGGCGTTTCGGTCGTCGTCGGCGTCGCGGGCGCAGGCCAGGAGATCTCGACCCGGCCGTTCCAGCTCGTGACCGGGCGCGTGTGGAAGGGCACGGCTTTCGGCGGCGTTCGCGGCCGCACCCAGGTGCCGCGCATCGTCGACTGGTACATGGACGGCAAGATCAACATCGACGATCTGATCACGCATGTGCTGCCGCACGACAAGATCAACGAAGGCTTCGATCTGATGCGCAGCGGCGATTCGATCCGAACCGTTCTGACGTACTGACGCGCCGTGGAAACGCTCGCAACGCACGCCTGCTTCGGCGGCACGCAAGGCTTCTACCGCCACGCGTCGGCCGTGTGCGCCGGCCCCATGCGCTTTGCCGCTTTCGTGCCGCCGCATGCGGCGGGGGCGCGGCTGCCGGCCGTGGTGGCGCTCGCCGGGCTCACCTGCACGGAAGAAACGTTCGCGATCAAAGCGGGGGCGCAGCGCGTTGCCGCCGAGCTTGGGCTCGTTCTCGTGATGCCCGACACGAGCCCGCGCGAACCGGCGCTGCCCGGCGACCGCGAAACATGGGATTTCGGACAAGGTGCGGGCTTCTACGTCGACGCGACGCAGGCGCCGTGGCAGGCGCATTACCGAATGTTCACCTACGTCGTCGACGAGCTGCCGGATCTCCTGGCATCGCGGTTCCCGGTCGATCCGGACCGCATGGGCGTGATGGGCCATTCGATGGGCGGTCACGGCGCGCTCGTTGCGGCCTTGCGGCGCCCCGACCGTTTCCGCAGCTGCTCGGCCTTTGCGCCGATCGCGGCTCCCGCGCAATGTCCGTGGGGCCACAAGGCGTTCGCGGGCTATCTCGGTCCCGACCGGACGGCGTGGGCGGCCTACGATGCGTGCGAATTGATGCGCGCCAAGCCGTTTGCGCGCGAAATTCTCGTCGATCAGGGGCTCGCCGACAAATTCCTTTCCGAGCAGTTGCGTCCCGAACTTCTCGAAAACGCCGCCAAGGCGAGCGGCCAGAAGCTGACGGTGCGCCGCCAGGCGGGCTACGACCACGGCTATTTCTTCATCCAGAGCTTCGTCGCCGACCATCTGGCGTACCACAAGCGCCACCTCTGACGCGGTCGACCGCAACCAGCGGCGCACGCAGCTACGCAAGCGCTTCCGCGCGCGCGGCCTACCAGTTTGCCCAGGCGTCGCGCAGCGCTGCAAACGCGGCTTTGCGCGTGGTCTTGTCTTCGGCGATCAGCCCTTTGCGGTTCCAGCCGCGCTGGAATCGCGTCTGGCGGCGCTCGGAGCGGAAATCGTAGAGCAGCCACGCGGCCATTCCCTGCACGCGGGGAAAAAGGCGCAGAATGTCGAGCTGGCTGCGGAAAAACGCGGCCTGCCGCTCTTCGCCGAACAGCTGCGTTTCGGGCCCGTGCAGCCCCGCAACCGCGTCCGCGCCCGTTTCGCTTATCAGCAGGGGCTTCCCCGCCCCGGAGTTGGCGAGCAGTCGCGCGAGATCGTTGGGGTCGGGCTCGTACCAGCCGAAATACTCGTTGAGGCCGATCACGTCGAGTTTTTCGGCAAGCCTGTCTTCGATGCGGAACAGCTCGCGGTTGACGAGGCAAGCCGCCGACACGAGACGCGTGGGGTCGGCGCGCCGGGCGGCGTCCGCGAGCGCCGCCATGAATCGGTAGCGCGCGTCGGTGTCGGCGTTTTCGTTGCCCACACCCCACAGGATAACGCTGGCGCGGTTGCAGTCGCGCGCGACGAGTTCGAGGAGCTGGTTCTCCGCGTCGGCATAGGTGTCGGCATTCCCGAAATCGATCGCCCAATAGACCGGAATTTCGGCCCACAGAAGCACGCCCGCTTCGTCGGCCATCCGCGCGACCATCGGATCGTGCGGATAGTGCGCGAGCCGCAGGAAATTGCCGCCGAGCGCCTCGAGATCGGCGAAACGGCGCGCGACGTCGGCGGCGTCCGTGCAACGGCCCCGGACGACGTCGTCTTCGTGCACGCACGCACCCTTGAGGCGGATCGGCGCGCCGTTCAGCAGAATCTCGGCGCCGCGCACGGCGATCCGCCGGAAGCCGACTCGTTCGCGCACGCGGTCGCTGCCGCACGCGATCTCGACGTCGTAGAGGCGCGGACGTCCGGGCGCCCACAATTCGGGCTCGGCGGCGACGCGCGCCGTGCCGATGCCGTCCGCGATTTCGACGGGCAGGTCGAGCCCGAGATCGGGCACGCGCAAGCGCGCGCTTGCCTCGGCGCGCGCGGAGAGTTCGACGCGAAGTTCGATCGCCGCGTCGCTGTCTGCGGCGAGCCGCAAGGCGAAACGCCGCACGTGCAGCGCGGGCACCTGCATGAGCGCGACGCCGCGATGCAGGCCCCCGTAGTTGAACCAGTCGAAATGCGACATCGGCACACGGTCGTCGCGCCGCCGGTTCTCCACATGCACCATCAGGCGGTTCGCGCCGGCGACGATCGCGTGCGTGGCGTCGAGCGTGAACGGCGTCGAGCCGCCGCGATGGGCGCCCAGAAAGCGGCCGTTCAGGAACACCCGCGCGGCGTAGTTCGCGGCTCCGAACTGCAGCAATTGGCGCATGCCCTCGGCCGGGAGCGCTTCGAAGCTGCGAACGTACCAGACGGCGCCTTCGTAGTGCTTGAGCTCCGGGCGCAGCAGGTTCCAGCACGAGGGCACGGGGACGACGTCCGACCCGCCCGGATCGTAGTCGCGCGGCACGCTCCAGCGTTCGGGCGCCGCGCCGTTGAGCGCGTACCAACGCTGGCGCAATCCTTCGTCGAACGGATCGAGCGTCATCTCCCACGCGCCGTCGAGCGACCGCTGGGGTCTGCCGCCGGGATCGACGAGGCTGTTTGCCCCGGCCCAGTCGCGCGAGAAAGCGGCCGCGTAGTCCTCGTCGTGCAGGTGCGCGAACGGATCTTCGACGGTCATTGATCGAGGCCGCGATAGCCGATGCCGATCGAACGGCGGAAGCGCCACGAAAACCGTCCCGGAAACAGCGCGTCGGACGCCATCGCGATCGCGATCCAGCGGAACCAGGTCGCGAAGGTGTTCGAGAGGCCTTGCGGCTCTTCGTAGCCGCGAACCCAGCCGTCCTGGCGGCGGACGCCGGTGCGCACGTCGGCGAAACCCCCGTCGTCGTTCTGCTCGTCGAGAATGGCTTCGAGAATGGCGGCAAGCCAGCCGCGCGTTTCCGGTACCGGCGCTTTGTTTGCCGCAAGGCCGTGCACGAGCACGTCGACGATGTCGACGTCGATGCACGCGCTGTCGACGCGCGAGGGCAGCGTCAGGCAGTATTCGACCGCCCGCTCGAAGAAGGGCGGCGTGCGGCCCATCGCGTACCAGATATGGTAGTTGTGCATCGAACCCGCCATCGCGTGCAGAAGGCGCTGCGGGTCGTCGGCCTGGCCTACGCCCCAAAAGCCGGTGCTCGGTTCCTGCAACCGGTCGTGCCACGCAAACAGCACGTCGAGACAGCGCGCCACCGCCGCCTTGTCGGAATCGCCGCCGTCGCGCGCGAGCGCGAAAAGGAAGCCCGCGAGATTGACGATGTTGTTTCCCTCTTGCCACGGGTCGCGCAGATCGCGTTCGGCAAGCCACGCCTTGAGGTGCATGGGCTCGAGATAGGGCCGGACGAAATCGAGCACGGGCTTGCGCGCCGGCGCCAGCGCCTCGATCGCGCCGAGCGCGTAGTTGGTCACGTGGAAATCGATGTAGCGCCACGTTTCGTCGCGGTCGGGCTTTTTGAACACGGCGTCGTCGCGCATCTCCGGGATTCGGAACACGCCGTCGGCGCGCCGGAACCGTTCGAGCCATTCCGCAAGCCGGACGCGTTCGGCCGCGTCGCCGAGCCCGAGCGCCGGAAAGCCGCCGACGAGATCGGCGCACATGATGCCGTTGTAGGTGCCGGGCAGGGCGACGCCCGGCCATTTGTCGGCGTCGTGCGCGGACGAGATGCGAAGCGCGCCCGCCGGCGCCTCTGCGATCTGCATCGACGCGAGCCATGCGACCGAACGTTCGCGCGCCGCCTCGATGCGGCGGGCGAGTCCGATCCGTTCGTCGTTTCCGCCCAAATCGTTCATCCCTTGACCGCTCCCGCCGCCATGCCTTCCATCACCCGCCGCTGCGCCAGCACGAAAAGGACGGCGACCGGCAGGGTCGTCGCGAAGGCCAGCGCCATGATGCCGCGGAAATTCGAGCCGAGTTCGCCGTTCATGGCAAGCAGCGCCACCGGCAGCGTGAAGGTGTCGGGCGAGCGCGAGATCACGAGAATCGGGAACCATTGCGACCAGTTGATGAGGAACGTGACGAGCGCGACGGTCGCGAGAACCGGTTTGGCCATCGGCAGGACGATCCTGAACAGAATCTGCGCTTCGCTGGCGCCGTCGCAGATGCCGGCTTCGATCACCTCGCGCGGCAGCGTGCGGAAAAACTGGTCGAACAGGAAAAACTGGATCGGCCCGAGGGCGAGAAAGAGCACGATGCCGGCATAGGAGCCGAGCAGGCCGAGCTTGAAGACCACGATGTAGACCGGGATCACGAGCAGCATGTAGGGATACATGATCGTGACGAGAAACCCGTAGCGCAGCCAGCGGAAACCCGGCAGCTCGGGTTTGCGCACGAGCGCGTAGGCGCCCGCCGCCGTCGCGACCACGCCGAGCACGGTCGAGGCCCCCGTGATGGCGAACGAGTTCGCCACGTACTGCCAGAACGACACGCCGCCGATGCGCTGGAGCTCGGCGAAGATCGAAAAATCGAACTGCTCGGGCCAGAGACGCAGCGGATCGCCCGTGACCTGGCGCGCGTTGCGGAACATGCCGAGGCACATCCACCAGTAGGGATAGAGGAACAGGAGGCTTAGCACGCTCGCGAACGCGTAGAGAGCCGCCGTCGTCGCCCGGTCCCGAAGCCCGCGTCGCTGCGCCATCATCGGGGACCGCGCCCTTCCGACAGCCTGAAAGCGCCGAGCGACAACGCGATCACGATCGCGAACAGCAGGCTCGCCATCGCGGTCGCCTCGCCGTAGCGGCCCTGGTCGAAGAGCTGGTAGGCGTAGTAGCTGACGAAATTGGTGCGCTCGGCGGGCCCGCCCTTGGTCATCACCACGACGACGGTGAAGGTCTTCAGGAACTGCACGGTCGCGTAGACGAGATTGATGACGATCGCCGGGCGCAGCTGCGGCAGGATGACGAAGCGCCATTTCTGCCAGACGCTTGCCCCGTCGATGGCGGCGGCCTCCTCGAGCGCTCGGTCGCGCATCGCGAGATTGGCCAGGAAGATCGTCATGTAGAAGCCGGCATGGTGCCACAGTTCGGCGATCAGCACGGCGAGCGTGACCGTGTCCACGCTCGAGAGCCCGCCGAAAGCGGGGAGACCCAATTGCTCGGCCGCCGCGTTGATGGCGCCGAAGCTGCGGTCGTAGAGCCATCGCCACACGACGTAGCCCGCAACGTCGGGGGTTACGACCGGAAGGAACAGCGCCAGGCGGAAGAACATGGAACCGGCCCGCAGGCGCGGATTGTCGACGAGGATGGCGACGCCGAGCGCGAAGGCGAGATTGGCCGCGACTGCCAGCGCCGCGTACCAAAGCGTGCGCCACAGCGACGCGAGGAAAATCGGATCGGCCAGCACGGTCGCGTAGTTGGCGAAGCCCACATAGGTCGGGTTGGGCGACAGCGCCGAGGCGGAGGCGGTCAGCGACACCTGGATCGAAAGCGCTATCGGCCACAGGCCGAACACGATGGTGAGGGCCGCGAACGGGGCCACGAACAGATAGAACACCCGATTGCGCCACGCGAGATCGAGGGCGTTTGCGGCCGATTGCAGGCGGGCGGGGACGGCGGTGGCGACGGCGGCGGACATCTCGAATCGAAACGGCCGACGGGGGATGCCCGTCGGCCGCTCTCTGTCCTCAGTTGCTGGCTTTGAGTTTGGCCGCGAGTTCGCGCATTTCCTTCGCGGTTTCGGCGATGAAGGGCTTCCAGTCGGCCGGCGGGGCGGCAATGCCCGCAAGCAGCTTGCGATGGAATGCGGCCTCCAGTTCCGGATAGAACGTATGGATCGATTCCGGGAAATCGTACGCGACCAGACGATGCTGGGCGCGCGCGAAATACTGCTGGCGCGGCGACAGCGCGTCGACATTGAGGTCTTTGCGCACGCCCGCTCCCACGAGTTCGAGCGAAGCCTGCTGGGCTTCCTTGCCGAGCAGGAATTTGGCGAACTCGACCGCCAGCGCCCGGTTCGGCGAATTCTCCGGGACAGCCACGCCGCGCATGCCGCCGATCACGACCGCGTTGTCGCGGTTGGCGGCGAATTTCGGCCACGGGCCCGACACGAAGTCGCCGCCCAGCGAGTTCGCGTTGTCCCAACCGCGCACGTTCCAGTCGCCGACGCGGAACATGCCGCCGCGCCCGCCCTGGATCACCTGGTACATCTCGGCGAAGGAGTGGTTGATCGTGTCGGGCGCGACGAAGCGGTAGCTCGAGTAGGTCTTCAGGAACTCCTCGAGCACCTGGGCGTGCGCCGGCTGGTCGATCGTGATCTTGCCCTCGGGGTCGATCAGCGTGTGGCGCAGGCCCGAGCCGAAGGTGAACAGGTCGAGCATATGGATGAGGTCGCGCGGCTTGGCGGCCTGCAGGGCCATGCCGAACGTGTCGGCGCGGCCGTTGCCGTCGGGATCGTTGTCGCGGAACTTGGCGGAAATGCGCTTCACGTCGTCCCACGTCTGCGGGAACTGCTCGCCCGTCTTGTCGAGCCAGGTCTTTCGCACGCCGAAGGCCATCTGCACGCGTTGGACGGGCAGAATGATCATCTTGTTCTTGAAGGTGGCGACGCGCAGGTCGTCCTCGCCGAGGAAGCCCTTGTCGGCCACGCCCGCGAGCGTCGATTTCAGATCCAGGATCTTGCCGGTCTGCTGCTCGATGCGGATCACGCGCTCGTAGTTGTTGAAGATGAGGTCCGGGGCGGTGTTGGTGTTGATCGAGCTGATGACGCGGCCGAACCATTGGTCGGTCGGGTAGCTGATCGAGCGCACCGAAATGCCGGGGCGCGTCTTGGCGAATTCCGCGCCCGCACGCTCGAACATCGCGACGCCGTTGTCGCCGAGATCGTGCCAGATCACGAGTTGCTGTGCTTTAAGGCCGGTCGGGCTCGCCATGGCGGCTGCCGCCGCAACGAAGACGCCGCCCAGAAGTCGCGCGATGCGCATCGGTTCCTCCCTTTGTGTTTTCCGGTTTGAGCGCTGAAAGCAGTGCGCGAGGAAAACGTTTACCTAACGCAGTATAATCGTCCCGTTTCGGATTCGCAAGGTGCCCGATGCCCGACAGAACCAAATCGCGCGGCGCAAAGCCCGCCTCGATCGCCGACGTGGCGCGTGCGGCCGGCGTTTCGATCGCGACCGTTTCGCGCATCGTGAACGGCGCCACCGGCAAGGCATCGGCCGCCACGGTCGCTCGCGTTCGTGGGACGATCGCGCAAGTGGGCTATCGCCCGACCGGAGCCGGACAGGCGCTGCGAAAAGGCCGAAGCCGTCTCGTGGCCGTGCTCGCCGCCAATCTCGCGAACCCCGCGATGGCGGCGATCGCCGCGTCGATCGAGAC
>JBILXZ010000084.1:0-8335 GCA_044378015.1 Tagaea sp.
CGTACCTGTTTCCGGGCGGGAACCTTCGACATCCTTGTCGATATGAACCTTGACCACCTTGTAGGGAGCGAGGAAGCCGTCGCGGATGCCCTGTTTCAAGGAGTAGGAGTAAATCGGATCGCCGAAATAGGCGATGTTAGAAACGTACTTGGTTTCTTTCGGCGTGGCGGTAAGGCCGATCTGCGTGGCGCCCGAGAAGTATTCGAGGATCTCGCGCCATGACGCATCCTCCGCAGCGCTGCCGCGATGGCACTCGTCAATCACGATCAGATCGAAGAAGCCAGGCGAGAACTCGCGGAACAGCTTTTGCCGCTCCTCGGGGCCGGTGATGGCCTGATAGAGGCCGAGATAGACCTCGTACGCTTTGTTGATCTGCCGTTTGTCATCGAGGGCGGTCGTCAGATCGGTCACGCTGCCGTCGGGCTTCTCGATCGTCTTGGCGTTGACGCTAAGCTTCGCCATGACGCCGCCGAAGGGTCGGAAGTCGTTGACCATCGTCTGGTCGATGAGGATATTTCGGTCCGCCAGAAACAGAATGCGCTTCTTGCGTCCCGCTTTCCACAGCCGCCAGATGATCTGGAAGGCCGTGTAGGTCTTTCCCGTGCCGGTCGCCATCACCAGCAGAATGCGGTCGCGGCCCTTGGCGATGGCCTCGATCGCGGCGTTGACGGCATTGACCTGATAGTAGCGCGGTGCCTTGCCACTGCCGTCGTCGTAATAATCCTGAAGGACGATCTTCTCGGCTTCCGCGTCGAGGCCCTTCCATTTCGAATAGCGGGCCCACAGATCGGCCGGCGACGGGAAGGCGTCGAGGTCGAGGTTCGTCTCGGAGGCACCGCCAGCACCGGTGCGGTCGTGGAACACGAAACCGTCGCCGTTCGAGGCAAATACGAACGGGATGTCGAGCGTCGCGGCATACTCGAGGCCCTGCTGCATGCCGTCGCCGACGCTGTGGGTGTTATCCTTGGCCTCGATGAGTGCGAGCGGGATGTTGGGCTTGTAGTACAGGACATAGTCGGCGCGCTTCGCCTTGCCGCGACTGACGAGCTTGCCGCGCACGATGATACGGCCCTTGGTGAAGCTGACCTCTTCGCGGATTTGCAGCATCTCGTCCCAGCCCGCCTTGCGCAGAGCCGGCGTGATGAACTTGGTGCAAATGTCCCGCTCGCTTAGGGCTTTTTTGTCCATCGAGCTTCCAGGCCCCCATTTAAATCAATGGGTTATCGCTGAATTTCGGTCGCAGCTTTCGACTGTATCTGAGAGCGCGCGAGGATTGGAAGCAGAATTGAGGGCTCCGAAGAGTTGTGCATCGCGGTTTCGACCGGATACGGAGCTCCTCACCTCGCTCGGGACACCAAAATCGTGAAAATGGTCGCTGCCCGGGGCTTTCTGCAGCGGCAACAAGCGGAATCAGCCGCCGAACGCCCTACCCAAAATCAGAGAAAGTGAGATTCGGATTCGTCAGTAAACGGAAATAGATCTGGAATATCAGGGAACTGGCCTGATACTTAGTCGCAATAAGAGTCTCACTTTCTGAAAAGTCGTCTCAGTATCTCTGCAACGCGTCACACATCCGCTCACACGTCGAGATTGGCCACTTTGAGCGCGTTCTCGACGATGAAATCGCGGCGCGGCTCGACGACATCGCCCATCAGCGTGGTGAACACGCCGTCGGCGTCGGCCGTGTCGGCGACCTTCACCTGCAGCAGATGGCGCGCCTGCGGGTCGAGCGTGGTCTGCCACAGCTGCTCGGGGTTCATCTCGCCGAGGCCTTTGTAGCGCTGGAAGGTGAGGCCCTTCTTGCCCGCCTCCAGCACCGTGTCGATGAGCTTGATCGGCCCCACCACATCGACCGTGCTGCGGTCTTTGGTTTCGAGGCGCGCGCGCTTGGCGTAGAGCGCCTGCAACTCGCCCGCCATCTCGACGAGGCGGCGCGCTTCGATCGAATTGATCGTGACCGCGTCGATCGACGCGCGGTCCGTCTCGCCGCGCAGCTTGCGCTCGAAATGCAAGGCGCCGTCCTTGGCGCCGCCGATCCAGCCGCGCTCGGTCTCGGGTGCGAGCACGTTGAGGCGCTTGGCGATCACGTCGGCGATCTGCTGGGCCTGGCCCGCGTCGGCCAAGAAACTCGGATCGAGCGCGCCTAGGATCGCGGCCTGCTCGACCGCGTCGCGCGAGCCCACGCGCCTGGCGAGCGCCAGTATCATCGATTTGGCCGCGCGCGCGCGCTCGACGGCCGCGCGCAGATCGGGACCGGCGCGCATGGCGCCGTCGGCGCCCGTCAGCGTCATGCCCTCGATGCCGCCCGCGATCAGATGGTCTTCCATCGCGCGCTCGTCCTTGAGATACACCTCGGACGAGCCTTTCTTCACTTTGTAGAGCGGCGGCTGGGCGATGTAGACGTAGCCCTTCTCGATCAGATCGCGCATCTGCCGGTAGAAGAACGTCAGCAGCAGCGTGCGGATGTGGCTGCCGTCCACGTCGGCGTCGGTCATGATGACGATCTTGTGGTAGCGCGCCTTGGCGACGTCGAATTCCTCGGTGCCGATGCCCGTGCCGATCGCGGTCACGAGCGTGCCGATTTCGGCCGAGGACAGCATCTTGTCGAGACGCGCGCGCTCGACGTTCAGGATCTTGCCTTTGATCGGCAGGATCGCCTGGTAGGCGCGGTTGCGCCCCTGCTTGGCGGAACCGCCGGCGGAATCGCCTTCGACGATGAAAAGTTCGGACTTGGCCGGATCGCGCTCCTGGCAGTCGGCAAGCTTGCCGGGGAGCGACGCCATGTCGAGCGCGCCCTTGCGGCGCGTGAGTTCGCGCGCCTTGCGCGCCGCCTCGCGCGCGGTCGCCGCTTCGACGATTTTCTGCACGATGCGCTTGGCGTCGGCCGGATGCTCGTCGAACCATTGCGTAAGCTTGTCGTTGCAGATCTGCTCGACCACGGGGCGCACCTCGGAGGAAACGAGCTTGTCCTTGGTCTGCGACGAGAATTTGGGATCCGGCACTTTGACCGACAGCACGCAAGTGAGCCCCTCGCGCGCGTCGTCGCCGGTCAACGACACTTTTTCCTTCTTGCCCGCATTCTCGCCCGCCACGCGCGCGATGGTGCGCGTGAGCGCGCCCCGGAAGCCCGCCAGATGCGTGCCGCCGTCCTTCTGCGGGATGTTGTTCGTGAAGCACAGCATCGTCTCGTGGTAGGCGTCGGTCCATTCCATCGCCACTTCGACCGTGATGCCGTCTTTTTCGCCCTTCATCGTGACGGGCGCATGGATCGCCTGCTTCGAGCGGTCGAGATAGCGCACGAACGCTTCGATGCCGCCCTCGTAGTGCAGCTCGACGCGCTTTGGCTCGACGCCGCGCGCGTCCGACAGCACGAGCCGCACGCCCGAATTGAGGAACGCGAGTTCGCGCAAGCGGTGCTCGAGCGTGTCGAAATCGAACACGGTCTTCGTGAAGGTTTCGCCCGACGGCAGAAACGTGACTTCCGTGCCGCGCTCGGCGCCCGCAGGGCCCGTTTCGGCGAGCGGGGCCACGGCCACGCCGTGGCGGAACTCCATCGCGTAGGCCTTGCCGCCGCGCCAGATGCGCAAGGTCAGCACCTGCGACAGCGCGTTGACGACCGACACGCCAACGCCGTGCAGGCCGCCCGAGACCTTGTAGGAATTCTGGTCGAATTTTCCGCCCGCATGCAGCTGCGTCATGATGACTTCGGCCGCCGAGACGCCTTCTTCCGTGTGGATGTCGGTCGGAATGCCGCGTCCGTTGTCGCGCACCGTGACCGAGCCGTCGGCGTTGAGCGTGACGCCGATCGAATCGCACCAGCCTGCGAGCGCTTCGTCGATCGCGTTGTCCACCACCTCGTAGACCATGTGGTGCAGGCCCGTGCCGTCGTCGGTGTCGCCTATATACATGCCCGGGCGCTTGCGCACGGCGTCGAGGCCGCGCAGCACCTTGATGGAATCGGCGCCGTAGGCGGCAGAGGCGTCTTCGATGTTCTTGGCGGGTTCGGTCATTTTCGCTTGTCTCGCAGTCTTTCAGGCGGCAACGACGCCGCCCGCCTCGACGCGCAGCAGATGCGCGCGTCCGGCGAGCGGGGCAAAGGCTTCGGGATCGGCACCGCTCGCCCAGAATTGCGCGCCGAGGGCGAGCAGCTCGTCGAACAGATGGGCGCGGCGCGAAGGATCGAGATGGGCGGCGATTTCGTCGAGCAGCAGCAGGGGCGGTGCGCCGCGCTCGGCGGCAAGCTCGCGCGCGTGCGCGAGCACGAGCGACACCAGCAGCGCCTTCTGCTCGCCCGTCGAGAGCCGGGCGGCGGGCGCGTTCTTCTCGCGCCACGCGACGGCCATGTCGCCGCGATGGGGGCCGAAGGCGGTGGTGCCGCTCTGCGCGTCGCGCCCGCGATCGGCGGCGAGCCGCGCGCGCGCGAAATCCTCGAGCGCGAGGGCCGGCATCGCGGCGCACAGCGTCTCGATTTCGCCCGCAAGACCCAAAGACGGCGTCGGAAAGGGCCCGACATTCGCGCCCGCGGCCCGGTCGAGGCGCGCGACGAGCTGGGCGCGCGCGATCGCGATGGCCACGCCGTGGCGGGCAAGCGAATCTTCGAGTGCCGCAAGCCAGTCGCCGTCGGCACCGCCGTCGGCAAGCAGGCGCGCGCGCTCGCGCAGCGCGTGGTCGTAGGAAGCGACTTGGGTCGCGTGTTCGGGATCGAAAGCGTAGGCAAGCCGGTCGAGGAACCGGCGGCGCCCGCCTGCACCTTCGGCGAACAGACGGTCCATTTCGGGCGTGAGCCACACGACGGCAAGATGGGCGGCGAGCCCCGCCTGCCCGCGCATCGGTTTGCCGTCGACGCGCACCACGCGTTTTTCGCCTTCGCCGCGCCCGGTGCCGATGCGCAGCGTGTCGCTCGGCGCGGCAAGTTCGGCCGACACCGCCCACGGGCTCAGCGCGCCCGCGCGCTCGACCTCGCGCCCGCGCGCGCGGCGAAGGCCCTTGCCGGGCGCGAGGAACGACAAGGCTTCGAGCAGATTGGTCTTGCCGGCGCCGTTCGGCCCGACAAGCGCCACGGGACCGGCGGGCACCTGCAGGCGAAGATCGCGGTAGCTGCGAAATTCGACGAGATCGAGCCGCGTGACGGCCAAAGACGCGCGCGAAAGCCCGGCCTGCGCCGGAAAGGCCACGATGCGGGCTTGGACCGCCGTCACATCAAACGCGCATCGGCATGAGGACGTAGAGGGCGCTCGCATCGGCCGAATCGCCCAGAATGGTGGGCGAAGCCGCGTCGGCCATCTTGAACGCCGCGTTCTCGCCCTCGAGCTGCTCGGCAATGTCGAGCAGATAGCGCGCGTTGAAGCCGATCTCGAGTGCCGCCCCTTGGTAGGCGATTTCGATCTCTTCGCTGGCCGTGCCCGCATCGGGGCTGTTGGCGGTCAAGGTCAGCAGGTTCTTCGACAGCGCGAGCTTCACCGCGCGCGACTTTTCGGTCGAGATCGTGGCCACGCGGTCGACGGCGGCGGCGAACAGGCGGCGGTCGACTTCCATCGCCTTGTCGTTGCCCGACGGGATCACGCGCTCGTAGTCCGGGAACGCGCCGTCGATGAGCTTGGAAACGAGCACGGCCTCGCCGAAGGCGAAGCGCACGCGCGTGTCGGAAAGCGTGACTTGCACGGCTCCTTGCGCCTCGTCGATGAGCTTGCGCAGCTCCATGACGGTCTTGCGCGGCAGAATGACGCCGGGGATGTTCTCGGCCCCTTCGGGCAACGGCATCTCGATGCGCGCGAGGCGATGGCCGTCGGTCGCGACCGCGCGCAGAACCTTGACGTCGTTCGAGATTGCCGCGTGCAGATAGATGCCGTTCAGATAGTAGCGCGTCTCTTCGGTCGAGATCGCAAAGCGCGTCTTGTCGATCAGCGTTTTGAGGTCGCCTGCCCCGATCTCGAACGCGTGCGGCAGTTCGCCCGCCGCCATTTTCGGGAAATCGTCCGCAGGCAACGCGGCAAGGCCGAAGCTCGAGCGGCCCGCGCGCAACGCGACCTGGCCCTTCTCGGCCGACCATTCGAGGCCGACTTGCGCGCCCTCGGGCAGTTTGCGCACGATTTCGTAGAGCGTGTGCGCCTGCACCGTCGCCGTTCCGGGCTTGGCGATTTCCGCCGCCACGGTTTCGACGAAAGCCACGTCCATGTCGGTCGCGGTCAGCGCGAGCCTGCCCGCACCGCCCTTGGCGGCCGACGCCTCGAGCAGCACGTTCGACAGGATCGGGATCGTGTTGCGGCGTTCGACGACGCTCTGGATATGGCCCAGCGCCTTCAGCAAAGCGGCGCGCTCGATGGTGATTTTCATTGCGGAAACAATCTCGGCAAAAGGGTTGTCGCGCGAATCGAAATTTCTGCTCCCGAGTATAGCAGAACCGCGCTCCGACAAAAGCCCCCCAATCGCCAGAGGGGGCCGCGAAAAGCTTCTATTTCAGGGCTTTGCGCGCAAGCTCGGCAAGCGCGATGCGGATCGCGGCAAGCTGCAGGCGCAAGCCCATCGAGGCCGCTTTTTCGGGCCCCTCGAGCGTGCCGCGGCGCAACGCGTCGGCGACCATTTCGGGCGTCGCAGGCACGTGCACGAAGCCGCAGAACCGCCCTTCGGCACGCCCCGCGACATGGTAGAAAACGGCATTGCACAAATAGCGCCCCGCATCGTCCGACATGCGCGCCGGAATGCCCGCCGCCAGCAGGCGCTTCAAAATGGCCGGGTACGGCAAAGTGCCGGTGCGCGTGGCGGGTCCGCCGCGCAGGATCTTGCCGGTCGGGCTCTTGCCGTCATTGTCGGGAAAGGGAAATTTGAGCGCGTTTTGCGCCGTGCGCTCGAGCCGGATGCAGCTCTCGCCCGCCGCAAGCCCTAGCGCCAGGATCGCCACGGGTTGGACCTCTTCGAGGAGCGCGTCGAGGGCGGCTTCGATCTTGCCGATCGAAACCGGCAGCACGCGCCCGACGACGCGCGCATCGCCGACCCAGTCGCCGTCGAGGCGCTTGGCGAGGCTTTCGGTCGGGTTGGTGCGGTGCGGCCCGAACGCCTCGAACCCGGTCAGCAGCAGACGCGGGGCGCGCGCCGCCACTTCAGGCCTCCAGCATGCGCCGCAGCAATTCGACGTCTTCGCTGAACGCCGCGTCGGCCGCGCGCAGTTCGTCGATCTTGCGCACCGCGTGCATCACGGTCGTATGGTCGCGGCCGCCGAATTTGCGGCCGATTTCGGGAAGCGAGCGGCTCGTCAGCTGCTTGGCGAGATACATCGCCACCTGGCGCGGGCGCGCGACCTGGCGGGCGCGGCGCGGCGAGTGCATGTCGGCCAAGCGGATCGCGAAATGCTCGGCCACTTTCTTCTGGATTTCTTCGATCGTCACGCGGCGGTCGGAGGCGCGCAGCAGATCGTGCAGCACTTCCTGGGCGCTCTCGAGCCCGATGGGCCGGCCGACGAGCGTGGAGTGCGCCACGATGCGGTTGAGCGCCCCTTCGAGTTCGCGCACGTTGGCGACGATTTTGTGCGCGAGGAACTCGAGCACTTTGGGCGGCATCGGCGCGCCGAGCTTCTCGGCTTTCGACTGCAGGATGCCCAGGCGAAGTTCGTAGGTCGTGGGATGGATATCGGCCACGAGCCCCCAGCCGAGACGCGAGCGCACGCGGTCTTCGAGCCCTTCGAGATCGGCCGGGCTCTTGTCGGCCGACAGCACGATCTGCTTGTTCTGGTCCACGAGCGCGTTGAAGGTATGGAAGAATTCTTCCTGCGTGGCGTCCTTGCCGGAAATGAACTGGACGTCGTCGACGAGCAGCACGTCGACCGAGCGGAACTGCTCCTTGAAGGACATCGTGTCCTTGAAGCGCATCGCGCGGATGAACTGGTACATGAATTTCTCGGCCGACAGATACACCACGCGGCGCTGCGGATTGCGCTTGCGGATGTGCCAGGCCATCGCGTGCATGAGATGCGTCTTGCCCAGCCCCACGCCGCCGTAAAGGAACAGCGGGTTGAACGGCACCTTGCCCTCGTCGGCCACGCGCCGGGCGGCGGCGGCGGCGAACTCGTTGGACTTGCCTTGCACGAAGGTTTCGAACGTGAAGCGCGGATCGAGCGGCGCGCCGAAGCTTTCGACGTCGTCCTGCGTGCGGCCGATCATCGCCGTCTGCAGCGCGGTCGGCGCCGCGGCGCTGGCCGCATGGGGTGCGGCGGCCGCGCGGTTTGCGGTTTGGCCGTTCGCAGCGCCGTAGACGTTGCGCGCGGCGGCCGACGCGGTCGGGCGCTGGGCGGTGCCGGTGGCAGGAACAGCCGCCGGCGCTTGGTTGCCGGCCGCGGCTTGGA
>JBILXZ010000085.1:0-8288 GCA_044378015.1 Tagaea sp.
GTGTTCGCGATTGTCCTGGTTGTGCAGCACCGCTTCGACGCGCGCGAGGCGCTTCTCGAACAGCCCGTGCGCGGCCTCGCCCGCAGCGCCCGAACGATACGCATAGCCGCCCCAGGCCACGTAAGCGGCGGCAAGGTCGCCTGCGGTCTGCCAGCCGCCTTCGTCGATCAAGGCCTGCAGACCGGCCCCGTAGGCCCCCGGCTTGGAGCCGAACACGCGGGTGGCGGCGTCGATCCCGCCGCCCTCGGCCGCCACGCGCGCGGCCAATGGATTGAGGTGCGCCGGTTCGTCGAGCTTGGCGACCGCCCGCGCGGCCGAATCGAACAGGTCGATGAGGTTCGCGAACGCGTCGCGGAAAAAGCCCGACACGCGCAACGTCACGTCGATGCGCGGTCGGTCGAGCAAATCGAGCGGGACAATCTCGAAACCCGTCACGCGCAGCGACGATGGCTCCCAAGTTGGGCGCACGCCCATCAGTGCGAGCCCTTGCGCCACGTCGTCGCCGCCCGTGCGCATGTTGGCGGTCCCCCACGCGGAAAGCGCGACCGCGCGCGGCCAGTCGCCGTGCGTCTGCACATGGCGTTCGAGGAGAAGCGTTGCGGACTTCCAGCCGAGCATCCACGCCGACGGCGTCGGGACGGCGCGCAGATCGACGGAAAAGAAATTGCGCCCTGTGGGCAGCACGTCGGCACGTCCGCGCGAGGGCGCGCCCGAAGGGCCGGGAGCCACCCGCCGCCCGTCGAGCCCGGCCAGCAGCGCCGCCGTTTCCGCGGTACCGCTCGCGTCGAAAGCCGGCGCGAGATGCGACACGATCCATTCGTGCACGGCGGCACTTGCAGGCCCGCCTGGTTCGCGTCCGTCGAGAAGCCGCTCGGCGGCGGTCTCGAGATCGGCCACCGCATCGCCATGCACGGCCATGTCGCAATCGAGCGGATCGAATTTGCTGCCGCGGTCGGCGGCAAGCGCCCGCAGCAGCGATGCGTTTGCCGGGGCCGAGCCGGGTCTCGGCACGCGCGCGATCGCGATCAGCGTGTCGCGGCGCTGGGCGCCGCCGGGCGACGTGCCGAACACGTGCAGGCCGTCGCGGATCTGGTGTTCTTTCAGTTCGCACAGCAACCCGTCGAGCTTCGGCAGGGCCGTCTTCGCGTCGTCGTCGGGGGCCATGCCGCATTCTCGGTCGAG
Source organism: Tagaea sp. (assembly GCA_044378015.1). Classification (GTDB taxonomy): domain Bacteria; phylum Pseudomonadota; class Alphaproteobacteria; order CACIAM-22H2; family CACIAM-22H2; genus Tagaea. The sequence continues at coordinate 1,183 of JBILXZ010000085.1, forward strand.
CCCGGCTTTGCGGGCCAGATCGAGGATCGAAGCGCCCAAGGCAGGCAGGCGGCGCGGATCGAGGCGGCTTGCTTCGCCGTATTCGTCGATCAAGCGTTCGAGGGCGGCTTGCGGTCCGTAGGCGCTTGCACGCGTCAATGGCGGGGTCAGATGGTCGATCACGACGGCCGCCGTGCGGCGCTTGGCTTGCGTGCCCTCGCCCGGATCGTTGACGATGAAGGGATAGAGATTGGGCAGCGCTCCCAACGCCGCTTCCGGGAAACACGCGGCCGAAAGCGCAAGCCCCTTGCCCGGCAGCCATTCGAGATTGCCGTGTTTGCCCACATGCACGACCGCGTGCTGCGAACGCAGCCACGCATGGAAGGCAAGATAGCCGTGCGGCGGGACAAGATCGGGATCGTGGTAGGTCGCGGTCGGATCGATTTCGTAGCCGCGCGCGGGCTGGATCGCGACCGCGACATGGCCAAAGCAATGCACCGGCAACACGAACCCATCGCCGTCGAGCCGCCGGTCGGCCTCGGGCGCCCCCCAACGCGCTTCGATCGCCGCGCGTGCCGATGCAGGGAGCTTCGCGTAGAACGCCAGATAGTCGGCGAGCGCGAAGCGCAAGCCGCCGCCCGCGATCTTGGTGCGGTTGGTGGGGCCGCCCAGCAGTCGGCGCATCAACGCCGCACTGTCGGCAGGCGCGCTTTCGACCGTGTAGCCGACGTTCGCAAGCGCACCGAGGATCGCTACGGTCGCCGCCGGGGTGTCGAGCCCCACGCCGTTGGCAAGCCTGCCGTCCTTGCCCGGATAGTTGGCGAGCACGAGGGCAACGCGGCGTTCGGCAGGTGCCGCACGGCGCAGCTTGACCCAGTTGCCCGCAAGTTCGGCCACGAAGGCGCAGCGCTCCGCGTCGGCCGCGAAACCCATCAGGTCGATTTCGCACGCCGCATCGCGGCCGGGCGAATCCTTGAAGCCGATCGCGCGCGTCGTGATGCGGCCGTCGAGTTCGGGCAAGGCGACGTTCATGGCGACGTCGCGGCTCGCAAGGCCGCGCGAGTCGGCGGCCCATGCGGCCCGCGTCTGGCCTGCGAGGATCGCCTGCAGCACGGGTATATCGAACGCCGCCAACGGATCGAGCGCCCCGGCCGAAAAGCCGGTGAGATTGATCGCAATGTCGGGCGGTGTCGCGGCAAGTTCGGCCGCAAGGTACGCGCCGACGTCGGCGTCCTTGAGGCTTGTCGCGTAGAAGGCGTGCACGTCGAGACCGCGTGCCGCCAGCTTTTCGATCAGCGTGTCGACGGGCGCAAGATCGGCCGCTTGGTAATGCGCGCGGTAGAACAGCAAGGCTGCGACCGGCGCACCCGGCTTTGCATGGACGTGCGCATAGCGACCGGCGCGCGGCACAGCAACGGGCGCCCAAGCGCGCGTGCGGCCTTGCGCCAGATCGTCGAGCGCTTCGAGGATCAGCGCGAAATTGGCGGGGCCGCCATGCACGAACGCAAGATGCAAGCGGCGACGCAGATCGGCGTCGACATTCGAAAGCTGCTGCAGCTCGTCGTCGTCGTTCCCGTCCCCTGGCAGCAGCACGAGTGCCGTGCCGCGGCGCTGCGCGCTTTCGACGAGGCGGTCGATGCCGTAGGGCCAATAGCTGCGCCCGCCCAAGAGCCGGACGGCGACGACGCGCGCATGCGCGGCCGTGCGTTCGACATAGAGATCGACCGAATAGGGATGCTTGAGGGCCGCGAGATTTGCCAGTCGCAGCGACTGGCTGCCGCGCGCGCGCGCGAGCCCCGCAAGGTCGCTGTCCGCCATCGACAGCACGACAATCTTGCCCGGCGACTGGGCAAGGTCTATCGCGGCGTCTGCGTCGAGGATCGTCCCCGGCGTGGCGGCCAGCAAATGCATCAGGCAAGCGCCGCGCGGACGGCGTTGGCGTCGATGCCCTTGCGCCCGATCACGACCACGCGCGAGTTGCGCTGCTCTTCGCTGCGCCACGGCCGGTCGAAATAGCGCTCGATGCGGGGGCCCACGGCCTGCAATGCAAGGCGCATCGGTTTGCCGGGGACGTCGAGAAAGCCTTTTGCGCGCAGCACGTCGTGGGCGGCGATCGCCGCCGCGAGGCGCGCTTCGAACGCGGCCGGATCGGCGATGGCGCCGGGCTCGACCACGAAGCTGTCGAAATCATCGTGGTCGTGTTCGCCCAGGGCATCGGCATGGCTCGGGCGCGTGGCGAGATCGTCTTCGGCGGCGGCCGTAATCCCGAGCAGCACGTCGAGCGGCACGGCGCCGTATGCGGCCGTCACGAGCTTCGCCCCTTCGCGCAGCTTGCCGCCCAGTTCGAGGCGCACGCGCGCGGCCGTCTGCGCGTCGATGCTGTCGCCCTTGGTGACGACGACGAGATCGGCGCACGCCATCTGGTCGTCGAATACTTCGGCGAGCGGATTGTCGTGGTCCAAGGCGGGGTCGGCGGCCCGCTGGGCGGCAAGGGCCGCCTCGTCGTCGGCAAAGCGGCCTTGCGCAAGCGCAGGCCCGTCGACCAACGCGATCACGCCGTCGACCGTGGCGCGCGCCTTGACCGACGGCCAGTTGAACGCCTGCACAAGCGGCTTGGGCAGCGCCAGGCCGGAGGTTTCGATCACGATATGGTCGGGGGCCGGATCGCGCGCAAGCAGCGCTTCGAGCGTGGGCAGGAAATCGTCGGCCACCGTGCAGCAGATGCAGCCGTTGGCGAGTTCCACAACGTCGCCGGGCGCACAAGAATCTTCGGCGCAGCCGAGCAGCAACTCGCGGTCCATGCCCAGCGCCCCGAATTCGTTGATGACGAACGCGATGCGCCGGCCTTTGGCGTTGGCCGCCATATGGCGCAGCAGCGTGGTTTTGCCGGCCCCCAGAAAGCCGGTCACGATCGTTGCCGGAATGCGTTTCATGCGGTCTTTCCCTTCAAGGCGAGCGGCAGGCCGGCCGCGACGAAAATCACGTCCGTGGCGATCGCGCCGATCGCCTGGTGCAGGCGCCCGGCATGGTCGCGGAAGTCGCGCGCCATTCTGTTGTCGGGCACGATGCCCAAGCCGACCTCGTTCGCGACCAGCACGACGGGTGCCCGGCGCCTGGCCAGCGCGCGGCAAAGTTCCTTTGCGGCCGCCGCAACGGGACGCTCGGCCAGCATCAGATTGGTGAGCCACAAGGTCAGGCAATCGACCAATGTCGGCTGCGTTTGGGCTTCGAGCGTTCGGGCGAGATCGAGCGGCGCTTCGAGCGTGCGCCACAGTTTTTTGCCGCGCTGCTTTTTGTGCAGGGCGATGCGCATTGCCATCTCGCGGTCGTGGGCCTGTGCTGTCGCGACGTAGATCGCGGGCTTGCCGACCGCGCAAAAGCTGCGCGTGCGCGTTTCGGCGTAACGGCTTTTGCCCGAGCGCGCGCCGCCCAGGACCAGAATAAGCGAATGTTCGGGCTTCGCTTTACGCGAAGCTTTGTCGGCAACCATGGCGCACCTGTTCCTCCCGCCGAGGACGGTTGTTGGCAAGGGGAATGCCCTTGGCGTCCGGGAGGTCTCCTGGCTCGGGGTCTTCGAGGGCCGTCCTGCCTTCCCAGCCCCGTTCGACGGGGCCAGTGGCGGTTTGGGCGGCCGATCTCGCCCTTACAGTTGCGGGGGCAGCGCCGGGATGACTGCTGACAAAAAGTGCGTTTTGCGACGCACTTTGCGCTGCTTCACCGGTCTTCCCTGTCCAGATGCAATGTCGTTACTATCACATCCGGGTAGCGGCTTGCTAGACGGCGTTTGGGCGAGGGGACATGTACGGTTTGTTTGGAATTTCCGCGCTTGCGCTACTGCTGATGGCGGGGTCTGTCGCGTCGGCGCGCGCCCAGGGCGCGCCCCAGGTCAATATTCTGCAGCTTGCGCGGGCGGCAGCGCCCGAGCAAGAGCGCTTTGCCGCGCGCATCGGCGCCACTCTTCGCGTTACGCGCGACGGGCGTCTGTTTGCGGCCATCTGGTCGCCCAATCCGAATCCGCGCGGCTGGGTCGTGGTGCTGCCCGACGCCAAGACCTGGGCGCACCAGGACCTGGCGGTATGGCACCCCACTTTGGTCCGCAATTCGATCGGCATCCTTGCGATGCAATGGTGGTACGGCACCGGCGACGGGCCCGCGAATTACGCCCAAGCCGAGCTCGTCTATCGCGAACTCGAGCAGGCTTTGCGCCGGATGGGCATGAAGCCGGGTTCCGCCATGCTCTACGGCGTCGGGCGCAGCGCCGAGATCGCCTATGCGATCCAGGCCTACGACCGCCATGCGGGCAGCAGGTTTTTCGGCGCGACTTTCGTCAATTCCGGCGCCATGGCCGCAGACGTCGCGGCGAATAGGCGCGTGGCCGAAGGCCAGTTCGGCCTCGGACCGTTCGACGATACGCGCTGGATATTCTTCTGCGGCGGGCGCGACGCCGAGGCCGATCGCGCGGGCTGCCCGGCGATGCGCGGGGCCGCAAACGCCGTGCGCAGATTCGGCGGCAAGACCGAGCTCGTCCTCGAAGAGCCGCGCGGCTCGCGCGCCTCGCTGCTGCAGGAGCCGCGCTTGATCGACGCGGCCATCGAAAAATATCTGAGCCTGACGCGCCAACCTTAGAGCGGCGGGCGATTCACGAAGCCCACGCGCCAGGAATGGCCGATTCCGCTGCCCGCGAGCCGGTCGAGCCGGGTGACCGACAGCGTATCGACGACCAGCGACAAAGCGGTCTCCGGCGCCAGCGCCAGCGCGTGGGCGACGGCGGCGCGGATGGTTCCGCCATGGCAAACGACCGTCACGTCTTTGCCTCGATGCGAATCGGCCAACGCATCGAGGGCGCGGGCGACGCGCGCGCACACTTCCGAGAAGCTCTCGCCGCCGGCGGGCTTGATGTCGGCCATCGACAGCCAATGGCGATGCGTTGTGGCGGGATCGCCGTGGCCGTACGCGCCGATCTCGGCATATGTGCGGCCCTGCCAATCGCCGAAACACTGTTCGATCATGTCTTCGGCAAGGCCCAGCGCCGGCGCGGGCTTGCCCTTGGCGGCCCAGATCGCGGCGGCCGTGCGCTTCGTGCGCGACAGCCGCGTCGTGTGCCACGCGCCGCTGTCGGGCAGCAGGCGCGCGAGCCCCGCAAACGCGGCCTCGTTGCCCGTGTCGCAGTCGACGTCGGTGGTGCCGTAGCAGCGCCCGTGCTGGCCCACGACGGGCGCGTGGCGCACGAGCCAGAAACGCGTTTCGATCAGTCCGTCCATGCTGCCACTCCGCTTGCTGCGATCAGAACCGCAATCTCGGCCGTTTGCTGAACCATGCCGAGCGCGTCGCCCGTCTGTCCGCCGAGCTGGCGGCGGGCGAGCGCGGTTGTATAGAGCGTCGCGCCGCCTGCAAACAGCAATGCGAGCGCGAAGCCGGAAATCCCGAGCGGCAGCAGGAACGCGGCCCCGATCGCGATCGCGGCAGCGGCGTGCGCTGCGACCGGCCTGCCGGCGCGCACGGCTGCCCCGTCGCTGCGCGCAAAGGGCAGGCGATGCATCGGATAGACGACGGCGGCGCGCGATGCCGCCGCCGCCCCGATCCAGGCGACGGCCACCGACGCGGGATCGTCCAACGCCGCGAGCGCGGTCGCGCGCAGGCCGAGCGAAAGCAGCAACGCCAGCACGCCGAACGTGCCGATGCGGCTGTCGCGCATGATTGCCAGCCGCCTATCGACGTCGCGCGCGCCCGAGGCGTCGGCGAAGTCCGCGAGCCCGTCTTCGTGCAAAGCGCCCGTCGCCCAGATCGTCGCGGCCAAGCCGAGCAGAGCCGCCAGCATCGGCGGCATGCCGGCAAACCAGGCGAGCGCGTACAAGCCGGCCCCCAAAGCGCCGACGGCAGCGCCCGCAGGCGCGAAAGCGCGCACGCAAGTCGAAAGCGGCAAGGCGGCGATCGTCGGCGCGAGCGGCACCGGAAAGCGCGTGAGGAATCCGAGCGCGAGGCACAGTTGGCCGAACGCACCGGGTGCGGGCGAAGCGGGCGGCGGCGGCAGAGGTTCTGGCATCGGCAAAGAGGGCGCGCTTGCAATTGCTGGAGGCGCAAGATAGGACGCGACGCTGCGCATTGCCAGCCGTACCCCAGCCGAAACGAGAACCGCCGATGCCGTCCTCCGCCCGCCAGCCCGTCGCAAGCTTCGCCGAAATTCTGGCGCTGCTGCCCGAATTGCCGGGCCCCGATCTTGAAGCGGCGACCAAGGCTGCCTCGCGCGAGTCGCATCTCACGAAGCCGCCGGGCGCTTTGGGTCGGCTCGAGGACGTTTCGGCGTGGCTGTCGCGCTGGCAGGCCAAGCACCCGCCCACCGTGTCGCATCCGCGCGTGGCGGTGTTCGCGGCCAACCACGGCGTCGCGGCGCAAGGGGTATCGGCCTTTCCGGCGGAAGTGACGGCGCAGATGGTGCGGAATTTCGTCGCGGGCGGCGCGGCCGTGAACCAGCTCTGCAAAATCTTCGACGCGGATCTGCGCGTCTACGAAATGGCGCTCGACACGCCGACCGCGGATTTCACGCGAACCTCCGCGATGACCGAAGAAGAATGCGCGCGCGCCATCGCCTACGGCATGATGGCGGTCGAGCCCGGCGTCGATCTTCTGTGCGTGGGCGAGATGGGCATCGCCAACACGACGTCGGCGGCGGCATTGTGCGTGGGTCTGTTCGGGGGGACGCCGGCCGACTGGGTAGGCCCCGGCACCGGCGTCGTCGGTCCGGCGTTCGCGCGCAAGATCGCCGCGGTCGAAGCGGCGGCTGCCCTGCATTTCGCAAGTCCGCGCGCGCCCCTCGACGCGCTCGCCCGTGTCGGCGGGTTCGAGCTTGCGGCGATCGCGGGCGCGATTCTGGCCGCGCGTCTCGCGCGCGTGCCCGTGCTGCTCGACGGGTTCGCCACGACGGCCGCGGCCTGCGTGCTGCGCGCGCTCGATCCGCATCTGCTCGACCATTGCGAGGTCGCGCACGTCTCGGCCGAGCCCGGCCATCGCCGTCTGCTGGCCACGATAGGACGCGCGCCTTTTTTCGATCTCGGCATGCGCCTGGGCGAGGCTTCGGGGGCGGCGCTCGCCCTCGGCCTCGTGCGCGCTGCGGTTGCGTGCCATACCGG
>JBILXZ010000042.1:0-30322 GCA_044378015.1 Tagaea sp.
CGGCTTCGCCGAACGCGTTGTGCGCATGGCGGGCAGTTGCATGCCGTTCGCGCACCCGTTCGACGACCTGCCCGCGCCGACGCGGCCCGCGCCCTCGGCGCGCGCTATCCGCTTCGGCAGCTACAGCAACGCCGCCAAACTTTCGCCGCCGACGCTCGCAGCCTGGGCCGCGATACTGCACCGAATGCCGAGCGCCACCTTGCGCCTGTGCGGGCGCCAATACGGCCTCCCGGAGGTGGCGCGCGAACTCGAAAAACGCTTCGCCGCTCTCGGCATTGCGGCCGACCGGCTGATCTTGGCACCCGCCTTGCCGCGCCGCGCGCTCGTCGAATCTTACGCCGAAATCGACATCGCGCTCGACCCGTTCCCGTGGTCGGGCGGCGTGACGAATTTCGAAGCGCTGTGGATGGGGGTCCCGGTCGTGACCCTCGCCGCCGACCGCGCCATCGGCCGCGTCGGCGTGAGCATCCTCGCCGCGATCGGCCGCATGGACCTCGTCGCCCCGACGCAAGACGCCTACGTGGCGACGGCCGTTGCACTGGCGCGCGATCCGCAGCGCCTGGAAAATCTTTGGAAAACCTTGCGGTCGGCCCTCGCCGCCTCGAGCTGCTTCGACATGCAGGCTTACGTGCCATCGTTCCTTGCCGCGCTCGATGCGGCGTGGACGGCGAAGTTCGGGCCTGATTAGAGCAGGCCCAGACCGCGCAGCTCTTCGGCCATCGCGGGCGGCAGCTTCGCCTGCGCCTGCGCTGTCTTGGCGTCGAGATCGGCGGGCGCGTCGGCCGCCTCGAAATAGCGCCAGCCTTGGAAGGCGCGCATGGGCTTCGGCGCGGTGCGCACGATCTTGGAATCGAGCAGGATCTCGCACATCGGCTTGCCGTCGCGGTCCTTGCGGCTCGCGAAGCCCAGAATCTTCTGGCGGCAGCGTATGTTGCCCTTCACGACCCAGTAGAGCGAGCCCGCGCCCGCGATTTCGTCGCCGCGCTTGGGCGTGTTGCGCGTGGTGTGCTTGAACTGCGGCTTCAGGCCCCGCGCCTTCTGCTGGTCGAGACGTTTTTTCTGCCAGGCAGCGAGGTCTTCGACGGACTCCGCCCCCACGCACAGCTTCACGATATGCAGCGCCATCATTCGCCTTTGATTTTCGCCAGCACTTTGTCGAGCATCTCCACCAGATTTCGGCCGGTATCGCCGCCGTCGCCCGAGACTTTGGAGTTGATCACGATGGCGATCGCGTCGGCCGTCGCCTTGACGACGACGAGGCTCTTGGCGTCGAGGCCGGCGGCCGCGTCCAGATAGCGGCACAATTGGTCGCCAAAGCGCGTGACAAGCGGATAGCCGTAGGAACCGCCCTGGCCGCGCAGCTCGTGCGCGATCTTGTAGACCACGTCGCGCTTGGCAAGGTCGTTGGGCTGCGCAACCAACGCGTTCGCCGCCGCAACGAGTTTGACGACTTCGACTTTGGCGATTTCCTCGAACTCGCCGCGCAGGCCCTCGATGACCTTGGCCGCCTTTTCGAGCGACCCCATTGCAAAGCCGCCCGAGCCGACTTTGGATTTGAGGAGATTGGGCGGATTGATGATCTGTACGTTCGGGCCGGCGGCAGTGTCGCTCATGGGCGTTTCCGTGTTCTTCCTGGGAAGGCGTCAAACCGGCTTGCGCCGCTCGGCGCCGATGAAGATGCCGCCGCGCTTGCGCCTTCGGCAAGGGCCGAAATACGACCCGGCGCGAATATAGGGTCGCGGCCGTTCGATCAAATCCTCGACGCGCTGCGAGAGCGTTTGGGCGCTGATCGGTTTTGCCAAAAACTCCGTAATGCCGAGATCGCGCGCCGTGGTCACGCGCTCGCGCTCGGTGTGGCCTGTGACCATGATGATGGGCAAAAACGGGTTGGGCGAATCGCGTTGGGTACGGATTTTACGCACGAATTCGAGACCCGAAACAGGATATATATCCCAATCGACCAGCGCAAAATCGACCGGGGTCTGTTTGATCTTGGCATAGGCGTGTGTCGCGTCGGCCATGTCCAAAACCTCGCCAACGCCGATAGCCAACAGCATGCTGCGCAGCAATTTGCGCATATGTCCGTTGTCCTCAAGCACCAGAACGCGCACTTTGGAAAGCTCGTAAGCCATTGCCGCTCAAACAGTAAGCCCCCAAGACCGGTGCGGGCAAGCCCTTACAGAGCCTGTTTGGCGGCCAATGCCTGGGCGGTGCGGCCGGCAGGCGCACGACCGAGCGCCGCACAGGCAAATCGCCCGGCTGCCGCGAGCTTTTCGAGATCGACGCCCGTCTCGATGCCGAGACCGGCCAACATGTAGCAAACGTCTTCGGTGGCGACGTTGCCGGTGGCCCCTTTGGCGTAAGGGCAGCCGCCGAGCCCGGCGACGGCGCTGTCCACGCTCGCGATGCCGCGTTCGAGGCTCGCATAGATGTTCGCCAAAGCCTGGCCATAGGTGTCGTGGAAATGCACCGCGAGCGCCGCGCGCGGCACGTGGCCGCTGACGGCTTCGATCAGCGCCTGCGCCCGACCCGGCGTGCCGGTGCCGATCGTGTCGCCCAGCGAGATTTCGTAGCAGCCGAGCTTATAGAGGCCGTGCGCCACGGCGGCCACGGAATCGGCTGCGACCGGCCCTTCGTAGGGGCAATCGAGCACGCAGCTGACATAGCCGCGCACGCGGACGCCCGCGTGTTTGGCTGCCTCCGCGACGGGGGCAAAGCGCACAAGGCTTTCTGCGATCGAGCAGTTGATGTTGCGCTGCGAGAAGCTTTCGGAAGCGGCCGCAAAGATCGCGATCTCGTCGGCCTTTGCCGCCAGGGCCGCCTCGAAGCCTTTGAGATTGGGAACGAGAACCGGATACGAGACGCCGGGCACGCGCTTGATCGCGGCCATGACCTTGTCGGTGTCGGCCATTTGCGGAACCCATTTGGGCGACACGAAACTGCCCGCCTCGACCGTGCGCAAGCCCGCATCCGCCAAGCGGTCGATCAGCTCGGCCTTGGTCGCGACCGCGATCGTCGCGGTCTCGTTCTGCAGCCCGTCGCGCGGTCCCACTTCGACGATGCGCACGGCGGCTGGCAGCCTCATGGCTTGGCCTCCGGCGGCTCTTCGAACGCCACCAGCTCCTCGCCTTCGGATGCCTGTTCGCCCGCGGCAAAGCGCACGCGCGAAACGATGCCGTCGGCGGGCGCAAGAATCGTATGCTCCATCTTCATGGCTTCGAGCACGACGAGTTTCTGGCCGCGCTGCACCGCTTGGCCGGGCGCGACATGCACGGCCACGATGCGCCCCGGCATGGGCGCGATCAAACGGCCGAGCCCCTCGCCCGCCCGGTCTGCGGCGGCCAGCCGGTCGACGACCACAAGCGTCCGCGCGATCGCCCCTTGGAATACGGTGAGCTCCGCCCCGTGGCGCACCAAATGGGCATGGCGGCGATGGCCCTCGATGGTTGCGGCGAGCGCGCCGTCGGCGCCCAGCGCGGCGCTGGCGTCCACCGGACCGCCCGGCAACATCAGCCGGTAGCCGCCCGCCACGAAATGCGCGACGAGGGTCACTTGCCGCTCGCCGTCGGCGAACACCAGCGTGTCGTGCGCCGAACCGTTGAGCTGCCAGCCTTCGAGCCGCGTCCAGGGCGACGCCGCGTCGGGCCGCGCGCGCGCGCGCAACACGCCGAGCGCCGCGAGTGCAAGCGTCGTGTCGTCCACCGGCATTTGGGGCGGCACCAACGCGTCGCGGTGGCGCGCAATGAAGCCCGTATCGATTTCGCCGGCCGCGAACGCCTTGTGGCGCGCGACGGCCGACAGGAAAGCGACGTTGTTGGCGACGCCGACGATGCGCACCCGCTCGAGCGCCGTTGCGAGTTTGGCGAGCGCCGCCGCGCGCGACGCCCCATGCACGACCAGCTTGGCGATCATCGGGTCGTAGTGGATCGTCACCGCGTCGCCCTGGCGCACGCCCGTGTCGACGCGCGCATCGTCGGGGAACACGAGCGTGTCGAGCCGCCCCGTGGCGGGCAGGAAATCGCGCGTCGGATCTTCGGCGTAGACGCGCGCCTCGAACGCGTGCCCGGAAATGCCGAGTTCGTGCTGCAGCTTGGGCAGGCGCTCGCCCGACGCAACGCGCAACTGCCATTCGACGAGGTCTTGGCCCGTGATCGCCTCCGTCACCGGATGCTCGACCTGCAGGCGCGTGTTCATCTCCATGAAATAGAACGTGCCGTCGCGGTCGGCGATGAATTCCACCGTGCCCGCGCCGACATAGCCCACGGCCTTTGCCGCGCGCACGGCGGCGGCGCCCATGGCGACGCGGCGCGCTTCGTCCATGCCGGGGGCGGGCGCTTCCTCGATCACTTTCTGGTGGCGGCGCTGCAGCGAACAGTCGCGCTCGAACAGATGCACGCCGTTGCCGTGCGCGTCGCAGAACACCTGCACTTCGATGTGGCGCGGCCGGTCGAGATACTTCTCGACCAGCACCAGCGGATTGCCGAACGCGGCTTCCGCCTCGCGCCGGGCGCCGAGCACGGCTTCTTCGAGCGCATCGGCGCTTGCGACGATGCGCATGCCCTTGCCACCGCCGCCAGCCGAGGCTTTGACGAGCACGGGATAGCCGATCGCCGCCGCCGCTCCGGCAAGCGTGGCGATATCCTGCGCGTCGCCGTGATAGCCGGGCACTACGGGCACGCCCGCCTCGACCATCAAGGCCTTGGCGGCGCTCTTGCCGCCCATGGCGCGGATCGCAGCAGGCGGCGGCCCCACGAAAACGAGGCCCGCATCGGCGCAGGCTTGCGCGAACTCGGCGTTTTCCGACAGGAAGCCGTAGCCCGGATGCACGGCATCGGCACCACTCGTTTTGGCCGCCGCCAGGATCGCGCCGATGCGCAGATAGCTGTCTTTGGGCGCATCGCCGCCGACCGGCAGCGCTTCGTCGCACGACGCCACATGCAGCGCGTCGGCGTCCGCGCGCGAATAGACCGCAACGGTGCGAATGCCCATCGCGCGCGCCGTGCGCGCCACGCGCACGGCAATCTCGCCGCGATTGGCGATGAGAAGTTTCTCGATCATTTCCCGTCGTCCTTGTCGCGCGCGTCGGCGCGGTCGTCCGAACGGCGGCGCGCCTGCACCTCGCGCGAATAGCTCATGATCTCGGAGAGGCCCACCAGCAGCAGCGTGACGCCGAACACGACCTCGACGACCGCGATGAGCCGCACCGCCTGGCTCACCGGTAGAATGTCGCCGTAGCCGACGGTCGAAAGCGTGACGACCGAAAAATAGAACGCGTCGGCGAAACTCACCGCGCGATCTTCGCCGAGCATCCGGAAATGCGGGCCCGGCACGGCCGTGTCGACGATTTTGTAGATCGCGGCGAAGGCCACCACGATCAGCGAATAGAAGGTGAGGAACGCGTAGACCGGCAACACCAGCCGCTCGATGCGCTGGAAAAACTCTTCAAACAATTGGCCCGCATCGAGAAGGAAGATGGCGACCTGTTGGGCGGTCGCGGCAACCAGCACGGCGACGGCGGCCATTGCACCCAAAAACGCGGCATCGACGGCGACGGCCGAGGAAGCGAAGGAGGGCACGCCGAACGTGACGGCCGCGACGCCGACGACAGGAAGCAGCCATAGAGCCGCCGTGCGCATGTCGCCCGGCCTGGCGGGCCTGCGCTCGGTCACGATTTCGCGGATCGCGTCGCGGCGCAGATAGGCGCCCAGCATGAAGCCTGCAAGCGGCAGCAGCAGCCCCGCATGCTGGGCCGCCGCCGAAACGCCCGCGAAATTCGATTCCGTCAGGAACAGAAAGATCGACATGTAGACCGCGATCGAATTGGCGAGCGCCAGCGAGAAGAAAAGCGACCCCGGAAACAGCAGATTGAAAAAAGCGACCGCCGCGACGGCCGAGCCGAGCATTGTGGCGGCAAGCGACAGGCCGACGTCGCTCGCGGTCGCCGCCGCGATGAGCAGCAGAAGCCCGCCGGTCGCGCCGATGCCGACGGCGAAATTGCGGCGCGGCAGTTTCATGTTCCGCCTCCCGAAGCCCAGGGCGGCTTGCGCTTATCGAGGAACGCGGCAATGCCGGCCCGCCCCTCCGGCGACACGCGGATGCGGGCGATGCGCCGGGCCGTGTCGGCCACCATCGCGTCGTCGACGGGCCGGTCGGCGACCGCCGCGATCAGCGTCTTGCATTCGGCCTGCGCCGCGGGACCGGCGGCCAGCAACAGCAGCAGCATCGCTTCGATGCTTGCGTCGAGAGCGTCCGCCGAGACCACGCGATGCACGAGGCCGAGGCCGAGCGCTTCGGCCGCCGTGAAGGTCTCTGCCGTCAGGAAGTAGCGGCGCGCCGCGCGCGGCGTCATCGCGCGCACCACATAGGGCGATATCACGGCCGGGATCAGCCCGAGCCTTGCCTCGGACAGGCAGAATTGCGCGCCGTGCGCGGCGATCGCGATGTCGCAGCACGCGACAAGCCCGACCCCGCCGCCGAACGCCGCGCCGTGCACGCGCGCGAGCGTGGGCTTCGGGCAGCGGTCGAGCGTGCGCATGAGGCCCGCGAGGGCTGCCGCGTCGGCGCCGTTGCGCGCCTCGTCGTAGTCGGCCATGCGCTTCATCCAGTTGAGATCGGCCCCGGCTGAAAAACTCTTGCCGCGCCCGCCCAGCACGAGCGCCCGCACGGTCGGCAGGGCGCCGAGCCGCGCGATCTCGGCGTCGAGGCCCGCAATCAGCGCGTCGTCGAACGCGTTGTGCAACTCCGGGCGCGCAAGCCACAGGAAGGCGATGCCGCGCGCGTCGATTTGCGTTTCGAAGCCGGAAGCCATCCTGGGCGGCCTACATCCGGAACACGCCGAAGCGTGTTTCGGCGATGGGTGCGTTTGCGGCGGCGGCAAGGCCCAAGCCCAGCACGTTGCGCGTCTGCGCCGGATCGATCACGCCGTCGTCCCACAGACGCGCCGAGGCGTAGAACGGATGACCCTGGGTTTCGTACTGGCTGCGGATGGGCGCTTTGAAAGCCTCCTCCTGCTCGGCCGACCAGCTCTGGCCGCCGGCCTCTAGATTGTCGCGCTTGACGGTCGCAAGCACCGAAGCCGCCTGCTCGCCCCCCATCACCGAGATGCGCGCGTTTGGCCACATCCACAAAAAGCGCGGCCCGAAGGCGCGCCCGCACATGCCGTAATTGCCCGCGCCGAACGAGCCGCCGACGACGACCGTGAATTTCGGCACGGAAGCGCACGCGACCGCCGTCACGAGCTTGGCGCCGTCGCGCGCGATGCCGCCCGCTTCGTATTTGCGGCCCACCATGAAGCCCGCGATATTCTGCAGGAAAACGATCGGAATTCGGCGCTGGCAACAAAGCTCGACGAAATGCGCGCCCTTGAGCGCGCTTTCCGAGAAAAGAATGCCGTTGTTCGCGACGATGCCGACCGGAAATCCCCAGATACGGGCAAAACCGCACACCAGCGTGGTGCCGTAGAGCGCCTTGAACTCGTCGAATTCCGAGCCGTCGACGATGCGCGCGATCGCCTCGCGCACGTCGTAGGGCTGGCGAAGGTCGCTCGGCACGGCCCCGTAGAGTTCGGCCGGGTCGTAGAGCGGGTCGACCGGGGCCACGAGCCCTTCCCACGTCGATTTCGCCGGGCCCAAATTGGCGACGACGCGGCGTGCCAAGCCCAGCGCCTGCGCGTCGTTCTGGGCGGCATGGTCGATCAAACCGGAAATCCGCGCGTGCACCTCCGCCCCGCCGAGATCTTCGGCCGACACGATCTCGCCGGTCGCGGCCTTCACGAGCGGCGGACCGCCCAGAAAGATGGTGCCCTGGTTGCGCACGATGATCGACTCGTCCGACATCGCGGGCACGTAGGCGCCGCCGGCCGTGCAGCTGCCCATCACCACGGCGATCTGCGCGATGCCCATCGCCGACATGGTCGCCTGGTTGTAGAAGATGCGCCCGAAATGCTCGCGGTCGGGAAACACCTCGTCCTGGTTGGGCAGATTCGCGCCGCCCGAGTCGACGAGATAGATGCACGGCAGCCTGTTCTCGCGCGCGATTTCCTGCGCGCGCAGATGCTTTTTCACCGTCACCGGAAAATAGGTGCCGCCTTTGACCGTGGCGTCGTTGCACACGACCACGCATTCGCGGCCCGACACGCGCCCGATGCCCGTGACGATGCCCGCAGCCGCGACGTCGCCCCCGTACATACCGTGCGCCGCGAGCTGCGAGAGTTCGAGGAACGGCGAGCCGGGGTCGAGCAGCGTGCGGATGCGCTCGCGCGGCAGAAGCTTGCCGCGCGCCGCGTGCTTGGCGCGGGCCGCAGGCCCGCCGCCGTCGCGCACCGCGTCGCACGCCGCGCGCAGCTCGTCCACGCTCGCGCGCATGGCCGCTTCGTTGGCTTTGTAGCCGTTCGAACGGCGGTCGATATTGGTGGAGAGGATCGCCATGCTACCAGCCGCCCGTCGCGAGCCATTCTTCGATTTGCGGCAGACGGTCCGCACCCCAGAACGGCTCGCCGTCCACGACGATATAGGGCGCCCCGAACACGCCCTTGGCGACGGCCGCGTCCACTTCCGCGCGCAGCTTTTCCTTGAGTTCGGCCGACGCAAGCGCGGTCTTGAGATCGTCGCGCGCGATGCCCATGCCGCTCGCCAGATCGCACACGAAATCGGCATCGCCGACGTCGGCGCCGGCGGCGTAGACCTGGCGGAAAATCGCCTTGGCAAAACGCTTGGCGAGCGCTTCGTCCTGCGCATCGAGCCAGTAGAAGGCGCGCGAGGCAGCGACGGCCGCAAACGGAAACTTCTCGGGCAGGCGCAAGTGCAGATCGAGCAAGCGCGCGAAACGCGCGATGTCGCGGCGCGCATATTCGCTCTTCAGCGGGATGTCGAGCAGCGGCTGCATGCCAGACACCTTGAACGCGGCGCCCAGCAGGATCGGCCGCCAGCGCACGGCGCGTGCGTACCGGCCCGCGAGATCGTCGATCCGCACGGACGCGAAGTAGCTGTAGGGGCTCGAAAAGTCGAAATAGAACTCGATCGGCAGCGCCATCTTCAGTGTCCTGCCTTCAAAGCGCGCGCGATCACGAGGCGCTGGATGTCGCTCGTTCCTTCGTAGATCTGGCACACGCGCACATCGCGCCAGATGCGTTCGACCGGAAAGTCGGCGAGATAGCCGTAGCCGCCGAAGGTCTGGAGGGCCGCCGAACACACGCGCTCGGCCATTTCGGACGCGAAGAGCTTGGCCATGGCCGCCTCTTTGAGGCACGGCAGGCCACGATCGCGCAGTTCGGCCGCCGATACCGTGAGCAGGCGCGCCGCTTCGATTTCGGTCGCCATGTCGGCCAAGCGAAACTGAACGGCCTGATGCTCGAAAATCTTCTGTCCGAAAGTCTCGCGTTCCGACGCATAGGCCAGTGCGGCCGCGTAGGCCGAGCGCGCCATGCCGACGGCTTGGGCGGCAATGCCGATGCGCCCGCCTTCGAGATTGGCAAGCGCGATGCGGTAACCCGCCCCCTCCTGCCCGAGCATCAGATCGGGCGTCAGGCGCGCGTTCTCGAGCACGATCTGCGCCGTGTCCGAACATTTCTGGCCGAGCTTTTCCTCGAGCCTTGCGACCTTCCAGCCGGGATTGTCGGTCGGCACGAGAAACGCGCTGAGGCCCTTTTTGCCTGCGGCCGGGTCGGTGACCGCGAACACGATCGCGACGTCGGCCGTCGCCCCCGACGTGATGAACTGCTTGGCGCCGTCGAGCACCCAATGGTTGCCGTCGCGCCGCGCGCGCGTTTTGAGCGCCGAGGCGTCCGACCCGGCCTGCGGTTCGGTGAGCGCGAAAGCCGCGAGCATCTTGCCCGCCGCCAAAGGCCTCAGGAACGTCTCTTTCTGCCATGCCGTGCCGAATTTGAGGATCGGCACGCAACCGACGGAATTGTGCACGCTCATGACCGTCGACACGGCCCCGTCGCCCGCCGCGATTTCCTCGAGCGCCAGCGCATAGGCGACATGGTCGGCCTCGGCACCGCCGTATTCGTCGGGCACCAGCATGCCCATGAAGCCGAGCGCGCCCATTTCGCGCACGAGATCCTTGGGGAACAGCTTCTGCTTCTCGCGCGCGGCCGCACTCGGCCACAGCCGCGTTTGCGCGAAATCGCGCGCCGCGTCGCGGACCATGGTTTGGGTTTCGCTGAGCTGCATGGGCCGCCTCCTACCAGGCGATCTCGCTGCCGTCGTAGTTGAAGAACTTGCCCGTATCGCCGGGACCGACGCCGGTCAGCACCTTCTTGAGACCGGCTGCCGATTCCTCGACCGAGATCGCCGCCGACGGTCCGCCCATGTCGGTGCGCACCCAGCCCGGATGCAGCGACACGACGTTGACGCCGCGCGGGGCGAGCATGATCGCGAGATTCTTGCCGAGCGCGTTCAAGGCCGCCTTCGAGGTGCGGTAGATCGCGTTGTTGCCGCCCGCATCGGCGATCGAGCCCATGCGCGACGACATGAGCGCGATCGTGCGCATGTTCGAGCGCGCCACCGGCTCGACCAACGCTTCGATGGCGCGCAAGGGCGCGAACAGATTCGTCTGCATCACTTCGGCCCATGCGGCATAGTCGGTGTTGCCGAGGCTCCAGTCGCGCGGGCCGTAGATGCCTGCGTTGCACACGAGAATGTCGAGCGATTCCTTGGCGAGCCCCTGGCCTAGCCGCGCGACAGAGGCGGCATCCGTCACGTCGCAAAGATACACTTCGCCGCCGGCGGCCGAAATCGCCGAGCCCTTGGCCATTTCGCGCGACGTGCCGATGGCGCGCCACCCGCTTGCCGAAAACTGCCGGATAAGTTCGAGCCCGATCCCGCGCGAGGCCCCAGCGACTGCGATCGTCGGCATGCTACTTCCCCTGCTTCTTCGCGGTGACTTCGATCTCGATTTTCATGCGGCTGTCGACGAACCCGGTCACGAGCGTGGTGTTGGCAGGCCGGATCTTCGCGAAATGCCGCCCGACGATCGGCGCGACTGCCTTGAAGTCGGCGGCGGAAGCCAAATAGACGCGCACGCGCACGACCGAGGCAAGCGTGGTTCCCGCCTGGGCCAAGGCCGCCTTGATGTTCGCGAAGCACTGCTCGGTCTGCGCGACGATGCCGGGCGCAATCGCCATCTTGGCGTAATCGAAGCCCGTGGTCCCCGACACGAACACCCATTTTCCTTCCACGACCGCGCGCGAATAGCCGGCGAGCTTTTCGAAGCTCGAACCCGACGAAATCAGTTTGCGTTTTGCCATGGTTTGCGCCCCCCGGTTCGGCCGACTTTAACCCGATTTCACGCGTTTTCGGCAAACAGCTCGCGCCCGATCAGCCAGCGCCTGATTTCCGAGGTGCCCGCGCCGATCTCGTAGAGCTTGGCGTCGCGCAGCAGTCGGCCGGTCGGATAGTCGTTGATGTAGCCGTTGCCGCCCAGAAGCTGGATCGCGTCGAGCGCCACTTGCGTGGCCTTCTCGGCCGCATAAAGGATCGCACCTGCCGCATCTTTGCGCGTCGTTCGGCCGCGATCGCAGGCCTTGGCGACCGCGTAGACGTAGCTCTTGCACGCGTTCGTGGTCGTGTACATGTCGGCAAGCTTGCCCTGCACGAGCTGGAACTCGCCGATCGCCTGGCCGAACTGCTTGCGCGCATGCACGTAGGGCAGAACGACGTCGAGGGCCGCCTGCATGATGCCGCACGGACCTGCGGCCAGCACCGCGCGCTCGTAGTCGAGCCCGCTCATCAGAACGTTCACGCCCTTGCCGACAGCACCCAGCAGGTTTTCCTCCGGCACTTCGCAATCCTGGAATACGAGTTCGCACGTGTTCGAGCCGCGCATGCCGAGCTTGTCGAGCTTCTGGGCTGTCGAAAAACCCTTCATGCCCTTCTCTATCAGAAAGGCCGAAATGCCGCGCGGGCCGGCCGCCATATCCGTCTTGGCGTAGACGACCAGCGTGTCGGCATCCGGCCCGTTGGTGATCCACATTTTGCTGCCGTTCAGAACGAACCTATCGCCCTTTTTGTCGGCGCGCAGTTTCATGCCCACCACGTCCGAGCCAGCACCGGGCTCCGACATCGCAAGGGCCCCCACATGCTCGCCCGAAATGAGCTTGGGCAGATATCTGGCCCGCTGCGCAGCATTTCCGTTGCGCGCGATCTGGTTAACGCACAAATTCGAATGCGCCCCGTAGGACAAGCCGACGGAGGCCGAAGCGCGGCTCAGCTCCTCGACCGCCACGCAGTGCGCGAGATAGCCCATCGCCGCCCCGCCATATTCCTCGCCGACCGTGATGCCCAGCAGGCCGAGATCGCCGAATTTGCGCCACAGATCCATCGGGAATTCGTTGGTGGCGTCGATCGCGGCCGCGCGGGGCGCGATCTCGTCGGCGGCGAAACGCGCCACCTGTTCGCGCAGCGCGTCGATGTCGGAGCCCAGATCGAAATCGAACGGAACGGGCGCGTTTCCAGCCATCGCTTCTCTCCCCTTCAGACTTGAATATCGTCGCTCTTGCCGGCGACCGTGAGCAGGGTCTGCGTCATAAGGGCGCAATGGCGCTCGCGGCTTTCCTTGATCGAGTAGACGTCGACCTGGCACACCACGAGCGTGCGCCCCGGCTTGACCACGCGCCCGCGCGCGACGATACGCGTTCCGTCGGCCGGATTCATCAGATTCATCTTGTATTCGACCGTCAAAACGGTGGCACCCGCCGGCATCATCGAAAACCCGGCATAGCCGCCGGCCGAGTCCGCGATCATGCCGACCACGCCGCCATGCACGTAGCCATGCTGCTGCTGGACGGCGGGCGTGCGGTCGATTTCGATATCCACTTCGCCGGGCGCCACGTGCGCCAAGCGCGCGCCGATCGTCGCCATGGCCCCTTGGCGCGCGAAGCTGTCGCGCACTTTGGCTTCCCAATTCGGGTCGGCGGGAGCGATGGGCGCGGTCTTCATGGGCAGCCTCTTGCTGGCGTGCGTTACCATACGCTAGCGTATGGTATGGCAAATGCCCTGTCAACGCGCGCCCCGGCCGGGTCGAGGCGCCTCGACGCCGCCGCCTGGACAACCGCCGCCTTCGACGCACTGGCGGCCGAGGGTATTGCGGGCGTGCGCGTCGAGCGGCTGGCTGCCACGCTCGGCGTGACCAAGGGCAGCTTCTACTGGCATTTCAAGGATCGCGACGCGCTCGTCGATGCCGTTCTCGAACGCTGGGCGACGGGCCGCATTGCCGCCATCGCGGAGCAGACCCGCGGCAGCGAAGGTGCTGCGCGCAAAGCTTTGCTTGCGCTGCTCGACATCTATGCGCGCACGCCCAATCGCAAGGGGCTCGCGGTCGAGCTGGCGATTCGCAGGCTTGCACCCGGCCATGCCGCCGCAAAGCGCGCAGTCGCAAGAGTCGATGCCGCCCGGCTTGCGAAAGTCGGCGCATTGTTCGCGAAGCTCGGCAAATCCCCAGCCGAGGCCGATGCGCGCGCCTTGCTGTTCTACGCGTTCCTGTTCGGCCAGAGCCTGATGGGCGGCGGCAGGAAGCTCGCGGCGGCCAAGCGTGCGGCCGCAAAAATCGTCGCCAACTAGCGCTGCTGCGGACGCGCCGTGCCGAGCCACAGGCCGGGCAGCATCAGCCCGAGTCCGACGAGGTGGAAATCCACGATCTGCTCGCCCAGCAGCGCCCAGGCGAGGCCGGCGCCGTAGAGCGGAATCAGATACATGACAAGGCTCGCGCGCGACGGCCCGAGCCTCGCGATGATGACGGAATAGCACAGATACGAGCCGATGCCGGGGACAAGGGCCACGAACAGGAACGTCGCCAAAGTTCTCGCGTCGAACGAAGGTGCTGCGACGTACAGCGTTTCGGCCGCATAAAACGGCAGATTGACGGCGACGCCGCCCGCGACGATCGCGGCCAGGCGCGCGGTCGCGTCGAACCCGGTCGGCGTGTGTCTGAGGGCGACCGAATAGACCGACCAGGCCAGCATCGCGAGCACGATCAGCAGGTCGCCCGCCACGAACTGCAGGCGCAGGAAGTTTCCGGGATCGCCGCGCGCCACGATCCACAGCGTGCCGCACAAGCACACGGCTATGCCCGCCGCCTGGCGCAGCGATACGGCCTCGCCGTGGCGGCCCCAGGCCAGCAGCACGATCACGACAGGCGAAGCCGCGTAGATGAGACCGATATTGGTGGCGGTCGTCGTCACGCCCGCGAGATATACCGACGCCCCGCACACGCCCATGCCGAGGAAACCAAGCCACAGATAGTTCGGCCATTGGCGCTTGAGTTCGTCGCGGCCCCGCCACAACGCGGTCGCCGCGAACGGCAGCAGCAAAGCGAGCGTGAAGCTCCAGCGCCAGAAAGCAAGGGCCACCGGCGGAATGGCGCCTGCATTCCAGCGCGCCACCAGCATGTTCGAAGCGAAAAAGGCGGGGACCAGAAAGAACAGCGCCCACGCGAAACGCCGACTTGCGAATACTGCGGAAAAAGCCATGCTGGCCGCGTCGATACAGGCACTGCACGCTTTTGTCACGCGCTAAACCCGCACGCCGAACCGCGGCCCCGCTCCTCGCCGACGCGACGAAGAATCGGCCTCTAACGCTGCTGCCTTGCCTGCGCGTCGACGACGCAGAAGGCGGCCAAATTGACGATACCGCGCACCGTGGCCGAATTGTCGAGCACGTGGGCGGCGCGGGCGATGCCGAGCAGGATCGGGCCCACCTTCTGCGCGCCGCCCAGTTCCTTCATCAGCGAAAAGGCGATGTTGGCGGCGTCGAGCGTGGGCATGACCAGCAAATTGGCCGTGCCTTCGAGGCGCGTTTCCATCACGCTCTGGCTGCGGATCTGCGGGCTCAAGGCGGCCTCGGCCGTCATTTCGCCGTCGACCTCGAGATAAGGGGCACTCGCCTGGATGCGGTCGAGGGCGAGGCGCATCTTGCGCGCGCTCTTGGCGCCGCTCGAGCCGAAATTGGAATGCGAGAGCAGTGCTGCCTTCGGCTTGATGCCGAACAGCTTGACGACATCGGCCGCGCGCACGGCCATTTCGGCGATCTGGTTGGGCGTGGGATCGTTCGTCACGTGCGTGTCGCACATGAAGACCGTGCCGCGCGGATGCACGAGTGCCGACAAGGCGGCCGGCACTTCCGTGCCCGCTTCGAGGCCCAGAATATCCACGATGTCCTGCAAGGCGCGCGTGTAGCGCCCGATCAGGCCGCAGATCATGCCGTCGGCGTCGCCCTGGCGCACGGCCAAGGCGGCGAGCACCGTGTTGCGCGTGCGCACCATCGTGCGCGCGGCGTCCGGCGTGATACCCTGGCGGCCCATGATCTGGTGGTAGAGCTGCCAGTCGCGCGCGTAGTTGGGCACGTCTTCGGGATTGAGCAGCGCGAAATCGCGGTCGATTTCGATGCGAAGCCCGAGCTTCTCGAGGCGCTTGCGGATCGTCTCGCGCCGTCCGACCAGGATCGGCCGGCACAGTTCCTCGTCGATCAGCGTCTGTGCTGCGCGCAGCACGCGCTCGTCCTCGCCGTCGGCGAACACGATGCGTTGCGGATTGGCGCGCGCGCGCTCGAAGATCGGCTTCATCACGAAGCCCGAGCGGTAGACGAACTGCGAGAGCCGGTCGTGGTACGCGTCGAAATCCACGATCGGTCGCGTGGCCACGCCCGATTCCATGGCGGCGCGCGCGACCGCGGGCGCTATCTCCGTGATGAGGCGCGGATCGAAGGGCTTCGGGATCAGATTGTCGCGCCCGAATGCGGGCGGCTCGCCGCCATAGGCTGCCACGACGATATCGGACGGCTCCTGCATGGCGAGATCGGCGATGGCGCGCACGGCCGCGACCTTCATCGCCTCGTTTATGGTGCGCGCGCCGACGTCGAGCGCTCCCCGGAAGATGAAGGGGAAACAAAGGACGTTGTTGACCTGGTTGGGATAGTCCGAGCGGCCCGTCGCCACGATAGCGTCCGGCCGCACGGCCTTCACCTCTTCGGGCAGAATTTCGGGCGTGGGGTTCGCCAGCGCCAGGATGAGCGGCGCTTTGCCCATCTTCGCGACCATGGCGGGCTTCAGCACGCGCGGGGCGGAAAGGCCCAGAAACACGTCGGCGTCGCCGATCACGTCGTCGAGCGTGCGCGCATTGGTGTCGCGCGCGTAGCGCGCCTTGCGCGGGTCCATCTGCTCGACGCGGCCCTTGTAGACGACGCCCGCAATGTCGGTGACCCAGATGTTTTCGGTGGGCACGCCCAGATCGACGAGCAGATCGAGGCACGCGATCGCGGCGGCCCCCGCCCCCGACGTGACGAGCTTGATCTTGTCTAGGGGTTTGCCCACCACGCGCAGGCCGTTGAGGATGGCCGCGCCCACGATGATGGCCGTGCCGTGCTGGTCGTCGTGGAACACCGGGATGTTGAGGCGCTGGCGCAGCTTCGCTTCGATCTCGAAACACTCGGGCGCTTTGATGTCTTCGAGATTGATGCCGCCGAAGGTGGGCTCGAGGGCGGCCACGATTTCGACGAATTTGTCGGGATCGCGCTCTTCGATCTCGAGATCGAACACGTCGATGCCCGCGAATTTCTTGAACAGCACCGCCTTGCCTTCCATGACGGGCTTCGAAGCGAGCGCGCCGATGGCGCCCAAACCCAGCACGGCGGTGCCGTTGGTGATGACGGCCACGAGGTTGGCGCGGCTGGTGACCGTGGCGGCCTCGGCCGGATCGGCCACGATGGCTTCGCACGCGGCCGCGACGCCCGGCGAATAGGCGAGCGCCAGATCGTGCTGGTTCGCGAGCGGCTTGGTCGCGACGATCGCGAGTTTGCCGGGCGTGGGCAGGCGGTGATATTCGAGCGCTGCTTCGCGCAGCTTGTCATCGGCCATCGCGCGGAGCTCGCCTTCGGGTTCCAAGAGGAAAAATGGTGCGGCCGAGAAGACTCGAACTTCCACGACCTTTCGGCCACCAGCACCTCAAGCTGGCGCGTCTACCGTTCCGCCACGGCCGCACTTTTTGTCTCCTCCGCAAGGCCCTCGACAGGGGCTTGCAAAGGAACGGGACGCAGGCGATACCAAATCGGGGAAGCTTATGCAAGTTCCCCCGCCGGAGCCCCGCAATGAGTTGGAAAAACAGACCTTTGGACGGGCTCGAATGGCGAGTGGCCGAAGGCTTGACCGACTACGCGCAGGCCCTCGCCGCCATGGAAGCGCGGGCGGCCGCCATCCGCGACGGCACGGCCTCCGAACTCGTATGGCTCGTCGAGCACCCGCCGCTCTACACGGCCGGCACGTCGGCCAAGCCCGCCGACCTCGTCGCCCCCGACCGGTTTCCGGTCTACGAGGCCGGGCGCGGCGGCCAGTACACCTATCACGGCCCGGGCCAGCGCGTGGCCTATGCCATGCTCGACCTCAAACCGCGCGGCGGCGACGTGCGCGCCTATGTCGAGCGACTCGAACAGTGGATCGTCGCCACGCTCGCGCGCTTCAACGTGAAGGGCGAACGGCGCGAGGGGCGCATCGGCATCTGGGTCGATCGCGGCCCCGACGGGCGCGGCGGAAGGCGCGAAGACAAAATCGGGGCGCTTGGCGTGCGCGTCAAACGCTGGGTGAGCTTCCACGGCATTTCGCTGAACGTCGATTGCGACCTTTCCCACTTCGCCGGCATCGTGCCGTGCGGCATCTCAGCCCCGAGCTACGGCGTGACGTCGCTCGCTGACCTCGGCCAGCTCGTGTCGATGCCGGAAGTCGACATGGCGCTCGAAGCGGCGTTTCTCGAAACCTTCGGCGCCTAGTCTTCGCCCGTCGGGCGCTGCGCAAAATTTTGCCATCCTTCGTCGATTGTTGGGCGCCGGGCGACGGCAGCGACGCCGGCGGCCGCAGGTCCGGTCCCGCAGGCGGCGACCAAGTCGTTCACGCGATCGGCCGGCCCTGCGAAAACTGCTTCAACCGTGCCGTCGGGGCGGTTGCGCACCCACCCGTCGAGGCCGCGCGCCTGCGCGTTTTCGAGCGTCCAGCGGCGAAATCCCACGCCCTGGACGCGGCCCGAAACCGTCACATGTTCGGCGAAGCGGTCTTCCTGCGTCACGGTCGCGATCTCAGCGCCAAGCCGCCCCGTAGGCCAGCCGTAGCGCCGTGCGCACGGCCGCCTGCGCCCAATCCTCGAGCGTCGCGGGGTCCGGATAGTCGCTGCGGTCGAGATGGGCGACGCGATTGCGCCGCTCGCGCAGCAGATCGAATTCCGGACTCTCGCTTTCGCCGCCGCGCCGCTGGGCGGCTTCGGCGAGCGCGAAGGCCAGCACGACGCTTGCGGCCGCAGCACCGGACGCATAGGCGCGCTCGAGTTCGTCGCACGCTTGCGCCCAGTTGGGCGGGAGGGCCGCCGCCTGCGGCGGCGCATTGGCGGCCACAGCGCGCGCGAACCAGTCGGCGCGCTTGGCGTCCACCGGCGTCACCCGAACTCGACGATTTTCTGGTCGACCGCGAGCGAGTCCCCGGCGGCGGCGAAGATTCTGGCGACCGTGCCGTCGCGCTCGGCGCGCAGCACGTTCTCCATTTTCATCGCCTCGACCGTGCACAAAGCTTCGCCGGCCTTGATCTCCTGGCCCTGGCGCACGGCGACGCTCTTGAGCAGCCCCGGCATCGGCGACAGCAGAAAACGCGACGTGTCGGCAATGCGCTTGGCCGGCATCAGGCGGTTGAGTTCGGCCGCACGCGGACCGAGCACGAGCACGTCGGCCATGCAGCCCGCATGGAAAAGCCGCCACCCCGCGCCTGCGCGATCGACCTGCACGCAGACCGGTGCGCCGTCCACGAGACCTTCGAACAGCGTGGCACCCGGCTGCCAAGCGGTCGCGACCTCGGTCGTGCCGCCGCCCGGCAGCGCCACGCGGTACACGCCCGCTTCGAAGCGGATCGAAACCGCGATCTCCTGCCCGTCGAGCCGCACGATGGCGGCCTCGCCGACCGTCGCTTCGTGGCCCTGCAACTGACCCGAAATGCCGATCTCGCGCAGGCGCTGGCGATGGTGGATTGCGGCCGCAACGCCGACGAGGACGCCGCGCGTCTCGGCATCGAGAGCGCGGCCCTTGAAGCCGCCTTTGAATTCCTCGGCGATGAATCCGGTCGTCAGGCGCGCTTCTTGGAAGCGCTTGTGGTGCATGATCGCGGCCAGGAACGGAATGTTGTGGCCGACCCCGCGCACCACATACGCGTCCAAGGCCGAGGCGATGCGCGCGGTCGCTTGCGCGCGCGTCTTGCCGTGCGCCACGAGCTTGGCGATCATCGGGTCGTAGTACATCGAGATTTCCGCCCCCTCGTACACGCCCGTGTCGACGCGAATGCCGGGCCGCCCCTCGGGGGCGGCAAGGCGCGTCAAGCGGCCGATCGAGGGCATGAAATTGCGCAAGGGGTCTTCGGCATAGATACGCGCTTCGATGGCCCAGCCCTTGATCGGCACGTCCTTCTGCGCGAGCGCGAGTTTCTCGCCGGCGGCCACACGGATCATCATCTCGACGATGTCGAAGCCGGTGATCATCTCGGTCACCGGATGCTCGACCTGCAGGCGCGTGTTCATCTCGAGGAAATAGAATTTTTTGTGCTTGTCGACGATGAACTCGACCGTGCCCGCCGAGCGATAGCCGACGGCCTTCGCCAATGCCACCGCCTGCTGGCCCATGGCGGCGCGCGTCTTGGCATCGAGGAACGGCGAGGGTGCTTCCTCGATCACCTTCTGGTGGCGGCGCTGGATCGAGCATTCGCGCTCGTTGAGATAGAGGATGTTGCCGTAAGCGTCGCCGATCAACTGGATTTCGATGTGGCGCGGCTCCTCGACGAATTTCTCGGCGAACACGCGGTCGTCGCCGAACGCGCTTTTGGCCTCGCTCGTGGCCGACAGGAAACCTTCGCGCGCCTCGGCGTCGTTCCAGGCGATGCGCATGCCCTTGCCCCCGCCGCCGGCCGAGGCCTTGACCATCACCGGATAGCCGATCTTGCGCGACACAGCCACGCACTCGTCGGCGTCTTTGATAGGCTTCAAATAGCCCGGCACGGTCGAAACGCCCGCCTTCTGCGCCAGGATTTTCGATTCGATCTTGTCGCCCATCGCGGCGACGGCCTTCATCGTCGGCCCGATGAACACGATGCCGGCCTTCTCGAGGGCCGTCGCAAACGCCGCGTTCTCCGAGAGGAACCCGTAGCCCGGATGCACGGCCTCGGCCCCCGTCGCTTTGCACGCGGCCAGGATCGCGTCGATCTTGAGATAGCTCTCGGCCGTGGGGGCAGGCCCGATGCGCACCGCTTCGTCCGCCTCGCGCACATGCAAGGCCTCGGCGTCGGCATCCGAATAGACCGCGACGGTCTTGATGCCGAGGCGCTTGGCCGTGCGCATCACGCGCACCGCGATCTCGCCGCGATTGGCGACAAGGATCTTGCCGAACAGTTTTCCGGCTTGCGACGCGGCTTCTTTTTTCTTTGCGGCCATCTTCAACTGTCCTTCGATCCGAACAAACCCATCGCATAGGCGGTGTGCAACGCCAGCGGCACGCCCCACCCGACCGCGACGAGCGCCCACCAATGGAAACCGGGCACGAACAAGAGATTGACCAAGGCGAGCAAAGCCACGACCGCGAACGCCACGCCGAAATGGATCTGCAAAGCCCGCCGCATCAGCGCCGCCCGCCGATGATTTCGTTCGCATAGGCCCAATGCAAAGCCAGCGGCAACGCCCACACGGTCCCGAGCCACATCCACCACGGATAACCTGGCGACGCGATCGCGTTCACCGCGATCGCCACGAACAGAATGCTCGTGAATACCAGCGCATGCAGCCGAAACCGCTTCAGCTTGTCTGCACGCGGGTCCTTCACAGCGGAATGTTCCCGTGTTTCTTCCACGGATTTTCGAGCTTCTTGGTGCGCAGCATCGCCAACGCGCGCGCCAAGCGCGGGCGCGTGGCGGCGGGCGAAATCACGTCGTCGATGAAGCCGCGCGAGGCGGCGACGAACGGGTTGGCGAAGCGCTTGCGATATTCGTTCGTGCGCGCTTCGATTTTGGCGGGGTCGCCCATGTCGGCGCGGAAGATGATTTCGACCGCCCCCTTCGGCCCCATCACGGCGATTTCGGCGGCCGGCCACGCATAGTTCAAATCGCCGCGCAGATGCTTGGACGCCATCACGTCGTAGGCGCCGCCATAGGCTTTTCGCGTGATGAGGGTCACCTTCGGCACGGTCGCTTCGGCATAGGCGTAGAGCAGCTTCGCCCCGTGCTTGATAATGCCGCCATATTCCTGGGCCGTTCCCGGCATGAAGCCCGGCACGTCCACGAGGGTGACGAGCGGAATGCCGAAACAGTCGCAGAAACGCACGAAGCGCGCGGCCTTGATCGAGGCCGCGATATCGAGGCAACCCGCCAGCACCATCGGCTGGTTGGCGACGAAGCCGACGGTGGCCCCTTCGATGCGCCCGAAGCCGACGATAATGTTCTTCGCGTTGTCGGGCTGGATTTCGAAGAAATCGCCGTCGTCGACGATCTTCAGGATCGCCTCGTGCATGTCGTAGGGCTTGTTGGGATTGTCCGGGATCAGCGTGTCGAGAGAGGGCTCGAGCCGGTCGGCGGTGTCGTGCGTCGGGCGCTGCGGCACGCCCGTTCTATTGTTTCCTGGCAGGAAGTCGAAAAACCGGCGCGTCTGCAGAAGCGCTTCGACGTCGTTGTCGAAAGCGAGGTCGGCAACGCCCGATTTCTGCGTGTGCGTGGCGGCCCCGCCGAGATCTTCGGCCGACACGATTTCGTGCGTGACGGTTTTGACGACGTCGGGGCCGGTCACGAACATGTAGGAGCTGTCTTTGACCATGAAGATGAAATCGGTCATGGCGGGCGAATAGACCGCCCCGCCCGCGCACGGCCCCATCACGAGCGAGATCTGCGGCACCACGCCCGAGGCCAGCACGTTGCGCTGGAAAACCTCGGCATAGCCCGCAAGGCTCGCGACCCCTTCCTGGATGCGTGCACCGCCCGAATCGTTGAGGCCGATCACGGGCGCGCCCACTTTCATGGCCTGATCCATGATCTTGCAGATTTTCTCGGCATGCGCTTCGGACAGCGAGCCGCCGAAAACGGTGAAATCCTGCGAATACACGAACACGAGGCGGCCGTTGATGGTGCCCCAGCCGACGACCACGCCGTCGCCGGGCACTTTCTGCTCGTCCATGCCGAACTCGACCGAGCGATGTTCGACGAACATGTCCCATTCTTCGAACGAGCCTTCGTCGAGCAGCACTTCGAGCCGCTCGCGCGCCGTGAGCTTGCCCTTGGCGTGCTGCGCCGCCACGCGCTTGGCCCCGCCGCCGACCCTGGCGCTTTGGCGACGGGCTTCGAGTTCGCTCAGGATTTCCTGCATGGGCCGGACTTGTCCCTTCGATGACGGTTTTCTTGCTGCGTATCTAGGGAGTAGCAAACCGATCAGCCGCGCGCCAGCGCGAAAAACCTTTCGCAAACAGCGAGATCGCCGCGAATCGCGGCGTGTTTCGCGGCCAAGACCGGGTCTTCGCCCCAACGCTCGGCCTGGTAGCTCGCATCGAGCTCCGCGGCGGCAAACGCCTGGGCGGCATCGATGCGGCCTTGCGCCAGAGCAAGACCGATGACGAGCGAGCCCGCCGCGTCGACGGCGACGCCGAGCCCGGCGAGTTCGAAATCGTTTGCCGCCTCGAGCGCTTTGCGCAGCGCCTTGAGGCTCGCATCCGGCTGCGGCGGTCCGACGACGGCCAGATACGTTTCGAGCCGCGCGCCGAACGCGTGCGCCAACCAGTCGAGCAGCGGCTGCCAATGCGCGTTCTGGCGCGCGGCCAAATCGCGCGGCTGTTCGACGCGGTAGCAGACGAGATCGGTTTCCGCGAAAGCGAGCAGCGCATCGACGATCGCGTCGCGCTGCGGCGCGATCCTGTCGATGGCCGTGCCGACGATGCGCGTGAGGGGTACCCGCGCGAAGTCGATCTTCGCGAATTTGCCCTTCGGCACCACGCCTTGCCATTCTTCGGCAAGCGCTTGGGCAAATGCTCGCGTCGGCACGGCGATTGCGGCACCGGCCGGCGTGCGCACGGGCGTGCCGTCGAGCGCCACGCCATGCGCCTTGCCCAGCGCCACGACGCTGGGAACGGCGAAAGCCGGTTGCGCGGGCGGCGTGCTCAACGGCCGAACGGCAAGCGGCCAATGCCCGGCACCTGGATGCCGCCCGACGGCGCGGGGGCCGGTGCCGGTGCGCTTTGCGAAGGCGCGGTCTGGGCGGGCGCCGCCCGGCCGGTTGCCGCCGCCAACGCCTGCGCGCAGGCATTCGAGGACGCCGGGGCGGCGCGCGCAGGTGCCGCCGAGCGCTGGCCGCCGAGCAAACCGCCGACGATCGAGCCCGCACCGCCGACAAGGCCAGTGACGGTCCCCGCCCCGCCCGACAACGCCGCTTGCGCCGTGCCGACGGGATCGGGGATCACGCTGCTGTCGGCGAAGGTGCCGCGAATGAAAACCGCGACCGGACCTGC
Source organism: Tagaea sp. (assembly GCA_044378015.1). Classification (GTDB taxonomy): domain Bacteria; phylum Pseudomonadota; class Alphaproteobacteria; order CACIAM-22H2; family CACIAM-22H2; genus Tagaea. The sequence goes on from JBILXZ010000042.1 coordinate 23,487, forward strand.
GACCTGGTTGAGATTGAGCTGCTCGCTGCGCAGATCGAACGAGCCCGTCGTGCGCGCCGACAGAATGCCCGTATCGATGAGGCCCGCTCTGTAGGTGCCCACGCCATTCTGGAAATCGATCTTGTGAATGCCGCAGCGCACCGAGGTGCCGAGATTGATTGCGGCCAAGGGCGGCGCCACCTTGCCGAGCCAATCGCCGATCACGCGCGAGGCGGCCTGGCCGATCTCGCCCGGCCCCATGTTCAAGAACACGTCGCCCTGCAGCGTGGCGGCGAGCCCGCGCGCGGTATCGCCCTGGCCTCGCAGATTGAGGTCGAACGAGGTGAGCCCGCCTTTGAACCAATCGTTAAGCTTGCGCTCGGCAAGTGCTCGGCCCACATCGAGATTGCGCATCTCGACCTTCTGCGTGAAGCCCTTTTGGGCGGCGTTGGCCGTGGTCTCGATCGAAAAGCGCCCGCCATCCATCTCGAAGGTGAGCGGCCGCAGGGCGAGCTGGCCGTTGTTGACCGCGAGCTGCAGAACGAGGCCGCGCAGCGTGGCACCCTCGGTCACGATGCTGGCGGCGGCGTAGCGCAGATCGACATTGGCACTATCCAGCAGTTCGAACGGAATTTTCGCGTTCGGGATCACGCGCCCGTCGCCGGGCGTTGCGGCTGCCGGTCCTGCCGCCGCGGGCCGCACTTGCTGTACTTGCACAGCCTTGGGCGGGAACAGCTTCACAAGATCGACCGAGGTCGAACGTAGATTGGCCTGCACAGACGGCTTGCCGCCTGGCGGATTGGCAAGCGTGGCCTCGCCCGCAAGATCGACCGCGCCGTTCGGCCCGGCTACGAGCTTGAGATTCGTGATCTGGTAGCGGGCGGCGGCGGTGTCGCGCACCTGCAACTGGAGATCGAGCGGACCGGCCACAGCCGGCTCCATGCGCGCGGCCCGGAACGGGGCGGCCATATCGGTCGAGACCGCGCGCAACGCGACGCTGAGGCCGCGCTGTTCGAGCGGATCGAGGAAAGCACCGGCCACGTCGAGCTTGATCGTGTCGGCCTTGCCGAACTCGACTTTGATTTCCGGCAGGCTCAAACGATTGCCGGGACCGCTGTCGACGAGCTTCAGCGCGAGCTTCAAGGGCCCGAGTGCCGGGATTTCCTGTTTGGCAAGTGCGGCAAGTTTCTGCACCTCGGGGATTTCGGCGACGATGTCGAACGCATAGCCCTGGCCCTTGGCGGGGGCCATGATGCCGCCCGCGATCTTGGCGGTCAGCACATTGTCGCCCACTGCGAAAGCGAGATCGACCGGATAGGGGCGCCCGACACTCTGCAAGGCGCGCTCGACCGAACCGACCTCGCCTTTGAGCGTGAATCTCTGTTCGCCCGCAAGAGCCGGCACATCGACCGAGCCCGCGATGTCGAGGCGCAGCGGATCGGAAGCCCCGTCGGCATTCACGAGAATGCGCTCGAGCCTGATCGCCTGGGTTTCGCGCGTCTTGCCGTCGCGATAGGCAAAGCGCGCGTTGCGCAGTTCGACCGCGCGCACGACCGGCAGCGGTCCACCGGCACCGCTGCCTTGCGCGGCTTGGTTTTGGTTCGGCTGGGTTTGGTTGGGTTGGGCTGGTGCGGGAGCGGCCGTCTGGAATTCCCAATTGCCGCGTCCGGCCGCATCGGTCTCGAGCAGAATGTCGGCGTCGGCCAGGACCAGACGCGTGATTTCGATTCGCTTGGAAAGCAGCGGCAGCAGCGCGACCTGCACTTCGAAGCGGCCGACCTTGACCATCTCGGGCCGCGAGCCCCAGGGCGCGTTGGCGAATGTCACGTCGGCAATGCCGAAGCTCGGGCTGAACCCGATCGAAAATCTGATGTCGCCTTTCAGCGACAGATCGCGGCCGGTCGCCTTCTTGGCGGCCTCGACGAGCTGCGGCTTGTACTGATTAGGGTCGATCGACGATGCGACGACGAACACGCCTGCAACGACGACGACGACGAGGCCGACGAGCCCGATCGCCACCCATTTCAAGATGCGCATTGTCCGTTCCCCCAGAGTTCCCGAACCAGTTCGGGCACTTCGCCGTAGTGCGTGGCCAAGCGGTCGGCGCCGGCCGCCGTCAGCTCGTCGGGCGCATGATAGCCCCAAACGACGCCGATGGCCGGAATTCCGGCTGCCTTGGCCATCGCCATGTCGAAACTCGTGTCGCCGATCATGATCGCGTTTTTGCGGTCCACGCCGGTTTCTTCGAGCGCCCAGTGCAGCATCGTGGGATCGGGCTTGCCGGGGGCTCGGTCGGCCGTCTGAAGCGTGGCAAAGCGGCTGGCAAGCCCGTGGGAGGCCAACACGGCATCGAGGCCGCGGCGCGCCTTGCCGGTCGCTATGCCCAGCTGCCAGCCTTCGGCTTCGAGCGCGTCGAGCGCCGCAAGCGCGCCCGGGAAAATCGGCTCGACCATGCCGCCGTCGGTGCGAAGCTCGAAAAAGGCGCGCTTGTAGGCTTCCGTGAGGTCGAGATGCACGGATACGCGCTGGTCGGGCGCGAGCAGCGCCATGCAGCGCTCGAGCGGCAGGCCGATCACGCGATGCGTCTGGGCCAGCGTGGGGGCTGCAAGCCCGAGCGCTTCGAAAGCGCGCTTCATGCAGGCTTGGATCGCGTGCTGGCTGTCGACGAGCGTGCCGTCGAAATCGAATATCGCGAGACGAGGAGGCGGAGTTTCGATCATGGGGCGGGAGTGTGCCGGTTTCCGGCCGACGCGCCAAGCCCCCGCCTCGAACGGCAGCGTCAGTCGCGCGGGAAGGGGTCGATGCGCGCGTCGGCGTCGAAGCCGAAAAAGGCCCAAGTCTTGGCCATGTGCGGCGGCAGCGGCGCTTTGACCTTCAGCAGCCCGCTTCCCGACGGGTGCGGAATCTCGATCGAGCGCGCATGCAGATGCAGCTTGCCCGACACGCCGTCGCCCGGCAGGCGGGCGGCAGGGCCGCCGTATTTGCCGTCGCCGACGATGGGCGTTTTGAGCGCGTCGGCGCAATGCACGCGCAATTGGTGCGTGCGGCCCGTGCGCGGCCAAAGCACGAGCCACGCGGCACGGTCGCCCGCCGCCTCCGCGGTCGCAAACAGCGTGACCGCGCGCTTGCCGTCTTCCTCGTCGGCCGCCACGCGCTCGAAGCCGCCCGGGCCCGCTTCCTTGGCGAGAGCCAGATCGATCTTTCCCTGCGACGGCTTGGGCGCGCCGATGACGAGCGCCCAGTAGATCTTGCGCGCGTTGCGATGGCGGAACGCGTCGCCGAGCAGTTGCGCGTTGCGCGCGCCGCGCGCGAGCACCAGCACGCCCGAGGTATCGCGGTCGAGCCGGTGCACGAGCTTGGGCCGGCCCTCTTGTTCGAACTGCAAAGCGTCGAGCATGCCGTCGATATGGCGCTCGGTGCCCGTGCCGCCCTGCACGGCAAGGCCCGGCGGCTTGTTCAGCACGATAACGTCGTCGTCCTTGTAGATCACGCAGGATTGGATCAGTTCGGCGTCTGCCCGCGACACGCTGCGGGGGCTGCGCACCGCGACCGCGTCGTCGGGCTCGTCGGGCGGCGGCATCGCGATGTTGGGCGGCAGGCGCACATCCTGATCGGGCAGCAGACGCTGGTTCGATTTGGCGCGCTTGCCGTCGACGCGGATCTGGCCCGTGCGCAGCAGCTTTTCGATGCGCCCTTGGGCAAGACCGGGAAAACGCCGCTTGAGCCAGCGGTCGAGCCGCTGGTCGGCGTCGTCGGCCTTGATCGCGATGGTGATGACGCCGCTCATTCGTCCCTCGCGCGCCGGGCGCGCAGTTTGGCCCAATAGTCCAGCCGTTTGCGGATCTCGCGCTCGAACCCGCGGTCCGGCGGATCGTAGAAACTCTCGCGCGCCATCTTGTTGGGGAAGTAGTTCTGGCCCGAGAAGCCGTCCGGCGCATCGTGGTCGTAGGCGTAATCCTTGCCGTAGCCAAGCTCTTTCATCAAAGCGGTCGGCGCGTTGAGGATGTGCATCGGCGGCATCAGCGAGCCCGTGCGCTTGGCCGCCGCATTGGCCCCGCTTGCCGCAACATAGACGGCGTTGGATTTGGGTGCGCAAGCGAGATACGCGACCGCCTGTATGATCGCCAACTCGCCCTCGGGCGAGCCCAGAAAATCGTAGGCGTCTTTGGCCGCCAAGGCCTGCACAAGCGCTTGCGGGTCGGCCAAACCGACATCCTCGACCGCAAACCGCACGAGCCGGCGCACGATGTAGAGCGGCCCTTCCCCGCCCGCAAGCATGCGCGCAAGCCAGTAGAGGGCCGCGTCGACGTCCGAGCCGCGCATCGATTTGTGCAAGGCCGAGATGAGATTGTAGTGGCCTTCCTGCGCCTTGTCGTAGAGCGGTGCCCGGCGCTGCACGGCATTGGCGAGGGCCGCCGTATCGAAGGGTGCTCCGCGATGCTGGAACACCTGTTCGGCCAGATTGTAGAGATAGCGCCCGTCGCCGTCGGCCATCGCCAGCAGGGCGCCGCGTGCATCTTCCGTCAGCTGCAGCTTGCGGCCTTCGGCGGCTTCGGCTTTGCCCAACAGCGTTTCGAGCGTGGCATCGTCGAGCCGCTTCAGCACCAGCACTTGGCAGCGCGACAGCAAGGCTGCATTCACTTCGAAAGACGGGTTTTCGGTCGTGGCCCCCACGAGCGTGACGGTGCCGTCCTCGACGTAAGGCAGGAATCCGTCCTGCTGGCCGCGATTGAAGCGGTGGATTTCGTCGACGAACAGCAGCGTCGATTTGCCCATCTGGCGGCGCTCGACCGCCTCGGCAAACGCTTTGCGCAGATCGGCGACGCCCGAAAACACCGCGGACAGCGCCACGAATTCGAGCCCGACGGCGCCTGCCAGCAGCCGCGCGATCGTGGTCTTGCCGCATCCGGGCGGACCCCACAGCACGATCGAGGCGAGCTTTCGGTTGGCGAGCATGCGGGCAAGCGGCCCCTCGCCCGCCAGCAGATGGTCCTGGCCCACCACGTCGGCAAGCGTGGCCGGGCGCAAACGCTCGGCCAGCGGCCGGTCGGAATTCGGATGTGCGAACAGCCCGCCCGCTTGGGATTTCGGCGGCGTCATCCGCCGACGGTCGTGTTGAGCACGCGCCCGCCGCGGCTCACTTGAAGGCGCCACGGCAGCGGCGATTGCACGGCGCGGCGCGCGTCTTCGACCGTGGCGATCGCTCGGTCGTTGATTCGCAGCACGAGATCGCCCGGCTGCAGGCGCAATTGCGCCGCCGGGCTGCCGCGCCGCACCTCGGTCACGATCACGCCGCGCGGCGGCAGATCGAGGCCGAGCTCGTCCACAAACGCGGGCGACAGGTTGGCGAGTGTCGCGCCCGAAAACGGATGCTGGCCGCGCATGGGCGTCACGTCGCGCGGCGGATTTTCGACCGGGGCCGCGAGCGAGGCCGTCACGATGTTTTCGCGGCCTGCCCGCCACACGGTCAAACGCACGCTCTGGCCGATGGGCTGGGTCGCGATGCGGAAGCGAAGCGCGTCGTTGTCGTTGACCTCGCGCCCTTCGACGCGCAGCACCACGTCGCCGCGCCGCAACCCTGCACGGTCCGCAGGCCCGCCCGGAAAAACGTCGGTAAGCGCGACGCCGACCGGGCGGCTCAATCCCAAGCCGGGGGCGAGCTCGCTCGTCACGGTCTGCCCCGAAGCACCGAGCCACGCGCGCACGAGCCGACCGCCCGAGGCGACCGAGGCCACGACCGTCTGCACCATGTTGGCCGGGACCGCGAAGCCAATGCCGTTCGAGCCGCCGTCGCGCGAAAAGATAGCGGTATTGATGCCGATGAGTTTGCCGTCGAGCGTGACGAGTGCCCCGCCCGAATTGCCGGGATTGATCGCGGCATCGGTCTGGATGAAGAAGCGGAAATCGGCAATGCCCGCCATCGTGCGCGCGACGGCCGACACGATGCCTTGCGTGACCGTCTGGCCCACGCCGAACGGGTTGCCGATCGCCAGCACAATGTCGCCCACTTCGAGATCGTCGGAATCCTTGAGCTCGAGCGTGGGCAAGGGCTCGACCCCGGCATCGATGCGCAGGATGGCAAGATCCGTGCGCTCGTCGCCGCGCACGAGACTCGCTTCGAATTCGCGGCGGTCGGCAAGGCTCACGACGATTTCCTCCGCCCCGCGGATCACGTGGAAATTCGTGACGATGAGGCCGCCCGCATCGACGATGACGCCCGAGCCCAGCGAATTCTGCACGCGCTCGCCCATGCCCGGGAACTGGTTGCCGAAAAAGCGCTGGAAGGTGGGATCGTTGGCGAGCGGCGACGGAATTGCGCGCTGCACGCGCCGCGTAGTGACGTTGACGACAGCGGGCGCCGCGCGCTTTACCACGGGAGCGAAGGAGAGCTGCACCTGCGCGCGCGATTCCGGCACCGCGCGGGTTTGGGCGGCGGCGGGAAGCGCGAGCAGAAGCGCCAGAAGGAAAGACGGAAAACGCATGTCTGCAGTATAGTTCCTTCGCACGCCCGTCGCCACGGGCGGCGGGAGGCGGAAAATGGGCGAAACGACGGATTGGCGCAACGGCGTGCGGATAGTGCGCGGTGCGGCGGTTGAGACCGAAATGCGCGACCCCGCCGGGATCGGCCGTGCGACGGCAGCGCAGTTCAGCGGCGGCGGCACCGGCAATGTGTGGATCGGCACCGTGACGCTCGCCCCCGCGACGTCGACCGGGGCGCACCACCATGCGCACCACGAGGTGCTGATCCAGGTGATGCGCGGCACGGCCGAAATTCGCTGGGGCGCCCGCCTCGAATTCGCGAGCACAATCGAAAAAGGCGACTTCGCCTATTTCGCACCGCAAGTGCCGCACCAGGA
>JBILXZ010000004.1:0-100723 GCA_044378015.1 Tagaea sp.
GCAACGGGGCGAGACGCTGCGCTACCCACGGGGCTTCGCGCCTCGCCCCGTTGCCACAACCACCCAGACAGGGTCAAATACGGAACAGACTCTACCTTCAACCGGGTGAGTTCACGGGCTCAGGCCAATGGTACCCAAGATTGGGCGGCGCCCAGCTTCTCACGGCGAGACCCGTGCGCGTCGGCGAGCGCGAGTCGGTCCGCCTCGACTGGCCCAGCCGCACGATCAAGGCGGCGGTCTGCGCGGTCGATGCCGACGACGCGCATCTGGAATTCGCCGAGACCGGTCCCGACTTCGTCGATTGGCTCAAGCAGCGCGCGGCAAGCTAGCCGAAAGCGCTTCCGCGCGCGGCGGACGGATTCGGAATCTACCCAGTTGGTCCGTTCCGCGTTGCGGCATGCGTCTGGCTTGCTGTAGAGCAAGACGCCGCTTTCGCGAATTCGGCAGGCTTCACAGCGTCGCGCCGACATTCCGAAGGAACACTGCTCCATGGCCGCATCGTCCGCCGGCGAACCTGTCGGTCTCAGCGCCGCCGAAGCCAAGAGGCGGTTCGCAACGGACGGGCCCAATGCCCTGCCGCAGAGCGGCCGCCGCAGCGCGCTGCGCATCGTTTTCGAGGTTTTGCGCGAGCCGATGCTGGCGCTGCTGGTCGGCGGCGGCGCGGTCTATCTCGTGCTCGGCAACGTCGAGGAAGCGATTCTGCTGCTCGTTTTTGCCTGCATGTCCGTCGTCATCACGGTCGTGCAGGAGGCGCGCACCGAACGCGTGCTCGATGCGTTGCGCGACCTCACGAGCCCGCGCGCGCTCGTGGTCCGCGACGGCACGCGCCGGCGCGTCGCGGGCAGCGAGGTCGTGCGCGGCGATCTGATCGTCCTCGCCGAAGGCGACCGCGTGCCGGCCGACGCGCGCCTCGTCGAAGCGCAGGATCTGCAGATCGACGAATCTCTTCTCACGGGCGAGTCCGTGCCCGTGCGCAAAGCCCCGTCGGAGCAGGCGTCCAATGCGCCGACGCGGCCCGGCGGCGACGATCTGCCCGTCGTCTATTCCGGCACGCTCGTCGTGCGCGGCCTGGGTCTTGCCGAGGTTGTCGCGACGGGGCAGCGCAGCGAGATCGGCCGCATCGGCCGCTCGCTCGGCGCGCTCGAGACCGCCGCGCCGCATCTCCAGGTCCAGACGCGCAAGCTCGTGCGCGTCTTTGCGCTGGGCGGCGCTGCGGTAAGTCTGCTCGTCGTCGCGCTTTACAGCACACTGCGCGGCGGCTGGCTCGACGCGGCTCTGGCCGGCATCGCCGTCGGCATGTCGATGCTGCCCGAGGAATTTCCCGTCGTGCTCGCCGTTTTCATGGCGATGGGGGCGTGGCGCATCTCGCAGGTCCGCGTGCTCACCCGGCGCGCCAGCGCCATCGAGACGCTCGGCTCGGCCACTGTCCTGTGCACGGACAAGACCGGCACCTTGACCCAGAACCGCATGGCGATCGCCGAACTGCGCCTTGCCGACGGAACGACGGCTTCTCTCGCGCGACAGGCGGCAGCGCTTGCGGCTCCGATGCAGTCTTTGGTTCGGGTTGCCGCGCAAGCCAGTGCGCCCAAGCCGTTCGACCCGATGGAGAAAGCGATTTTCGACGTCGCCGACAACCCCGTCCTGGTCGAGCCGCGAGCCGCGGCGGCAGCGCCCTTGCCGTCGAAAAGCTACGCGTTGCGGCCCGATTGCCTTGCCATGACGAATGTGTGGCCGAACGCCGGTGCCGCCGCGTCCTATGTTGCCGCGGCGAAAGGCGCTCCGGAGGCGATCGCGATTCTTTGCCGACTCGATGCCGATGCCCGCGCGAAACTCGAAAAATCGGTCGGAGAAATGGCGGCGGCGGGACTGCGCGTATTGGGCGTGGCGCAGGCTGAATTCGCCGATGCGACCTTTCCGGAGACGCAAGACGGATTCGACTTCGTCTTCCTCGGGCTTCTGGGGCTGTCGGACCCGTTGCGAGCGAGCGTGGCGCCAGCCGTCGAAGAATGCCGTGCCGCCGGCATTCGCGTGGTGATGATCACCGGCGACTATCCGGCGACCGCTCTTGCGATCGCAAAGGCTGCCGGGCTCGACGCGGCCGACATGCTTGCCGGCGACGCGCTCGCCGGTCTTTCGGATGCCGATCTTGCCGCACGCGCGGCAACGGCCAATGTTTTCGCGCGTGTCATGCCGGAACAGAAACTGCGCATCGTGCGCGCCTTGCAGGCCAATCGCGACGTCGTGGCGATGACCGGCGACGGCGTGAACGACGCGCCTGCGCTGAAGGCCGCCGACATCGGCGTCGCGATGGGTCGGCGCGGCACGGACGTGGCGCGCGAAGCCTCGTCGATCGTGCTCCTCGACGACGATTTCGGTTCGATCGTCGCGACCGTCAAGCTCGGACGGCGCATCTACGACAATCTGCGCAAGGCGATGAGTTTCATTCTGGCGGTGCATGTGCCCATCGCGGGTCTCGCCCTGCTGCCGCTGCTTTTCGGGCTGCCGATTCTGCTGGGGCCGGTGCATATCGCGTTTCTCGAAATGGTGATCGATCCGGTCTGCTCGCTCGTGTTCGAAGCCGAGACGGCCGAAGACGATTTGATGCGCCGTCCGCCGCGCGATCCCGCCGAGCCCTTGTTCTCGCGCGCGATGGTCGTCTGGAGCGTGCTGCAGGGGGTGTTCGCGTTCGGGCTCGTGGCCGCGATCTTCGTCGTCGCGTTGAAGCGCGGCATGCCGCCGGACGAAGTGCGCGCCCTTGCCTTCTTCTCTCTGGTCACGGCGATCGTCGCCCTCATTCTCGTCAATCGCTCGGCAAGCGCTTCGCTCTTGCAGGCGATCGGGCGGCCCAACCGCGCGCTTGCGATCGTGCTGCCGTTCGTGTGCCTCATGCTCGGCGCCACGCTGGCGATCCCGGCCTTGCGCGACCTGTTCCGATTCGGCCCGCTGCATGTCGACGATCTGCTGCTGACGGTCGGCGCCGGGATTTCGGTTCTGGCCGTTCTCGAAATCGCCAAGCCGCTGCTGCGGCGGGCGATGGCGCCGGTCAGCCGCGCTTGAGGAGGCCCGCCAGCAGATTTTCGGTTGCCGCTTCGATCGCGCGGGCGGGTTCTTTCCAAGGAAATTGCGGCATCGAAACGGTCAGCATGATCATGCCGTGGCCGAGCATCCAGATCGTCTCCGCGATCGCCACGGGGTCGCGCGCGGCAAAGGTACCTGCCGCAACCAGCCGTTCGACCAAGGAGAGGAGACGCCCGAACAGTTGCGGGCCGACATTGCCTGCCGCTTCGTTCGGGCTTGCCGCAAGATGCGTGGCCGCGCCGATCCCCTGACCCTTGATCGAAAACACCATGCGATAGGCGTCCGGGTGGGTTTGGCCGAAGCGCACATAGGCGGCCATAAAGCCTTTGACCTTGTCGAGATCGTTTGCGTGCGTGGCTTCCAGCGCGTCGAACTGCGCCAGCAATTCGCCCATCGTGCGGTCGCACAAGGACAGCAGGATCGAATCGCGCGTCGGGAAATACACATAGAGTGCTGTCGAAGATGTGCCGATCTCGGCTGCGATCGCGCGCACGGTCACGCGCTCGATGCCGTCGCGCAGCAAGATCCGTTGGGCGGCATCGAGAATTTCGGCTCGCCGCTCATATCCCGAGCCCTTCTTTTTTCGTTTCAATATCAATGTTTTAGACACGGTTTACGCCTCGGCCGATGAACGATATCTTGACAGATAGGTTGTCAATGATAACTTATCATAAGTAAGTTAACAACAATCACTTCCTGCCGACTCCAACCTTTCGCGAGGTCGAATATGCCACGGATTGCGTTTGCGCTGATGGGCCTTGCTGCCCTGGGCGCGCTGGCCGCGTGCGGCGAAGCACCGGCGCGCCCGGAGGAGATTCGGCCCGTGCGCCTGATCGACTTGCAGTACAGCCCGCGCGAAACGACGCTCCGGTTTTCGGGCGAGATCGTGCCGCGCATCGAAACAGCACTCGGCTTTCGGGTCGCGGGCAAGATGGTCGAGCGGCGCGTCGATCTGGGGGCCCGCGTTGAGGCGGGCCAAATCCTCGCGCGATTGGATGCGCGCGATCTTGCTTTGTCCGAACGCAGCGCGCGTGCAGCGGTTGCCGCAGCCCAGTCGCAGCTCGAATTGGCGACGGCCGATCTTGCGCGCCAGCGCGCGTTGCTCGCTCGCGGCCATATCGCACAATCCCAGTTCGACCGCTTCGAGACGCAGTATCGGGCCGCCAAAGCTGCCCTCGACCAGATCGAATCGCAGGCGCGCGAGCGCGCCAACCAAACCGGCTACACGAACCTTGCGGCGGATGCCGCGGCCATCGTTACGGCGGTCGAAGCCGAACCCGGCCAGGTGCTCGGCGTCGGTCAGATCGTGTTTCGCCTGGCGCGGCTCGATGCGCGCGAAGTCGCTATCGCGGTGCCCGAAACGCAAGTGGACCTTTTCGTTCCCGGTGCTGCCGTGAAAGTCGATTTGTGGGCTGCCGTGGGCGCTGCCATCGACGGGCAGGTGCGCGAAATCTCGGCCATGGCAGATCGCGCCACGCGCACTTATCGCGTGCGCATCTCGATCCCCGACGCCCCGCCAACCTATCGGCTCGGCATGACGGCGAATGTCTCGTTTGCCGTTCCGGCCGCTGTCAGTGGCGTGGAAGTACCCCTGTCGGCGGTGGTCGCCAACGGACGCGAAAACCATGTTTGGATCGTGCGGGCGGGCAGCGACGTCGCAACGCCGCGCGCCGTCGAAATCGCAGGCACAAGCGGCGAAAACCTCGTCGTGACCGGCGAGCTTGCGGTCGGCGACCGAATCGTGGCGACGGGTGCCCATCTGCTGCGCGACGGACAGCGCGTGCGCGTCGCAAGCGTGTTTCCGTGAGCGCGCAGCGCTTCAACCTGTCGGCCTGGGCGATCGCGCACGCTTCGTTCACGCGTTTCGTCGTGGTTCTGCTGATGGCGGCGGGCATTCTCGCCTTTTTCAAGCTCGGCCAGAAGGAGGATCCCGACTTCACGTTCCGCGTGATGGTGCTGCAGACCGCGTGGCCGGGGGCGACCGCCGAGGAAGTGCAGAATCAGGTCACGGCGCGGCTGGAGCGCAAGCTTCAGGAGGTGCCCTATCTGGATTTCACGCGCTCCTCTTCGCGCCCCGGCCAATCGCTGATTTTCGTCAATCTGCGCCAGGACGTGCCGCCCAAGCAGGTCGCCGACATCTGGTACCAAGTGCGCAAGAAAGTCGGCGACATCCGCGCGACCTTGCCCGCGGGCGTGCAAGGCCCGTTTTTCAACGACGAATTCGGCGACACATACAGCGCCATCTACGCGCTTGCGGGCGAGGGCTACGGATATCGCCAGCTCAAGGACAAAGCCGATCTTCTGCGCGACGCGCTGCTGCGCGTACGCGGCGTGGAAAAGATCGACGTGATCGGCGAACAGGCCGAGCGCGTGTTCGTGACCGTTTCCAACCGGCGTTTGGCGCAGCTCGGAATCGACGCGGACGCGATCGCGCGCGCGGTCGGCGGCCAGAACGACATCGAGCCGGCCGGAACTGTCAACACGGCGGCGCGCGACGTGCGCCTGCGCGTCGAGGGCGGGGTGGATCGGATGGCCGAGATCGCGGAGATAAGGCTGCGCGCGGGCGACGCGACGATTCGGCTCGGCGACATCGCCGAAGTCGCGCGCGGCTATGTCGACCCGCCGGTGTTCCGCATGCGCTTCCAGAACCGCGACGCGATCGGCCTTGGCGTCGTGATGGCGCGCGACGGCAACGTCGTCGAGCTGGGCCCGCGTCTCGACACCGTCATTGCGGCCGTCGCGGCCGAGATGCCGCTCGGGATCGAGATCGGCAAAGTCGCCGACCAGCCGCGGATCGTCGGCCGCTATATCGGCGAGTTTCTGACAACGCTGCTCGAGGCGATCGCGATCGTGCTGGTCGTGAGTTTCGTGAGCTTGGGTCTTCGCGTCGGCTTGGTCGTCGCCCTCACGATTCCGCTTGTGCTGGCGATCACGTTTCTCGCGATGGACTATCTCGGCATCGCACTCCAGAAAATCTCGCTGGGCGCGTTGATCATCGCCCTCGGCCTGCTCGTCGACGACGCGATGATCGCGGTCGAGATGATGGCCCGCAAACTCGAAGAGGGCATGGACAAGGCGGCCGCCGCGACCTACGCGTTCACCTCGACCGCCATGCCGATGTTGACGGGCACGCTCATCACGGTCGCGGGTTTTCTGCCCGTCGGCCTCGCGAAATCGACGGCGGGCGAATACACCTTCTCGATATTCGCCGTGGTCGGGATCGCGCTGGTCGTTTCGTGGTTCGCGGCCGTGTTCTTCACGCCGTATCTGGGCTACGTGCTGCTGGCCGAGCGCAAAGCGCAGGGCGCGCACGCTCCCTTCGAAACGCGGTTCTACCGGGCTTTGCGCGCTTTCGTCGATGCGTGCCTGCGCCGTCGCTGGCTCGTGATCGGAACCACGGGCGTATTGTTCGCGGCCGGTTTCGCCGGGCTCGGCATCGTGCCCAAGCAGTTCTTTCCGGCCTCGAACCGCGCCGAGGCCATGGTCGAGCTTTGGCTGTCCGAGGGCAGCGCTTTCGCCGCGACCGAGGCGGCCGCCCGGCAGATGGAGCGCGCGTTGGCGGGGGATCCCGACATCGTGAGCGTGACGAGCTATGTCGGCGGCGGCAGCCCGCGCTTCTATCTGCCGCTCGACCAGCAGCTGCAAGCGTCCAACTTCGCCCAGCTCGTGGTGTTGGCGGCCGATCTCGAGGCTCGCGAGCGGGCGATCGCGCGCATCCGTGCGGAAATCGGCGCAAATGCGGCGGGCGTGCGCGGGCGTGTGGATCGGCTCAACAGCGGCCCACCGGTCGGCTGGCCCGTGCAGTTCCGCGTACGCGGCGACGATCCGGCCGCGCTGCGCAAATTCGCCGACGCCGTCAAAGACCAGGTGCGCGCCCATCCCGCGACGTTCGACGTGCACGACGATTGGCACGAGGCGGCGTCGAGTTTGCGCGTCGCGATCGACCAGGACCGCGCGCGCGCCCTCGGCATCACCTCGCAAACCGTACGGCGTACGCTCGCAGGCGCTACGGGCGGCGTCGCCGTCGGCGGCTATCGCGAAGACGATGCGGTGATCCCAATCCTTCTGCGCGCGCCGACGGACGAGCGCACGGCGCTGGCCGCCATCGAGCAAGTCTATGTGCGGGCGGCGAGCGGGGTTTCGGTGCCGCTGTCGCAGATCGCCCGTCTTGTGCCGGACAGCGAGACCGGCATCGTTTGGCGTCGCAACCGCATGCCGACGATCACGGTGCTTGCCAATCTGCCGGACGGCGTGCAGCCGCCCGACGTGTCCAAGGCCGTCGACGCGGCCCTTGCCCCGCTGCGCCGCCAATTGCCGGTCGGCTATACGATCGAGGCGGGCGGGGCGGTCGAGGAGAGCGCCAAATCGCAGGCTTCGATCTTCGTCAATCTGCCGCTGGTCGGCGTCGCAACCCTGGTGCTGCTGATGCTGCAGCTCCAGCATTTCGGCCGCGCGATGCTGGTGTTCTTGACGGCGCCTTTGGGCATCATCGGCGCGGCGGGCGCCTTGCTGGTCTTCCAGCTGCCCTTCGGTTTCACGGCGATTTTGGGCGTGATCGCGCTGTCGGGCATGATCATGCGCAACTCGGTCATTCTCGTGGACCAGATCGAACGCGAGATTGCGGCCGGCCGCGACGCCTGGACGGCGATCGTCGAATCGACCGTGGCGCGTTTCCGGCCGATCATGTTGACCGCCGCCGCCGCGATCCTGGCGCTGATCCCGCTCACCCGCAACGTGTTCTGGGGCCCGATGTCGGCGGCCATGATGGGCGGGCTCGTGGTCGCGACCCTCCTGACGGTGACCTTTCTGCCGGCCCTTTATGCGGCCTGGTTTTGCGTGAAACGGCCGCAGCCGCTCGCCCCTTCCGCTTCCCAAATTGCGGCTGCGGCGGCCGAATAGCCCCCTGGCGGCGACGCTGCGGCCTCGCCATAATCGCGCGTAACCTGTCGCTTCGCGTTTGCGAACCGGCAAGGGCATCTGCGGGGAACCGATGGAATCGATCTACTACGTCGTGAGCTGGGCCTGCCACCGGCGCTGCAAACATTGCTACGAAGAGCGCTTCCGGCCCTACAACGCCGAGGAAATGAAGGGCGTCCTGGCCGAAGCGGTCGGGGCGTTTCCGCGGATCGTAGATGCGTTGCCCGAACGCATGGTCTATCGCGACCGCACAGCACCGCACGCCGACGGAAGCCTGCCTGAGAAGGTCGGGCGTGTGATTTTGTCGGGCGGGGAATCGCTGCTCGATCCGATCCGCGAGAACGTCACCTACAAGGTCATCGACCGCTTGCAGGCGCGCTATCGCGGCAATGGCGGCGTCAAGATCGTCGTCCAGACGACAGGCGACCTCGTCACGCCCCGCATCCTCGACGATCTGCTCGAACGCGGGATATGGATGCTGTCCTGCGCCGGGCTCGACGATTTCCACGTGAATATCGACCCCGAACGCCTCAAAGACGATCTCACGCGCCTGTTCGAATCGCGCGGCATGGCGGCCTCGGGCCTCGCAGCCCAGAACCGAAATTGGCTCGACGAGGCCGGACCGCTCTTCAGCTTTTTCGGCGCCACGCCCGATGCCTGGATCGGCAAGATCTGGCCGCGCGGCCGAGCTTGGGCCAACGGGCTTTCGAGCGCCACACTCGAAGACAATTTCTGCGGCCGCTGGTCGGGCGGCATCGATTTTCTGCGCCACGGCTATTCGGGCTCGGAAGTGTCGATCGAGCCCAATGGCGACGTCTATCCGTGCTGCATGAAGACAAAAATGCCGATCGGCAATCTGCAGCACGACACGCTGATCGAGATCCTCGACTCGCTGGCGAACGATCCGGCCTTCCAGGCAATCTCGGCCGGCACGCCCGATCGCATGGGGCTGGCCGACGGCTGGTCGGTCGAGAAATTCCGCGCCAAATCCGCGACCACGACGCCGACCGGCAAGCCTTACGCCAATCTCTGCATCGGCTGCGACCGTTTCCACGAGGAAGTGCTGGCGCCGCGTATTGCCGCAGCCGCCGAACGCCGACGCATCGCGCGGCTGGCGGCAGCCCAATGAAAATCACGCGTCGGCGCTTTGTCGCCGCCGCCGCTTCCGCGGCGTTTGCGCGTCCGCTGCATGCGCAAACGCCTGAGGCATGGACCCGCACGCTCGCACAAGCGCGCGGCAAGCCGGTTTTTTTCAACGCCTGGGGCGGGGACGAGCGCACGAACGTCTTCGTCGAATGGACGGCGACCCGTTTGCGGGCCGAATTCGGCGTCGAGCTGCGCCATGTGCGTTTGCGCGACACGGCCGAGGCCGTGCAGCGCGTGATCGCGGAGAAGGCGGCGGGCCGCGATGCCGGCGGGGCGGTCGATCTCGTGTGGATCAACGGCCCCAATTTCGTCGCCATGAAAGAGCGCGGCCTGCTGTTCGGGCCGTTCGTGCAGGATCTGCCGAACTTCCGCTATGTCGATACGGTCGGCAAGCCCTCGACGACCGTCGATTTCACGGTGCCTGTCGAGGGCTACGCGGCCCCGTGGCGCATGGCGCAGATCGTCTATGTCTACGACGCGGCGCGCTTGGCCAATCCGCCCCGCTCGATCCCGGCTTTGCGCGACTGGGCGCTCGCAAATCCGGGGCGCACCACGCATCCGGCCGTGCGCAATTTTCTCGGCGCCACGTTCCTGAAACAAGCCTTGTTCGAACTCGCACCCGATCCTGCGGTACTGCAGCGGGAGGCAGGCGGCGACTACGACGCGACGGTGGCGCCGCTTTGGCGGTGGTACGATACGCTGCGTCCGGCTTTGTGGCGCCAGGGCCGCCAGTTCCCCGACAGCGGGCCCGCCCAGCGCCAGCTCCTGAACGACGGCGAGATCGATCTCATGGTATCTTTCAATCCGGCCGAAGCGGCCGTGTCGATCGCCAACGATCTGCTGCCCAAGACCGCGCGCGTCTACACGATGGCGGCGGGCACCATCGGCAATACGAGCTTCGTGGCGATTCCCTACAATGCCGCGAACCGTGCCGCCGCCATGGTTGCGTCGGATTTTCTGATGGGGGCGGAGGCGCAGGCGCGCATGAGCGATCCGCGCCAGCTCGGCAATCCGAGCGTGCTCGACATCGCGAAGCTGCCGGACGAAGCGCGCCGCTTCTTTGCCGCCATTCCGCCGATCGCCGGCATGCCGACGCAAGCCGAGCTTGGCCGCGTGCTGCCCGAGCCGCACCCGAGCTGGACGACGCGCATCGCAGCCGACTGGGAACGGCGCTATACCGGCTGAAATGACGCTCGCTCTCGTCCCCTATCTGACGCTTGCGCTGTTTCTGGGGCCGGTTGCAGCCGGCCTTGTTTTCACGCTGCTGCCGGCCTTCGGCTATCTGCCGGCTTTGGGCGAAACGCAGATCGGCTTCCGGATTTTCGCGCGTCTTTTCGACCAGCCGGGCTTGGCGGGCAGCGTCGCCTTGACCCTCGTCACCGGGCTTGCCGCGAGCCTCGTGTCGCTCGGCATTGCTCTGGGCTTCTGTGCGGCTGCCCATGGCAGGCCGATCTTCCGGCGCACGGAGCGGCTGCTCGCACCGCTGCTGGCCACACCGCATGCGGCCGTTGCGCTTGGTTTTGCGTTTCTGATCGCCCCATCGGGCTGGCTCGTGCGGCTCGTGTCGCCGGAATTGACGGGTTGGACGCGTCCGCCGGATTTCGCGAGTGTCGGCGATTTTGCGGGCATCGCATTCGTGCTGGGTCTCGTTCTCAAGGAGGCGCCGTATCTGCTGCTAATGGCCGTTGCCGCGCACGGCCAGATCGCTGCGACGGCAACGATGGCGACGGCGCGCACGCTCGGCTACTCGCCGTTTGCCGCATGGCTCAAAGCGATTCTGCCGCAGCTCTATCCGCAGATACGTCTGCCGATCTACGCGGTGCTCGCGTTTTCGCTGTCGGCGGTGGACGTCGCCATGATCCTCGGCCCCTCGAACCCGCCGCCTTTGGCGGTGCTCGCGGTGCGGTGGGCCAACGATCCGCTGCTCGATCTCTTTTTGCCGGCGATGGCGGCGGCAAGCCTTCAGCTTTTGCTGGTCGCCGGCGCGATCGGAATATGGCGACTGGGCGAAGCGGCGATTGCGCGTCTTGCACGCCCGTGGCTTGCCGACGGCTCGCGTGGTCGCGCACTCGAACATGTGGCACCGGCCGCACGCGCAACACTGATCGTCGTTGCGGCGATCAATGCCGTCTGCATCCTCGCGATGGCGCTGTGGTCGGTCGCGGTGGCGTGGCGCTTTCCGCAGGCGTTGCCGGAACGCTGGAGTCTCGACAATTGGATGCGCGCGGCCGGCCGACTTGCCGAGCCTGCCGCCACGACTTTGTCGGTCGCGGCTGCGGCGACGCTCGCGGCCCTCGTGCTCGTGAGCCTATGTCTCGAAAACGAATCGCGCCGCCAGCGCGCGGCCGGGCCCTCGGCCTTGTGGGCGATCTATCTGCCGTTGCTGGTGCCGCAGATCTCGTTCCTGCTCGGCGCGCAAAGCCTTTTGGTGCGGCTGGGCTGGGACGGCACGTGGGCGGCTCTCGTCTGGTTCCATCTGCTGTTCGTGCTGCCTTACGTGTTTCTGGTGCTGGCCGATCCGTGGCGCGCGCTCGATCCGCGCTACGCGAAGCTCGCCGCGTGCTTGGGAGCGGCCCCGTGGCGCGTTTTCTTCGCCGTGCGCCTGCCGCTGCTGCTGCGCCCGCTGCTGGTCGCCGCTGCCGTCGGCTTTGCGGTGAGCGTCGGGCTCTATCTGCCGACCGTGCTCGGCGGCGGCGGCAGGCTCACGAGCCTTGCGACGGAGGCCGTGTCGCTCGCCTCGGGCGGCGACCGGCGCATCGTCGGCGTCTATGCGTTTTTGCAGGCGCTGCTGCCGCTGTTGGTCTACGGCCTGGCGCTGGCCGTGCCGGCGTTTCTGTTTCGCCGACGCCGGGGGCTGCGATGAGCGGCCTCGAATTCGAGCATGTGAATCTGGCGGCGGGTGCGCGCGTACTGGTGGCGGATTTTTCGCTTCGTGTGGCACCCGGCGAAATCGCGACCGTGATGGGCGCTTCCGGAGCCGGAAAATCGAGCCTGCTCGCCTATGCCTGCGGCACCTTGGCGCCGGGCCTTGCGGCCAGCGGATCGGTGCGACTCGACGGCGCCGAAATCGCAGGCTTGCCGTCCGAGCGCCGCCGCATCGGCATCCTGTTCCAGGACGATCTCCTCTTCCCGCATCTCTCGGTCGGCGCCAATCTCGGCTTCGGCCTGCGCGCGGACGCGAACGGCCGCCGCAAGCGCATCGAGGAAGCGCTCGCGGCCGCAGGCCTTGCCGGATTCGCCGCGCGCGATCCGGCGACCTTGTCGGGCGGTCAGCGCCAGCGCGTGGCGCTCATGCGCGCGCTTCTTGCCGAGCCCGCCGCGATCCTGCTCGACGAGCCGTTCGGCAAGCTCGACGCCGATCTGCGCGCGCAGATGCGCGAGTTCGTGTTCGCGCATGTGCGGGAGCGCAAATTGCCCTGTCTCATGGTGACCCACGACTGCCAGGACGCGTCCGCCGCGGGCGGCGTCGTGCGTACGCTGGGGAATTTCGGCTGACGCGAGCGCCGACCGCCGTCAATAGACGGCGGGCACGTACATCTCGCGCGGCACGGGTCCGCGAATATAGTCGGGGTTGTAGACGCGGGCCGGCAGCTCGACCGGCTCGTGCTGCACCTCGCCGTAGGGTATCTGGCTCAGCAGATGGCTGATGCAGTTGAGCCGCGCGCGCTTCTTGTCGACCGCTTCGACGACCCACCACGGCGCTTCGGGAATGTGCGTGTGCTGCAGCATCGCTTCCTTGGCCTTCGTGTACTGCTCCCAGCGAACGCGCGACTGCAGATCCATCGGGCTCAACTTCCACTGCTTCATCGGATCGTGGATGCGCATCTGGAAGCGCAGATGCTGCTCGCTGTCGGTGATCGAGAACCAGTATTTGACGAGCACGATGCCAGAGCGCACGAGCATGCGCTCGAACTCCGGCACGGTGCGGAAAAACTCTTCGACCTGCGCTTCGTCGCAGAAGCCCATCACGCGCTCGACGCCCGCACGGTTGTACCAGGAGCGGTCGAACAGCACGATTTCGCCGCCCGCCGGCAGGTGCGACACGTAGCGCTGGAAATACCATTGCGTGCGTTCGCGCTCGTTGGGGGCCGGAAGGGCCGCTACGCGGCAGACGCGCGGATTGAGGCGTTGGGTGATGCGTTTGATCGCCCCGCCCTTGCCGGCCGAATCGCGCCCTTCGAAGATCACGACGATCTTGAGCTTTTTGTCGACGACCCAGTCCTGCAGCTTCACGAGCTCGCTCTGCAGCCGGAACAGCTCGCGGAAATAGACGCGCCTGTCGATGGAGTTCTGCTCGGGATGGTCGGACATGCCGTCCATGATCGCGGCCAAGCGGCCGTCGTCGAGCTCGAGTTCGAGCTCCTCGTCGAAGCTGTCGGCCATTTCGGCCATCACGCGTTCGTGGATGGTTTTGGCGTCGGTCCGGTCGCTGCTCATGGGGGCCTGCCTCGTCGTTTTCGGTTTCCCGAAACTCTACGCGGCAGCTCGCGTCGGAATTATGACGCCTACCCGGATGTCCGGGCCAATGGCTTGCAACGGCTGGAAGATTGGCTGGGGCGCTAGGATTCGAACCTAGGTATGTCGGTACCAAAAACCGATGCCTTACCGCTTGGCGACGCCCCAGCAAGAACGTTCGAAGTCCGCGTTTTTAGACCGCCTGCGCTGCCTTGTCGAGTGGATCGGGTCGAGAGGATTAAGCCGCCTTCGCGGCGACGTTTTCGACGTACCAGCGATAGGCGTCGGCCAAGCCCGTTTCGAGGTCGATTTTGGGCCGCCAGCCCAGCGCCATCAGGCGCGACGGGTCGGTCAGTTTACGCGGCGGGCCGTTCGGGCGCGAAGTTTCGAATGCCAGCGTGCCTTTGTAGCCCGCCACTTTGCACACGGTTTCGACGAAGGCCTTGATCGACACGTCGATGCCCACGCCGACATTGAACGCGTCGAGCCCGGAATAGTTGCGCATCAGGAACACGCAAGCGTCGGCCATGTCGTCGACATGCATGAACTCGCGCAAGGGCGTGCCGTCGCCCCACACCGGGATGCTCGGCTGTCCGTCGCGTTTGGCGCGGTGCACCTTGACGATCGTGGCGGCCGGCACATGGCTCATTTCGAGGTCGTAATTGTCGTTGGGGCCGTAGAGATTGGTCGGCATGCAGGCGATGAAATCGACGCCGTACTGCTTTTTGTAGGCTTGGCACATTTTGAGGCCGGCGATCTTGGCGACTGCGTACCATTCGTTCGTGGGCTCGAGCGGGCCGGTCAGCAGCGAATCTTCGCGGATCGGTTGCGGTGCCATGCGCGGATAGATGCAGGTCGAGCCCAAGAACAGCAGCTTGCGCACGCCCGCTTTGTAGGCGCCGTCGATGACGGCGTTCTGGATGGCGAGATTCTGGAACAGGAATTCGGCCGGGCGCGTGTTGTTGGCGTGGATCCCGCCCACGCGCGCGGCCGCCAGAAACACCGCATCGGGCTTCCGGTCGGCAAGCCAATTTTCGACCGCGTCCTGGCGCGTGAGATCGAGCTCGCTCTTGGCCGCGGTCAGCACCGTGCATTCTTCGCGCGCCAATCGGCGCACGATGGCCGAGCCGACCATGCCGCGATGGCCGGCGACAAAAACGCGTTTTCCCTTGAGGGCGAACTCAGGCGTTGCGGTCATTGCGGTGGTTCTCCCGCTCGACGAGTTTGAGGTCCGACGCGACCATTTCCTCGACCAGCTGCTTGAAGCCGATCTTGTGCTTCCAGCCGAGCTTCGCGCGCGCCTTGGACGGGTCGCCCAGCAGAAAATCGACCTCCGTCGGCCGGAAATAGCGCGGATCGATCTCGACGAGTATTTCGCCGGTCTTGGCGTCCACGCCCTTTTCGTCCACGCTCTTGCCGCGCCATTCGACGGGGCGGCCGATCTGCGCGAACGCGATGTCCACGAATTCGCGCACGGTCTGGGTTTCGCCGGTGGCGAGCACGTAGTCGTCGGGCTCGGGCTGCTGCAGCATCAGCCACATGCCTTCCACATAGTCGCGCGCGTGGCCCCAGTCGCGGTAGCTGTCGATGTTGCCGAGATAGAGCTTTTTCTGGAAACCGAGCTTGATGGCGGCGACCGCGCGCGAAATCTTGCGCGTGACGAAGGTTTCGCCGCGCGTCGGGCCTTCGTGGTTGAACAGAATGCCGTTCGATGCATGCATGCCGTAGGCTTCGCGGTAATTGACCGTGATCCAGTAGGCATAGAGTTTGGCGGCCGCGTAGGGGCTGCGCGGGCGGAAGGGCGTCGTTTCCTTCTGCGGGCGCTCCTGCACGAGGCCGTAAAGCTCGGACGTGCTCGCCTGGTAGAAGCGCGCGGTCTTTTCCAGGCCCAGAATGCGGATCGCTTCGAGCAGGCGCAGCGTGCCGATCCCGTCGGAATTGGCGGTGTATTCGGGCGTTTCGAAGCTCACCGCGACGTGGCTTTGGGCCGCGAGATTGTAGATCTCGGTGGGCTGGGTCTGCTGGACGAGGCGGATCAGGTTCGTGGCGTCCGTGAGGTCGCCGTAATGCATGAAAAACCGCACGCCGTGCTCGTGGCGGTCGGCATAGAGATGGTCGACGCGCGCGGTGTTGAAGGACGATGACCGGCGCTTCACGCCGTGGACGACATAGCCCTTCTGCAGCAGCAATTCGGCCAGATAGGCGCCGTCTTGGCCGGTGATGCCGGTGATAAGTGCCACGGGTTTCGACATGATTTTTTCCAGCAAAGATACGTTTGAGAGGAGGGGTTTAGCATCAAGGATGGCGGGCGACAACGGCGCTTGCAGGCCCCTTATGCCACCCCCCGGCGACCGCCCACCAGCCGGTCGGAAGTGCGGCTTTGAGGGAAGGCAGAGCCGCCGCCGCCGCCGCCCGGCTTGCGAACAGCGCAAAGCACGTGGCGCCGCTGCCGGACATGCGGGCAAGCAACGCGCCGGGCAGCGCCGCCAGGCGGCGGCGCAAGATCGCAATCTCCGGCACGCAAGCCTCGGCCGCGTCCGCAAGGTCGTTGTCGGTCGCGGCCAAAGCCTGCGCCAAGGCGGCGGCCGTCGGCGGAATAGCGAAGCGTTTGGGCTCGGAAAAGCCGCCGCTGCGGCGCTGGAACACAAGCGGCGTCGCAAGCGGAATGCCCGGATTGGCGAGGATCAGACCGGCTTCGGGCAGATCGGACAGCGGTTCGAGAACGTCGCCCACGCCCGCAATCCAGCACGGCCGACTCGCCAGGCACATCGGCACGTCCGCCCCCAAGCTCGCGGCGATCGCGTGCAGCTGGTTGGGAGACGGGTCGATGCGCCAAAGCCGCTGAACTGCGCGCAAGGCGGCTGCAGCGTCGGCCGAGCCGCCGCCGATGCCGCTTGCGACGGGCAGATTTTTGACGAGCTGGAGGGCGGCCCCGCTCGTGTCGGGCGCCAATGTCGCCAGAGCGGCGGCGGCGCGCAGCACGAGATTGTCCGGCCCCGCCGACAGGTCGGCCCCAAACGGCCCTTCGATCGCAAGATGGGCGGCGTCGGCGCTTGCGGCCGTCACGATGTCGCCGATATCGGCAAAGGCCACGAGGCCGTCGAGAAGATGGTAGCCGTCGGCGCGTCGCCCGACGACCTGCAGACTGAGATTCAGCTTGGCTGGAGCCGCCTCGACGATCATCGCGCGCGCGCAAGTTCGGCGGCCGCAGGTACCGCGCGCGCGCGCGCGCGCGTGGGTGCGGGCGCGTAGAGCGTCTTGCTCGCCTCCACGATCGTCACGCCTGCAAGCGCCGGAAACAGACGCGCACCCGCCCTTTCCCACGCGCGCGCCGAGGAAAGCCACAGGCTTCCCGAGAGCGGCGGCACGAACAGGCAGTTGCGCGTCTGCTGCGGCACGAACAGATTGTCGCGCAGCAGGCGCTGCAGCTGTCCCGACGTATAAGGGTGTCCGTGTCCGAACGGCGTATGGTCGAGCCGCGCCCAGATGCCGCGTCGATTGGGGACCACGATCAGCACGCGCCCGCTGCCCGAAAGGACGCGCCACACTTCGCGCAAAAACGGCCGCAGCGATTCGGCATGTTCGATTGCATGCACCAGCAGCACGCGGTCGACTGACATGTCGGGCAGCGGCAATGCTTCTTCCTCGACGAGGCTCGTGGCGTTTGGGCCTTCGGGCGGCCAATGCAGCACGCCCTGCGGGGCCGGCATCATGGCAAGGCAGCGCGCGGCATTGCCGCGCCAATTGCGCAGATAGGGGACGGCATAGCCGAGCCCAAGCACGGCTTGGCCGGCCGCATCGGGCCAAATTTCCTGCAGGCGCGCGTCGATCAGCCGGCGCGCGGTGCGGCCCAGGGGGCTTGCGTAGAAATCGCGCAAATCGACGACGTCGGACCACATGGCGGCCGCAGTTTCCGCCGCCAGCCGCGCCAGGGCAAGTGCCGACTCAAGTACGGCTCCCATTTCCGCCGCAATCGCGTCTAGGATGCAAAGACGGGACGCGGGAAGGGACCCAAGACGTGGAGCAGATCAACCAAGCGATCTTGTTGGGCGGATTCCTGGTTGTGCTCAGCATTCTGGCCGGCATGTTCTCGTCGCGGCTGGGCGCGCCTTTGCTGCTCGTTTTTCTCGGTCTCGGCATGCTCGCGGGCGAGGACGGGCCGGGCGGCATCGCGTTCGGCGATTTCAAGCTCACCTATCTCGTCGGCTCTGTCGCCCTTGCGATCATTCTGTTCGACGGCGCGCTGCGCACTTCGCGCCAGACGATCCGGCTCGCCGCGAAACCCGCCTTCGTGCTGGCCACGCTCGGCGTCGCGGTCACGGCCACCATCGTTGGCGCCGTCGCCTTCTTCACCCTGCCGATGTCGCCGGTCGCGGCGTTTCTCGTGGGCGCGGTCGTCGCTTCGACCGACGCGGCGGCCGTCTTTCTGCTGCTCAACGCGCGCGGCACCGAAATCAACAAGCGCGTGGCGGCCACGCTCGAGGTCGAAAGCGGCCTCAACGATCCGATGGCGGTTTTTCTGACGATCGCCTGCGTCGAGTATCTGCTGCATCCGACCCCGCTCGACTGGACGCTCGGCCTGTTCTTCGCCAAGCAGATGCTGGGCGGGGCCGCGATCGGCATTGCGGGCGGGTTCGTGCTCGTCTGGTTGGTCAATCGGGCGGAGCTTGCGGGCGGGCTCTACCCGGTGCTTTGCGCGGCCTTCGCCGTGTCGATTTTCGCTGCCGCCCAGACGCTCGACGCGTCGGGCTTCCTGGCGGTCTATCTTGCGGGTCTTGTGCTGGGCAACCGGCGCCACCGCGCGCAGGCGACGATCCTGCGGTTCCACGACGGCTTGGCTTGGATATCGCAGATCGTGATGTTCCTGATGCTGGGCCTGCTCGTGACGCCGTCGAAGCTGCTGCAGCATTTGGGGGCCGAGATCGCGATCGCCGCGGCGCTGGTGCTGGTCGCCCGCCCGGCGGCGGTGTTTTTGTGCCTGCTGCCGGTTCGGTTCGACTGGCGCGAGAAAGCGTTCATTTCCTGGGTGGGCTTGCGCGGCGCGGTGCCGATTTTCCTGGCGTCGATACCTGTCATTGCGGGCGTGCGGGATGCCGAGGTGTTTTTCAACGTCGCCTTCGTGGTCGTGCTCGTCTCGCTGGTCGTGCAGGGTTGGACGGTCGGCATTGCCGCGCGCTTTCTGGGGCTCGCGTTGCCGCCGCAGATCGACAAGACCGAGCGCACCGACATCGACCTGCCGCTCGTGGCCGACCGCGATGCGGCGAGCTGGCGCGTTGCCGAGCACAGCCCGGCCCTCGACAAGCCGTTTGCCGACCTGCCGCTGCCGCGCCGCGCGCGCATCATCGCGGTGATCCGGTCGGGCACGCTGCTCAATCGCCAGGAACTCGAGCGGCTCAAGGTGGGCGACCAGATCATCGCTCTCGTGCCGCCCGAACAGTCGATCGATCTCGATCGGCTGTTCGCGCCCCGTCCGGTGCGGCGGAAAAACATCGACGACATGGGCGAATTCGTGTTCGCGGGCGACGTGAAGCTCGGCGTGCTGTGCGCGCAGTACGGCGTGCCGTTCGAAGCGCCCAATGCCGGGCAGACGCTCGCCGATTTCCTCGCCGAGCGGCTCGGCCCCGACGCGATCCCCGGCGACCGCGTTGCGCTGGGCCCGGTCGAACTCGTGGTGGGCGCCATCGCGCGGGGGCGGGCGACGAAGGTCGGTCTCGAACTCGAGGCGCCCGACGAGCGCCTGCCGGTCTTGCGCGCCCTGCAGCGTCTGGCCAACGCCTGGCGAAGCCTGCGCGGGCGGCCGCGCGTGCCGTGACGCCCGTCGTTGATCCGCCGGGCCCGAACGCCTAAGCTCGAGCGGTTTTCGCCGATCCACAAAACGGAGTCCCCATGAAACTCGCTTTCAGCGGCGCCAGCCCCTACGCCCGCAAAGTCATGCTCGTCGCGCACGAATGCGGGCTTGCCGACCGCATCGAAAAAATCGCGACGAGCGTGCGGCCCGACCAGCCGAACCGCGATCTGGGCCGCGACAATCCGCTGATGAAGGTGCCGACCCTGTGGACCGACGGCGGCGAAGCGCTCTACGACAGCCGCGTGATCTGCGACTATCTCGATTCGCTGCATGGCGGGCGCAAGATCATCCCGGCGGCCGGCGGCGCGCGCTGGCAGGCGCTGCGCATCGAAGCCCTGGCCGACGGCGTCGCCGATGCAGGCATCCTGGTGCGCTACGAAAGCTTCCTGCGCCCCGAAGCCTTGCGCTGGAAAGAATGGATCGACGGCCAGACGGCCAAGGTTCAGCAAGGGCTCGACCAGCTCGAGCGCGAAGCGGGCCTGCTCGACGGCGAATTCGGCATCGGCCAGATCGCGGTCGTGTCGGCGTTGGGCTGGCTGCAGCTGCGGGCGGTCGTGGGCGACGCGTTTGCCGGGCGCCCGAAGCTCGCCGCCTGGATGCAGAAGATCGCGAGCCGCCCGTCGGTCGCCGCCACCGTGCCGGTGGCGTGAAGCTTGGACAGCGCCGCCTCGATCGTCGCTGCCCTCGATTTAAGTCCGCATCCCGAAGGCGGGCATTATCGCGAGACGTTCCGCCATGTCGATGCGGGCGGCGGGCGCGGGGCCATGACGGCCATCTACTATCTGCTGGCGGCGGGCGAGCATTCGCATTGGCATCGCGTCGATGCGGCGGAGATATGGCACTGGTACGCGGGCGCACCTTTGGTGCTGACTCTGTCGGCCAACGGCCACGACGCCGAAGCGCGAATCCTGGGCCCCGAAATTCTCGGCGGCCAGCGCCCGCAGACGACCGTCGAAGCGGGCGTTTGGCAGACGGCGACGAGTTTGGGTGCCTGGACGCTCGTGGGCTGCACGGTGGGTCCGGCCTTCGCGTTCGACGGTTTCGAACTCGCGCCGCCCGATTGGCGCCCGCAGCCGCGCCCTAGGAGCGGCTGAAGCGCCGCGCGCGCCACATCAGGCCCGCCACGAGCGCGACATTCAGAAGGTTCCACGCCACGCCGTTGACGAACGCCATCGCGTAGCTGCCGGTCCAGTCGAAGATCGCGCCCGAAAGCCAACCGCCCAACGCCATGCCCACCAGGGTCGCCATCAGCACGATGCCGACCCGCATGCCCGCTTCCGACGCCGGATAGATCGCCCGCACCACGAGCGCGTAGCTCGGCACGATGCCGCCCTGGAACAGGCCGAACAGGGCCGAGATCGCGAACAGCGAAGCAAGCCCGTCGAAAAACAGATAGAGGGCGAGGGCCGCCATTTGCAGAAACGAGCCGAGCAGCAATGTGGCGAAACCGCCGATGCGGTCGGCGAGCAGGCCCGAGCCGATGCGGCTCGCGACGCCGCAGGCCAGCATCAGCGACAGCATCTCGGCTCCGCGCGCAGCGCCGTAGCCGAGATCGGCGCAATAGGCGACGATATGGACCTGCGGCATCGCCATCGCCACGCAGCACGAAACGCCTGCTGCCACGAGCAGCGTCTGGATGGCGCCGGCCGACAGGCCCAAGCGCAGCTGCGGCGTTTCGCGCGCCTGCAGCGCGCCGCTGGCGTCGCTTGCGGCGGCGGGCGGCTTGGCGCGCAGAAGGAAGACCAGCGGCAGCATGGTCGCAAGCACAAGAACGCCGATGCCGATGTAGGTCTGGCGCCAGCCGAACGCGTCGAGAAAGGGCTGCATCGCCGGCGGCCAAATCGCCCCCGCCAGATAGTTGCCGCACGCGCACAGCGACACGGCGATGCCCCGTCGCCGTTCGAACCAGCGCGAAATGTCGGCCATCAGCGGCCCGAACAGGGCCGAACTGCCGAGGCCCGCGATCGCGATCCCGTGCAGCAGCGCAAAGACGACGAGATTTTCGGCAAAGCCCGCCAGAAAATAACCCGCCGCCATCACGAGCGTGCCGCCCAGCACCGGCAGCATCGTGCCGTAGCGGTCGCATAGCCGCCCCATGACGATGCCGCCCGCGGCAAAGCCCATCATCGTCGCGGTGTACGCGAGCGACACGTCGGCGCGGCTCGCGCCGAACTCTGCCTGCACTTGCGGCAGAACAACGATGACCGACCACATGCCGATGCAGCCGAGCGTCGAGAGCGCTATCGCGAGCGCCAATCGCCGCCAGCTTTGCGCGCCGTCGAGCGTGTTTGCGGTCACCTGTGCGCCGCCAGCAGCCGGCCCGTGTTTTCGACGAGGCGGGCCACGGCTGCGTCGAGCGTTTCGTATTTCTTGGCGAAACAGAAGCGGATCGTGCTTCGCATGCCCGCATCGGCGTAGAAGGCCGATACAGGGATGGCGGCAACGCCCGCTTCGGCCACCATGCGGCGGCAGAAGGCAACGTCGTCGTCGAGCCCCATCGGCCCCAGATCGACGTTGATGAAGTAGGTCGCCGCGCTCGGCAACACGGCGAACCCGGCCTGCGCCAAGCCGTTCGCCAGATGGTCGCGCTTTGCCTGCAGGTCGGCGCGCATCGCGTCGAAATGTGCCGCAGGCTTGGCAAGCCCGTAGGCGACCGCGCTTTGCAGATTGGGCGGCGTGGCGAAGGTGATGTACTGGTGCGCCTTGGCCAGCACCTTGAGCAAATCCGGCGCGGCAACGACGAAGCCGACCTTCCAGCCGGTGAGATTGAATATCTTGCCGGCCGAACCGATCTTGACGCTGCGGTGGCGCAGCTCGGGCACCGCCAGTACCGACACGTGCCGCCGCCCGTCGAACAGCACGTGCTCCCACACTTCGTCGGCGATCACGATCGCGTCGGTTCCTTCGAGCGCTCGGGCAAGAACGCCGAGGTCGGCCGCATCGTACGCGCAGCCTGCCGGGTTGAGCGGATTGTTGAACAGCACGGCGCGCGTGCGCGGGCTCAGCGCGGCCTTGAGCTGCGCCAAATCGAAGCGCCAGTCGGGCGGCTGCAGTTTGACGAATCTCGGCACGCCGCCCGCGCGCTTTACGAGCGGCAGATAGGCGTCGTAGGCGGGCTCGAACAGCACCACCTCGTCGCCGGGCGCGATGCAGGCGAGCAATGCGCCGGCGATCGCTTCGGTCGCGCCCGAAGTCACCATCGTCTCGCGCTCGGGATCGACCGCCAGATTCTGGTGGGCCGCGTAGTGGGCGGCGATGGCGCTTCGCAGTTCGGGCAGGCCCATCATCGGCGGATACTGGTTCCAGCCCTCGACGACGGCCTCGGCCGCTTTCCGGCGCACGTCGGCCGGGCCCGGATCGTCGGGAAAGCCCTGCCCCAGATTGATCGCCGCATGGCGGCTCGCGAGCAGCGACATCTCCTCGAAAATCGACGTCGAAAGATTTGCGAAAATCGGGTTCAAGGACGCTGCTGCACCGGCAAAAAGTTCGCGAAGACGGGCAAAATGCCCAAGGCCGCGCGTCAGGTCAAATCAATTGAATTTCTGGAGCGTTGGTGGCAATTTGAACGGAGTTGAAGTTGATCTTTCCCAATTCCCCCTGTTCCTCAGAAAATTTCGACGGCTTAAATGACCAAAAGAACGACGCGTAACGACTCCGCCCCAAGCGACAGCGATTTCCAACCGGCCTTCTTGATGCGCGCGCCGCGCGCAACCGTCGGCGCTGTGCCCGCGGCAGCCGCGCAGCCCGCAGCGCCGCAAGCGCCAACCCCGCAGCCGCCTTCGGCGCCCGCCTGGGCATCGCCTCAACCCAGCGCGTACTCGCCGGCGGTTCCGCTCTACGATTCGCCGCAAGCGGCGGCGCCAAGCGCGCCCGCTTCGCCGCCGCGCCCCGCCGCAGAAGGGCCGGTGCACGGCATCGTAAAATGGTTCAACCATGCCAAGGGATTCGGTTTCATCCTCCTCGACGACGGGCGCGAAGTTTTCGTGCACAGCAATCGGCTCGATCCAAACCTGTCGCGCGATTTGAAACCCGGCCTCGACGCCGATCTGATGATCGTTCCCGTCGCAAAAGGGTATGCCTGCCAGGAATTGCGGCGCCTGGGCAACGAGGCTACCCAAGCCAATCTCGAGCGCGTCGGCTGGAAGCCGCAGACCGAGATCAAGCGCGCGCCGCCGCCGAGCGGGCACCAGACGGTGTCGGCGGTCGTCAAGTTCTTCAACGCCCAAAAAGGATTCGGCTTTGCGGCCCCCGACGCCGATCTGGGGCGCGACATCTATCTGCCCGCACGCGTTCTCGAATCCGCCGGCCTGGCCGGTCCGCAAAATGCGGGCATGTCGGTCGAGATCGACTACGTGAAGACCGAGCGCGGCTTCGAAGCGATCGCGCTGCGCGCGCTGGCGCAGGCAGCGCCGCATTCGAACCACGGCATGCACGCGCACGACTACCCGTCGGGCGGCGGCGACGCGTTCGACCCCTATCCGCCGATGCCCGACGAGCCGCCGCATCGCGTGCTGGGTCCGGGCGATTTCGTCGAGCCCTGGCGCCCGGCCTGACGGCCCTTGTGCGGGCGCGCATCCGGAGACATTCGATGCGACGCGCGCTTTTGGGATTTGCGGTTCTGGCGGCGGTCCTTGCGGGGCTGCGGCATCCGGTTTTTGCCGCACCGGTCGATCTCGAACTCGTGTTGGCGATCGACGTTTCCTATAGCGTCGACGCCGAGGAGGCGCGGCTGCAGCGCGAGGGCTATTTCGCGGCGCTCCGCCATCCGCGCGTGGTGCAGGCCGTTTCCTCGGGCCCCCACCGCGCCATCGCGGCGACCTATGTCGAGTGGGCGGGCAGCTTCTACCAGCGCGTGGTCGCCGACTGGACCGTGCTGCGCGACGCCGCCAGCATCGAAAACTTCATCGCGCAAATCTCGGCCGTGCCCCAGCAGCCTGCCAGCCGCACCTCGATCAGCGGAGCGATCGATTTTTCGGCCCGCCTGTTCGACGACAACGGCTACGAAGGCACGCGGCTCGTGATCGACGTGTCGGGCGACGGGCGCAACAACCACGGCCGGCCGGCGCGCGACGCGCGCGACGCGGCCGTGGCCAAGGGCATCACGATCAACGGCCTGCCGATCCTCAGCGGAAACGAGAATTTCGGCCGCCCCGCCGAAGAGGGGCTCGAGGAGCATTACCGCGAGGAAGTGATCGGCGGTCCCGGCGCTTTCGTGATCCCGGCCGAGTCCTTCGCCAATTTCACGAGCGCGATACTTTCGAAGCTGGTGCGCGAGATCGCAGGCACGCCGCCGCAGCTCGCGAGCCCGGCGCCTTAAGCGCCTTCCGTCGGCGCGAATCTGAGCGCCACGCCGTTCATGCAATAGCGCAGGCCGGTCGGCCTCGGCCCGTCCTCGAAGACGTGGCCGAGATGGCCTTTGCATCTGGCGCAATGCACCTCGATGCGCGTCATGAAGAATTTCCGGTCCTCGCTGCGGCCGCACGCGTCGGGCAGCGTGTCGGTGAAGCTCGGCCACCCGGTGCGGCTGTCGAACTTCTTTTTGGAATCGAACAGGGGCGCGTCGCAGCCCGCGCAATGGAAAATGCCGACGCGCTTCTCGCGGTCGAGCGGACTCGAGCCCGCGCGCTCGGTACCGTGCCCGCGCAGCACGGCGTATTGCTGCGGCGTAAGGATGCGTCGCCAATCGTCGTCCGAGCGTTCCATGCGTGCTGTCCTTTAGCGGGGCTTCAATTCGATTTGGCGCGTCGGCTTTTCCCTGCCTTGGTTCTGCGGCGCAACGCTACCAATCCGCGCGCGCCGATGGAAGACCCGAGGCGGTTCCGCATCACTCGGATCGTGGCCGCCAGTACGGCAGCGAGGCATTCCAGCGGTTGCTTGCCGACCAGGGCATTGTCTGTTCGTTGAGCCGCGCCGGCACCGTCTGGGACAATGCGGCGGTCGAAAGCTTCTTCTCGTCGATGAAGACCGAGCGCGTCAGTCGAAAGATCTTTCGACTATATCGAGCGCATTTACAACCCGCATCGCAGGCACTCGACGCTCGGCTATGAGAGCCCGATAGCTTTCTAGGCGAAGATGAGAGTAGCTTAACTACGTGTTCGCGGAACCTGGGGCAGCCCATTTGCGACTCATTGGAGAATCAATAGAATAGGCTTCATGCGAGTCTCGATCTTTCAGCGATCCTAGAAGGGCGCGCGCCGACATGCCGAACGCCGCCGCCAAGCTTCCGACCTATCCGGCCCCCGCAGCCGTCCTCGAACTGCTGAAGCCGATCACGTGGTTTCCGCCGATGTGGGCGTTCGCGTGCGGCGTGGTGTCGTCGGGCGTGCCGATCCTGGCCAATTGGTATGTCGCGCTGGCCGGCATCGTTCTCGCAGGCCCGCTCGTTTGCGCCATGAGCCAGGCCATCAACGACTGGTACGACCGCGACGTCGACGCGATCAACGAGCCGCAGCGTCCGATCCCGTCGGGCCGCATTCCCGGAAAATGGGGGCTCTACATCGCGGGCATCTGGTCGGTGCTGGCGCTGATCGTGGCGGCGACGTTGGGCCCTTGGGTGGTGGCCGCGACGGTTGCGGGGCTGTTCTTCGCTTGGGCCTACTCGGCACCCCCGCTGCGCTTGAAGCGCAACGGTTGGCTCGGCAATGCCGCCTGCGGCTTCTCCTACGAAAGCCTCGCCTGGATCACGGGTGCAGCCGCCATGCTCGGCGGCGCTTTGCCGAGCCCCCAGATTCTGGCGCTGGCGCTGCTTTATGGGGCGGGCGCGCACGGCATCATGACGCTCAACGATTTCAAAGCCATCAAGGGCGACCGCGAGACGGGTATTCGCTCGCTGCCCGTGATGCTCGGGCCCGAGCGTGCGGCGATGGCTGCGTGCGCGATCATGTCGCTGCCGCAGGTCGCGGTAATCCTGCTGCTGTTGAGTTGGGGGCAGCCGATCGAGGCGTGCATCGTCGCGGCCCTGCTCGGCGGGCAGATGCTGATGATGCGGCGGCTGCTGCGCGATCCGGTCGGCCAAGCCTATTGGTACAGCGGGTTCGGCGTGCCGCTCTACGTGCTCGGCATGATGGCGAGCGCGGTCGCGGTCTGACGGCCATGCGCGTGCGGCATTGGCTTGCGGCGATCGCGGGGTTTCTGCTGTGCGGCACGGGCGTTTGGAACCTCGAAGCTGCGCGCGCGGGGCTGGCGATTTCCCCGCTTGATGTCGGCACCACGCCAGCGACGGTCTATCGGATTGCCGGTGCGGCCCAGGCTCCGGCCGTCGTGATCGCACATGGATTTGCAGGCTCGCGGCAATTGATGGAGGCCTATGCGCTCACGCTTGCAAGGGCCGGTTACGTCGCGGTTTCGTTCGATTTCGAAGGGCACGGCCGCAATCCTAAGCCGATGTCGGGCGACGTTTCGCGCATCGACGGCACCACGCGGCTGCTGATGCGCGAAACCGGCAGCGTCGTCGATGCGGCCCTCGCGCTGCCGTTCGTCGACGGGCGCGTGGCCTTGCTCGGCCATTCGATGGCGTCGGACATCATCGTGCGGCTGGCGCGCGAAGATCCGCGCGTGCGCGCGACAGTCGCGATATCGATGTTCTCCGAGGCCGTCACGGCGGCCGAACCGCACAATCTCCTGATGGTTTCGGGCGAATTCGAAAGCTTCCTGCGCGCCAATGCCCTTGCCAACGCGAAACTAGCCGACGCGGCGGCAGAGGAAGGGGCCACGATCGGCGATCCGGCCGAGGGCAGCGGCCGTCGTGCGGCGGCTGCGCCCAATGTTGAGCATGTCGGCGTGCTCTATTCGGCGGCCGCGTTGCAGGAGTCGCGCGACTGGCTCGATGCGGTTTTCGGCCGCACGAGCAGCGGACCGGTCGCCGCGACGGGCGGCTCAATTCTGCTGCTGATGGCGGGTCTGGTACTGCTGGCCTGGCCCTTTGCAGGATTGCTGCCGCGACGCGCGGAACCGGCCGAACCCGTTCCGCTGCGCGTCTTTCTCGTCGCGATTCTCGCGCCGGCCGCAGCCACGCCGCCTTTGCTCGCCCTTTTCGACACGCGCTTTTTGCCCGTGCTCGTCGCCGACTATCTTGCGGCACATCTGTTCTTCTACGGGCTGCTGTCTTTGGCGATCCTGGCGTGGAACGGCGTTCGGATCGGCCGCATCGCGTGGGCGGCGGCGGCCGCTTTTGCCGCCTACGGCATTTTCGTTTTCGGCGGGGCACTCGACCGCTATGCGGCCTCGTTCATGCCGAACGCGGCCCGCCTGCCGATCGTGGCTGCCATCGCGGTCGGCGCGATCCCCTGCATGCTCGCCGACTCACTTGCGACCGAAGGCGGGCGCGCGCGCCTGTGGCGGGTGCTCGCCGCGCGCGCGGCGTTCCTCGCGTCGCTCGGGGCGGCGGTTGCGCTCGATTTCGAGCGCTTGTTTTTTCTGCTCATCATCATTCCGGTGATCGTGCTGTTCTTCGTCGTGTTCGGAACGATGGCGGGTTGGGTCGGCAGGCGCACGCAGTCGCCGGGTGCAACGGGGCTCGCGCTCGGCGTCGTTCTCGCTTGGGCGGTCGGCGTGAGCTTTCCGATTTTCGCGCCGGGCTAGGGCGGACGCCGCAGCGCTCTTGCGACCCGATGGCGTTTTGCGCGCGGCTCGGGCACCATGCAGCCATGATATCATTCGACAACAGCTACGCCCGTCTGCCGGAACGTTTCTACACGCGCATCGATCCCGCGCGCGTGGCAGCACCCAAGCTGCTGCGCCTCAACGCGCCGCTTGCGCGCCAGCTCGGGCTCGATCCCGAATGGCTTGCGAGTCCCGACGGCGTGGCCATGCTTGCCGGGGCCGCGATGCCCGAGGGGGCGGCGTCGCTCGCGCTCGTCTATGCGGGCCACCAGTTCGGGCATTTCTCGCCGCAGCTCGGCGACGGGCGCGCTTTGCTCGTGGGCGAATTCGAGGCCCCCGACGGGCAGCGCTACGATCTTCATCTCAAAGGTTCTGGCCGCACGCCCTATTCGCGCGGTGGCGACGGGCGTGCCGCCGTCGGGCCGGTCTTGCGCGAATACGTCGTGAGCGAAGCGATGGCGGCTCTGGGCGTTCCGACCTCTCGCACGCTCGCCGCCGTGGCGACGGGCGAGCGCGTGTTCCGCGAACGGATCCTGCCGGGGGCGGTGCTCGCGCGCGTTGCCAAAAGCCACATTCGCGTAGGCACGTTCGAGTATTTCGCCGCGCGCGGCGACGGCGAGGGCGTCAAAGCGCTCGCCGACTACGCGATCCAGCGCCACGATCCCGCAGCGGCGGAAGCCGCCCAGCCCTATCGCGCCTTTCTGGACGGCGTGGTGGCGCGCACCGCCGATCTGATCGCGCGCTGGATGGCGGTCGGTTTCATCCACGGCGTGATGAACACGGACAACATGTCGATCGCGGGCGAGACGATCGACTACGGCCCGTGCGCCTTCATGGACGACTACCATCCTGCGACCGTGTTCAGCTCGATCGACCATCAGGGCCGCTACGCCTACGCCAACCAGCCGCGCATCGCGCATTGGAACATGGCGCGGCTGGCGCAAGCTCTGGCGCCGCTGTTGGGCGAGCGGGAAGATGCAGCCGTCGCCAGCGCCCAAGCCGCGATCGACGCCTTTGCGGGCCTTTTCGAAGACGCCTATCTCGCGCGCATGCGCGCCAAGATCGGGCTCGAAACGGCGATGCCCGACGACGCTTCGCTGATCGACGGGCTCCTGGCGGCGATGGCGAACCGCAAAGCCGATTTTACCTCGACGTTCCGGCATCTGGCCGAGCATCTCGACGAAGGTCCGGTGCCCGACGGTCTCGATGCGTGGGTCGCCCGATGGCGCGAACGCCTTGCCGCCGAAGGCCGCAGCTCGGCCGACATGCGCGCGCGCATGGATGCGGTCAACCCGCTCTACATCCCGCGAAATCATCTCGTCGAAGAAGCGTTGGCGGCGGCCGAAAACGACGGCGATCTCGAACCGCTCGACCGATTGCTGGGCGCGGTCAAGGCGCCGTTCGCGCCGCAGGCGAATGCCGCCCGCTACGCCGCCCCGCCGCTGCCGCACGAAATCGTCGAAGCGACGTTCTGCGGCACCTGAAGCCTCGCTTCGCATGCCGCGATCTTGCGTCAGTCGCGGGCGCTTGCCAGACTAGCCGCGCCAACGAAGAAGACGAAAGGGAGGGAGATGGCGCGCGATATCCTCGCCATGGGCGAGCCGATGGTCGAGTTCAACCAGACCGGCGGACCGGGCAGCCGAACATATCTGCAAGGTTTCGGCGGCGATTCCTCGAACTTCGCGATCGCGGCCGCACGCCAGGGCGCCTCGGTCGGCTACGTTTCGGCGCTCGGGCCCGACATCTACGGCGGCATGCTGCGCGCGCTGTGGCAGGGCGAGGGTGTCGACCACGCGCATGTGCGCACCGACGCCGACGCGTTCACGGCCGTCTATTTCGTCACGCACGACGCCGACGGCCACCATTTCTCGTTTTTCCGGAAAGGCTCGGCGGCGAGCCGCTACGCGCCCGCCGATCTGCCGCTCGCGGCGATCGCGGCGGCGAAGGTCTTGCATCTTTCCGGCATTTCGCTTGCGATCTCGCAGAGCGCGCACGATGCGGGGTTCGCCGCGATCGGGGCGGCGCGCGCATCCGGCGTCAAAGTCTCGTTCGACACGAATCTGCGCCTGAAGCTGTGGCCGCTTGGCCAGGCGCGCCGCGCGATCGACGCGGCCGTCGCCCAATGCGACATCTGCCTGCCGAGCTACGACGACGTCGCGGCGATCTACGACGAGCGCGACCCCGAGCGGCTTGCCGATCTGCTGCTCGCCAAGGGGCCGGGCATCGTGGCGCTCAAGCTCGGGGCGGAAGGCACGCTGTTGGCTTTGCCCGGCAAACGCGTGCGCATTCCGCCGCATCCCTGCCAGCCCGTGGATGCGACCGGAGCGGGCGACACGTTTGGCGGCGCCTTCGTTGCCTGCTTGGCGCGCGGCGACGATCCGGTCGAGGCCGCGCGCTACGCCGCCGTTGCCGCCGCTTTGTCGACGCAAGGCTACGGGGCCGTCGCCCCGATCCCGACGGCGGCCGAAGTTGCCGCCGCGCGCGCGGGCGCGGGCGCATGAGCGCCGACCGCACGAGCGCCGGGCACGTCGTCGTCACCGGCGGCACGAGCGGGATCGGCGCCGGCATCGCCCGCCATCTTGCGACGCTCGGCTACAGCGTGACGGCGACCGGCGTTTCGGCGGCCGAGATCGCCGAATTCGCGCCGCAGCCCGGCATCGAGACCGTCTTGCTCGACGTGACCGACGATGCGGCCGCGACCGCCTTGACGGCCCGCTTCGAAGCGCTTGCAGGCCTCGTCAATTGCGCAGGCACCATCCAGCGCGGCGGCGCCGAGTTCGACGTCGACGGTTTCCGCCGAACGCTCGAGGTCAATCTCGTAGGCACGATGCGCATGTGCATGGCGGCGCGCGCGGCGCTTGCGCGCGCCCGCGGGGCCATCGTCAACACCGCCTCGATGCTGAGCTTTTTCGGCTCGCCTTTCGTGCCCGGCTATTCGGCCTCCAAGGGCGGCGTCGTGCAATTGACCAAGAGCCTTGCCGCGGCGTGGGCGGCGGACGGCGTTCGCGTGAACGCGATCGCGCCCGGCTGGATCGACACGCGGCTCACGGCGCCGCTCGTCGGCGATCCCGCGCGTTCGGCGCCGATCCTTGCGCGCACGCCGATGGGAAGGTGGGGGCGCCCCGCCGAACTCGGCGGTCCGGTCGCGTTTCTGCTGTCGAAGGAAGCCGCCTTCGTCACCGGCGCCGTATTGCCCGTCGACGGCGGCTATGCCGCGGTCTGACCCAACAGGAGATGAAAGCATGGACGACGCCGCAAGCGCGCAAAAATGGCAGCCTTACCGCCACAAGCAGCCCAAGGAATCGCCGCCCGAACTCGTGATCGCGCCCGCGATCCCGACCGACGAGCGCGTCTGGGTGCCGCTCGAACCCAACGTCGATTTCCGGCCGCTGCTGCTTTCGGCTTCGGCGGGCTATTGGACCAACCTGCTGCGCGTGCGCAAATCGGGCGTGCTGTCGCGCCATCGCCATCCGCAGCCCGTGCACGGCTTCGTGCTGAAGGGCGAGTGGCGCTATCTCGAGCACGATTGGATCGCGCGCGAAGGCGGCTACGTGTACGAGGCGCCCGGCGAAACCCATACGCTGGTCGTCGACGCGCACGTGCCCGAGATGATCACGTTTTTCCAGGTCAACGGCGCGATGATCTACGTCGATCCCGACGGCCGGAACACGGGCTACGACGACGTGTTCACGCGAATCGACAAATGCCGCACGCACTACGCCGCGATCGGCCTGGGCGCCGACTATGTCGACCGATTCGTGCGTTGACGCCGCGCCCGCGCGCGCCGGGTCGTCCGGCTTTGCGTTAACCTTCGCCTAATCATTTTGTGGCACTCCGAAGCGATGGTGCTTCCGGAAAAGCTGCGCGCGGCCTACGAAGGGGCGGAAATCGAACTGCCTTTGGCGGAAGCGCCGCCGTCGTTGCTTCGTTTGGCCGAAATCTGGAACGAAAAGCGCGGCCCCCATCCGCTGCCGCCGCGCCCTCTCTTCCGCTTCGAAGACATCGTTCCGTGGCTCGGCTATCTGCACCTGCTCGAGCTCGTCGAGGACGATTTCCAGTTCCGTATTTTCGGCTCGGCCGTGGCAGCGTGGCTCGGCCACGACTACACCGGACGGCGTCTGTCCGACGTGCTCAGGCAGAATCCCGAGGTCGCCGCGAAAGCCGCGGTCGGCTATCGCAAAACGGTCGCGACGGTTGCCCCCCTCTATCTGCACACCGAGCAGGCGCGCCATCGCGGAACGGATTTCGGCTGGTCGCGCCTGCTGCTGCTGCTCGGCGAGGGCGACCGCGTCACCCATCTGATGATCGCGATCCACTATCGGCTCTGAGGTCGGATCAAACGAAGCGGTTGGCGAGCACCCCGATGCCGTCTATTTCGACCTCTACGAGCGTGCCCGCCTTGACCGGCAGCGCTCCCAGGGATGTGCCGCACGCGATCACGTCGCCGGGTTCCAGCGTCATGTCGCGGCTCAGCCGCTCGACCAGGGAAGCAGGGCCGAAGATCATGTCGGAAACCGGATAGTTCTGGCGTTCGCGCCCGTTGACGCGCGTGCGCACGACGAGCGAATGCGGATCGAGGCCAACGGCCACGACCGGCCCCAGCGGGCCGAAACCGTCGAAGCTTTTGGCGCGCGCCCATTGCGCGAAGCTCGCGTCGCGCGCGATGAGCTCGAATGCCGTCACGTCGTTGACGCAAGTGTAGCCGAAGATCGCGGCGGCCGCCTGTTCGGGGGTTGCGGCTTTGCACGTCTTGCCGATCACGATCCCGAGCTCGCCTTCGTAGAAGACGCGGCCGATATCGTCGCTCGGCATCGCAATTTCGCTTTGGTGGGCGGCGATCGCGTTCGCTCCTTTGAGGAAATAGAGCGGCTCGGCCGGGACAGCCCAGCCGTTTTTCGCTGCAGCAGCATGGAAATTGTTCCACAGGCCGACGAATTTTCCCGGCCGCACGGGCGGCAGAAACGCAAGGTCCGCCAAGGCGAGGGTTTCGCCCGTTGGCGTCGCGCCGGCGAACATGTCGCCTTCGTGGACCGACAGGCGGTCTTCCTCCAGCGTTCCGAAGATTTCGCGTGTCGATTGGCGGGCGCGGACCCATTTCATTGCACGATCTCCCGATGTCTTGCTTGGCATCGCATGGTTATACTCGCGCGCACGTCCGAAGCCAGAGGAACCGACTGTGCAATCCGCAGATCCACTCGTCGAACCCGAAGCGATTTTCGCCGACATCCAAGCCCGGCTTGCCGCCGCCGTCGGCGACCGCCGCCACCCTTGGCGCACGCCCGCGCTTGCCACGATCGGCCTCGACGGCGGCCCGCGCGCGCGCACGGTCGTGCTGCGCGGCGCCGATGCGGCCTGCGCCCGCGTGCGATTCCACACCGACCGGCGCGCGGCCAAATTCGCCGAGCTTGCGGCCGACGGGCGCGCTTGCCTGCATTTCTACGATTCCGACGCCAAGCTGCAGCTGCGCCTCGAAGGACATGCCGTGCTGCATTGCGCCGACGCCACGGCCGAAGCGGCGTGGCAGGCGGCACGCTTGAGCGCGCGCCGCACCTACGCGATAGAGCCGGGTCCGGGCGCGTTTCTGGACGGGCCCGACGACGCCGCATTTTCGGCCGATGCGCCCGTTTCGTACGCGCGCTTCGTGGTTGTCGAGCTCGCGGTCGCGTCGATCGAGTGGCTCTATCTGCGCGCCGAGGGGCATCGCCGCCTGCTGTTCCGGCAGTCGGGCGAAACCCGCCAGGCGCGCTGGCGCGTGCCTTAGGTTTTGCGCATGTCGAAGCTGGGATAGGCGTTTGTCGCCTTGGCGACGGGTGCGGTCGGCGGCGGCGCGACCGCTGCACGGGGCACGGGCGCGAGCGTGACGCGCAATGCCGCTGCGGCATTCCTGGCGGCAAGTTTTTCGCGCAACGGCGAGGGCGGCGGTGGCGGTGGCGGTTCGGCGCGCAGTTCGCGCGGCAGGCGCCGCTCGACTTCGAATCGCAGCTGTTCGGCGACCAGATTGACGAGCGGTTCTTTGGTTTTCGCCAGCGAAACTGCCAGATCCGACGCGCACAAGGCGGCGACCTGCTTCAGGATGTCGGCTGAAAGCTCCAGCTTCACGCGCACGCCGCGCGAGTCGAACATCGGCACGCGCACCGTGAACAGCAGGAGATTGCGCAGGGCGCGCATGCTTTCGCCGTCGAGCTTCTCCAGTTTTTCGAGAAAATCGCGGCGATTGATCGCATAGCATTCGCTTTCGGCGATCGCGACGGCCGCCGAGGGGCGCGGCGTGCGGTCGACGAAGGCCTGCTCGCCGAACAGACGGCCTTCGAGCAGGTCTTCGAGCGTATTGAGATCGTAGCCGCGTTGGCAGCACAGGCGGATCTTGCCCGTGCGCACGATGAACGCGTAGTCGCCGTCTTCGTTTTCGCGGAATACGTACGCGCCCGAATGGTATTTGCGGATCAGCTCTTGCATCTCGTTCTCGGCAGGAGAGGTTCGGAAACGCGCCATCATGCACGGGCAGATATTGCGGAAAAATTAACGGGCGGAAACCGTCGCAACAACCCGCCACTTGGGCTAAGTCTTCGGCCCCGCTGTTTTTCCCGGTCGGAATCGGACTTTCGCGATGGCATCACCGCTGCTTTTTTTGCAGGACATTCGCCTCTCTTTTGGCGGTCCCGTCCTACTCGACGGAGCAGAACTCGCCGTTGGCGGCGGCGAGCGGCTTGCGTTGGTCGGGCGCAACGGCTCGGGCAAGTCGACCTTGCTCAAAATTGCGGCAGGTCTGCTCGAGCCTGACGGCGGAACGCGATTTTTGCAGCCTGGCACAACCTGCGCGTATTTGTCGCAGGAGCCCGACCTCGGCGGCTTCGAGACGGTTTTCGACTATGCGACCGTCGGGCTCGGGGCGGACAGGGACGTCCATCGCGTGCGTTATCTGCTCGAATCGCTGGGGCTTACCGGCGAGGAGGACCCGCAGCGTCTGTCCGGCGGCGAGGCGCGGCGCGCGGCCCTTGCGCGCCTGCTGGCGCCTGCGCCCGACGTCGTGCTGCTCGACGAGCCCACCAACCATCTCGACCTGCCGGCCATCGCCTGGCTCGAGCGCGAGCTTGCGGCGACGCGCGGCGCTCTCGTGCTCATCAGCCACGATCGGCGCTTTCTCGAAGCGCTGTCGCGCGACATGGTGTGGCTCGACCGCGGCCGTACGCGGCGCTTGGGCCGCGGCTTCGCGCATTTCGAGGCCTGGCGCGACGAAATTCTGGCGCAGGAAGAACTCGAAGCGCACAAGCTGTCGCGCCAGATCGCGCGCGAGGAAGACTGGCTGCGCTACGGCGTGACGGCGCGGCGCAAGCGCAATGTGCGCCGCGTGGGCGAATTGCAGGCCCTGCGCGCCCAGCGCCGCGCGCGCGTGGCCGCCCCCGGAACGCTCAAAATGTCGAGCTTTGCCGCCGACGGTTCGGGCACGCTCGTGATCGCGGCCGACGGCGTTTCCAAAAGCTACGGCGCGCGCAAAGTGGTGGCCGATTTTTCGGCGCGCATTTTGCGCGGCGACCGCGTGGGCATCGTCGGTCCCAACGGGGCGGGCAAGACCACGCTGCTCAATCTGCTGACCGGCGCTTTGGCGCCCGACGCGGGCGAGGCGCGCATCGGGACCGGCCTTGCGATGGTGACGCTCGACCAACGCCGCGAATCGCTCGATCCCGACGCCACGCTTGCCGACACGCTGACCGGCGGGCACGGCGAAACCGTGTCGCTGGGCGGCGGCACCCGCCACGTGCTCGCCTACATGAAGGATTTCATGTTTCTGCCGCAGCAGGCGCGCACGCGCGTGGGCGCCTTGTCGGGCGGCGAACGCGGCCGCGCCATGCTGGCGCGCGCCTTCGCCAAGCCCTCGAACCTGCTGGTGCTCGACGAACCGACCAACGATCTCGACATCGAAACGCTCGATCTGCTGCAGGAGCTTCTGGCCGACTATGCGGGCACCGTGCTGCTCGTCAGCCACGATCGCGATTTCCTCGACCGCGTGGCGACGTCCATGCTCGTCGCCGAAGGCGAGGGCGTGTGGCAGGAATATGCGGGCGGCTATTCGGATATGGTGGTCCAGCGCGGGCGCGGCGTGGAAGCGCTGGCCGGCCCGCAGGCAAAACAAGCCAAGCGCGCGGCAGCTCCGGCAACCGCAACCGCCGCAGCGCCGCCCAAGCGCAAGCTCGGCTTCAAGCAGAAACGCGCGCTCGAAAACTTGCCCAAGCGCATGGACGAAATGCGCGCCAAGATCGCAGCATTCGAGGCTACCCTCGCCGACGCGGGCTTCTATGCGCGCGATGCGGCGGGCTTCGCACGCGTCTCGGCCGATCTCGAGGCCGTCCAAGCAGCGCTGCTTGCGGCCGAAGACGAGTGGCTCGATCTCGAAATGCTGCGCGCGGAAGTCGAAGGGAGTTAGAGCTTCATATCTTTGAAGGGGCAAACGTCGTCTTCGAACGGCACGTGCCGTCGTCGAAACGGCATGCCTTCGACCGTTTCGGGCCGGTCGATCCGGTCCATGCGGAAATGGCGGAAATCGGAGCGCGCGGGATCCCACGCCACGAGGTACCAGAGTCGGGGCAGGATCAGCATGGCCTGCGGTTCGACCGTTCGGTGCGTGTGCG
Source organism: Tagaea sp. (assembly GCA_044378015.1). Taxonomy (GTDB): domain Bacteria; phylum Pseudomonadota; class Alphaproteobacteria; order CACIAM-22H2; family CACIAM-22H2; genus Tagaea. Next base: position 36,673 of record JBILXZ010000004.1, read on the forward strand.
CACCTTTGGCATCGCGATAGCCGAACCGCAGCAGCTGCCGCTGGAGGAACGACGTTTCGAACGCTGGCAAGAGATCGGGGTCGATCGAGCCCAGGTCCGAGATGTCCTGCTTGGGCGACAATTGCCCGACATGCAGGCAATCGAGGAGGCGGCGCAGATCCAGCGTTTTGTCGGGGGGCAACGCCTTTTCGATCTTGGCGAGCCCCACATCGGCAAGATCCGAGAAGGGCAACGCGCGTGCGGTACGCATGGCGGCAACGCTGATTAGCAGCGCGAACACCTCTGTCGCCGACAGCCGTACCGTCGTCTGCACCGACTGCGGGTCGAGTTGCAGGCCGCCGCCCCGCCCGCATTCGGAACGGATGGCAAAGCCCTGGTCGCGCAATGCCGCGATATCGCGCAACAGCGTGCGCCGCGATGCCCCGACCTCGGCAGCCAAATCGCCGACCGTCGCGGTTCCGCTGCGTCGCAGGAGGCGCACGATGGCGTCGTGTCGGCGGCGGACATTCATGTCCGAACTCTAGCCTATATAGTGCCAGTCTATGGCACCGTTTTGCCGTAATCGGATCCCGGTCAATTCAGCAAGGAGATCGACCGTGGATTCCAAAGAGCAAACAGCCGCAAGCGGTGCAGCACCGACGATTGTCAACCCGGCCCACCTGCACGACCCGACGCCGAACGGCTACAGCACGGCGGTCGTCGTGCCCGCTGCAGGGCGAATGGCTTTTGTCTCGGGGCAAAGCGGACAGGACCGGACCGGAAATCTTTCGCCCGATTTCGGCAGCCAGGTGGAACAGGCCTACGCGAATCTTGGCGCCGTCCTCAAAGCGCTCGGTGCGCGCCCCGACAAGGTCGTGAAGCTGACGGTGTTCGTCGTCGACCACGATATGTCGAAGCTCGGCATCCTGACCGAAAATGTCGTGCGGATGTTCGGTGCGACATTGCCAGCACAGACGCTGGTGCCAGTGCCGAAACTCGCGATCGATGCGATGCGCTTCGAAGTGGAGGCGGTCGTTCTGCTCGATTGAGCGGACGATAGCCCCCCCCCCGCGATCAAAGAGCGCTAGAACCGCCCCGCGCGATAGTCGGCGACGGCCTGGTGCAGTTCGGCCTGCGTGTTCATCACGAAGGGGCCGTATTTGGCCACCGGCTCGCCGAGTTTCCTGCCGGCCACGACCAGCAGGCGCGCGGGTTCGTCGCCCGTGCGCAGCGTGAGCCGGTCGCCCGGCCCCAACACGCCAAGTTCGCCCTTGGCGAGCGGTTTGTCGCCTGCGACCGCCACACCTTCGTAGACATAGACGAAACCCGCATGGTCGGCAGCCACCGGCACGGCGAGTTCGGTCTGCGAAACGAGATGAACGTCGAGATAGAGCGGTTCGGTCGCGACTGCCGAAACGGGGCCTTCAAGGCCGGCATAGCGGCCCGCGATGACCTTGACGCGATTGCCGTCGCCCGGTTCGAAGACCGGGATCGCGGCGGGTGCTATGTCTTGGTAGCGCGGTTCGCACATCTTGTCGCGCGCGGGCAGATTGACCCACAGCTGGAAGCCGCGCATCAGCCCTTGTTCCTGCTCGGGCATCTCCGAATGGACGATGCCGCGCCCGGCAGTCATCCACTGCACCGATCCCGGTTCGAGCAGGCCGACATTGCCTTTGTTGTCGCCGTGGCGCATGCGGCCCGCGAGCATGTAGGTGACGGTTTCGAAGCCGCGATGCGGATGGTCGGGAAAGCCCGCGAGATAGGCTTGCGGATCGTCCGAGCCGAATTCGTCGAGCATCAAAAACGGATCGAGATCGGGCAGACGCTGTGTGCCGATCACGCGCGTAAGCTTGACGCCCGCGCCGTCGCTGGTGGCTTGTCCGCGCACGATGGTTCCGACGTTGCGCTCCGATGCCGTCATGGGGACTCCGCTCCTGGGTTTCGCCACGCAGGATCTGGGGCTTTGGCGTCGCAAATGGAAGGTAGCGTTCTGCGAATGCATCGTTCGGCCCGGCGCAACGGTCGTTGCGTTGTACGGCACTTTGCCGTATCGAACGCGCCATGTCCAAAATCGTCCACCTCATCCGCCACGGCCAATCCGCGTTCAACGCCGCCTTCGATTCGATCGCGCGCGTCGATCCGATGATCTTCGATCCGCATCTGACCGAGCTCGGCCGCGCCCAGGCCCAAGCGCTCGCCGAGCCTGCGCGCTGGACGCGCGTGGAACTCGTCGTCGTTTCGCCGCTCACGCGTGCGATCCAGACCGCCCGGCACGTGTTTGCGGGCCATGCGGCGCCTTGGCGCGTCGAAGCGCTGCATCGCGAAAAATGCGAGCATTCGGGCGATGTCGGGCGCCCGCCGGCCGCATTGCAGGCCGATTTCCCCGAACTTGCCTTCGGCCATCTCGACGATCCGTGGTGGCACCACGACCCTGCCCGGCCGGGTGCCGTCGCGCAGGAGCCCGAGCCGCTTCTGCAAGGGCGCGTCGCCGCGTTCCGCCAATGGCTTGCGGCACGCCCCGAAAACGAAATCGCCGTCGTCGGCCACGGCACGTTCCTGCATCGGCTCACGGGAATGGCGTTCAAAAACTGCGAAGTCGCGACGCGCGAATTCTAGACAAGCGGCTTCCCCGGTCCGACAATAGGGGTTCCCTTCTCCGGATATGCGGGAGCGGTTTCATGCGGAAAACGGCGATTTTTTGCGGTGCTGCGTTGGCGTTTTTCGGCGCTGCGCCGGCCTTTGCCGATTCGATCGACGGCGAATGGTGTGCGCCGGTCGGCCAGCGCCGCCTCACGATCGACGGCCCGCGTCTTACTACGCCCGCCGGCGCGCGCATCGAGGGCAACTACACGCGCCACGGCTTCTCCTACAAAGCGCCGACAGGCGAAATCGAAGCTGGGCTCGAAATCGAAATGCAGCTGATGGGCGAGCATGCAATGCTGTTTCGCCCGCAAGGAACGGCATCGGCGCAAACCTGGACACGCTGCGCGCGCCCCGTGAGTTGAGGCGCATCGACGCCAAGAAGTTGCTGATAAATCAGCCATTGTTGCGAAGCGGCAGCGCTGCAACGTCGATTCCATAAGCATTTCCGCAATTTTCCCGCTTGCCAAGAATCGGGCGAGACGGCATACCGGGCCTACGTTTGCTTGTTCGATTCGCATTCGAGTCGCCGTTTTGCGGCACTCGAGGCGATCGGTCGGGCGGCGGCGCGAACGCAAAAAGGAACCTTTCCGGACTGCACGCGCGACGTCATGGAGACGGGTCCAAGCCACGCGCGCGGCCTCCAGAGCCCCGCGCAACGCCGAAGGCCTTCGACAACCAAGAACCCTCAAGAGGAGGCCGATCCGCAGATGGCCGAGAAACAAGAAGTTGTGACGCTGAAGGCGATCGCTTACGAGCTCGCCGATAAGCACGAGATGCCCAAGAAGCAGGCCGTGGAAGTCCTCGACGCGTTCGTCGCGGCGCTGACCAAGAGCCTGAAGAAGGGCGCCAAGATCCGCATTCCGGGCCTCGGCATCTTCCAGGTTCGCAAGCGCCCCGCGCGCATGGGCCGCAACCCGGCCACGGGCGAAGCGATCAAGATCAAGGCGTCGAAGAAGGTCGCCTTCCGCGCCGCCAAGGACCTCAAGGAAGCCGTCTGAGGCTTCCTTCGCGGACGGTCCGCCGCGAACCGAAGGGCGCGGGGCAGGGTCTGCCCCGCGCCCTTTGTGCGTTTCGGGGGGGCTTTCGCTATTGCGTTGCGGCCCCGGCGACAGACCGACTAGAGTTCTCGCCAGGCGCCGGGCGGACCGCAGGACACACTGCGGCCGATTCCCGAACGCCCCCGGCCTGATCGTCAGGGACAGGCGGGCACAAAGGGGAGCGAAACATGGCCGGCGTATCGGTGCGCGGTGTGCGCAAAGCCTACCAGAACACAGCCGTCATCCACGGCGTCGACGTCGAAATCGCGGACGGCGAGTTCGTGGTGCTCGTGGGGCCTTCGGGCTGCGGCAAGTCCACCTTGCTGCGCATGATCGCGGGCCTCGAGGAAATCTCGGGCGGCGAAATAGCGATCGGGGCGCGCGTCGTCAACGATCTGCCGCCCAAAGAGCGCGACGTGGCGATGGTGTTCCAGAACTACGCGCTCTATCCGCACATGACCGTCTACGACAACATGGCGTTCTCGCTGCTGCTCAAGAAAGCCGACAAGGCTGAGATCGACAAGCGCGTGCAGCGCGCCGCCGACATCCTCAATCTCAAGCCCTATCTCCAGCGTTTTCCCAAGCAGCTCTCGGGCGGCCAGCGCCAGCGCGTGGCGATGGGCCGCGCCATCGTGCGCGATCCGCAGGTGTTCCTGTTCGACGAGCCTCTGTCGAACCTCGACGCCAAGCTGCGCGTGGCCATGCGTGCCGAGATCAAGGCGCTGCACCAGCGCCTCAAGACCACGACGGTCTACGTCACGCACGACCAGATCGAAGCGATGACGATGGCCGACCGCATCGTCGTGATGCACGACGGCATCGTCGAGCAGATCGGCACGCCGCTCGAGCTCTACGACAATCCGGCCAACATTTTCGTGGCCGGCTTCATCGGCTCGCCCGCGATGAATTTCATCGACGGAAAAGTGCGCCGCACCGGGGCGGATGCGGCCGTCGAACTGCCGGGGGGCATTGCCCTTCCTGCTGCGACGGGCGCGGCGGCGGGGGCGTCCGTGCGCGTCGGCATCCGGCCCGAGCATCTCGATCTTGCGGCCCGCGGCGACGGTCTGCCGGCGACCGTGAAGGTCGTCGAGCCGACCGGCGCGGAAACGCTGGTGCTGGTCGACATCGGCGGCACGGAGGCGACCGCCGTGTTTACCGAACGCCACGCCTTCACGCCCGGCGCGGCCATTGCACTTGCCCCCAAGGCGGGCCTGCTGCACGTGTTCGACGCCGCCAGCGGCAAGCGCGTCTAGGACCGGAGGCGCTGGAGTCAACGCTCCGCAAGGAACAGCTTGACGCCGAGGCCGAAGAAAGCGGCCGCGAATATGCCGCGCACCCAGGCGAGAACGCCCGGACGTGCGCGGATTCGCGCGCGCACGCTTGCCGCAAAGAGTCCGTAGACGGCAAAAACCGCGAAAGTGACGGCCATGAACGCCGCCGACAATTCGAGCATGCGGAACGTTTGGTCGGCCGCGTCGGACGCCACGAACTGCGGCAGAAAGGCGAAGAAAAACACCGAGAGTTTGGGGTTCAGGAGATTGACGAAGACCGCCGATCGTATCGCGGCACGGTCGTTCGGCGGCGCTTCTTGGCGCGCGTCGATGCGCAGGCCGCCGTCCTGGCGCAGCGTCGCCCATGCCATGTAGATCAGATAGGCCGCACCGGCGTATTTGACGGCTTCGAAGGCGGGCGCGTTCGCATGGAGCAGTGCCGCAAGGCCCGTAACGGCCGCCAGCATGTGCGGCACGATGCCGAGCGTGCAGCCGAATGCGGCGACCAGGGCGGCGCGCCGACCGTCCGAAAGCCCGGCCGCCAGCGTAACGAGCACGCCCGGTCCGGGCGATGCGGCAACGATCGTTGAAATCAGCAGAAACTCGACGCTCATGGCAAAAGCTCCTGGGGTGCTCGAGGGGCCGCCATTTCGCATCGCGCGCACGCTGCGGTCTTGAACGAAATTGCGCGGGCCTCAGCGTGCGGCGCGGCCGAATGTGCCCGGTGCCGCACCCAAGCTGCGCACGAACCAGCGCGTCATGTGGCTCTGATCGGCGAAACCGCTGGCGAGTGCCGCCTCGGCGAGCGGCGTTCCGCATGAAACGAGGCGCCGTGCGCGGTTGACGCGGCATTGCACGAGATAGGCGTGCGGCGCCAGCCCGAATGCATGGCGGAAGCCGCGCAGAACCTGGAAGCGGCTGAGGCCGCTTTCCGCCGCGAGGTCGGCAAGCGTCGGCGATTCGGCAGGATCGTCGGCGATCCGGTCGCGCAGGCGCGCTATTTCGGGCGCCGCGCCGCGTTTGGTGCGCGTGCGCAAAAGCGGGGCAAGCAATTCGAGCAGCAATTCGTCGCGCTGCAGGTCCGACACGGCGCAGCGATCATCGGCGGTCGCAGCACGGTAGAGCGCGCGAAAGCGGTCGGCATGACGGCGGTCTTTGACGACGGGTTCTTCGAACGCGTCGGCGTCGCCTTTTCCTTCGTCGATATCCTTTGCAAAGGCGAGCACGATCGCGGGCTCCAAATAAAGCATGCGCCACGCGCGGCCGCCGCCGCCCACGGGCGCGCCGTCGTGGACCTCGCCGGGATTGACCGTAATCGTGTCGCCGGCCTCGGATTCGACCGTGCCGCGGCCGCTCATGGAGCGCTGCGCGCCCGCCTCGATCACGCCGACGCCGAACTGGTCGTGCATGTGGCGCCCGAAGACGTGGCGCGTTCTCGCTTCGACGGCAACGGCGCCGCCCAAACGTGAACGAACCACTTTGAAATCCGCCGCCATCGCCGTGCGCGCTCCCCGCAACCTCAGCCTTTCGGTTGGGCTGCGAGTTTCGCGGCTGAAGCTGCGGAATTCAAGCCGTCCTAGATCTGGCGGGCGGCAGGGGGCGGCAGGTATTTGTCAGTCCACAGCTCGGCAACGGCGGGCTTGCGCGGCAGTTCCATGGCACCCGCGACTTGGTCGATGCCGCGTGCGAAACGCGCCGGGTCGAGCGTGCCGAGCCCGAGGCGCTTGCTCTGCTCGTTGACGATCTGGTGCGACAGCAGCCAGGTCAGGCGTTCGACCTCGAGCGGCACGTCGACGTGCGCGTCGGCTGCGGCAAGAACTGCGACCGTCGCAGCTCGCCTTCCGGCGCGTGCGCGGGGCGTTGGCCGGCACGATCGTGGCGGCGACGGGCGTACCCACCGCTTTCGTTTCGGGCGGCGCCGAGCATGAGGACCCGCCGGGCGGCGGGTTGGTCGCGTTTGTGGCGCGCGCGCGCGCGACGCAACTTCGCCGCAATCGCGTGTAGAATCGCGCTCGTGTCGAGTCGCAAACAGCAAGGGCGCGAGCGGCGCGAGCCGCGCCTCGCGCGCGCCGCGCCGCAAGCCGGATCGGGCGGGGGTTTGCATGCCGATCCGGATGCGCGCGCGCAAGCTTCGCCCCGCAGCGCAAAGCTCGGGCGCGCCAAGCCCGCGCGCGCGCGGAAAGGCCCGCGCTTGGTGCGACTTGCGCTCGGCTTTGCCCTCAAGTGGGGATTCGTGGCCGGGCTCTGGACCGGCGTTGCGGGCATTTGCGTGCTGGCATTTTTCTGGTTCACGCTGCCGCCGTTCGAACGCATCAACGTGTTCGAACGTCGCCCGAGCCTCGCCTTCGTCGATTCCGACGACGAGACGATCGCCACCTACGGCGATCTTTTCGGCGGCCTTGTGATGCTCGAGGAAATGCCGCCCTGGCTGCCGATGGCCGTTTTGGCGACCGAAGACAGGCGCTTCTACAGCCATTTCGGCGTCGATCCGCAGGGCCTCGCGCGCGCGGCTCTCGCCAATTTCCGCGCAGGCCGCGTGGTGCAGGGCGGCTCGACGATTACACAGCAGCTCGCAAAAAACGTGTTCCTCACCAACGAGCGCAGCGGCGCGCGCAAGATCCAGGAAATGCTGCTCGCATTCGCGATCGAGCGGCGTTTTTCGAAAGAGGAAATCCTCACGATCTACCTCAACCGCGTCTATCTCGGGGCCGGCACCTACGGCGTCGAGGCGGCAGCCCAGCGCTATTTCGGCAAATCGGCGCGCGGCGTGAACGCGCACGAAGCCGCCGTGATCGCCGGGCTGCTGAAGGCGCCTTCGCGTCTGGCGCCGACCGCGAACGCGGCGCGCGCGCGTATCCGCGCCGCCGAAGTGCTCGACAACATGGTCGAAGCAGGCTTCATGACGGCGGCCCAACGCCTGGCGGCGGGCGAGCTGCCGCTCGGCACAATGGCGGCCGCCAATGCGGCGGCGTTGCGCAGCGGGCGCTATTTCACCGACTGGCTCGCCGACAAGGTGCAAGGCTTCGTCGGCGCGCAGACGCGCGACCTCGTGGTCGTGACCACGCTCGACAGCCGCCTGCAGCGCGCGGCCGAAACGGCTCTCGAGGACATTCTGGCGCGCGAAGGTCCGAAGGTGGAGGTGAGCCAGGGTGCTTTCGTGCTGATGCGCCCCGACGGGGCCGTGCAAGCGATGGTCGGCGGGCGCAGCTACGCGCAGAGCGCGTTCAACCGCGCGGTCGATGCGCGCCGCCAGCCCGGATCGGCCTTCAAGGCATTCGTCTATCTTGCGGCCGCCGAACAGGGCTTGCAGGCGGACGCGCGCATCGCCGACACGCCGCTGCAGATCGGGACGTGGCGGCCGCGCAATTTCGACAATCGCGTGTCGGGCGAAATCTCGGTGCGCGAGGCGTTCGCGCGCTCGGTCAACACCTCGGCCGTACGCGTCGCCCAGCAGGCCGGCATCGACAACGTCGTGCGCGCCGCGCGCAGCCTCGGCATCGCTTCGCCGATCCAGCGCAATCTTTCGACAGCGTTGGGGTCTTCGGAGGTCAATCTGCTCGAACTCACCGGCGCTTACGCGGCCTTCGCCAACGGCGGCGACGGCGTGCTGCCCTACGCGATCTCAGAGATCCGCGACACGGCGGGCACCGTGCTTTATCGCCGCCAAAGCTCCGGCACCGGCCCGGTGATGAGCGGTGCCGCGCTTGCGACGATGACCGATCTCATGCAGGCGGTCGTCGCCTCGGGCACCGGGCGGGCCGCCGCCTTCGACCACCCGGCGGCCGGCAAAACCGGCACCACCAACGACTATCGCGACGCCTGGTTCGTCGGCTTTACGGCCGATTTCGTCGGCGGCGCTTGGTTCGGCAACGACGACGGCGAGGAAATGGAACGCACGACCGGGGGCTCGCTGCCCGCGCGCCTGTGGAAAGCGGTCATGGTCGAAGCCCATCGCGGCTTGCCGATACGCCCGCTGCCGGGCGCGGTCGCGCCCGATGCGCCGCCGTCGTTCGTGAATGCCGCCCCGTCGGTACCGGCACCGGCGCCGTCGACGCCGACCGCGGGCGAGCAGCCGGGCTGGTTCGCGCGCCTGCTCAACAGCCTTTCGAACGCCCCGACGCCGGTCGATGCGGTCCCGAATTATGGCCCCAATTGAAACTCAGCGCGGCGCGTTCGCGGGTGCCGTCTTGGGCGCAAGGCGCCGTTTGAGGCTCAGCACGTAGGTGATCACTTCGGCGACTGCCTTGTAGTGCTCCTGCGGGATCTCGGAGTCGATCTCGACGGTCGCGAACAAAGCGCGCGCGAGCGGCTTGTTCTCGACGACGGGCACTTTGTGTTCGGCCGCAAGTTCGCGGATCTTGAGCGCGACGAGATCGCTGCCTTTGGCGACGCAGATCGGGGCCGGCGTATCTTCGTCGTACTGCAGCGCGACCGCGAAGTGGGTCGGGTTGGTGACCACGACGGTCGCTTTCGGGATAGCGCTCATCATGCGCCGCCGCGCGCGCTCCATGCGCAGCTGCTTGATGCGGCCCTTCACGACCGGATCGCCTTCGGACTGCTTGTACTCGTCCTTGATCTCCTGCTTCGACATGCGCAGGCGCTTGTAGTGCTGGAAGCGCTGGTAGAAATAGTCGCCCCCCGCGATCAGCGTCATGACCGCGATGACGGACACCATCACGACCAGCGACAGGCTGCCGATCACGCGCATGAGCTCGATCGGCTCCATGTCGATGAAGCGCGAGACGTTGCCGATCTCGCCTTCGAGCGCGTACCAGCACACGATGCCGACGATCGAAATCTTGAGAAGTCCTTTGACGAATTCGACGACAGAATGGCTCGAGAACAGGCGTTTGAATCCGGCGACTGGCGAAATCTTGCTGAATTTCGGCACGAGCGATTCGGCCGAAAAAAGCAGTCCGTTCTGCAGGAGCTGGGCCGCAAGCGCGGCCACCATCAGAATCGCCAGAAGCGGCAGGATGGCGACCATCGGGTCGATCAGCGCGCTTGCGATCACGCGCTGCAGGCCCGCGCCTTCGAACGAGAACTCGTGCGGCCGGTCGATGAACGGGCGAATGCTCCGGGACAGGTTCTGCCACATCGACGCGCCCAGAAAGACGGCTGCCAGCGTAGCGCCGGAAAAGAGCATCCAGTGGTTGATTTCCCGGCTGGCGACGACCTGGCCTTTTTCGCGCGCATCCTGCAGCCTTTTGGCTGTTGGCTCTTCTGTTTTTGACGCATCGTCTTCGGCTTCTTCGGCCATGGCGGCTTCCTTACGGGACCAGCAGCAGCGGTTCGAGCTTGTCGAGCAGTCCGCGCTCGAACGCCTGCATGGTGGCGACGAGCGTGAGGCCCATCGCCAGCAGGCCGACGGCGATCAAGGCGGGCTGGGCGATGAAAAACACCTGAATGGCCGGCTGGAGGCGCGCAATCAGCCCGAGGGCCAGATTGATGACGAGGCCGAACACCAGGAACGGCGCGGAGATCTGCACGCCGATGAGGAAACTGTGCGCGGTCCAGCGCACCAGCGCCTCGGCATAGCTGCCAAGGGGCGCCAGCTGGCCCGCCGGGAACAGCGTGTAGGAATCGGCGACGGCGCGCAGCATCAGATGGTGGAGATCGGTCACGAAAATGAACGTGAGCGCCACCGCCACCAGCCAGGCCGACACCGTCGCCCCTTGCTGGCCGAAACTCGGGTCGAACAGGGTCGCCGACGACAGGGAGATCTGCTGCGAGATGATCGATCCCGCGACGATCAGCGCGGACATCGCGAAACGTCCGGCAAGGCCGATGAACACGCCGATCAGCGTTTCGCCGAGCACGATGCCGGCCATCGAAATCGCGGATTCGGGCAAGGGTGGCAGCCCGGGCCCGACGACGGGCGCGAGGACTGCGGTGAGCAGCAGGCCGACGGTCAAGCGAATGCGTTGCGGGATCGAGATTTCGCCGAGACCCGGTATCGACTGGAGGGCGGCGGCGACGCGCACGAACACCAGAAGATAGACGAAGATTTCGGCGGGCAAGGCGGCCTCGAAAGTCTGCGCCAGCGCGTCCATCGCCTAGCCGCTCGCGCCGATGCCGACGGCCTTGGCCATCAGCTCGCGCGTGAATTCGACCAAAGTCGTCGACATGAACGGGATCGTCAGCACGAAAACGACGAACAGCAGCAGGATCTTCGGCACGAAGGTGAGGGTCTGCTCCTGGATCTGCGTCAGCGCCTGCACGAGGCTGATCGCAAGACCGACCACGAGCGCTACGATCATCAGCGGGGCCGAGATCTTGAGCATGACCCAGATCGCGTCGCGCGAAATCTCGAGCACGTCGGTGGCGTTCATGAACCCTGCCTTTGGAACGCGCCGCCGAGCGTCAGATCGGCATGCGGATGATTTCCTGGTAAGCCTGCACGACGCGGTCGCGCACCGCAATGGTCGCCTGCAGCGTCGTTTCCGCGGCCGATATCGCCTGCACGACCTGGCCCACGTCGGCTTTGCCCGCGAGAGCCCGCAAGCTCGCCTGCTCGCCCGCTTTGAGGCTCTGCATCGCGTTTTGCGTGGCCTGCGCCAGCACCGCGCCGAAATCCGCGCTGCCGGCCGCCGCTTCGCCCGATGCCGCGCCGCTTCCCGGGCGGGCGATGCGCGCGGCCCCTTGGTATGCGGCTGCGGCAAGCGAAGGCGAGGTGATGGCCATCGAGGAAGCTCCTTAGGTCTGGATGTGCGGTGTCTGCGCTGCCGATCAGCTGCGCAGAAGGTCGATCGTGCGCGTGATCATGCTCTTCGACGTCTCGATGACGTTGATGTTCGCGTCGTACGAGCGCTGCGCCTGGCGCATGTCCATCGCTTCGATCAGGTTGTTGACGTTGGGGCCGAGCACGTAGCCCTCGCCGTCGGCGGCCGGATGGTTGGGCTCGTAGCGCCTGGGAAGCGCGCTCTTGTCGGTGCCGATGCGCGCGGTGCGCACCGTTTCGGCGCCGAGCTGGCGGTCGAGCACGTTGCGGAAGCTGATCGTCTTGCGACGATAGGGCTCGGCGCCCGGCGTTTCGCCGAGGGAGTCCGAGTTCGCGAGGTTTTCGGCGATCACGCGCATGCGGGTCGATTGGGCCGACATGCCGGAGGCCGAAACGCGCATCGCTTTTTGCAGATCCATGGGACGGGCCTTTTCGAAAGGGGGTCTACTGCGTGCGGCCGATGGCGGTGCGCAGCATCGCGAGCTGGCGGCGGTAGATGTTGGTCGTCATCTGGTAGTCGATCGCCGTGTCGGAGACCTTGATCATTTCGGTGTCGAGCTGCACCGAGTTGCCCGACAAGGTCGTTTCGGCCGGGCGCGGCTTCTCTTCGCGGTTGGGCCCCGGGATCATGCGGCTTGTCAGATGCGACTGGCTGGTCATCGCGGGCGCCAAGCGCGACATCTGGCCGCGCAGCTCGGCGCGGAAGTCGAGCGCTTTGAGATCGCGCGGCTGGTAGTTCGGCGTATCGGCATTGGCGACGTTCTGCGACAGCACGGTTTGGCGCTGGCTGAGCCAGTCCATGCGCCGCGAAATCATGCCGAACAAGGGAAGCTTCGTAACGTCCATGGCGGAAGAATAGGTTGGAAGGGTTAATAATGTGTAAATTAACTCGAATTTTAGAGAAATTACAACGCAAATAATTATTATTAGATTCATGTGTTTGCCGGATGACTCGCTTGACTCACATGAGACAAAGGTAACGCTAAGTATTTGAAATAGAGCATAAAAACAAATTTTTAAGAAAGTTTTAGCGACTTTAGCGTAAACCCGATCCTGTTGTTCTTCACCCGACCTTCGTTCTCGCGCAAAGGCATGCCCTATTGGCCCGTCGTTTCAACCGTTCTCCCGAGCAGCCGGGGCGCGAAGGCGCAAAACGGGCCGTCGCCCTCGAATATGCGCGCGAGCAGGATCCGGCCCCGCGAGTAACGGCCAAGGGCGAAGGCCTCTTGGCGTTGCGCATGATCGAGATCGCGCACGCCAACGGCGTCGAGGTGCGCGAAGACCGCGATCTCATCCGGCTGTTGGCGATGGTCGACGTCGACAGCCCGATTCCGGTCGAGGCGTTCCAGGCCGTCGCGGAAATTCTGAGCTACATCTATCGCAGGCAAGGCGCGCTTGCGGGCAAACCGCAAACGGGGGGCGCATCGACGACGACGCCCCGAGGAAACGCGAAATGAGAGCCGTCGAAGTTCTGGAAGACATCGTTTCGACGATCGGCGAGATCGATGCCGCGCAGGTCGCCTGCACGGACGGCAAGGCGGTCGATCTCGTCGGCCTCGACGGCCGCGTGCGCGAGCTGTGCCTGTCGACCTCGGCCTTGCCGCGCGCCGAGGGGCTTGCCTGCGCGGGCGCGCTCGACAATCTCGTGCAAGCGCTCGACCGACTGCAGCGGACCTTGATGGCTTTCGCGTCGCGACGGCAGACGGCGCATGGGCTGCATCGATGACCCTCGATGCCGAAAGCCTGCTGAAATTCGCCGCAGCCCTCGCCTTCGTCGTGGCGCTTATCGCGGCGGTCGCGTGGGTCGCCAAGCGTTTCGTGCCCGGCGCCGGGGCAATGTCCTCGTCCGGGCGCCGGCGTCGCCTGCAGACGGTCGAGGTGCTGCCGCTCGATTCGAAAACGCGTGCAGTTCTGCTGCGTCGGGACGACACTGAGCATCTCGTCGTGATAGGCCCCGATTCGCTGGCTGTCGTCGAAACGATCCGTCCGAACCCCGTCCCGTGAAGTCCCTGCCGTGAAGACTGTCTTGCGAAAACTCCCGATGCCGATCCTGGCCGCGCTCGTCGCGCTGGCGCTTCCGCATGCGGCGGCGGCGCAGAGCTTCACGCTCGATCTGGGCGACGGCAGCTCGACCACGGGACGGATCGTCCAGCTCATCCTGCTGATGACGGTGCTGACCCTCGCCCCGTCGCTGCTGATGATGGCGACGAGCTTCGTGCGCATAATCGTGGTGCTGTCGCTGCTGCGCACGGCTCTGGGCACGCAGCAAGCCCCGCCCAATGCTGTGCTTACGGCGCTCGCCCTGTTCCTGACGTTTTTCATCATGCTGCCCACCGGCGAACAGGCCTGGCGCGAAGGCATTTCGCCGCTGATCGAGAACCGCATCACCGAAGTTCAGGCGATCGAACGCGCGGCCAAACCGTTCCACGATTTCATGCTGCGCCAGACGCGCGAAACCGATCTTGCGCTGTTCGTCGACATCGCGAAGATCCCCGCCCCCGAGACGGCGGAGGCGACGCCCTACCGCGTGCTCGTTCCGGCGTTCATGATCTCGGAGCTGCGGCGCGCGTTCGAGATCGGCTTTCTGCTTTTCATTCCGTTCGTGATCATCGACATGGTCGTGGCCGCCGTCTTGATGTCGATGGGCATGATGATGATGCCGCCCGCCATCGTCGCCCTGCCGTTCAAGCTGATCTTTTTCGTGCTCGTCGACGGCTGGTATCTCGTCGCGGGCTCGCTCGTACAGTCCTTCGCAGGCGGATAGCTAGCCGGGCGGCAGGCGCTTGGGTTCCGGCGGCGGCGCGTCCGCGGACGGCGTCACGTCTTTCATGCGTGCAGGGTCGATATCCGCATAGCTTGCCGCGCGCTGCTCGAAGCGCATGACGGTCGCGTTGGCGGCCGCGCGCCGCAGTATCGTTCCGACGACCAGAATCAGCACCGAGCCCGCAATCCATATCCAGGCCAGCACGACCGTGCCGAAGGCCTCGATGAAGGTCAGCACCGAGGCGACCGAGCCGCCCGCACCGGGCGCAAGCGCGGTTTCCGCGACCCAGCGCAACATGTCGCCGCCGAGCGCGATCGCCGCCCAGCCGCCCAAGCACAGCAGCGACCAGAAAAGGAAACCGAGCCACGCAAAGCCCGTGAAAATGCGTCCGACCATGCCCGGTATATAGGGTCGAGCGGGCGGGGAATGCAAACCCCGCCCGCCGCGCCGTCAGCCCTTGTTCATGCGGTTGTTGACGAGTTCGTCCACCACGCTCGGATCGGCAAGGGTCGAGGTGTCGCCGAGGGCCGAATGCTCGTTTGCCGCGATCTTGCGCAGGATGCGGCGCATGATCTTGCCCGAGCGCGTCTTGGGCAAGCCCGGCGCCCATTGGATCAGGTCGGGCGAGGCGATGGGGCCGATCTGCTTGCGCACCCAGCCGACCAGCTCCTTGCGCAGCTCCTCGGAGGTCGCGAGCCCCGATTTGAGCGTGACGTAGGCGTAGATGCCCTGGCCTTTGATGTCGTGCGGATAGCCCACGACCGCCGCTTCGGCGACCTTGGGATGCGCGACGAGAGCCGATTCGATTTCGGCCGTGCCCATGCGATGGCCGGACACGTTGATGACGTCGTCGACGCGGCCGGTGATCCAGTAGTAGCCGTCTTCGTCGCGTCGGCAGCCGTCGCCGGTGAAATAGTAGCCCTTGAACGTCGAGAAATAGGTTTCGACGAAGCGCTTGTGGTCGCCGAACACGGTGCGCGCTTGGCCAGGCCAGCTGTCGGCGATGCAGAGATTGCCCTCGGTCGCCCCTTCGAGCAGCTTGCCGTCGTTGTCGACCAGCAAGGGCCGCACGCCGAAAAACGGCTTGGTCGCCGAACCCGGCTTGGTCGCGATGGCGCCGGGCAGCGGGCTGATCAGAATGCCGCCGGTTTCCGTCTGCCACCACGTGTCGACGATCGGGCAGCGGCCGTCGCCGACCACGTTGTGGTACCACAGCCAGGCCTCGGGATTGATCGGCTCGCCGACCGAACCCAGGATGCGCAAGGAGGCGCGGCTCGTCTTTTTGACCGGCGCTTCGCCTTCGCGCATCAGGGCGCGGATCGCGGTGGGCGCGGTGTAGAAGATATTCACCTTGTGCTTGTCGACGACCTGCCAGAAGCGCGAACTGTCCGGATAGTTCGGCACGCCCTCGAACATCAGCGTCGTGGCGCCGTTGGCCATCGGCCCGTAGACGATGTAGCTGTGGCCCGTGACCCAGCCCACATCGGCCGTGCACCAGTAGATGTCGCCGTCGTGGTAGTCGAACACGTACTGGTGCGTCATCGCCGCGTAGACGAGGTAGCCGCCCGAGGTGTGCAGCACGCCTTTGGGTTTGCCGGTCGAGCCCGAGGTGTAGAGGATGAACAGCGGGTCTTCGGCCGCCATCTCGGCGGGCGGGCACTCGGCGGCGACCCCGGCCGCTTCCTCGTGGTACCAAAGATCGCGCGCCGGATCCCAGTCGACCTTGCCGCCGGTGCGCTTGACGACCAGCATTCTCTTGACCGACGGGCAGCTCTTCAGCGCCGCGTCGGCGTTCACTTTGAGCGGAACCTTGCGCCCGCCGCGCAGGCCTTCGTCGGCCGTGATCACGAAATTCGAATCGCAATCCTGGATGCGGTTCACCAGCGAATCGGGCGAGAAACCGCCGAACACGATCGAGTGGACCGCGCCGATGCGCGCGCACGCCAGCATCGCGTAGGCCGCCTCCGGAATCATCGGCAGATAGATCGTGACGCGGTCGCCCTTTTTCACGCCGTGCTTCTTGAGCACGTTGGCCATGCGGCACGTTTCCTCGTAGGCCTGCCGGTAGGTGATGTGCTTGTGCTCGTTCGGGTCGTCGCCTTCCCAGACGATGGCGACCTGGTCGCCGCGCTTGGCGAGATGCCGGTCGAGGCAGTTGGCCGACACGTTGAGCGTGCCGTCCTCGTACCATTTGATCGCGACGTCGCCCGTGAAGCTCGTGTTCTTGACCTTCGTGTAGGGCTTGATCCAGTCGAGACGCTTGCCCGCTTCGCCCCAGAAACCCGCCGGATCGGCGACCGACCGGTCGTACATCGTCTGGTATTTTGCGGCGTCTATCAGCGCCGATTTGGCGATGTCGGCGGAGACGGGAAACAACTCGTTCGACATTGGGGGCTCCCTGTTGGCGCGGACGCTTGGGCGACCGTCTTGCGGCGTCTATTGCATTCGGTTTTAGGGCGCGATCCGGCCGGTTGCAAGCCGTTCGAGGCCGATTTAGGCCGTCAATCCGGCGATTTGTCCCAAACCAGCACGGGGCCCGAAGGGGCGTCCTCGACCAGCCGCACGGCGATGGCTGAAAGCCCGCGCCCGCGCGTCGGTCCGGCAAGGCAGCGCCCGTCTTCGATCGCGAACAACGCGCCGTGCATCGCGCACATGATCATCGTGCGCGAGGGATCGAGGAACTGGTCGCCGGTCCAGTCGAGCGGGACCAGCGCATGCGGGCAGCGATTGCGATAGCCGTAGACCTTGTCGCCCTTGCGCATAACGAAAATCTCTTCGCGCGCCTCGGCTTCGCCGAACACAAACCCCTTGCCGCCCGGATCCGGGATCTCGTCGAGCCGGCACAGCACCGTCATGGGGCAATGCCCAGGCGCTTGCAGATGAATTTCCATTCCGGCGGGCGCACCGGCTGCACCGACAGGCGCGACATTTTGAGGAGCGCCATTTCGGCGAGCTCGGGCAATGTCTTTATCGCCGCGAGCCCGAGCGGGGTCGCAGCCGCTGCAAGCGGCGCCACATCGACCATGAACCATTCGCCTTTTTCGGCGCTCGGATCGGGATAGGCTTCGCGCACGATTTCCATCGTGCCGACGATCTCCTTGCCGATGTTGGAATGGTAGAAAAAGGCCCGATCGCCCTTTTTCATGGCCTTGAGATTGAGCTTGGCAAGGTGGTTGCGCACGCCGTCCCAGGAGCCGCGCCCGTCGGCGACCAGTTTCGACCACGGATACACGTCGGGTTCGCTCTTCATCAGCCAGTAGGCCATTTTTCATTCCTCTTTGAGCGGACGATCGAGCAGCGCTTCCACAGTCCGCGCGACGCTTGCACCTTGTTGCAGGATCGCGCCGATCGCGGCGACGATCGGCATGTCCACCGCCATCTGGCGGGCAAGGGCGCCGACCGAAGCGGCCCCTTCCACGCCTTCGATCACGGCATGCGCCAACCCCAGAGCCGGATCGGCGAGCGCTTGCGCCGGGGTGAGGCCGCGCCCGATCGCGCGCCCGAAGCGCATGTTGCGCGACTGGTCGTTGTTGCAGGTCAGCGCCAGATCGCCGAGGCCCGAGAGCCCCATCAAGGTTTCGGCGCGGCCGCCGAGTACGAGCCCCAAGCGCACCATTTCGGCCAAACCCCGCGTCATCAGGGCCGCGCGCGCATTGTCGCCGAGGGCCAGCCCCGCGACGATGCCGCACCCCAGCGCCACGACGTTTTTGACCGCACCGCCGACCTGCGCGCCGATCACGTCGTCGTTGCGGTAGATGCGGAAACGGGGCGTGGCCAAAGCTTGCGCAAGCGCTCGGCCCAGCTCGGCGTCGCGCGCGGCGAGGGTCACGGCCGTGGGCTGTGCCAGCGCCACTTCGCGCGCGAAGGTCGGCCCGCTCAGAATCGCGACCGGATGTCCGGGTGCGGCTTCTTGCGCGACGCTGCCCATCAAGGCGCCGGTGCCAAGCTCGATCCCCTTGGTGGCGAGCACGATCGGCACGCCCGCCGGCAGCGGCAAGCGTTTCAGCGTCGCGCGCAGATGCTGGGCCGGCGTCGCCGCAAGCACGATATCGGCATCGCCGACGGCGGCGGCGAGATCCGAGGTCGCCCGGATCGCGGGATCGAGGGCGACGCCCGGCAGAAAGACGCCGTTGGAACGGCGCTCGACGATTTCCGCGACGGTTGCGGGTTCGAACGCCCACAAAATGGGCTTGAGGCCTGCGCGCGCTGCGGTTTGCGCAAGGGCCGTCCCCCATGCGCCTGCGCCGATCACGGCAATCGTTTCGAATCGGCGGGTCATGGCGTGTGCGCCCTTGCGAGTTCTTCGAGCGGCCAGCGCGGCCGACAGGCGATGTCGAGGCCGTCGAGCAAACCGAGCCGCAGGCGTTCGATCCCGGCCCACGCGATCATGGCGGCGTTGTCAGTGCACAAGGAAGGCGGCGGGGCCATGAAAGCAAGGCCGAAGCGTTCGGCCGTTCGCGCCAGACGCTGGCCCAAGGTGCGGTTCGCGGCAACCCCGCCGGCCACGACCAAATGGCTTGCGGCCGGAAATTCCGCCACGAAGCCGCGTGCGGCATTGGCCGTGCGGTCGGCGAGGGTGTCGGCGACTGCTGCCTGGAACGAGGCGGCAATGTCCGCGCGCAGTTTTTCGTCGAGAGGGCCGACTTTTTCGACCAGCAGGCGTACGGCCGTTTTGAGGCCGGCGAACGAAAAATCGCATCCCGACCGACCGAGGAGCGGGCGCGGCAAATCGAAGCGCACGGCGTTGCCTTCGTGCGCAAGCCGCTCGATCTCGGGCCCTCCCGGATAGGGCAGGCCCAGCAATTTCGCGACTTTGTCGAAGGCTTCGCCGACCGCATCGTCGAGCGTGCTGCCGAGCAGCCGATAGCGCCCGACGCCCAGCGCGCCCAGCAGCTGGCAATGCCCGCCCGAGACCAGCAGCAACAGATACGGAAACCGCACGTCGGCAAGCATGCGCGCCGAAAGCGCATGCCCCTCGAGATGGTTGACGGCCACGAAGGGAAGCCCGCGGGCGAGTGCCGCCGCTTTGCCGAAAGTTGCGCCGACGATGACGCCGCCGATGAGTCCCGGCCCCGTGGTCGCGGCGACCGCCTCGATGTCGCCCCAGCCGAGCCCGGCGGCGGCGAAGGTCTCGTCCACGAGGCGCGGCAGATGGGCAAGATGCGCGCGCGCCGCGATCTCGGGCACGATGCCGCCGAAGGGCGCGTGCTCGCGCGTCTGCGAAAGAAGGCGCTGCGCCAAGATGCGCCCGTCCGGCGCCACAAGGGCGGCGGCGGTTTCGTCGCAGCTGGTTTCGAGACCCAGAATCGGCTTCATCGAAGCCAGCTTTAGCCGATCCGACGCCTCGCCGAAAGCGCGCTTGCAGCGACCCCGCGCGGCACGCGATAAAGGGCGACAAGGACAGGGGGACCATGACGGCTTCATTGCGGATCGGAACGCGCGGCTCGCCGCTGGCGCTGTGGCAGGCGAACGAAACCAGGCGGTTGCTGGCAGCGGCACATCCGGCTTTGGCGGCCGAAGGGGCGATCGCCATCGCGGTGATCAAAACCACGGGCGACCGGATACAGGACCGTACGCTCGCCGAGGCGGGCGGCAAGGGCCTGTTCACCAAAGAGATCGAAGAGGCGCTGCTGGCGCGCGAGATCGATCTCGCCGTGCACTCGATGAAAGACGTGCCGACATTCCTGCCTGCCGGTCTCGGCATCGTCGCTATGCTGAAGCGCGAAGATCCGCGCGACGCGCTGATCGCCGGCCCCGGCATCGCCGGCCTCGACGACCTGCCCAACGGCACGGTCGTGGGCACGGCGAGCCTGCGGCGCGGCGCGCAGTTGCGCGCGCGGCGTCCGGACATCGTTGTGGTCCCGCTGCGCGGCAACGTCGACACGCGGCTCGAGAAGGTGCGCAACGGCTCGGTCGGCGCCACGTTCCTTGCCTATGCGGGCCTCAAGCGCCTCGGGCGACTGGCGGACGTCAGCGCCGTGCTGTCGACGGCCGACATGCTGCCGGCCGTGGCGCAAGGGGCGATCGGGATCGAATGCCGCCTCGACGACGCGCAGACGCGCAGCTATCTCGCCGCCCTCGACGATGCGCCCACGCACGTGGCCGTCACCGCCGAGCGCGGGCTTCTCGAGCGGCTCGACGGTTCGTGCCGCACGCCGATCGGCGCCTTGGCGGTCGGTCTTGCGGGCGACCGTCTGCGGCTCGACGGACTTGTCGTGCGGCCGGACGGCAGCGGACTGCTCACGACTTCGCGCGAGGGCCCCAAGAGCGACGCGCTTGCGATGGGCGAAGACGCGGGCGAGGAGCTGAAGGGCCGCGCGGGTCCGGGCTACTTCCAATGACGGCGGCCAAGCGCCGCCTGCAGATTCTCGTCACGCGGCCGCGCGGCGAAGCCGACCTGTTTGCGGTCGCGCTTGCGATGCGCGGGCACGACGCGGTGGTGGCGCCCTTGCTCGACATCGTCGTGGACGAAGCGCCGCCGCTCGATCTTGCGGGCGTGCAGGCGGTGCTGTTCACTTCGGCCAACGGCGTGCGCGCTTTTGCGCACACGCAGAAGAACCGCGACCTCAAGGCGTTCTGCGTGGGCGACGCGACGGCAGCTGCGGCGCGCAATGCGGGATTCGGCGCGGTCGAGAGCGCGGCGGGCGACGTCGATACCTTGGCGGCGCTGGTGAAGAAACGCCTCGATCCCGCGAACGGCGCGCTCGTCCATGCGACGGGCACGGCCGTTGCGGGCGATCTTGCCGGCGTCCTCGGCGCCGAGGGTTTTTCCGTGCGCCGCGTCCAGCTCTATCGCGCCGACACGGCCACGAAACTACCCGACGACGCGGCCGCAGCGTTGCGCGGCGGGCGCATCGACGTGGTCACGTTTTTCTCCCCGCGCACCGCCGAAATCTTCGCGCGCTTGGTGCGCGACGCCGGCCTCGGCGATTCGCTTGCGCGCGTGACAGCGCTCGCGCTTGCGCCCAGTGCGCTTGAAATCGCGCGCGAGCAAGGCTGCCGCTTCAAGGCGGCGATCGCCGCCGATGAGCCCAACGAAACGGCCTTGCTCGAAGCGCTCGATCGCATCGCGCTTGCACCGGAAGCGGCCGCGCCAAGTCCGCCGCCTTCCGGTGCGGCAAAGTCGGTCGTGCCGCCGCCTGCCGGGAAAGCAGCGCCCTCGCGCGGCTTGCTGCTGCCGTTCGCGATGGCGCTGCTGGCAGGCGGAATGGGTGCGGCCGGCGCGCTCTATTGGCAGAATTTGATGTCGGCGCCCAGAACCATTGCTTCGAGCGTAATCGCTTTGCCGCCGCCGACGGGTGCGATCGAACAGCGTCTGGCGGCCGTGGATCGGCGGCTGTCGCAAATCGAACAGCGCTCGCCCGCGCCGGTCTTTCAGGCTGCGCCCGGCAATGCAGCGGACCTTGCGCCGCTCGAATCGCGTCTCGAGGCGCTCGAAGCGCGTGCCCCCGTCGAGCCGGGCACGCAAGCGGCCTTGGCCGCCGTGGCGGCCGAAAACCGGCGGCTGGCGGGCGAGCTTGCGCGCGTCCAGGCCGAAGTCGAGCGGCTGCAGGGCGGCGTCGTCGATCAGACGGCCGATCGCGCGGCCGTGCGGCGGGCGGAGTTTCGTCTCGCCGTCTTCCAGTTGCGCGACGCCGCGATGTCCGGTCGGCCGTTTGCCGCCGAACTTGCGCTGGTGCGCGAGACGGCGGGCGACGCGCGCAGACAGGAGGAGTTCGCAGCACTGGCCCAGGCTGCCGAGCGCGGAATCGAAACGCGCGCAAGCTTGGCGCGGCGCTTTGCGCCCTTGGCCAACGCGATGGTTGCCGCCGCGCGCACGGGCGACGTTGCCGGGCGCTGGGGCGAATTGCTCGAGCGGCTGCAGGGCCTGCTGTCGATCCGGCGCGTGGGCGAACTCGCGGGCGACGACGCGGGCGCGCGCGTCGCGCGCGCCGAGGTGCTGGCGAATGCGGGCGATCTCGAGGGCGCGCTTGCCGCGTTCGACGGCGTCCAGGGCGCGGCGTGGATCGCGCCGGCGCGCGGGTGGATCGAGGCGGTGCGCCTGCGCTTCGCGGTCGAGCGCGAAATCGCCGCGCTTGCCGCTGCGGGCGGCGGCTGAACGGGACCGCACAGCCATGCGCCGCGCCCTCTCATTGATGCTCGTTGCCGCCGTCGCGATGCTCGCGGTCGCGTGGCTTGCAGGCGCGCCGGGCCGTGCGAGCGTCGAATTCGCCGGTTGGCGCCTCGACACGTCGTTCGGCGGACTCGCCGTGCTGGTGGCTGCGACCGGTTTCGCGATGATCCTCGTCGACCGCGCTTGGCGGGCGGCCTGGGCCGCGCCCAAGCGCTTTGCCGACTGGCGCCAAGCGCGGCGCACGCGCAAAGGCTACGAGGCGGTCACGCGCGGGCTTGTGGCCATCGCGGCGGGCGACGCAGGCGAGGCGCAGCGCCAGGCGCGCGCCGCCATGGGCAAGCTCGGGACGGTCCCGCTCGTGCAGCTCATGTCCGCGCAGGCGGCGCAACTCGCGGGCGAGGAAGCCGACGCGAACGAGCATTTCGAGGCGATGCGCGCTTTTCCCGAGACCGAGTTTGCGGCCCTGCGCGGGCTCGTGGCGGCGGCGATGAAGCGCGGCGAAACGGAGCGGGCGCTTGTCTTGGCGCGGCGGGCGCGCGATTTGCGGCCCGACGCGGCGTGGGTATCGGCGGCGTTGGTTGAGCTTGAAACCGCGAGCGGCGCGTGGGCTGCCGCAGGCGAAACCCTTATTCAAGCCCGCCGCAACAAGCTGCTCGAACCTGCGCTCGCCGACGGCCGTGCGGCGGCCGCCCTGCATGCGCACGCCCGCGCGCTCGGCGCCGCAGGCGATTTGCGCAACGCCATTGCAGCGGCCGAGCGCGCGCTGCGTCTTGGCCCCGACCGGCCGGAAGTGGCGGCAACGCTCGCCGTATTCTACGCGCGCGACGCGCGCGCGCGCGCGGCGGGCAATCTCGTCGAGAAGGAATGGGCGCGCCATCCGCATCCCGATCTGCTCGCGGCCTATCGCCTCGCGCGGCCGGTTGCCAATGCGCTCCAATGGGTGAAGCAGGTCGAACGGCTCGCGAAGCTGGCCCCTTTGCACCGCGAATCCCACATCGCACTCGCGGAGGCGGCCCTTGCCGCCGGTCTGTGGGGCGAGGCCAAGCGCCACGCGCAAGCGGCACTTGCGGCCGAGGGCGCAGGCGACGGCGCATCCGACGGGCCGGCGCCGAGCCTTGGCCTGTGCCGCCTTCTGCAGCGCATCGCGGAGGCGCAAGGCGACGATGCCGAGGGCGCACGCCGCTGGCTCGCGCGCGCGGCCGAAGCGAACCCGGATCCGGCCTGGACGTGCGCCGCGTGCGGGCAGCCGCACGAAACATGGCTGGCGCTGTGCACGCATTGCGGCACTTTCGACCGCATGGAATGGCGCCCGCCCGCCCGCCCGCAGGCAAGGCAAACACGGGCGGAGCAGGCCCGGATCGAAGCGCGCTGAAGCGGCCGCGCGGCCCCGTTCAGCGGGCGGCTTGGGAGATTTTGGCCTCGATGATGTCGAGGCCTTCGAGCAGCATCTTTTCGGCGCGCTCGGCGCCCGACACGAGTTCGAGCATGCGCACGCTCGAAAACAGGTCGGCCTCGGTCGCGTCGCGCTGCTCGGGCGCGAGACCACTTAGGCGTAGAGCGCCGAACATCTTGTCGGCGTGGCCT
The DNA here is from genome assembly GCA_044378015.1 of Tagaea sp. GTDB lineage: Bacteria > Pseudomonadota > Alphaproteobacteria > CACIAM-22H2 > CACIAM-22H2 > Tagaea. Next base: position 60,785 of record JBILXZ010000004.1, read on the forward strand.
TCGATCTGCGTCTCGACGCGCTTCAACTCGTCGACGACGTCCTGGGTGAGGCCGAGATCGCCCGCGAATTTCGAAGCGATCTGCAGCGCCATCAGCCGGTCTTCCATCTGCTCCATCTCGGCGATGTCGCCTTCGCCCGCAGCCATGGGGGCGATGCGCGCGATGTCGCCCAGCACCGAGGCGACTTCCTTGCTCGTGTTTTCGATGATGTTGGCCGAGATCATGTCCTTGAGCTTCAGGCGCACGCGCTCGAGGCGTTTGGCCGCGGTCGCGCCGGCCGAGCCCTTCAGCAGTTCCTTGCCCTTCTGGATGCCGGCGAGATGGTGCTCGACTTCCTTGGCCAGATCTTCGCGCGCGTTGGTCTTGCGGTCGCCGTCGCCGGAGGAATGCGACCGGCGCACCTCTTCGAAGCGCTGCTCCATGTCGGTGACCATCACTTCTGTCGTGATCGAAGCAAGCTCGCCGGTCGAGCCGCCTATGCCTTTTTCCGCGACGCGCGCGAAAATCGACAGAATTTCGGTCGGCTGGTCGAGGCGCGCGACCAGCGCGTAGACGAGGACGGGCGCGCGCGTCTTCATCTTGGCGTCGATAGCCGCCGCGGCGGCGCCGACGGTCGCGATGTCCTGCTCGGCCAGCGCCACGACGGGTTTGGGCGGCAGATTGCCGCGCATAGTCTGGATCTCTTCCGCGACATCCATGACGTCGGCGATGTCCTGCAGATCGAGCCACATTTCCGGCCCGCCGAGCTTCGGGATAAGCTCGGCGCGGTACGCGACGGCTTTTTCGCCGCGCATGATCGTCTCGCGCAGTGCCTGCGCGCATTGCGGCCACAGTCGGCGCCCGAGCTCGACCCAATTGGCGGCGCTGCGCCCGACTTTGCGGATATCGTCGTCGATCTGGGCGATCTCGGCGGGGCCGATCTTGTCGACGAGCAGGTCCCAGGCCGGATCGACCACGGCGCGGCTTATCTTGCCGATGATCTTTTCCTTGCTCGCCGGCGCGTTTGTCAGCATGTCTTCGAAGGGCATGGCGAACAGGCGCTTGGCCGACATGCGGCGCAGCGGGCGGACGAGCTGCAGGCGCGGCCGAAACTGGCCCAGCAGCGTCACGGCCGTATGGTCTGCGTGGTTGCCGATGCGTTTGCCCTCGAGCGTCCAGACGAGCTCGACGAGCTTCGCTTCCGGGATCTGCGACAGGCGTTGCGACAGATCGCCCAAGGCTTTGCCGGCATCGCTCATGCGGCCTTGGCCTTGTAGCGCTCGAGCCGCGTGCGCAATTCGGGGTCGATCGCGCCGCTGATCCAGTCTTCCATCGGCTTGACCATCTTGCGCCGCTGAACGCCGATGTTGCGCACTATCCTGCGGTGCTCGCCGTGCACTTCTTCTTCGGGCACGACGGGCAGAATGCGCGCAAGCTCCTGCACCGCCGCCTGCTGCTCGTAGGGTGGCTTCAGCACCGCGTCCTCCCACATCGCCACGAGCAGGTCCCAGCCGTCGAGCATCCAGGAAATGCGGTCGGCCAGGCGCGCGAGTTCGGCCTCGCTCTTTTCCCATTTGTCGAGGGTCGCTTCGAAGTTCGCCAGCAGTCCGTCGACCTCGGCGAAATGTTCGGCGGCAAGCGACGCTGTTTCGCGCGCGACGAGGCTGGCGAGCCCGCCGATCGGGGCCGATTCCGAGCGGTCGATTTCCGACCAGCTGCCGATCGAACCGGCGAATTCGTCGATGCGGTTTCGCATCTTGCGCAAGCGCGGCGCCTTGGGAAGCTTGGGCGTGCCGATGGCCACGATGTGGTCGGCCCAGGCCTCGATCATCGCGTACAGCTCGTTGCCTTCGAGGTTAACCTTGTGCGCGACGCGCGCCAGGATGAGCTTCGCCTGCTGGCGACCGGTGTCGCTCTGCACGTGCGCCAGCGTGATCTGCAGTTGGCCGGCCGAGAGTTGGGCGACGGTCTCGGACAGCAGCGAGAACTGGATCAGCAGCTTGAAGTCTTCTTCCTCCTTGAGGACAAGCTTGGCCTGCTTGGCGGCCGCAGGACCCGCAAGGCCGGTGGCGGCGGTCTTCAAGGTCGCTTTGCGCACCGCGCTGGGGTTCGAGGCCATCGCTTCGCCGATGGCGCGGTGGAGAACGCGGTCGTGGACCGACAGCGTGAAAACCTCGGGCAGGCTCTTCCATTGCAGAATGTAGTTGCCCTTGGCGCCCGACGGGTTGGGCACCACAAGCTCGAGATCCTTGTCGCGCCCGCGCACGCGGGCCCCCACGATGATGGGCGTGGTGAAGGGCACCGATGCGCCGCGCTCCGCGAATGTGGGCGGCGCCCAAAACGACTTCGAAACCGCGTCTTCCATGCTCGTGCCTGAATTTTCTCGTGCGTATCGAGGGTGCGCGACGCAACACCGCGCAGGACAACTCTACAAGCGCGCACCTTAACAGAACGGTAAGTTTCGGCGCCAGAAATACGCGGAAATCGCGCGCGAAAATAGTATTTTGCCTCTCGGAAGTCGCCGCAGGTGCGGTGGGACGGACATCGGCATCGTCTTCCTTCGGCGGGCCGGTAAGCCGGACGCCGAAAAGACGCTATTGTCGCCGATGCCCGAAGGCCGCTGCGAAAAGCCAAAACCAGCCCAGCAGCAGCAAGGTGCCGCCGATGGGCACGATCGGACCAACCTCGACCCCGGCCAGCGCGCGCGCATAAAGCCCGCCGGAAAAGCCCGCGACGCCGAGCGCGAAGCAAAGCCCGGCCAGCGATAAGCGAAGATTGCCGCGCCGCTCGGCCAAAGCCGTAACCCCGAGCAGGGCGAGCGCGTGCAAAAGCTGGTAATCGGCCGCCAAGCGAACGCGGTCGAGATCGGCCGCATCGAGCTGGCCCGACAGAATGTGGCTTCCGGCCGCCCCGAAAGCGACCGCGACAAACCCGTTCAAAGCTGCCAGTGCCAGCCAAATTCGCATGCGGATCGGAGTTTCGCACGATTGCGTCCGACGGCCAAATCGGACCGCGATGCGCGCAGCCGTTTGCTTCACTTGCCAGCGCTGGGGGGTTCCTGTAGTTTGCCGCCGATTCCGACACCCCAGTGCCGCAGTAGCTCAGGGGTAGAGCAGCGCATTCGTAATGCGCGGGTCGGGGGTTCAATTCCCTCCTGCGGCACCATTTTCATCAAAGGGTTAGGCGGTTACTTGATCCGCCGCAGTTTCGGGGATCGGGACTTTGCGCAGGGCGCGGCATATCCGCTCGCAGGGGCAATTCATCTTGCCGCTTGCTTGGCCGAGGCATTGTGGTTTAACCCGCAGGCTCGGTCAGACCGTTGCGAGCAGGAACCGTCGATGCGCGAGCCGTCCAAGAAGCGTTTGGTTGCCGTGGGAGCGGTGTGCGAGACGTCGATCTACCGCGTCGATGCCGTGCCTGCGCCGCCGGCCAAAGCGCTTGCCAGCGACGCCGCGCGCGTGGCCGACGGCATGGCGATCTCCGCCGCCTATACGTTCGCAAAGCTGGGCGGCGCGGCTTCGGCCTGGGCACGGGTCGGCAACGACGCGCGCGGCCAGGCGATCCGCGACGAGCTTGGGCAAGCGGGCCTCGACGTATCGGATATCCGCGCCGTCGCTGCGGGGCGCTCGTCGCATGCCTGCGTGATCGTCGATGCCGACGGCAAGCGCCTTGTCGTGCCGTTCCACGACCGGCAACTCGACCCGTCGCCGGCTTGGCTGCCGACCGAAAATCTGAAGACCGCCGATTTCGCGCTGGCCGACGTGCGATGGGTCGAAGGGGCCGAGGCCGTTCTCGGCGCTGCGCGCGCGCAAGGCGTGCCCGCGATGCTCGATGCCGACGTGGGCCCGCGCGAGATACTGGCGCGCCTCGTGCCGCTTGCCGCGTACGCGGTGTTTTCGGATGCCGGACTGTTCGCCTATACCGGGCTCGACGCGCTCGAGCCCGCGCTGCGCGCGGTTTCCGCGACGCATGCAGGCCATGTCGGCGCCAGCTGCGGCGCCGACGGCTACTTCTGGCTCGAGGACGGCGCCGTGCGCCATGTGCCGGCCTTGGCGGTCGATGTCGTCGATACGTTGTCGGCCGGCGACGTGTTCCACGGCGCTTTGGCGCTGGGTTTGGCCGAGGGGATGGCGATGGCGCAGGCCGCGCGCTTTGCTTGCGTGGCCGCATCGCTGAAATGCCGGCATTTCGGCGGCCGCTTGGGCTGCCCGTCGCGCGCGGAAGTCGACGCGGCGCTCTAGAAACGAAAAACGGGCGCGCCCTGTTTCGAAGGACGCGCCCGCTTGCCTTCGTTTGCGGTCAGCCGAAGACGAAGTCCTGGGCCGTTAGGCTTGCGGCCGAGAATTTTTCGAGCACTATCGTGTCGCCCGATCCCAGCGTGATCACCGTGTTGGCGCCCTGCTGGACGATCGACAGGTCGGCGAAAGCCAGCGCGTGGTCGCCGTCCTTCCAGTAGCCCGCAAGATCGATCGTGTCGTCGTCGTTGTTGAAATCGCTGATCGTGTCGATGCCCGAGCCGTTGAGGAAGACGAAGCGGTCTTCGCCCGTACCGCCGGTCAGCGTGTCGTTGCCCGCATCGCCGCCCAGCGTGTCGTTGCCCGCCCCGCCGCTCAGCGTGTCGTTGCCGGTCCAGCCGAAGATCTGGTCGTTGCCGTCTTCGCCGAAAAGCGCGTCGTCGCCCTCGTCGCCGCCCACAACGTCGTCGCCGCTGCCGCCGTAGACCGTGTCGTTGCCAGATCCGGCCCACGCCACGTCGACGCCCGAACCGCCGTGCAGATAGTCGTTGCCGGCGCCGCCGCCCAGCGTGTCGTTGCCGTCGTCGCCCGCGATGTGGTCGTCGCCGTCTTCGCCGAACAGCAGATCGTTGCCGCTGCCGCCGCCCAGCGTGTCGTTGCCGAGGCCGCCCGCCAGCGTGTCGTCGCCGCTGCCGCCGTAGACTTTGTCGTTGCCTTCTTCGCCGCCGACCTGGTCGTTGTCGTCGCCGCCGTCCAGATAGTCGTTGCCGGCCGAGCCGTAGAGCGAGTCGCGGTCGGAGCCGCCATAGACCGTGTCGTCGCCTTCGCCGCCGCTGAGCAGGTCGGTGCCGGAACCGCCGTGCAGATAGTCGTTGCCGAGACCGCCCGAGAGCGTGTCGGCGCCGTCGTCGCCCGCCAGCGCGTCGGCGCCGTCGTCGCCGATCAGCACGTCGTTGCCCGCGCCGCCGCCCATCGTGTCGTTGCCGAGGCCGCCCGCGAGCGTGTCATTGCCGTTGCCGCCGTAGACCTTGTCGTTGCCTTCTTCGCCGCCGACCTGGTCGTTGCCGTCGCTGCCGTCGAGAAAGTCGTCGCCTTCGCCGCCGAACAGGAGGTCGGTGCCCGCGCCGCCGTGCAGATAGTCGTTGCCCGCTGCGCCTGCGAGCGTGTCGTCGCCGTTGCCGCCGTAGACCTTGTCGTTGCCTTCGTCGCCGCCGACCCGGTCGTTGCCGTCGCTGCCGTCGAGATCGTCGTCGCCTTCGCCGCCGAGCAGCATGTCGTTGCCCGCGCCGCCGTGCAGATAGTCGTTGCCGACGCCGCCGACGAGCGTGTCGTTGCCGTTGCCGCCGCCCAGCGTGTCGTTGCCGAGGCCGCCCGCCAGCGTGTCGTCGCCGTTGCCGCCGAAGACCGTGTCGTTGCCGTCGCCGCCGCCGACCTTGTCGTCGCCGTCGCCGCCGTCCAGATAGTCGTTGCCGGTCCAGCCGAAGATCGTGTCGTTGTCGGCGCCGCCATAGACCTTGTCGTCGCCTTCGTCGCCGCCCAGCAAATCGGCGCCGTCGCTGCCGGAGATCGTGTCGTTGCCGTTGCCGCCCCACACCGTGTCGTTGCCGGAACCTGCATCGACGCTGTCGTTGCCCCCGTCGGCCAGCACGACGTCGTTGCCGGAGCCCGCCCACGCGGCGTCGTTGCCTTCGCCCGCAAAGATCGCGTCGTTGCCGGCACTGGCATCGATGCTGTCGTTGCCGTCGCCGCCGTTGATCAGATCGTCGCCTGCACCCGACGAAATCGTGTCGTTGCCTGTCCCGGCATAGATCGTGTCCCTGCCGCTGCCCGCGCTGATATGGTCGTCGCCCGCATTGGCGCCGATCAGGTTGTCGCCCTCGCCGGCGCTGATGAGGTCGTTGCCGTCGGTGCCGTAGAGCGTGTCGGAACCCAGGGTTCCGGTGAGGGGCGTAAAAGAAAGCGCTCGGTTTAATGGGGCGGTCGGGGACGTTGTCATTTTGTTTGACCTTTTATGGGATGAAGATAATCGGATTTATATCTAATTTTAGATAAAAAACAATAGATATTTATTGGTATACCAGATAACTAATTAAATATCTGAAATATATAAATAATATTGTCTTTTGAAATTTGGGAAAAGGCGGTCTGTTGCGCGAAGTCAGCCTCAGCCGAGCGCGACGACAATGCTCTTGCCGTGCTGCATGATCGCGCGAGAAAGGGCTTCGCCCTTGGCGCCGAGATGGATTTGGAATGCGCTCAGGTGCGGGCTGCGGCTATGCGGTCGAGAGCGTCGAAGGTCTCGGCGACCAGCTTGCGCAGCGTTTCAATCCTGTCTGCAGCCGCGTCCGTCGAGAGGTTCGCCCCGGTTTGCTCGAGATTGCGGGCAGTCTCGGCCATGGCAACCGCGCCGACTTCGAGCGCCGACCCTTTGAGCGCATGGGCCGCGCGCGAGAGTTCCTGCCCCGACAGCCCCGGCAGCAGCGCGACGCGCCGGGCCACGTCGCTTTTGAACTGCGCGATCACGCGCCCGACCGCTTCGTCGCCGATATGGGTGCGAAGCTCGTCCAAAACGCCGGGATCGAAACGGGTTTCCATGCGCGAAGCCGTTGGCGAAAGAGAACCGATCGCTGTTCGATACCGCATCCGACCGCGCGAGTAAATCGACGCGTTCGGCGACGCTCAATCGGGCGCAAAATCCGGATGGCGGTCGATCCACGCGAGCCACGCGGCGACCGTCGAGGCGATGTCGCGCGATGTCTGGAACCCGACATCGGCGGCGAGGCGCGTCGGATCGAGCATCGCGCGGTCTTGCTGTGCGTAGAGGTCGAGCGTCGCGTCCGCGGGCGACGCGGCCAGACGCGCGACGAACCTCGGATAGCGCTGCTGCAAAGCTCGCGCGAATTCGAGCAGGCTTGCCGTGCGCCCGGCGCCGACATTGTAGACGGGCGCCAAAGGCTGGGGCGCGGCCAACACCGCCGCCGCCGCGGCGCCGATATCCGGCGCGTAGATCCAGTCGCGGATGCCGGCGCGCGGCAGCACGCAGCTTCGCCCCTGGCGGGCATGGCGCAAAAGCTCGAACGGCGGCGACAGGGTGTCGCGCAGGCCCGTGCCGTATTCCCACGGCCCGAAAGCGGGACCCAAGCGCAGGCACACCGCATCGCCGCGCGCCGCGTCGCGCAAACGCGCGAGGCTGCGCTCGGTCGCGTATTTGCTGATCGCATAGAGCGAGTCGGGCACGGGCTCGACCGTCTCGGCCGTCGGCGCGTCGCCGTAGCCGGTCGCACCGTAGACGGCGACCGAAGACAAATAGACGAAGCGCACGAGCTCGGGGCCGGCCAGCGCTTGGTAGAGCGCGACGGCCGCAACCGCATTGACGCCGAGAATTCGCGCCGCGTCTTTCCGCTCGCGCAGCGGTCCGGCAGTGATCGCCGCCCCGTAGACCGCGCGGCGCACGTTGTATTCGCGCGCGAGGGCGGCGAGGCTTCGCGTGTCGGCAACGTCGCCCACCGCGCAAACGAGGCGGCCCGGCAGCCCGGCGAAATCCGCGCGTGCGGCCGCCGGAGGCGCTTCGAGCGCGTGCAGCACCACGGTCTCGCCTTTGGCGAGCAACGTTTCGACGATATTTAGGCCGATGAAGCCGCTGCCGCCGACGACGAGAATGGCGCTGTCCATGGCGTCGATTTAGCACGCCGAGCGATCCGCGCAACAGCGCGGGGCCGAACGGCCGCGTGCGTCGGGGCGCGCGGGTCGGCCGCTAGCCGCGGCCGACAAACGGCATCTTGCTTGCCATGACGGTCACGAACTGGACGTTGGCGTCGAGCGGCAGAGACGCCATGTGCACGACCGTGCTCGCGACATGGGCTGCATCCATCGTCGGCTCGACCGCCATGGTGCCGTTCGCCTGCGGCACGCCTTTGGCCATGCGCGCCGTCATGTCGGTCGCTGCATTGCCGATGTCGATCTGGCCGCACGCGATATCGTAGCGTCGCCCGTCGAGCGACGTGCTTTTGGTGAGGCCGGTGATCGCGTGTTTGGTGGCCGTGTAGACGCCCGATCCCGGGCGCGGCGCATGCGCCGAAATCGAACCGTTGTTGACGATGCGTCCGCCCTGCGGGGTCTGCGCCTTCATGGCGCGGAAGGCCGCGCGCGTGCAGTAGAACATGCCGTTGAGATTGACGTCGACGATGCTGCGCCACTGGGCGGGGTCGATCTCTTCGATGGAGGTGGCGGGCAGGTTCGTGCCCGCATTGTTGAACAGCAGATCGACGCGTCCGAACGCGCCGACGGTGGCGGCGAAAAGCGCGTCGACCGCCTTGTCGTCCGCGACATCGGTCGGCACGGCGAGGCACTTGCCTTTGGCCAAGGCTGCCGTCTCCGCCAAAGCGTCTGCCCGACGGCCGGCCAACACCACGCTGTAGCCCGCCGCGCACAAAGCCAAAGCGACGGCGCGCCCGACGCCCGACCCGGCTCCCGTAACGACGGCGACTTTGGCGGCTGGATTGTCGGACGACATCATGCGTTTTCTCCCGTATCGTGTTTTTCTTCGCGCAGCGGACCGGTCGACGCTAGCCGTCGTTGCGGTCGAAATTGAGTTTGACGGTCGCGACGTTGGCGCCCCATTCCTCGACCAGCGCCTGCTGGCGTTCGCCGAGCGCCGTCGTTTCGGCGTCTTCCTCGATCTTGGCCAGCCGCTTTGCGAGCAGCGGAACGAAAGTGTAGAGTCCGAACCCGATCGCGGCGCACAGAATCGGAAAGAAATAGGCGGGCGCGAAAAGAAGCGGGTTCCCGCCGAGCTGGCCCGTCACCGCCAGCAGCACGAAAGGCAGCGCGCCCGCCATGTTGAGCGTGCCGACGCACACCGTGCCGCGGCGGTCCGAGTCGTCGTCGACGAGCGCCATCGCAAGCGTCGGCAGGCACGCCAAAGCGAAGTAAATCGCGATCGCAGGCCATGCGACCAGCAGGGCGGCCAGCAGCAGTCCCGCCAGCAGCCATGCGGCCGGCGCCATGCGGCGTGCCCAGCCGGTCGAACGCGCGCGCGCGCGATCCATCGCATTGTCGGTCGGCTGGCCCGGAAGCTTGCTCATCGCAGGTGCAGCGCCAGGATCGCAAAGAAGGTGGCGAGCGAAAGCGCGCCCGAGGCCAGCACGGCCGTCTCGCGTCCGCGATGGATCGCTTGCCGCATGCGGTCGAGCATGAGTAGATCGGACTTGCTGAGGCGTTCCGCCGCCGTCGAGTACTCGAGCTTTGCGGCGGAAAAGTCGCGCGCGTCGGCGTCGAGGGCGGCACGGTCGTCGACGATTCCGAGCAGCGACTTGAGATCGCCCTGCGCGACCGCCTCCTCGCTTCTCTGCGCGACCATCTGCTTGGTCGTAACGCGCTGGAACTTATCGACCGTCGGGCGCACCAGCGCCGCGCATTGGGCCGCGAGATTGGGCAAGCCGCCGACCATGTGGCTTTCCTGCAGCGTTGCCAGCAGCCGCAAAGCCGTCAGGCGTTCTTCCTCGCTGGCCCCGGTGTCCATCAGGCCGCGCAAGGCCTTTTCGTCTGCGGCCCCTCGCGCCGACAGGAAGGCGGCGATGTGCCGGTCGAAGCCCGAGTTCGCGCCGTCCGCCGCCGACGCGTCGATCGCGGGCAGAACCTTGCCGGGCTCGTCGACCCATTGGTCGATGCAGCCCGGCGAGAGGCAAGGCAGGCTGGAATCGATTTCGTATAGGCAGCGCTCGAGCCCGCTGCCCGGCGAGGCATCCACAGCCCAGCGCGACAGGCGCTCGAGCGCGGCGTGTTTGCGCCGCGGCCGCGTGCTCGGCTTGCGCTGCAGCGCTTCTTGCGCCGCGTGCCATTCCAGATGCAGGCCGGCGCGCATCAGCGCGTCGAACGCGGGCAGCGAATCGCGCCGCGAAAGAAACGCGTGGGCCAGTGCCGACCCCAGCCCGTCGGGATGCGCCGAAGTGCCGGAAATGTGGATCGGACCGGTTGGATCGAGAGCAAGGCACGCGCGCGCCACGAGCACCGGATCGCCGTCGCGCGCGGCGGGATTGTCGGCTCCCGACACGGCGGCGATGCGCCTTACGGCGTCGTCGTCGGGCAGCGAGCGCCCGGCCCATTCGCCGAGCGTGCCCGAGCGCACCGCGCTTGCCGCCTGCGCCGGGTTTGCGGCAAGCGCGAGCGCGATTTCGCGCGATGAGCGATAGGCGCGCGCCTCGAACATGAAGGGGTCCCGGGCTTTGGCGATTTCGGTGAAGCGCGGCAAGGCGGGTCTGGCGCCGTCGATCCATTTGCCGATCGTCGCCAGCGACCAGCGCTCGGCGGGATCGTCGGACAGCGCGCCGCGAAGGAAATCGAACAGGTCGCCCGGCGGGTTGAATTTGCCCGCGAGCGCATCCCAAGTGCCGACCGACAGTCGCCTTTGGACGACGGTCGCATCGTCGGCCTCGGCCATCGGCCAGCGCCCCATCGCGAGTGCCAGGACGGTTGCACCCAGCGAAAAAATGTCGTCTGCGGAGCTGCCGGGGCCGCGGCCGAACGGGTTGCAGATCGCCATTTCGATCGTTTCGAATTGGGCCGGCTGCCGGGCGCCCGCAGGCCCCGCCGTGTTCGGCCCCAGCATCAGCCGCGACTTGCCGAAATCGTACCAAAACACGTTGTCGGGGCGAATCGCGCGATGGCTGACGCCGCGGCGCGCGAACTCCGTCAGAGCCTGCACGGCGGGCCGAATGAAGCTGCGGATAAGGGTCGCGACTGCGATGGGTTCGATCGAAGCGTCGCGCCGCAGGAGCGGCGGGCCCGCGGGAGCCTCGTAGACCATCGCGTAGCGGCGCGTTCCGTCCGGCCAATCGACCGAACCGTGGTCGTAGAGCCGCATCACGCCGAGTTGGTCGAGTCCCTTGATCTGCGTGCAGCTCGAAATGCGGGGCAGCTGTTCGGGGCGCGCGACGAGGGCGACGCAGGTCGTGTCGGGCGCCGTCGAGTCGATTGCCACGAAAGCTTCGGCGGCGGGCGAGGCCATGTCCACGACGGTCTGCGAAGACCGTATCTTGAAACGGTCTCCCAATGCCGCGTCCCGCCCCGACGTCAGGGCTGGCCGTTGTTCGGTGTTTTCGCCGCCGTCCGCCATACAAACATGACCCTACAGCAATTCGGGCGTTCCCGACAGAAGAACGCGCGTCAGGCCTCCGCCGCCGCTGCCTCGTCTTTTGCAGCGCCGAGCGACAATTCGAACAATGTCGGGGCCCGCTCGATGATCTCGCGCAGGATTTTCTCGGCCAGTTCGATGTCGTGGGCGGTTTCCGCCGCCACGCCGTCGGCGAATGGCGGTTCAGAGAGCGCGTTTTTGAGCGCGTAGATCGACCGCAGCTCGCGCAAGAACAAGTCCTTGGCGCCGAGCGGCAATGCGTTCGTGCTGGCCACAATTCCCATGAGCTCGATCGAAGTCTTGAGCTGGCGCGACATGTGCGCCACGCGCGCGCCCTGGAAGCGCGCGCCGAGCTGCGCGCATGCGGGACCCTGCGGCAGCCGCTTCAGACGGTACTCGATCAGGATGCAGAAACTGTCGAAATCGCCGCACGCGTCGGCGAACTTCTTGTAGTTCGCGAAGCTCGAGCGCGCGACTTCCGATTTCGTCTCCGCCACCACGTCGCGCAAAGCCGCCACTTTTTCGTCGAGCGCGTCGAGAAAACGTTCGATTTCGGCTTCGAGGTTGACAGGACGCGACACGGCAGCGGACTCTCGCGTTTTGGCGCCAGCCGTCAAGTGTTTATCGCAACCATTGCTCCCGAGGATCGCTCCCGTGACCGAGGAACTTTTTCGTGAAGATGCCTATCTCAAAACCGCTGCGGCAACGGTGCGTGCGGCGACGCCTGCCGGCATCGTGCTCGACCGCACGATTTTCTATCCGGCGGGCGGCGGCCAGCCCGGCGACAGCGGCACGCTTGTGCGCGCCGACGGCACGCGCGTCGCCATTGCCGACACGCGCAAGGGCGAGACCGGGATCCTGCATGTGCCCGCCGAGGGCCAACCCCTGCCCGAGGCGGGCGAGACGGTGGCGCTCGAAATCGACTGGGCGCGCCGCCATCGCCACATGCGCATGCACACGGCCTTGCATCTGCTGTGCGCCGTGGTGCCTGCGGGCGTCACCGGCGGCCAGATCGGTGCCGAGCGCTCCCGCCTCGATTTCGATCCCGGCGAGGTCGTATTCGACAAGGCCGCGATCGAGGCAGGCCTCAACCGCCTGATCGCGCAGGACGCGCCCGTGGTCCCGCGTTGGGTCGAGGAAAGCGAACTCGATGCGCGGCCCGAATTGGTGCGCACCATGTCGGTGCAGCCGCCGCGCGGAGCAGGACGGATACGGCTCCTCGATATTGCCGGCGTGGATCTTCAGCCATGCGGTGGCACGCATGTGGCGCGCACCGGCGAAATCGGTGCCGTCGTCGTCGAAAAGATCGAAAGCAAGGGCAAACGCAATCGCAGGGTTGTCCTTGGATTGGCTTAGGCCCTTGAAATCGCGATGCCTATTGCGCATATAGAGTGTCGATACCGGTTTGTTTCAGCCCTTCTACGGACGCGTGCCGCGCATCATGGCTCACTGGACTCTCGACGACATCGACTGGACCGTCTTTCGCCGCGATCAAGTCGATCCCGACTTGCTTCGTGTCGCCAAGGCGGCCGCGTTGGTCGAGCATAACGGGGCCGACTATGCGGTCTATCTCAACAACGTCTTTTCGGACGATTCGGAGATTCGGCCGGAAATCGACGCTTGGGCGCGCGAGGAAGTCCAGCACGGTGCTGCTCTTGCGCGCTGGGCGCAGATGGCCGATCCGGCCTGGGATTTTGCGGCCGCGTTCGAACGATTCACCGACGGCTACAAGCTGCCGCTCGACGCCGCGCGCTCGGTGCGCGGCAGCCGCACGGGCGAACTGATCGCGCGCTGCATCGTCGAGACGGGCACAAGCTCCTACTATTCGGCGCTTGCCGACGTTTCGCGCGAGCCCGTCTTCAAGCAGATTTGCCGCCGAATCGCGGCCGACGAGCTGCGCCACTACAAGCTTTTCTACGGCCATTTGCGCCGCTACCAGGGCGCCGAAAAACTCGGCCGCTGGGGCCGCGTGTGGACGGGGCTCGGCCGCATCGCGGAATCGGAAGACGACGAACTCGCCTACGCCTACTACGCGGCCAATCTATGGCCGGCCGAATACGACCGAAAGACGAGCGCCAGAGCCTATGCCCGGCGCGCCTATTCGGTCTATCGGCGCGCGCATGTCGAGCGCGGGGTCGGCATGGCGCTCAAAGCGGTGGGGCTGTCGCCGCAAGGCTGGCTGCAGCGCGGTTTGGCGGCGTTTGCTGCCCGCGCTATCGCCATGCGCGCCCGCGTGCTCGCGCGCGCCGATGCCTGAGCGCGCCTCTCGTTTCGTGATTTCGCGCGGCACCTTCATCAATCTGTAACGCAGCCCGTGTAGCTCGGAACCGCGATCCATATCCGGTTCATCCAGGAGGCCCCCCTTATGCATCCGATTTTCGTCGGCCTTGTCGGCTTCGTTGCGGCCGTCGCCGTTCCGCTCGCCGCCGTCCACGCGCAAAGCCCGAGCGGGCGTTTGACGCTCTACACCTCGCAGCCGCAGGCCGATGCCCAGGCCACCATCGACGGATTCCGCCGTCTCAATCCGCAAGTCGAAGTCGCGTTCGTGCGCGACGGCACCACGCAGCTCATGAACCGCCTGCAGGCCGAGTTCGTGGCCGGGCAGCCGCAGCCCGACGTGCTGTTGATCGCCGATGCGATGACGATGGAATCCCTGAAGCGCGAAAACCGCCTGCTCGCCTATCCGGGCGCGAAAACGGACGGTCTGCCTGCGGGCAGCCACGACGCCGAGAAGACCTACTTCGCGACCAAGCTCATCACGACCGGCATCGTCTACAACCGCGCCGCGACCATGAAGCCCGAAAGCTGGGCCGACCTCGCCAAGCCCGAAGCGCGCGGCCAGGTGCTGATGCCTTCGCCGCTGTTTTCGGGCGCCGCCGCCATCCACATGGGCTCGGTCGTCGCGGCGCCGGGTCTGGGGTGGAGCTATTTCGAAGCGCTGCAGCGCAACGGCGCGCAGGCTGCGCGCGGCAATCCCGCCGTGCTCGAAGCGGTGGCCGGCGGCCAAAAGCTCTACGGCGTGATCGTCGACTTCATGGCGATCCGCGCGCGCGAGCGGGGTTCGCCGGTCGAGTTCGTGTTTCCGAAGGAAGGCGTGACCTTCGTGACCGAGCCGGTCGCGATCCTGCGCACCGCGCGCAACCAGGACGCCGCGCGCGCCTTCGTCGATTTCCTGCTCAGCGCCGACGGCCAGGGCCTCGCCGCAAGCCAAGGCATGCTGCCCGCGCGCGGCGACGTGCCTCCCCCGCCGGGCTTCCCCGACCTCGCGCGCGTGCCGATGATGAAGAGCGACATCGCGGCCATTCTGCGCGACGACGAGCGCAACAAGGAACGTTTCGCCGATCTGTTCGGCCGCTAGGCGCGACAGCGACCGCTTGCGATGGCCCGCGCGCAGACGGCGGTCGAACGTTTCTGGCTCGCGGGCCTCGCAGCTTTGGTCGGGCTTCTCGCCCTGTGGCCGCTGCTGCGCTTGGGCTACGAAGCCGTCGCTCCGCGGGGCGGCGGCTTCGACCTTGCGATCGCAGCACGCGTCCTGTCGGCGCCATCGACTTGGAACGCGGCGTGGCGCACGCTCGAAACCTCGCTGCTCGGTACCCTTGTTTCGCTCGCACTGGGCGCAGGCTTCGCGCTGCTGGTGGTGCTGACCGACATCCGCGCGAAGGCGACGCTGGTCTTCCTGTTCGTGCTGCCGTTGGTCGTTCCGTCCCAAATCGCGGCCTTGGCCTGGATGAACATGGTCGGCCCGCAGAGCGCTTTGCTCGGCGCGTTCGGGCTTGCCCCGCCGCCGGGGTCGGCCAACCCGATGTTGGGGCGCGGCGGAATTTCGTGGCTGCTTGGCCTCGAACATGCCCCGCTTGTGTTTCTGGCCGTGCGCGCGGGCTTGCTCGCGTTGCCGCGCGAGGCGATCGAAGCGGCGCGCGCGTGCGGGGCCTCGCAGGCGCGTACGCTTGCCACGATCGTGGCGCCGATGCTCGCACCGGCTCTGCTCGCGGGCACGCTGCTGGCGTTCGTTTCGTCGGTCGGCAATTTCGGCACACCCGCTTTGCTCGGCATCCCGGTCGGCTACAACACGCTCGTCACGCTGATCTACCAGCGTCTGGCCGGGTTCGGCACGGCCGTGCTGGCGCAGGCGGCGGTGCTGTCGGCGATCATCGGCGTCTTCGCTCTTGCGGTATTGTGGCTGCAGGGCCAAGCCGCGCGCCGCTTCGATGCGCGCATCCTGGGGGCGAGCCAACGGCCCGGCATCGTGGCGCTGGGCCGCGCGCGCGCGCCTGTCGAGGCCGTCGTGTGGGGACTGCTGATCCTGATTTCGGTGGTGCCGTTCGTGGCGCTGCTGGCAAGCGCCCTTGTCCCGGCGATCGGCGTGCCGTTGGGGCCGGAAACGGCGAGTTTCGCGGCTTTCGGCGAATTGCTGCGCCAGCCGGTCGTCGCGGCGGCCTTCGGCAATTCGTTTCTGCTGGCGGCAGTCGCGGCCGTCGTCTGCGTCGGCGTCGCATTGCCGCTCGGCTATCTCGCGGCCTGGCGGCCGAGCGCGCTCGTGCGCGCCGTCGGATCCGTGGCCGAACTGCCCTATGCGCTGCCCGGCATCGTGCTCGCGATCGCGTGCATTCTCACGTTCATCCGCCCGCTGCCGCTGCTCAACGTGTCGATCTACGGCACGCTGTGGCTCATCGCGATCGCCTACGTGGCGCGGTTTCTGGTGCTGGCTCTGCGCCCCATCGCGGCGAGTTTCGCGCAGATCGATCCTGCCCTCGACGATGCCGCCGCCGCCGCCGGCGCGGGCTTTGCGTACCGCTTGCGCACCGTCGCGCTCCCCTTGGCAGCCCCGGCCGCCGGTGCCGGCGCCATTCTCGTGTTTTTGACCGCCCTCAACGAGCTCACCGTTTCGGCGTTGCTGTGGTCTTCGGGTTCGCAGACTTTGGGCGTGATCGTCTTCTCGCTCCAGGAAGGCGGCGATTCGCCGCTCGCGGCGGCGGTTTCGATCGCGGCGATCGGCGCGGTCGTGGCTTTGATGGGCGCGCTGTCGATGTTCGCGCGCCGCTTGCCGCCCGGCACCTTGCCCTGGACGACCTAGCCCGGCAGCACCCAACCGTCTTTGGGCGCGAGGTTCAGCGTATCGCCCGGCCGCGGGCGCGGCCCGTCGCCGAGCACGGCGCGCAAGATCGTGCGCGGGTCGGCAAGCGGGCTTGCCGCAATCTCCCACGCCCCGCCGATATAGGCCGCATGCGTCACGCGCGCGGCAAAGCCTGCGGCATCGAGAGCCAGATTTTCGGCGCGCAGCACCAGCTTGCAGGCGCCCGGCGCGCGGCCGGGCGCGGCGCGCACCCGTGCGACCGTGCCGAATATCTCGACATTCGCCGTCCCGCTTTCGTTGGCGGCCAGATGCGCGTCGAGCACCATGCCGCGGCCGACGAAGCGCGCGACGGCGGCATTGTCCGGCTCGCGATAGAGGGTGCGTGGATCGGCGAATTGCAGCAGGCGGCCCGCTTCGAGCACGGCGATGCGGTCGGCAAGCGCCATCGCTTCGGCCTGGTCGTGGGTTACGTAGAGCATCGTCGCCTTGGTCTTGGCGTGGAAGGCCGCGAAGCTTTCGAGCATGCTTGCGCGCAGATGGATGTCGAGATTGGCAAGCGGCTCGTCGAGCAAGACGATCGCCGGGTCCATCGCAAGGCATCGCGCGAGCGCGACGCGCTGGCGCTGGCCGCCTGAAAGCTCGGCGGGCTTGCGCGTCTCGAACCCGGCAAGATCGACGCTTTCGAGCGCTTCGGCCACGCGCGCGCGCCGGGTCGCCTTGTCGAGGCCGGCGACGGCGAGCGCGTAGCCGACATTGCCCGCCACGTCCATGTGCGGCCACAGCGCGTAGGACTGGAACACGATGCCGATCTTGCGCGCTTCGGGCGGCACATGGGTGTCGGGCCCCGAGAGGCGCCTGTCGCCGAGCCGAATCGTGCCTGCGTCGGCGGTCTCGAAGCCCGCCACCAGGCGCAGCAATGTCGACTTGCCGCAGCCCGACGCGCCGAGCACGGCCACGAGCTCGCCCTGGCCGATCGACAGCGAGACGCGGTCGAGCGCCTGGATGCATTGTCCGGAAGCGGCGGCGAAGTTCTTCGAAAGGCCGTCGATCGTCAGGGCGTGCATGGCGAAGTGTTTTTGGCCACGAACGGCGAAAGTTCGGCGACGACCTGCGCGTAGAGATCGCGTTTGAACGGCACGATCAGGTCGACGAGGCGGGGCAGCGGCACCCACTGCCAAGCGGCGAATTCCGGCATATGCGCGCCGAGCCTGATGTCGCCGTCCTGCCCCAGAAACTTGATCGCGAACCATTTCTGGCGCTGGCCCTTGTATCGGCCGCGCCACATGGACGCGGCAAGCGCTTCGGGCAGATCGTACGAAAGCCAGCCACGCGTGGCCCCGACGACGCGCACATTCGCGACGCCGGTCTCCTCGGCCAGTTCGCGCAAGGCCGCCGCCTGCGGCTCCTCGCCCGCATTGATGCCGCCTTGGGGCATCTGCCAGGCGCCGGGCGCGTCTTTGCGCTCGCCCACGAACGCAAGGCCCGCGCGGTCGAACAGCAGAATGCCCACGCCTGGGCGATAGAGGGGCGGCGCCATCTTAGGGGCGCACCGGCGGCGGCGGCGGCGGTCCTTCGGCGGCGGGCGCTGCGGCGGCTGCTGCAAGCGCCGGCTGTCGATTGACCACTGCCGAGACGGGCGCGATCACGAAGCCGCGCGCCTCGATCTGGGCAAGCCAGTTGATGAGCCGTTCGAACGTGACGGGATAGGTCTGCGCGATTCCGAGCGCGGACCCGTTCTGGCGGGCGATGCGCTCGAGATCGGCGAGCGCCCGGTCGATCGACGGGCGCGAGGCTTCCTGATCGATCAGCCTGTCGGCATAGGCGCGCGGCAGGCCGACATCCTCGGCGATGCGCATGGCGACCGAGTTCGCCGCCGTGCGCGCATCGACCATCAGCAGGCCGCGCTGGTGGAGCCGGTCGATGATCGGCCGCATCGCGTCGGTCGACGCCGTGAATCGCGAGCCTTGCGCGTTGATGACGCCGACATAGCCTTGCGCGCGTTCGAGCGTCCAGGTCAGACGTTCCAGATTCTGGCGCCCCGTGAGGGCGGTCAGCAGCGTCTGCGGACCCGGATCGGTATTGGGGAAATCGGTCGGTTCCATCGGCAGGCTCAGCAGCACCTCGTGCCCTGCCGCGCGCGCCAGCGCCACCCACTGCGCGAGACCGTCGGCATAGGGCGTGAAGGCGAGCGTGATGCCGCCGCCGAGATTCTGGATCGCGGCGTTCGTCGCAGCCTGGCTCTTGCCGAGATCCACGATCACGATCGCGATGCGCGGACGTCGTTCTTCCGGATCGAACGGGCGCGCATTGCGTACCCAGGTCGGCGCCGTGACATCGCGCGGCGGCAACGCCGGCAGGCTCGGCCGCGCGACCGCCACGCTCGGGGCCGGTGCAGGGGCGGCCCGACCGGCTGCTTGCGGAGCGACCTCGGGCGGCGAGCTTTGCGCCTGTGCCTGCACCTGCGGTCGTGCCGGGCTTGGCGGCGCTGGAATGTCGGCGACGGGTGCGGGCGTCGGCGCTGGCGGCGGTGCTGCGACCGGTGCCGGTCGCTGTTCGGCAGGCGGCGGCCGTGGCGCTTCAGGTTGGGCGGCAGGCGTGGGCGATGCCGGGGCGGGGAGCGGTTTGGGCGGCTCTCGCGGCGTTGGGACCGGTGCTGCCGGCGGGGCTGCTGTCGCTGCGGTCTCGACCGGCGGCAGCTCGATTTGGGCCGCGATCGGCGTTCCCAAATCGACCGTTTCGCGCGGATTGAGGTTGGAATAGACGACGAAGCCGCCGACGCCGAGCACCAGCAATGCCCACGCGATTCCCAGCGCCGAGGGCCCGCTTTTTGCGGGGTCCGTCGCGTCGGGCGTGGGATCGCGCGCAGCCATGCCGGTCGTTCGCTCTTGAGGTGCGTATCCTCAGTTCGTGCGCTGATTGTAGAGCGCCAGGCCTCGCAGCAGGTCGAAAGCGCGGCTCAGCTGGTAGTCTTGCGTGCTCTCCTGCTGGCGCTCCTCGTTTTCGGCGGCGGGCGGCGTTGCCGCAGGCGCTTCGCCGCCTTGCGGCGCGCCTTGGGGATTGCGCAAGGCGCCGCGCAGATCGGCTTCGCGCCGCTGCGGGCCCTGCGGCGTGGCTTCGATGCGCGCGGCTTCCACGACGATGTCGGGGTCGATGCCTTGCGCCTGGATCGAGCGGCCCGACGGCGTGAAATAGCGCGCCGTCGTGAGGCGAATGGCGCCTTGGTTGCCGATCGGACGGATCGTCTGGACCGAACCTTTGCCGAAGCTGCGCGTGCCCAGCAGGATCGCGCGGCGATGGTCTTGCAAGGCGCCCGCCACGATTTCCGAGGCCGAGGCCGAACCGCCGTTGATCAGCACCACCAGCGGCAGGCCGTTCAGAATGTCGCCCGGGCGCGCGTTGAAGCGCTGGGCGTCGTCCGTGCGGCGGCCGCGCGTAGAGACGACTTCGCCGCGCTCGAGAAACGCGTCCGAGACCGCGACCGCCTGGTCGAGCAGCCCGCCCGGATTGTTGCGCATGTCGAGCACCAGCCCCTTGAAGCGCGGGCCCAGCTGCTCGCGCATGCGCGTGACGGCGTTGCGCAAACCCGTATCGGTCTGTTCGGTGAAAGACGTGATGCGCACGTAGCCGATCTCGCCCTCGACGCGCGAACGCACCGACTGCACGCGGATTACGGCGCGGTTGAGCGTCACTTCGAAGGGGGCCGCGTCGCCGCGCCGGATCGTGATCTTGATCGGGCTGTTGACGGGCCCGCGCATTTTCTCGACCGCTTCCTGCAGCGACAGGCCGAGCACGGGCTCGCCGTCGAGCTGCACGATGAGGTCGTTGGGCCGAAGGCCCGCGCGCGCGGCGGGCGTCTCGTCGATCGGCGAGACGACCTTGACGAGGCCGTTTTCCATCGTCACTTCGATGCCGAGCCCGCCGAATTCGCCGCGCGTCTGCACCTGCATGTCGCGGTAGGAGCGCGCATTGAGGAACGAGGAATGCGGGTCGAGGGCCGTCAGCATGCCGTTGATCGCGTCTTCGATCAGCTTGCGGTCGGGGACCTGCTCGACGTAGTCGTTGCGCACGATCTCGAATATTTCGCCGAACAGATTGAGCAGCCGGTACGTCTCCGACGATGCGCCGGTTGCAGGGGCTTGCGGCGCCTGCGCCGCAGCCGGGACCGCGTAGAGAGCAGGCAGGACTGCGAACGCGGTTGCGATGGCAGCGGCGGCGATCTTGCGGGCGAACATTCGAAGGTCCTTTCCGCGTCCGCCACGATGGCAGACGTCCAAATTCTTTTCGCGGCTGCTAGCGCCGCGCACTCGTTCCGGCCGTCTGCAGCCAGGGCGTGGGATCCACCGGCTGTCCGTTGCGCCGAAGCTCGAGATAGAGCACCGGCGTCCCGCGATCGTCGATCCCCGCCCGGCCGACCGGTTCGCCCGCCGTGACGGTTTGCCCCACCGTAGCGTCGATTCGGCTCAACTGCGCCAGGATCGAATGATACCCGCCGCCGTGTTCCAGGATCAAGATTTGCCCGTAGCCGCGAAACGTCCCGGCAAAGGCGACGGTTCCGTCGGCGGGCGCCACCAGACCGGCCGCTTCGCGCGGCTCGATCGTGAGACCCCTGGAAACCTGCCCGCCGGGCTGCGCTTGACCCCAGTTTTCGACGATCCGTCCGCGCACCGGCCAGCGATAGCCGGGCAAGGCCTGCAGATCGGCAGGCGAAACCGGGGGGCTGCGGAGATTGGCGCGCGCGTTTTGGGACGCGATCGCCGGGGCGGGATCGAGCCTGCCCAGCAATTCGGCCGATTCGCGGCCCAGCCGGGCGATGCGGTCGGCTGTATCGCTGCGCTCGTCGGCAAGCCGTGCGACCGCGCGGGCGCGCGCGGCGACGGCCGTCTCGAGCCGATCGCGCTCCTGGGCGAGCTCGGCCAGCGTTTGGGCAAGGGCGGTGCGGGTCTTCAAATGGGCCTGGCGTGCGGCGGTCAACGCCGAAAGCTCGTCTCTGAGCGTGCGCGCCTGGCGCTCCAGCGCGCCGACCATGGCGCCGACAAGGGTTGCGGTGCGCGCGGCCTCGAGCGGGGTCGCGGGATCGAGGGCCAAGGCTTCCGGCGGCTGGCGGGCGAGCCGCTGCAGGGCGCCGGCAAGCGCGGCAATCTCGCCGCGGCGATTCGCGATCGCGGCTTCGCGCGCGCCGCGCTCGGCATCGATCCCGGCCAGACGCAGTTCGAGATCGCTTGCCTCGTCTTCGCGCGCCATGGCGGCCGCGGCGGCGGCGCGGGCCGACTCCCGCAGCCTTTCGAACTCGGTTTGCTCGGCTGCCGCCCGGCGATCGAGTACGCCCGCCCGCGCGCGCTCTTGTTCCAGATCGCGCTCTATCTTGCGCGCCTGCTCGCCGCGCTCGGCCGGGCCCTGCGTACCTAGAATCTGGCCGTGCGCCGGCAGCGTCGCCAGTACCGCACACAGCGCGGCGAGCACGCCCCTCATTCGGCGGCGGCGGGCGGTTGCAGCAGCGAGCGCCCGGTCATCTCCGGCGGCACGCGAAGCCCCATCAATTCGAGGATCGTCGGGGCGACATCGGCAAGCTTGCCGTCGGCAAGATGGACGGGCGCGTTGCGCCCGGGCTGCGTGCCGCCCACGAGATAGACGGGCACGGGATTGAGCGTGTGCGCCGTCATCGCCTGGCCCGACGCGGCATCGCGCATGCATTCGCAGTTGCCGTGGTCGGCCGTGACGAGCAGCGCGCCGCCTTGCGCTTCCACGCTCCGCGCCAGACGACCGAGGCACGCGTCGACGGTTTCGACCGCCTTTATCGCGGCGCCGAGATCGCCGGTGTGGCCCACCATGTCGCAATTGGCGTAGTTGACGACGATGAAGTCGAACCGGGTCGCGTCGACCGCCGCGACGAGCTTGTCGGTCAATTCGACCGCCGACATCTCGGGCTTGAGATCGTAGGTCGCGACCTTGGGCGAGGGCACCAGGATGCGCGTTTCGCCCGGCAACTCGGCTTCGGCGCCGCCGTTGAAAAAGAAGGTCACGTGCGCGTATTTCTCGGTCTCGGCGATGCGCAATTGCTTGAGCCCGGCGGCCGACACGACGGCGCCCAGCATGTTGTCGAGCGATTGCGGGGCGAACAGCGCGGGCATATGCGCCGAAAGCGCGTCCGAATAGGCGACAAGCCCGAGCGCGGCGGCGAAAACCGGCACGCGCTTGCGCGCGAACCCGGCGAAACCGGGCAGCAGCAGCGCGTCGAGAATTTCGCGCGCGCGGTCGGCGCGGAAATTGGCCATCAGCAACCCGTCGCCAGCGGCCATCCCCTTGTAGTCGCCGAGGATGGCCGGCGGCACGAATTCGTCGGTCGCGTCGGCGGCGTAGCTTGCCGCCAACGCGGCTTGCCAATCGGCAAAACGCGGGGCAGCGGCATCGACCATCGCCTCGAAGGCTCGCGCCACGCGGTCCCAACGTTTGTCGCGGTCCATCGCGTAGAAGCGTCCGGCAAGGGTGCCGAGCGCGGCGTTCCGCAGCGGCGCGATGTCGCGCGCGAATTTTTCGAGATAGGCCTCCGCACTCTTGGGCGGGGTGTCGCGGCCGTCGAGAAAGGCATGCACGACGACGGGTACGCCGGCGGCGGCCAGAATTCGCGCCAGCGCCGCGATATGGTCTTGATGCGCATGCACCCCGCCCGGCGACAGCAGGCCCAGCAGATGCGCCGTGCCGCCGGTTTTCTTGAGGGCCGCGACGAACGCCGGCAAGCCCGGCAAGGTCGCCAGCGTGCCGTCCTCGACGGCTGCGTCGATGCGCACAAGATCCTGCATCACCACGCGGCCGGCCCCGAGATTCATGTGCCCGACTTCGGAATTGCCCATTTGGCCGGTCGGCAGGCCGACATAGCGTTCGGACGCCTGCAGGAACGCCGGCGCGTGCAGGCGTGCGAACCGATCCAGATTCGGCGTGCGGGCAAGGCGAACAGCATTGTCGGCGCGCTCGACGCGATGGCCGAAGCCGTCGAGCACGCAAAGAACCACAGGGCGGCAATTCTTCACGGTCATGGCAACCATCTAGCGCATTCGGGCAGCGGTTTGGAGGGGGGACAAGGCGCGGTCGGCAGGCCCTGTGCGGCTTATATGACATTTCTGCGGAGGACGCGCGGAGTCGTTTCGGGTCCTTGGAACACGACCATTCTCCGCGCGACCGAATCCACGTCGCGCCCGCAACCGGTTCGCTGCAACGCTGGCTATGCGCGCACGCGGCATTAGGCGGATTTACACGATTTGTTTATAGATTTTGCCTTAGGGTGCCGATTCGCTGGTTCTAACGGGGCTTGTTCGATGAAAAACATTCCGATCGCCATCAAAGTCTATTTTGTCGTCGCTCTGCTGTCGCTGGTTGCCGGATTCATCGCTTGGCAGGGGACGCGCAGCGTCGAGGCTGTGAGCGCCCAGGTGGTCGAGGCGAACGAAAATGGCGAGCGGGCAATTGCCGTCGGCCGAGCAACTTCGACGCTGCTTTCCTACGTGCGTGCCGTCGAGTATCTGCCGATCGAGCTTTCGGCCGACGAGCGGTCGGCGATAGAAGCGCAGGTCGGCGAACAACTGCGCCAATTCAAGGCCCGGCTCGACGATCTCGTCCGTTTCTTTCGCACCGAGCGCGGCCGCGCCGACATGGCGGTAATCCGCGAAAATCTTGCCAAGTATGAGATCGAGGCGGCGCGCGTGCAGGTTTTGTCGCGAGAAGGTCGACTCGACGAATCGGGCAAGATCGCATTTGCGGCGACGAAACTCGTCGATGGCATGCTGGCGCCGCTGCGCGGGATCGAAGAGCGCGGTGTCGTTCGCCTGCGCGACACCATGAAGCAGACGGACAAAGCGATCGAAGACGCTCGCTTCACGCTGTGGCTCGAGGCGGGCATCGGCATGGTCGCGGGCGCCTTGTGGGCGACGTATATCGGCTTCGCGGGCATCGTGGGCCCGCTCAAGCGGATCATCGCGGCGATGCAGGCGACGGCCAAGGGGGATTACGCGCTTGCGATCCCGCACAAAGGGCAGACGGAGGAGGTGGGCAAGCTTGCCGCCGCCCTGCAGGTGTTCCAGGATTCGGGCAAAGAAAAGCTGCGCCTCGAAGCCGAGCAGAAGGCATCGGCGGCCGAAGCGGAGCGCCTCAAGAAACAAGCGCTGCTCGACATGGCCGAAACGGTCGAACGCGAGACTTCGGCGGCGGTCGAATCGATCGCCGCAACCACGCGCCAAGTGGACGCTGCCGCGCAAGGCATGACCACGCTTGCCCAGGAAGTTTCGAGCGACAGCCAGTCGGTCGCGGCGGCGTCCGAAGAAGCGCTCGTGAACGTGCAGACCGTGTCGTCGGCGGCAGAAGAATTGTCGGCTTCGATCCGCGAGATTTCGGGCCAGGTCGCGCGCGCTTCGAACGTCACCAAGCACGCGGTCGCGAGCGGCGAGAAGGCGCAGGCGACGATCCGCTCGCTGTCCGATGCGGTCGCGAAAATCTCGGAAGTGACGAAGCTGATCGGCCAGATCGCGGGCCAGACCAATCTGCTGGCCCTCAACGCGACGATCGAAGCCGCCCGCGCCGGCGACGCGGGCAAGGGCTTCGCCGTGGTGGCATCGGAGGTCAAGAACCTCGCCAACCAGACGGGCCGTTCGACCGAAGACATCGACCGCCAGGTCGGCGAAATCCAGGCGGCGACGCAGGCGGCCGTAGCGGCGGTCGCCGAAATCGGCGAACGCATCCGCGAAGTGGACGAGGTGGCGGGCGCCATCGCGGCGGCGATGGAAGAGCAGGGGGCGGCCACGCAGGAGATAGCGCGCAATGTCGGCCAGACGGCCGAGGCCTCGCGCGAGGTCTCTACGAAGATCCAGAACGTCAGCCGCGAGGCGGATTCGGTCGGCAATTCCGCGACTGAAGTGCGCGCCGCGATCGCGTCGGTCACCAAGAACGTCGAGGGGTTGCGCCAGATCCTGGTGCGCGTGGTGCGCACCTCCACGCAGGACGCCAATCGGCGCAAATTCCCGCGCTTCGCGATCCAGGCCGGGGTGGACGTCCACGACGCCAGCGGCGCGCGCGTCGAAGGCACGCTTGTCGACGCTTCGGAGGGCGGGGCGCATGTGCGCACGGCGCACGCGATGCGCAACGGCGAGCGCGGCACGCTGCGCTTCGACGGGCTCGCGCAAGCGCTGGCCTTTGCCGTGCGCGAGCGCGTGGGCGACCAGATACATCTCGAATTCGACAAGCCGCCCGCCGACTACGCCCCGTGGCTCGCGCGCCGCAGCGCGGGCCTCAAGGCGCTTTGAGGGCGGCGGCGCGGCGGGCGAGCAGCAGCAGGCTCGAAGCGTCGCGCATTTCGCCGGTCTGCCACAGCGCGTCGGCCGCGTCGGCCGCGAAGAACGCCACGCGGCCGAGCCCGGCTTCGTCGGTTTCGCGCACATGGTCTGCGAGCGGCGCGCAATTGCGCGCGACGAACAGGGCGGCCCGCGTCGCCATGGCGGCGGGTTCCGGATGCACGGCGCCGAGCGAAACGAGATCGGCCGCTTCGCAGGCGAGCCCCGTTTCTTCGGCCAATTCGCGCAACGCCGCGGCGGCGGGATCTTCGCCGGTTTCGACGAAACCTTTGGCCGCCTCCCAGCCCCAGCCGCCGACCGCATGGCGCCAGTTGCGCAGCAGCGCGACGCGCCCGTCCGCCAGGATCGGCAGCACGGCTACACCGCCGATCGCGTCGGCGGGGGCGGCTTTGGCTTCGAGCACCAGATAGTCCGGAACCTGCGCCCCGCCCGCATCGGCGATCGCGTCGGCGTACACGCGCCATACCCGGTTCTCGAAGACCGCGCGTCGGCCGAGGCGGCGCACCGGCGGCGCGTCGTCGGCGTTCACGGCGCTTCCTTTGCGACGATGGATGCCGCCGCCTGCCAACTCTCGGGCGTGCCGATATCCACGAAACGCGCTGTGCGATCGAGATGCACGCCAAGCGTCGCGGGCGGCAATGCGGCGAATACGTCGCGCTCGAGCGAGCCGGACCCTTGGGCGGCAATGCGGGCGAGCAACGCTTGCGAAAGCAGACAGACGCCCGCATTGATCGCGGCGGGGCCCCGAAACGCCGCGTCTTTCTCGACGAAAGCCTGCAGCCGGCCATCGGCGACGACGAGGCGCCCGTAGCGGGCTGCGTCGGCGACTTCGACCGCCAGCAAGGTGGCGGGGGCGGCAAGGGCGCGATGGGCGGCGACCAGCGGTGCCAGATCGGCGTCCACGAACGTGTCGCCATTGACGACGAGGATGGGATCGCTGCGCAGTTTGGGGGCCGCAAACCCGACGGCGCCGCGGGTGCCGAGGGGCTGCGGCTCGATGCTGGTCGCAAATTCAACGCCGACGCGCGGATGGCTCGCCAAATGCGCTTCGAGCTGTTCGGCGCGATGGCCGAGCAGGAACACGATGCGCGAGGCCCCCTGGTCGGCGAGCCAGTCGATCAGATGTTCGACGAAGGGCCGCGCGCCCACGGGCGCCAGCGCTTTGGGCATGTCCGGCACGGCGGCGGCAAGCCGCGTGCCGAAGCCGCCCGCCAAGACTGCCACGTCGATCGCTTCGAGCGTTTTTGCCATGGTTCCCCGCGTACGACGAACGGCCCTCTTACCTCAAGGGATTTTCGGCAGCGTGAGACGCGCCTCGAGACCCTTGGGGCTGCGATTTTTCAGCGCCACGTCGCCGCCATGCGCGCGCGCAACGTCGCGCGCGACCGCAAGCCCGAGGCCGGCCCCGCCGGTTTCGCGCGAGCGCGACGGCTCGAGCCGTACGAAGGGGCGGAACACGTCCTCGAGCCGGTCGGCCGGGATGCCGGGCCCGTCGTCGCTGACCGCGACCGCGATCGCGTCGGTTTCGACGCCGAGCCGCACGCGCGCGGACCCCGCGTAGGCGAGCGCGTTGTCGATCAGATTGGCGAGCGCGCGTTTGAGGGCACCCGCCCTCCCTTCGACGACGAGGCTTGCCGGACCCTCGTATTCGACCGGCCGGTCCATGTCGATTCGTTCGTCCACCAGCGTCTGCACGAGGGCGGCAAGGTCGAAGCGTTCGGGTGCCGCTTCGAGCGCGTCGGCGCGCGCGAATGCGAGCGTCTCGCCGATCATGCGTTCCATCTCTTCGAGATCGCCGAGCGCTTTCGCGCGCTCGGATTCGTCGCCAATACCCTCGGCGCGCAGCCGAAGGCGCGTGAGCGGCGTGCGCAGATCGTGGCTCACGGCCGCGAGCAGCTGCGTGCGATCTTCGACATGGCGCACGAGTTGGCCGCGCATGCGCGCCAGAGCCTCGCCGATTGTGCGCACTTCGCGCGGCGCGTCCTGCGCGGCCCCTGCCAGCGGCGCGAGGCCTGCCCCGGCGCGCGCCGCCTCGCGCGCCAGCGCTTCGAGCGGCCGCACGAGCCGGTGCGCCGCCCACCAGGCGGCAAAAGCGCCGACGGCGGCGGTCGCCGCAAGCCAGGCCGCGAACACGATCCAGCCCAAACCGATCTGCGCTTCTTTCGGGCGCACCACAAGCCAGGTTCCGTCGGGCCCGCGCACGGCCAGCACGAAACTGCCCGGCACCACGCCGCCCGGCCCCTCGTTCCACGCGGATTCCTCGCTCGGCACGCGGCGGATGAAGCGGTCGGGCGCGTTCCACGCGCGGCCGGGCGCAAAGGCGAGATCGGCATCGACCCGGTAGCCCGGCGGCAACCGCTCGGCGATGCCGCGCTGCAGACGGCCGACCGGGCCGCGCGGTCGCCGCTGTTCGGCGTCGGACTCGAAGGTCGGGTGCCAGGCAAGCGACAGCTGCGCCGCTTCGGGCCGCTGGCGCAAAGCGCGGGCGCGCTCGCCCGGCGGGCGCGCGAACACGTCGCGCGCCACGTCCGCCGTCGTCTCGACGAGCCAGCGCGCCTGGAACACCTGCAACTCGTGCGGCCGCAGCAGCAGCGCCACGCCGACGGCCGCAAGCTGCGCCAGCACAAGCCCGAGGATCGAGACCGCCGCGATGCGCGCGGCAATGCCGTCGAGCCAGACGAGCCGCTTCACGTGCCCGCCTCGACGTCGGCGGCGAACATGTAGCCGCCGTTGCGCACGGTCCGGATGATTTCGGGCTTGGTCGGATCCGGTTCGATCTTGCGGCGCAGGCGCATCACGGCCACGTCGATCGAGCGGTCGAAAAGCTGCGCGGCGCGCCCGCGCGCCAGATCGAGCAGCTGTTCGCGGCTCAGCACGCGCTGCGGACGTTCGAGAAACGCCCACAGAAGATCGAACTCGGCGTCGGTCGTGGGGACGAGGGCGCCGTCGGGGCGGCGCAGTTCGCGGCGCGCGGCGTCCACGCGCCAGCCCGCGAATCGGAAGCTGCGCGTCTTCGGCGTCTCGTCGCCGCGCTCGCCGGTGCGGCGCAGCACCGCCCGGATGCGCGCCACAAGCTCGCGCGGGCTGAAAGGCTTGGCGAGATAGTCGTCCGCCCCCATCTCGAGCCCGACGATGCGGTCGATCTCGCCGCCGCGCGCGGTCAGCATCAGGATCGGCACGTCGCCCGCCGCGCGCAGGCGGCGCGCGACCGACAGGCCGTCTTCGCCGGGCAGCATCAGATCGAGCACGACGAGATCGAAACGCCCGGCGCCAAGCGCCGCGTCGGCTTCGCGCGCGTCGCCCACGGCCGTCGCCCGCAGCCCGTTTTCGGCGAGCAGGCGCACGACGAGGCGGCGGATTTCGCGGTCGTCGTCGACGACCAGAATATGGGCGGTGCGAGCGTTCATGCGGCGGCCAGTCTAGTCCCGCGATGCCGCGCCGCCTACCGCCTGCGGTGTAACGCCCGGTTACACGATGAAACGCGGCCGTCATCGCCGCAGCGCGCGCGTCTGCGACAAAGCTGCGACGAAACCCGACGCTTCCAACCCGGAGACTCACGCCATGAAGATTCGCATCGCCGCCGCCCTCGCCCTGTCGCTTGTCGCAGGTGCGGCTCTCGCCCAAGACCGTTCCGAGCGTGCGCAGGGCATGTTCGACCGCATGTGCCGCAACGGCGACGCGCATCTTGCAAGCCGCCTTGCCTACACGGAAGCCAAGGTGAAGCCGACCGCCGAGCAGCGCGCGGCGTGGGATGCTTTCGCGCGCGACGCCGGCGCGGCGGCCGAGCCCATGAAGCGGCTGTGCGCCAGTCCGGCGACGGCTGCCCCGTCGAACGACGCGGCGGCGCGCCTTGCCCGCCAGGAAACCGTCATGGCCGCCATGCTCGAAGGGATGAAGACGATCCGCCCAGCCCTCGAACGGCTGCAGCTTGCCCTCGACGACCAGCAGAAAGCAGCGCTTGCCGAGATGTTCGCGCATCGCGGGCGCGACCACGGCCACGGGCGCAGCCACAGCCATGGTCCCTCCGCGCGCTAGGGGCGGCCGACGGCCAGGTCGAAGCTCCGGGCCTGCATTTGCGTGTCGGCGTGAAGGCGTATAGTTTTGGGGGGTGGAGTCGAATGCCGCACAATGAAGAATCCCGATCCCAAATCCGAAATGTATTTGACCAAGGCGAAACGCTTCCGCCAGCGCGCGGCAGGGTTTCGCCACACCCTCAAGCGCGACGATCTGTTTCGCTCGCACCGGCTCGAGCTCGAACGGCTGGTCATCAATCTCGAGGGTGCGGCCAAGCAGCTTGAGCGGATGGCGCGCGGCGCCGATTCCGGCATGGCGGCCGAGTACGACCGCATGCGCGCGCTTCGCGCCGGAGCCGCCGCCGCGCCGTCCGCTGCCGCGCCGTCCGCTGCCGCAAAGCTGCGGCCTCTCGCCGCTGCCGCCAACAATCTCGCGCGTTCGCGATCCAAGAAACCGCCCGGTGCCGCACCTGCACCCATACCGACGTCTTTGTCTGCGCCAAAACCGACGCCTGGCCGCCTGGCGCCGGGCTCGGCCAAGTTTCCGCGCCGTCCGGGGAGCTGAAACCTTCCCGATGCGCCTACTTGATGCGGGGGCGGCGGCTTGCCATATTCGTTTCAAGGCACCGACGCTCGTTTCTCAGGGGTCGGCGCCGATCGCAACTTGGCATTGCTCGTTGGGAGGGTGCCGCCGATGACGCGTCTTTCGCTGTTCAACAATCCGCTGCTGCTCGGTTTCGACGAATTCGAGCGCACCATCGATCGCATCGCAAAACATGCGGCCGAAGGATATCCGCCCTACAATATCGAGCAGATCGGCGAGAACGGCTTGCGCATCACGCTGGCCGTCGCCGGTTTCGGTCTCGACGACCTGTCGATCACGGTCGAAAGCAACCAGCTCGCGATCCGCGGCAAGCAGACGGACGAGCAGGGCCGCGTCTACATCCATCGCGGCATCGCGGCGCGCCAATTCCAGCGCAGCTTCGTGCTCGCCGACGGCATCGAAGTGACGGGCTCCGTGCTCGACAACGGCCTGCTGCACATCGATCTGATGCGCCCTTTGGCCGAGCCCAAAGCGCGTTCGATCCCCATTCGCAGCGGCGCCAACGCCGCCAAGAACAAGACGATCGACGTGGGGGCCGCCCGCCTCGACGACGCAACGGCAAGCAAGGAGCGCTGACATGCACCAACCTCTTGCGGGTTCCGACCGCATGTCGGCCGAGGCTTTTGCGTCTCTCGGCGTGCAGGGAATCGCCTATGTGCGGCGCCTTGTCGAGACGCCGCCCGGCGAATCGGCGCCGCGTGCGGTCTACGCGATTTTCGCGGCCGACGGCGAGCGGATCGGCACGGCGCCCGACCGCGACACGGCGTTTGCCGCCATTCGCCAGCACGAACTCGAGCCGCGCGACGCGATGTAGCCGATGCGGTCCGGATGTCGCCTGCCGGGCTGCCGTCAGGCCGCGTGGCTTGCGGCGTGTTCGGTCAAGAGCGCGTAGAGCGCGTCGGCGCGGTCCGACCCGCGCAGTTTTTCGCACATGCGCCGGTCGCGCAGCAGCCGCGAGACGCGCGCGAGCGCTTTGAGGTGGTCCGCACCGGCCTCCTCGGGCGCGAGCAGCATGAAAATGAGATCGACCGGTTGCTCGTCGATCGCTTCGAAATCGACGGGCTTTTCCAGGCGCGCGAATACGCCGTAGAGGCGCTTGAGGCCCGCGAGCTTGCCGTGCGGAATCGCGATGCCGTTGCCCACGCCCGTGGTGCCGAGCCGTTCGCGCTCGAGCACCACGTCGAGGATCAGCCGCTCTTCGACCGACGCGAGTTCCGACGCTTTGCGCGCGAGTTCTTGCAGCACCTGCTTTTTGGTGCCGGCGCGGACCGAGGCGAGGATCGCTTCGGGCGCCAGAAATTCGGTGAGTTCCATGGTGGGCATTGTCGGGCGCCTAGCGTTTGGCCGGAGTGGCGGATTGCGCGCCCGGATCGATCCAACCGATCGCTCCGTCCGCACGCCGATAGACGACGTTGAACTGGCCGTTGGCGCTGTTGCGGAACATCAGCACCGGTTTCTGGCCGAGATCGAGCCGTGCGACCGCTTCGCCCACGCTGTGCGTGCCGATGTCGGTCGTCATTTCCGCGACGATGGGGGCTGCAAGCTGGGTTTCGTCGAGCGTCTCGGCTTCGGTTTCGATCACGGCATAGCGGGCGGCCTCGAACACGCCGTCCTCGGCGTCCGAGCCTTTGCCCCGTTTGCGGTCTTTGATGCGGCCTTTGTGGCGCTTCAGGCGATGGTCGAGCCGCTCGACCGCGCCGTCGAACGCGGCGTAGGGGTCGCTTGCCTCGTTGTGGCTCTGCAGCGTCATGCCGCGGCGCACATGCACCGAGATGTCGGCGCGGAAGATGTGGCGCTGGCGCTCGAACACAACCTTGCCTTCGAGCGCGCGGCCGAAATAGCGGTCGACGGCCGCCTGGAGAATCTTGCCGACATGGTTGCGCAACGAATCGCCGACATCGAGGCGCTTGCCGCTCACTGACAACTGCATGATTTGGGTCGTTTTCCGGTTGATGGTGCGACGTATAGGCACGGCTTGCGAGCCGCGTCGTCCGGCCCGTCTTTCCGCAATTGCGCACGAACATAGGTGGCCTGTGCAAGGCTCGTCAAGTCGGGGACGACGCGATGGATGCGCATTTTTGTCCACCCTTTGGCCGAGCCTGCGCCCGGGCCCGGAAAGGGTCAAGCGATTTCCCCTAAGTTTCTAGAATCCCGAAGCTTTTTCGCGTCTGCGCTGGACGGAGGATGCGATGTTCATCGCCTCGCGATATTTGGCGACGGTGCGTCGCGCAATATCGATCCCGCTGGCCTTCAACAGCTCGACGATGCGGTCGTCGGACAGGATCTCGGAGGCTGTCTCGGCGTCGATCAGGCCGCGAATATGGTCGCGCACCGCCTCGGCCGAATGCGCGTCTCCCCCGCCCGAAGCCGGGATGGCCGAGGTGAAAAAATACTTCAGTTCGAAGATGCCGTGGGGAGTCGCGATGAATTTGTTGGTCGTGACCCGGCTCACGGTCGATTCGTGCATGTCGATGGCGGCCGCGATGTCGCGCAGCACGAGCGGCTTCAGATGGCGCACGCCGCGACGGAAGAATCCGTCCTGCTGGCGCACGATCTCGACCGACACTTTGAGGATCGTCTGCGCGCGCTGGTGCAGGGATTTGACGAGCCAGTTGGCGGCATGCAGCCGCTCGGCGACGAATTCCTTTTCCTGCTTGGTGCGCACGGCCCCGTGCACGCGCGCGTGGTAGCGCGTGTTGACCAGCACGCGCGGAAGCGTTTCCTGGTTGAGCTCGATGATCCAGCTGCGGTCGGCGGCGAGGCGCATCAGAACGTCCGGCACGATGGGGCTCGCAAGGGCGCGGTCGAAGGCCAGCCCCGGCTTCGGGTCGAGGCTGCGCAGCTCGGCCACCATGTCCTGCAGGTCCTCGTTGTCGCAGCCGCACAGGCGCTGCAGCGTCGCGACGTCGCGCTTGGCGAGCAGATCGAGATTCTCGAGCAGCTTTTCCATGCACGGGTCGAGGCGGTTGCGCTCGACCAGCTGCAGGGCCAGGCACTCCTTGAGGCTGCGCGCGAAAATGCCGGGCGGATCGAAGCGCTGGCAGCGCTTGAGCACGCGCTCGATCTCCGCCTCGTCGATGTCGAGCTTCGCGGCGAGTTCGCCGAGCGGCGCTGTCATGTAGCCGCAATCGTCCACGAGGTCGACGAGACGGGCCGCGACGATGCGATCGACCGGCTGGGCGAAATCGACGCCAGCCTGGGCCAGCAGATGCTCGCGCAGCGAAACGGGGCGCGCGAGCGTCTGCTCGAGGCCGAACTCCGAATCCTCGAAATCCGAACGACCGCCCGTCCCTTTCCATTCGCCGAGGAATTCGCCTTCGCCTTGCGGTTCGTCGGCGCCCTTGCTGAAGCTGTTGTCGTAGTCGATGTCGAGGGGGGCTTCGTTCGCTTCGGCCGCGCCCGCAACCGGATCGAGCAGCGAGGTTTGGGAGTCGCCGCGCGCGAGATCGGGGGCTTCGCCGCGGTCGACGATTTCCGGCGCGCCGCTTTCGGCGCCCGGCTCGTCGCGCTCGAGCAGCGGATTTTGCGCCAGCTCCTCCTCGACGAACTGGGCGACTTCGAGATTGGAAAGCTGCAGAAGCTTGATCGCCTGCTGCAGCTGCGGCGTCATCACGAGCTGCTGCGTCTGGCGCAGGTCGAGGCGCGGGGCGAGGCGGTTCACGGCTGCCCTCCGCGCGTCACAGCGAGAACCTTTCGCCGAGATAGACGCGCCGCACGTCGCGCGAGGCGACGATGGCGTCGGGCGGGCCCTCCATCAGCACATGGCCGTCGTGCAGGATGTAGGCGCGGTCGACGATCTCGAGCGTTTCGCGCACGTTGTGGTCGGTGATGAGCACGCCGATGCCGCGATCCTTGAGGTGGCGCACGAGATCGCGGATGTCGCCGACCGCGATCGGATCGATGCCCGCGAGCGGTTCGTCGAGGAGCACGAAATGCGGCTGCGAGGCGAGCGCGCGCGCGATCTCGACGCGCCGCCGCTCGCCGCCCGACAGCGCCATCGCGGGCGCTTGGCGCAGATGCGAGATCGAGAACTCGGCGAGCAGCTCGTCGAGCACGGCCTCGCGCCGCGCGACGTCGCTTTCGATGAGTTCCAGCACCGCGCGGATGTTCTGCTCGACCGTGAGGCCCCGGAAGATCGAGGTTTCCTGCGGCAGATAGCCGATGCCCAGGCGCGCGCGCCGGTACATCGGCAGCGGCGTGATGTCCGCACCGTCGAGCCGGATCGAGCCGAAATCGGGCGCGACCAGCCCCGTGATCATGTAGAAGCACGTGGTTTTGCCGGCGCCGTTGGGTCCGAGCAAACCCACCGCTTCGCCGCGCTGCACGCTCAGCGTCACCTCGCGCACCACCGGACGGCCCTTGTAGCGTTTGCCGATTTTGTGCGCGACCAGCCCCGGATTGTCGGCGACCAGCCGCAGATCCGGCGCGTCGCCAGCGGCTGCGGGCGCGGCGGCGCGCGCGGGGTAGGGCCGGTCGTTCATGGGCGCGCCTGCTGGGGAACGAGCAGGCCGCGCACGCGGCCGTTGCCGGTTCCCGGCGCGCTCAGCAGACGCGAGATGCCGGTGTTCATGTTCACTTCGCCGAAATCGCCGGCCATCTGGTTGTCGCCGCGCGTGAGGCGAACGTTGCCCGCAAGCTGCGCGATGCTCGTCTGCATGTTGTAGACGCCGCGGTCGCCGCGCGCGATTTCGGTGGGCGTCGAGACGTGCACGTTGCCGAACGCCTCGACGCGCTGCAGGCGCGCGTCGTTGCCGCCCGGCGCAGCGGCGGCGGCCGGACGCTGTGCTGCGCGCGCGTTCTGCTGCTGTCCGCGCGCGGACGCGCCCGCCTGCCGGGCCTGCGGCTGCCGCTGCACGAAGTGCGCCGTCATCACGTCGGCCGTCATGCGTCGTTCGCCCGACACGATCATCGCGTTGCCGCGCGCGACCGCGATCTCGCGCGCCGACCAGTATTCGAGCGTGTCGCGCGCGGTCAGCGTGTCGGTCGGCGTTGTGAGCCTGAGCGCGCGGCCTGTCACGACGACGACCTCGCTGTCGACGTCGAAAATGCCGCGGTCGCCTTCGACCTTCTGGGTGGGGGTTTCGAAGCGCACGTTGCCGATCGCTTCGTAGCGGAATATCTCGGTGCCGCCGGTGGCCGCGTCGCGATACCAGGCGACCAGCCGGTCGCCGAAGACGCTCGTTTCGCCCTGGCGCGCGGCGGCGGCGCCGGTCGCCACATAGCGCTTGGCGTCGCGGTCCCATTCGATGCCGTTGTTGGCGGTGATCTCGATGGGGGCACCCGAGCCGCCGCGGCCAAGTTCGATCGCCTGACTCCAGGCGGCCGCGCTCCAGAGGCCGCACGCCGCCGTCAAAGCGCCCCAAAAGGCGAGATGGCGAGGGCGGCTCATCGGCGCGGTGCGGGCGTTGGCGGCGGCGGCACGGCCGCTTGCGCGCGCGGGACCGTCGGGGTCGACGCGGGAACGGCGCGCGGCGAGGGGAACAGCAGAACCCGCGACTGCCCGGTCACTTCGACGCGCGCGCCGCGATCGTCGATGCGGAAGCCGTCCCCGTCGAGCTGCGAGTTGGGTCCTTGCGCGCGCACGGGCGCGTCGCCTTTTGCGGTGCCGCGGTCGAGATCGACGCGCGCGCGGTCCGTCGAAATCTCGTAGCCGCCGTCGTGGAACAAGGTGACCCCGCCCCACAGTTCGAGCGCCTTGTCGGGCTGGCGGTAGAGCCCGTGTTCGGCCGTCATGGCAAGCCAAGTGCCCGAGTTCATCGCGATGTCCCCTTGCGGGTCTTTGAGGTCCGTCGAATCGGACGAGCCTTTGGCCTGGGTCGCCTGTTCGGCGACGATCGTGAATGGCTGGTTGCGGTCGTCGACGCCGACATAGCGCGGCTGCACCATGCGCAGATTTTCCAGATCTTCGACCGACACCTGCACCGGCGTCAGGCGAAAGCGCGCGTCGATCGGATTGAGCTGCGGCCACAGCAGCACCAACGCCGCGATGCCGAGGGCGGCGGCGGGCAACGCGAATTTGAGCAGGCCCACGATCTGGCTGTAGAGCGGGCTCAGCACGCGCGGGCCGCCGGGCGCGAGGGCGGCAAGCCGCGCGCGCGGCGGCGGCGGCACGGTCTGCGCATCCGGCGCCGCCGCGACGGGGGCCAGCGGCGGCAGTTCGCCGGGCTCGACCTCGGGTTGGGGCGGTCGGGGCGTCGCGTGCGGAATCATGCGATGCCCGCGCGCAGCAAATCGTGGATGTGGAGAATGCCGACAGGGCGGCGTTTTCCGTCCTGCGTCTCGCAGACGAACAGCGCCGTGATCTGGTGCGTGTTCATCAGCGCCAGCGCCTCGGCGGCCAGCGTCTCGGGCGCGACCGCGCGCGGGTTGCGCGTCATCACCGCATCGACCGGCCGGTCGAGCAAGTCGGGCGCCATGTGGCGGCGCAAATCGCCGTCGGTCACGACGCCCGCAAGCCAGCCTTGCGCGTCGACGACGGCGATGCAGCCGAACCGCTTGGCGGTCATCTTGATCAGCACGTCGGCCATTTTCTGGCCGGGGCTCGCGAGCGGAAGATCGGCGTGCATGAGATCGCCGACCTTCGCGAGCCGCGCGCCCAAAGCGCCGCGCGGGTGGAACTCGCGGAAATGCGCCGCCGTAAAGCCGCGCCGCTCCATCAGCGCGACCGCGATCGCGTCGCCCAGCGCAAGCTGCATCGTCGTCGACGTTGTCGGCGCGAGGCCCACGGGGCAGGCTTCTTCGGCCGCCGGCAGCAGCAGCACGATGTCGGCGGCCGTCGCAAGCGCCGATTTTTCGCGCGCCGTGATCGCGATCAGCGGAATGGCGAAGCGGCGCGAGTAGCCGACAAGATCGGTCATCTCGACGGTTTCGCCCGAATTGGACAGGGCCAGCACGACGTCGGCCGACGTGATCATGCCGAGATCGCCGTGGCTCGCTTCGGCCGGATGCACGAATTGGGCAGGCGTGCCGGTCGAGGCCAAAGTCGCCGCGATCTTTCGACCGACATGGCCCGACTTGCCCATGCCCGACACGACCACGCGGCCTGGGGCAGCGACAATGCGGTCTATCGCGGCCACGAAATTCGCGTCGAGGCTCGCTTCCAACGCTTCAAGCCCGGCACGCTCGACCGCAATCGCACGTCGCGCAACCGCAAGATCGTGCGTGGGCGCCGAATTTGCCACAGCCGATAAGGCTTTTAGCGTTGTCATTGGCCGGGAAGGCCTCCCATTGCGAGGCAAGAACTATGCCTGTTCTAGGGGCGCGAAGTCAATGTCTCTAAGGTAATGTTTTTCAAAGAAGAATTAGAGCGTCTGCAGCCGGGGGCAATCTTATGCTGCGCTGCAGCAAAAGCCGCTGACATCAATGCGCGAAAATGTCTTCCTCGCTCCAGCCCAGCAGATCGAGATCGGCGCGCGTGCCCAGAAAATCGAAGCAGGCTTGCGCCAAATGCGAGCGGCCTTCGCGCGCGAGCATTTCGTCGAGCTTTACCTTGAGCGCGTGCAGGTGCAGCACGTCGGCTGCAGCATAATTGAGCTGCGCTTGCGTGAGTTCGGCCGCCCCCCAATCGGAGGATTGCTGCTCTTTGGACAATTCCTTGCCGATCAGATCGCGGCACAGATCCTTGAGGCCGTGACGGTCGGTGAAGGTGCGCACGAGACGCGACGCGATTTTGGTGCAGTAGATGGGCGCGACGCGCACGCCGAGATACTTGGCGCACACGGCCACGTCGAAGCGCGCGAAGTGGAAGATCTTGAGGGTCGCCGGATCGGCCAGCAGCGCTTTGAGGTTGGGTGCGGCGTAGTCGCCCTTGGCAAAGCGCACGCAATGCGCCGTGCCGTCGCCGGCGGACAATTGCACCACGCACAGCCGGTCGCGTTCGGGCCGCAGGCCCATTGTCTCGGAATCGATCGCGACCGACGCGCCGAATTTGAGCCCGTCGGGCAGGTCGCCTTGATGCAGATGGACGGTCGCTGCCATTTGACCCTGTTCGTAGAGGAGAAGTTGGTGCCCGAGAGAAGACTCGAACTTCCACGACCTTACGGCCACTAGAACCTGAATCTAGCGCGTCTACCAATTCCGCCACCCGGGCACCGGGTCTCGTGCGCAAGGTCGCGTCTTTACGCCGAAGAACGGGGCGAAGTCAAATGCTCGTTGAGCCGCGGCGGCGCCTTGCTCGGCGCCGGGACTTGACGTGTGCCGGGCTTGGCTCTATCGCCATGGGATCGGGCATTTCAAGCGATGGGGCCACGCAAATGGGGGCAGGGATCGGACCGGGTCGGCGCGCGACGGTATTCGGCGCATCGGGCTTCATCGGACGCTACGTGGTGCGGCGCTTGGCGCAGCAAGGCTACACAGTGCGCGCCTGCATGCGCGATCCGGTTGCGGGCGCGTTTTTGAAGACCATGGGCACGGTCGGCCAGATCGCCCCCATGCGCGTCAACCTAGCCGACAGCGACGCGGCACTCGCCGCCGCCGTGCACGGCGCCGACGCGGTCGTCAATCTCGTCGGCATCCTGGCCCAGAGCGGCAACCAGACTTTCCAGGCGCTGCAGGCGGACGGCGCCGCGCGCCTTGCCAAAGCCGCCTTTGCCGCCGGCGCGACGTCGTTCGTGCAGGTCTCCGCGCTCGGGGCCGATGCGGCGTCCAAATCCGAGTATGCGCGCAGCAAGGCCGCCGGCGAAGCAGGCGTGCGCGCGGCATTCCCGAACGCAACCGTCATCCGCCCGTCCATCGTGATCGGCGCCGAAGACGGCTTCTTCAATCGCTTCGCGCAGATGGCCGCGTGGTCGCCGGCCTTGCCGCTGATCGGCGGCGGGCACACCAGGTTCCAGCCCGTCTATGTCGACGACGTGGCCGCGGCGGTCGAACGCGCGATCGCCTACGACAGCGCCAAGGGCCAGACCTACGAAGCGGTCGGCCCCACCGTCTACAGCTTTCGCGAGCTTATGGAATTTCTGCTGAAGACGATCGGCAAGCATCGCGGCCTCGTGCCGATCGCGTGGCCGATCGCCGAAATCCAGGGCACGCTGATGGGCATGCTGCCGATCAAGCTGCTGACGCGCGACCAGGTCGAACTCTTGAAGACCGACAATATCGGCACGGGCGCGCAAGGGCTCGAAGCGCTGTGCATCCAGCCCGCCGCAATGGAAGCGGTGGCCCCCGTCTATCTTGCCGCCTACCGCAAAGGCGGGCGCTTCGCGGCACCCGCCTAGACGCCGTCCGCGATTCGCCGTTCGAGCCGTTCCACGTCCTCCGAAAGGCGGCGGCCGACGATCTTCAAGATCCCGAAACCGAAGGTCGGGTTCTGCAGGGCGGTCGGCTCCATGTCGCGTTTGGTCATGCGCGCGCGCGTTGCTTTCGTTTTGGCGAGCACTGTCGCCGTGCGCCTGTGCGAGGGCACGACCAGGGCGACTTCGCCCAGCACGGTTCCGGGTCCGAGCGACTTCGCCAGTTCGACGATTTCGATCTCGCCATCGACGACCAGATACATCTCCGCGCCGGTATCGCCGCGTTTGAACTGCGTCTGGCCGGGGGCAAGCGTCTCGCGGTTGACGAACGCGAACAGTG
>JBILXZ010000087.1:0-8053 GCA_044378015.1 Tagaea sp.
CAGCGTGACGGTGGAGGTACCCGGCCCTCCTTTGGTCAGCGCGTCGATAGTGCCGAACGTATCGAAAAACGCATAGACCACGTTGACCACGAGCAGGAAAAAAGTAGTCGGCGACAGCAATGGGAAAATCACGGTCCAGAATCGCGTGCGCGCACTGGCACCGTCGATCGCGGCGGCCTCGAGGATCGATTTTGGGATCGACTGCAGGCCTGCGAGGAAAAAGAGAAAATTGTAGCTGACCTGTTTCCAGGCCGAGGCAAGGATCACAAGCAGCATCGCCTGGTTGCCGTCGAGCGCGTAGTTCCATTTGACGCCCATCTGGATCAGCAATTGGCCAACCACGCCGATCGACGGGTGGAACATGAAGAGCCACAGCACGGCCGCGACTGCAGGCGCGACCGCGTAGGGCCACACGATCAGCGTCTTGAACGTGTCTGCACCGCGGATCTGGCGATCGGCCATCAGCGCCAGAAGCAAAGCCGGCGCCATCGCAAGGAACGTGACGGCCGTCGAGAACACGACCGTGGTCTTGATCGCGGCGAGATAGTTGGGGTCATTGAGGATGCGCGCGAAATTCTCGAACCACACGAACTCGACGCGCAGGCCGAACGCGTCCTGCATCAGCAGCGACTGCCAGATCGCCTGGCCTGCGGGCAGAAAGAAAAACATCACCGTGATCGCGATCTGCGGGGCGAGCAGCGCGTAGGGCAGGATCTTGTTCGGGAAGATGACGCGTTTTTGCATCTATTCGAGGCTTGGGGCTTGGGACAGAAGACGCGAAAGGGCCGCCCCCTGAAAGGAGCGGCCCCCTCGCCGTAAACGCCTGACCGTTCTTACGAGCGGTTGGCGCGTTCGAAGTTGCGCAGGATTTCGTTGCCGCGGCGCACGGCATTGTCGAGAGCCTGCTGGGGTGTCTGCTGGCCCTGGAAGGCGCGCTCGATCTCTTCTTGGATCACGACGCGGATTTCCGGCATGTTGCCCAGGCGAAGGCCGCGCGTGTTTTCGGTCGACGCACCGCGCAGCATCTGCTGCACCGGCACGTCGGCACCCGGGTTCTGGCGGTAGAAGTCGGTCGCCTGGACCCGCGCGAAGGCCGCGCGCGTCACGGGCAGGAAGCCCGTGTCGGTGTGCCACTTGGCCGCCACTTCCGGGCGCGCCAGATACGCGAAGAATTCCGCGATGCCGCGCTGCTCGTCGGCCGTGCGCACGCGACCCGGACCGCCGTTGAGCACCCAGAACGAAGCGCCGCCGATGATCGTCTGGTTCGGCGCACCCGCCACGTCGTCGTAGAAGGGCAGCATCGCCGCACCCACATTCGCGGCACCGCCCGGCACTTCACGCAACGCGCGCGCGCGGAAGCCCGACGAGGCGTGGATGATGGCGCATTCGCCCGACGCGAACAAAGCGTCGCCCGCACCGTCGCGGCCGCCGTAGCGGAAGGTGTTGTCCTTGCTCATATCGACGAGCGTGGTGAGGTGGCGGACATGGAGCGGGCTGTTGATGCGCAGTTCCGCATTCATGCCTTCCATGCCGTTCTGGGCCGAGGCGAGCGGCACGTTGTGGAGCGCCGAGAACTGCTCGAGCTGCGCCCAGGTCGGCCACGCGGTCGTGAACGGGCAGGCATGGCCCGAGGCCTTCAGCGCGGCCGTCGCCTGGCGCATTTCGGTCCAGGTGCGCGGCGCTTGCTCGGGATTGAGGCCCGCTTTGCGGAATGCGTCCTTGTTGTAGAACATGATGGTCGTCGACGAATTGAACGGCATCGACATCTGGTTGCCGTTGGGCAGCGCGTAGTAGCCGCGCACGGCCGGGATGTAGTCGTTGAAGTCGATCGCGACGCCGGTATTGCGCAGCAGCTCGTGGACCGGAATGACGGCACCGCGCGCGGCCATCATCGTGGCCGTGCCCACTTCGAACATCTGCACAATGTGAGGGGCGTTGCCGGCGCGGAAGGCGGCGATCGAGGAGACCATCGTTTCGGGATAGGCGCCGCGGAAGGTGGCGTTGATCTGGAAGCGCGGCTGCGAGGCCGAGTAGTCGGCCGCGATCTGCTCAAGCAGGCCACCGAGCGGCTGCGTAAGGCCGTGCCAGAAATCGATCTGCACTTTCTGCTGGGCCTGGGCAAGGCCGGCCGAGGCGATCAAGGCTGCGGCGGCAGTTGCCGCGAACAAGCTCCGACGGAAAATCATTTGGAGTCTCCCATTTTTTTGACGTGGTTTCGCCCGCACGTACGGACTCTCGCGTCGTTTAAGCGCGCAGAATGTTCCATCTGCGATGTTTTTATGAAGCTTTTATGACATGACCCGGCGAATGCGGCTAATATGCTCTTATCGCTTGGCTTTTCCGCCGCCCGAAAAGTCCGAACGCACACGGGCGACCGCAACTTGCCAGCCGCTATAGAGCTTGTCGCGCGCGGCTGTCGGCATTTTGGGCGCAAACAGCCGGTCGGCGCGGCGCAATTTGGCGATGTCGGCGGGCGAATTGTAAACGCCCGCGCCCAACCCCGCCAAAGCGGCGGCCCCCCAGGCGGTTGTCTCCGTCACGACCGGCCGATCGACCTCCACGCCGAGCTGGTCGGCCAGAAACTGCATGACCCAATCGTTAGCCGCCATGCCGCCGTCGACGCGGAGGGATTTGAGCGCCGCCTTGGACCCGAGATCTTTCCGCATTGCCGCCATCAGATCGCGCGTCTGGTAGGCAGTCGATTCGAGCGCTGCGCGCACGATCTGCGCTTGCCCGGAATCGCGCGTGAGCCCCAGGATGGCGCCGCGCGCATCGGGGTCCCACCAGGGCGCGCCGAGTCCTGTGAAAGCCGGCACCAGATAGACGCCGCCATTGCCGTCGAGCTGCCGCGCGACCTTTTCGCTGTCGGCGGCATTGACGATTGCCTTGAGCCCGTCGCGCACCCATTGCACGACAGCCCCCGAAACGAAGATCGAGCCTTCGAGCGCGTAGGCGGTTTTGCC
This sequence comes from Tagaea sp., assembly GCA_044378015.1. GTDB lineage: Bacteria > Pseudomonadota > Alphaproteobacteria > CACIAM-22H2 > CACIAM-22H2 > Tagaea. The sequence continues at coordinate 2,964 of JBILXZ010000087.1, forward strand.
GCCAAGCCGATAGGCGACGGTGGACAGCAGCCGGTTTCTCGAGCGCACGAATTTGCCGCCGGTGTTGAACAGCACGAAACAGCCAGTACCGTAGGTGCTCTTCACCATGCCCGGCGCAAAACACGCCTGGCCGAAGGCTGCTGCCTGCTGGTCGCCCGCAATGCCGCGAATGGGGATCGCACCGCCAAAAAGTCTGGCGTCGGTCGCGCCGAAATCGGCGGCGGAGTCGCGCACCTCGGGCAGCAGGCTTGCCGGGATCGCAAACGCCTTCAGCAATTCCGCGTCCCAGACTTGGCGCTTGATGTCGAACAGCATCGTGCGCGCGGCGTTGGTGGCGTCGGTCGCGTGCACCTTGCCGCCGGTGAGACGCCACAGCAAAAACGTGTCGATCGTGCCGAAGGCGAGCCGCCCGGCTTTGGCGGCCGCACGCGCACCCGCCACATTCTCGAGCAGCCAGGCGATCTTGGAGCCGGAGAAATAAGCGTCGAACAACAAACCCGTGCGCTTGCCGAGTTCGGCATCGCCGATCTTGGCGCGCATCGTGCGACACCACTCGGCCGTGCGCCGATCCTGCCAGACGATCGCTTTGTGGATGGGCTTGCCCGTCGCGCGGTCCCACAAGAGCGTGGTTTCGCGCTGGTTCGTGATGCCGATGGCCGTAACGTCGGCGGCTTTGGCCTTGGCGTTCGACAGCGCGCGGCGCACGACCGACAAAGTCGCTGTCCAAATCTCCTCGCCGTCATGCTCGACCCAGCCGGGCGCCGGATAATGCTGCTTGAGCTGGACTTGCGCGGACGCAACCGGCGCGCCGTCATTCGCGAATAGAATCGCGCGCGTCGAGGTCGTCCCCTGGTCGATCGCAAGCAGAAATTTCCCGGACATGGAACCTGTCGCCGCTCCCCTCGGTTTTTTTGTCGTTGCCGAGGGGATTCGTACGGCAGGCGAGCCTATTGTTCAAGCGCCGCCCAGTCGACGGCGGCAAGCGCGTCGGCGTCGGCGGGCACGTTGTAGATCTGCGCGCTCACGCGCACCCACAACGCGTTTTCGAACGCCATGATCGGCGCTTGCACGCGCACGATGTCGTAGAGCCGGGCGAGCAAGGCGAACGCGCGCTTCTCGTCGCAGCTGCCGCCCAGCGGCAGGCGGATGGCGGCCAAATGCGCGCGCGCCTCCGGCGGGCCCAGAATCTCGGTGCCGAACGCCGCCGTCAATCGGGCGGCCATCGCGGCCGCTAATGCATTGTTGTGCGCGCGGATCTGCGGCCAGCCGAAGCGCGCGCCGAAGGCGAGCCCGTCCGGGATCGCAAGCCACGCACCCACGTCGCGCGTACCCGTCCAATCGAACTCGGCCGAAAGGCCCTGGTCGAGTCCGTGCGAGATCGTCGGCGGATGAACCCAGGTGCGATGGGCAGGCGCAACGCTCAGAAACGCCGCCCCCTTGGCCGCAAAAAGCCATTTGTGGCAGTTGCCGACATAGAAATCGGCATCCAGGGCGGAAAGATCGAGCGGCAATTGGCCCGGTGCATGCGCGCCGTCGACCAGCACTTTCACGCCCAACGCGCGCGCCGCCGCCAGGATCTCGGCGACCGGCAGCACCAGAGCGCTCGGCGACGTGATGTGGTCGACGACCAGCAGGCGCGTGCGCGGCGGCAGCCGGGCCGCGATATCGGATGCCGTCGGCACGGCACGGCCGAACTCGAGCCGCACATGCGTGGCCCCCGCCCGCCTGCAAACGTAATCGACCGTCTTGGCGACGGCCCGGTAGCCGTGATTCGTCGTGACCACGCGGTCGCCAGGGCCCAGATCGAGCGAACGCAGCACGGCATTGGCCCCTTGCGTGGCGTTTTCGACGAGCACCAAACCGTCCGGATCGGCATTGAGAAATGCCGCAAGGGCCGCACGCGCGGCCGCAACGGCCTCCGGCCACACGCGCCGCACGAAATGCGTGGGATCGGCTTCCATGCGCCGCCGCCACGCCTCGGCCGCATCGCGCACCGGAATGGGCGTGGCACCGAAGGAGCCGTGATTGAGCTGGGCGACCGAATGGTCGAGCTGGAATTCCGTCCGGCAATCGAGGCCGAAGTCAGGCATTCGGCTTGGCGGCAAGGGCGGCTTCGACGGCCTTGCGGATATCGGGACCCGTCGGCGAAACGCGCGACGGCCACGACGCGATCGGCTGGCCGTCCCGTCCGAACAGATGCTTGAAGAAGTTCCAGCGCGGCGTGGCGCCCTCGCCCATCGCCTGCGCGATCCATTTGTAGAGCGGATGCGCCTTGGGGCCGGCGACGACGTTCTTCTCCGCCATCGGGAACGACACGTCGAACCCTTCGCAGAAGGCTTTGATCTCGGCGTTCGTCCCCGGCTCCTGGCGGCCGAAATCGTCGGACGGCACGCCGACCAGCACAAGGCCCTTGTCCTTGTAGAGGTCCCAGAGCTTTTCGAGCTCGGTGTATTGCGGCGTGTAGCCGCAGAACGAAGCCGTGTTGACGACGAGCACGGGCTTGCCGCGATACGCCGACAAGGGCAGCTTCGCGCCTTCGATCGACGTGAATTCGAAATCGAAGACGGACATGCCGGTGCTCCTCGAGGGCGCCGCCGCAGCTTTGCCGATCAGTTTTTCGCCGTAATAGCCGCCCATCGCGACCGCGAATCCGAGGCCCGCAAACAGACGGCGCGTGACCGGCAAAGGCGGCGGGCTCGTGCGTCTAGCCATAACGTTCCTCCGTCCAAGGGTCGCCGTTCATGTGGTAGCCGCGCTGCTCCCAGAATCCAGCGCGATCTTCGGCCACGAATTCCAGCTTCGCAAGCCACTTCGCACTCTTCCACAGATAGAGCTTCGGCAATATCAGCCTTACCGGCCCGCCATGGGCGAGCGACAAGGGCGCTCCCTCCCAGGCATGGGCCAGCAGCACGTCGTCTTCGGCAAAGGCGGCGAGCGGCACGTTCGTCGTGTACCCGTCGAACGAATGCTGGATCACGAAACGCGCTTCAGGCTTGGGCCGCACGAGTTCGAGCACATGGCGCGTGGCGACGCCGCGCCAACGATTGTCGAAGCGCGACCATGCGGTCACGCAGTGGATATCCGACAGAAAATCGGTCTGCGTCTGGCGCTGGAAGGCTGCCCAATCCCATTTGAGGGGCGCATCGACAAGGCCCGTCACCTCGAGCGACCAATCGGCCCTGGAGACCCCAGGTTCAACGCCGATATCGAGCACGGGCCATGTCTCGACGCGGCGCTGCCCCGGCGGCAAACGCTGAGCCGGCGGGGCAGCCGCCCCGGTCAGAAGCCGGCCGTCGCGCGCCCATTTCAGCTTGGTGGCAATGAATTTGTCGTCGGTCATGATGTCGAGACTATACGCTGGCGATCTGCGATCGGATCAACCGGGTGCGACCCCCGACCCTACCGCCAGCGCAGCAGGCGCTTTTCGATCTGGCCGAGGGCGGTGCCGATGGCGAGGCCCAGGATCGACAGGATGACCACGCCCGCCAGAAGCTGGTCGGTCAGCATCAGATTGCCGGCCTGCAGCACGAAAGCGCCAATACCATATTGCGCGCCGATCATTTCCGCCGACACCAGCAGGATGAGTGCTATCGAGCTTGAAATGCGGAAGCCTGCGAGGATGCCGGGCAAGGCGCCCGGCAGCACGATCTTGCGCAGCACGTCGGACGTGGGCAGGCCGAAGCTTTGGCCCATGCGAATGAGATTGCGCGGGACAGCATCGATGGCGGCATAGGTCGCGATGACGGTCGGGAAGAATACGCCCAGAGCGATCGTGGCCACTTTCGAGGCTTCGCCGATGCCAAGCCACAGGATCAGCAGCGGCAGCAAAGAGATTTTGGGGATCGGGAACAACGCCGACACGAACGGCACGCCGATCGCCCGGCTTACCGACCAGATGCCCATCGCGAAGCCTGCCGCGAGGCCCAGGAACGTGCCGAGCCCCCAGCCGAAGACGAGCCGATAAGCGCTCTCCGACAGATGGCGCAGCAGGAGCCCTTGCGCCCAAAGGTCGGCGAGCGCTTTTGCAACGGTGCTGGGCGGCGGCAGGAAAATCGGCGAGACGAGGCCTGCACGCCCGGCATATTCCCAAACGGACAGCAGCGCGGCGAAGGCGGCAAGGGCGGCGTAGCGCACCGGCTGCGGCGCAAAGCCGAGCCCTCGAAATTCGACCTGCCTATCGGACATCGGCAACCTCGCGCTCGGCCACGGCCGCTTCGTCGCGGATCAGATGCCACAGATGCTCTGCCCATTCGGCCATGCGGCGCGCTGCTTCCGGCGTGCCGCGCCGGGCTTGCGGCAGATCGATCGCGACGATCTCCTTGATGCGGCCGGGCCTGCGCGACAGCACGCAAATGCGGTCGGCAAGGCGCAACGCTTCCTGCAGATTGTGCGTGACATAGACCGACGTGGTGCGCGATGCGAGCCACAGTTTCAGAAAATCTTCCATCAGCAGATCGCGCGTCTGCGCGTCGAGTGCGGACAACGGCTCGTCGAGCAGCAACACCGCCGGATCGACGCTGAGGGCGCGCGCAATGCCCACGCGCTGGCGCATGCCGCCCGACAATTGCTTGGGAAACGCGTCGCGAAATTCGCTCAAGCTCGTGCGCGCGAGGGCATTGGCCACGCGCGCGTTCATCTCGGCGTTGGTAAGGCCGCGATGTTCGAGCGCCAGCGCCACATTGCCCGCGACCGTGCGCCAGGGCAGCAACGCGAAATCCTGGAACACGTAGGTGACGGGATTGAGCGAGGAAGCCGGGGCGTCGCCCCGCAGCACGACGCGACCCGCGCTCGGCGCCAGCAAGCCGCCCATGATGCCGAGCAGCGTGGATTTGCCGCAGCCCGAAGGCCCCAGCAGTGCCAGGCACTCGCCCGGCCGCGCGGCAAGATCGATGCCCGCGAGTACTTCCAACGCCCCGTAGCGGTGGGCGATGCCTTCGCAGACCAGCTCCACCTTAGCTGCGCGGCACGTTCATGTGGCCGCGCACGAAGGAGAGGTCGACGACCTCGCGCGCATTCACTTCGCGCGCGACGAGATTGGCCTGCTGCCAGAACGCGACCTGGGCGTAGATGTCGCCCACGTCGAGGCGCCC